>CAYLOT010000061.1:0-1547 GCA_964385405.1 uncultured Chryseobacterium sp. | reverse complement strand
TATGCACCAATTTGTTTCCCATGAAATACCGAAGGGTGTCTATGCCTGAAAAGCTTGCGGGATAACTTTCCACGGAAATGGAATTGTAACCGGTTGTTACGGGAAATGTGTTTTTGAAATACTTCGAAACCACTGTCATGCTTGGTGCTTTGAAATGCAAGTGAGGGTAGTCTACTGCAATGTTCAATTGCAGCTTGTTGTTTTTTCGAAGCACCAATTGGGTAGGCGTGGTAATAATTTTCAGTGTGCGCTTGTACTCGAAAACCATTAACCAATCACGACTTTCAGCGTTAACACCAACAACAGTAAGTTCACCTTTTTGAATGAGCCTGTCGGGTATTTCTATTCGAAGAAACCCGAAAGCGTCTTTGTTAATGTCTTGTTCTAAGGTTCGGAATTCAAAAGCAATGTCGTCATCGCTTCTTCCTGCTTTCACAGTTCCGATTGGTTCTTTAGGTGAAGTTTCGAAATGAAATAATTCTTTTCCATCAATAGAAAAAATAAACTCACGGTCACCACTGCTCGTGCCTGTTGAATGGCCAATAAGTAGTTCAAAAGTTCGCATTTCGCTTTCCGATTCTTCTACTTCAAGTTGAAGCGAAATGGCCGATTTGCCATTGGCTCTCGTTAGCAAAGCCGTATTCGCAAACTCATGCAAGGGTGAGAAATATTTGATTTCTTCTCCAGCTATTTTACTCGAATATCCCAGCGCAGTGGGAATCTCCTGTGCGTGAAGCGTTGAGGATAGAATGAGAAACAGAAAGAGAATGGGAATGAGAATGAGTGTTGCCTTCTTCATGTTTGTGAAATTAAGGAAACTTGCCCAACCGATATCCATCTTTATCTTCGTTCCATGAAATCGAAACTACCCAACGTTGGAACAACCATATTTACAACCATGTCGGCCCTTGCTGTGCAAGAAGGTGCTTTGAACTTTGGACAAGGCTTTCCGGGATTCCCAATTGACGATCGTTTAATTGATTTGGTAACCAAGGCCATGAAAGACGGATTTAATCAGTATGCCCCCATGCCGGGCATACCTGTTCTTCGTCAGATTATTGCAGAACAGCTAAACGCCAAGCACGGATGTAACTACGATTGGAATTCGGAAGTGAACATCACAGCGGGCGCTTCGCAAGCCATCTTCACTGCCATTTCAACTTTGATTTTCCCAGGAGATGAAGTCATTCTTTTCGCGCCGGCATACGACTGTTATGCGCCAGCGGTTGAGTTGAATGGAGGGAAGGTAATCTGGATTGAATTGGAAGGCGAAGACTTCCACATTCCGTGGGAAAAAGTGAAAGCTGCAATCAACGATCGCACGAAACTTATGCTCATTAACACGCCACACAATCCAACGGGCGCTGTGAATTCATTAAACGATGCGCACCAGCTTTTAGAGGTTGTTCGCGACACCAATATTTTTATTATTTCCGATGAAGTGTATGAACACATTGTGTTCGACGGAAGAAGGCACGAGAGTTTGGTACCCCGAACTGCGGACCATGTGCTGCGCTTTGTGCAGACGGAATTCTTAATGGAACTGA
>CAYLOT010000060.1:0-1617 GCA_964385405.1 uncultured Chryseobacterium sp. | reverse complement strand
GTGAGCAACTTCACCGTAGCATTTTCCGGAAGCGGACGCGAAGCGTCTACTACGTTTCCGTTAACTTCTGCGGCTAGCACGTTGCGCGCTAAACCTTCACTAATTTGAGCAGCCAATTGCATTGCAGAAGTACCTTCTTCTACAGAACGAACGCTACCATCGGGTAAAGAGATGTTTAACATAGGGAAAAATGAGGTGCAAAGATAGCAACAACGGGGCTATTCTATTTTAAGAACTTTGCAATATTCGGTTTGAAATAATTCGCGCTCTTCATCACCTTTCCATCTTCGCGATAGATTGGCTGACCATTATCGTCGAGCTTGCTCATGTTACTGCGTTGAATCTCGGCGAAAATCTCACCCATTTGCTCATGCAAACCATGCGCATTCATGGTGCCGCAAAGGATGTAGAGCATATCGCCTAACGCATCGGCTATTTCAACAATATCTCCGTTCTGCGCGGCTTCCAAATACTCTTCATTCTCTTCCTTCATTAAATTGAATCGAAGCGTGTATTCGCGTTCTTCCAATTCACCTGTTGGTGTTTTCCGAACAGGAATACGAAAAGCGTTATGGAATTCTTCCACGCAACCAATAAGGTGCGCTAGCGATGGATTTTTTTCATTGTTCATATCTCGAAATTAATTCAAGGACCGCGAAAGATTTTTTTTTCTTATCCACACAATTTAACAAAGTGGCTCTTCGTTACGAGAGTAAGGTTCACCCATTCGGGTGTAGGTTTTGGTTAAGGATTCGAAAACGCTCTTCAACGGAAGGGCGTTTTTGATTTTCCAGCAATAAAAAAGGGTTCCGAAGAACCCTAATCTACACTCTATCAAAAGTATTCTATTATTTCGTAGCCACAGGCCCGAAGTATTTTCTTTCTTGGATACGGCTAGCTTTACCAGTAAGGTTACGCAAGTAGAAGATACGTGCGCGACGCACTTTACCACGCTTGTTTACTTCAATGCTCTCGATGAAAGGAGAAGCGAAAGGGAAGATACGCTCTACACCAACGCTGTTAGACATTTTGCGAACAGTAAAGGTTTCAGTTGAACCTGTACCTCTTCTTTGAATAACCACTCCAGTGAAGGTTTGAGGACGCTCCTTAGCACCTTCTTTAATTTTATAAGTTACAGAGATTGTATCTCCAGCAGCAAAGCTTGGGTAAGTTGGTACTGGGTTAATTCTGCTTTCAAGTTCCTTAATGCGGTTCATAGTCGTCTGATTTTCGTCCCTAAAAATAGGGGTGCAAATATATGCATTATTCTGAAAGGAACAAGGGAGAGTTCATTTTTTTTTTGATTTTCCTCTTGAACCTCCCATTTTATAGCTGTTCTTTCGGTTTCTTGTCCTTGTGCTTCCAACGTTTGTGGGTCCATAGCCAAAGATATGGTTCTCTTTTGATGTCTTCGGCCACTCGATCGTTCGCCAATTGAATCAAAGCTCCTGTTTTAAAATCCTGCGGTGTTTCTGTTAGGACTTCAAAATAAGATTCATAATATCCCCTTCGCACCTTTGTTAAATGTCCAAACACAACAGGCAAATTCAACTCTTTGGCGTATTTCTCTGCTCCGTAATAGGCCGGAGTTTCTACCCCCATGAAATTAATCCAGAC
>CAYLOT010000059.1:0-1621 GCA_964385405.1 uncultured Chryseobacterium sp. | reverse complement strand
TTGATTCTTCATGAAAAAGAACAAACCGAAAGAGACTTCTATCGAAACGGAAAATTGAAAACCGAAAAACATTATGTCAACGATTTACTGAATGGAAATTGGATTCAAAAAGATTCCTTGGGAAACACGTTACGCAATTGCTTTTATTCTTCCGGATTCAAACTCGGGAAATGCGAAACAATGGAACCCGCGAAAATCAATGCCGCTCCTAAGGACGAACTTAAAGTGTGGCGAGCAGCAGTGATTTCAACCTATATGAGACGGTTCTACAACAACAGTATTCAAGACCCTTCTCCGAGTTTCGTTGAAAAAGAAAAAATAGATCAAGAAGCAGAAATCCTTTGGAAGGTGGTTGAATACTGTAATCAAAACGGATACACTTTCCTACCAAATTTGAATGTTAATTTTGAGGGCGAAATTTCATATACATTTTACGCGCCTGTTAGCGCCTACGAGCCTCATGAGCAAAAAATTGACTCCATTTTAATTTCAAGAGGATTTACAATTACTAAAAAATTAAAACAAGCGGGATACTGTTCTTTCCAGCTTACAACCGAAAACTACCACGGCATCGAATCTTTCAATGAAATGTTCGTTAAGTTCTTCCCATTTAATAGCGGTTACATCAATCCTAACTATCTTGTCCAAGACGTTGATTATGGTTGGAGAGGAAATCGCGGTTATACTTCCTTTTTATTCGAGCGAAGAGAGAACGAGAAAGCGTACATCGTCACACTTAACAATTACGGCACTTCAAAAGTGTTTACACTCTACGACGATGGGGATATTGAGTTTTACAACGGTCGTGGCGATTGGAGTCAGCCCGACATGTCCCTGTATCAGCACATGTGGTGGGATTGAGTTACCTCACACTATATTCTCCGAGCGTAGTAGCAATCTCATCGGCAAGTGGAAGAACTTCTTTCGTTCCTATACCCACACAATAAAACCCTCCAGTTTTAGCGGCTTGAACACCCGAGATTGCGTCTTCGAAAACGATGCATTCACTTGGATCCAATCCGAGTTTTTCAGCAGCGGTTAGAAATACCGTTGGATCTGGTTTCGACTTAGAAACAACATTTCCGTCAACAATTGCATCGAACAAATGCGTGATGCCCAAACGATCTAAAATCATGGGAGCGTTCTTCGAAGAAGAACCCAATGCGATTTTAATTCCTTGCGCCTTACACGATTCTAGAAAAGGGATAGCTCCGGGCAATGCCTCATCTGGATTCATTTCTGCAGCCAATTCCAAATACCACTCATTCTTCACGTCCATGAGCGCTTGCTTCTCCTCTGCCGATTTCTCGATGTTTCCCTTCTTCAAGATTAACTCCAAAGACTCGGCTCTGCTCACCCCTTTCAAATGCTCATTGTCGTCCAAAGAAAATTCCACTCCAACTGAGTTAGCTAATCTTTTCCAAGCTTGATAATGATACTTTGCCGTATCTACCAAGACACCATCTAAATCGAAAATAGCTCCTTTCATTCTGCGTGGGTGAATACGTATTTTACATGATAGTTCACCAAACCGTCAATTGGCTTTTTGATAATGTTGCCCAATCTTACGCCTTCCAATCTGCAAGCCTCTTCCAAACAATGTTTGAAATAGTGAGAGATC
>CAYLOT010000058.1:0-1702 GCA_964385405.1 uncultured Chryseobacterium sp. | reverse complement strand
AATGAATCGCTTTCATTGGGAAGAGCGAACCAAGTGAAGGATTTTTTAGTTTCGAAGGGAGTGAAGGTGGAGCAGCTTTCTGCTAAGGGATTCGGAGAGTCGAAACCTGTTGCATCGAACGACACCGAATCTGGAAGAGCGAAAAACAGAAGAACAGAATTTGTAATTATAAAACTGTAGCATGCGAATAGACATACTCACCATTCTTCCGCGCCTGCTCGACGGGCCTTTTGCAGATTCAATCTTGAATCGCGCGCAGAAGAACGGCTTGTGTGAAATACACATTCACAACATTCGCGATTACTCAACTGATAAGCATAAGAGTGTGGACGATTATCAGTTTGGCGGAGGAGCAGGTATGGTGATGCTTATTCAACCCATTGCGGATTGCATTGATAAGTTGAAGGCCGAGCGCGAATACGACGAGATTATTTATTTGACTCCGGATGGAGATAGACTGAATCAGAGTATGTGCAACACCTTTTCGTTGGGAAAGAATTTGCTCATGATTTGCGGACATTACAAGGGCATTGATCAGCGTTTGCGTGATCACTATGTGACGCGCGAAATTTCAATAGGAGATTATGTATTAAGTGGAGGCGAATTAGCAGCAGCTGTTTTGGTAGATGCGATTGTGCGATTGATACCTGGCGTGATGAACGATGAAACAAGTGCGTTGACCGATTCATTTCAAGATAATTTGTTAGCTCCGCCGGTATATACCCGTCCTGCGGAATACAACGGTTGGAAAGTTCCAGATGTATTGACTTCGGGAAATTTCAAAGCCATTGAAGAGTGGCGCATGCAGCAGGCGTTTGAAAAAACGAAAACACGAAGACCCGACTTGCTATGAGCACGCCACTTGCGGAAAGAATGCGTCCGAAAACATTTGATGAATACGTTGGGCAATCGCATTTGATTGGCAAGGGCGCCGTGTTGCGCAGCATAATTGAAAGTGGACATATTCCGAGCATGATTTTTTGGGGCCCTCCGGGTGTTGGAAAAACCACTTTGGCAAACATCATTGCCCAAACGCAACAACGTCCTTTCTTTTCGCTCTCTGCGATTAATAGTGGCGTGAAAGAAATTCGTGAGGTGTTGGATCAGGCTGGGAAGGGCGGATTGTTTCAGAAGAGTGCTATTTTATTCATCGACGAGATTCATCGTTTTTCGAAGAGTCAACAAGATTCATTGTTAGGCGCTGTTGAGAAGGGAATTGTAACGCTTATTGGCGCGACAACCGAGAACCCTTCCTTCGAAGTAAACGGCGCCTTGTTGTCGCGCTCGCAGGTGTACACCCTGAATGCGCTCACCAAAGATGAACTCAATCAGTTGTTGGAAGACGTCATTGTTCGCGATGAAGCGCTTCGCGCAAAGAATATTCAATTAGAGGAAACGCAATCGTTGATGAAATACAGCGGCGGCGATGCTCGTCGATTGCTCAACGTGCTTGAGTTGGTTGTTGAATCCATTTCAGAAACGCCTTGCGTTATTAAAAACGCCGCGGTAGAAAACGTCATTCAGACGAACGCTGCGCGTTACGACAAGACCGGTGAAATGCATTACGATGTCATCTCGGCGTTTATTAAATGCGTTCGCGGAAGTCATGCCCAAGCAGCCACTTACTATTTGGCGCGCATGATCAAGGGCGGGGAAGACCCGCTATTCATAGCGCGAAGATTGGTCATATTGGCTTCCGAAG
>CAYLOT010000057.1:0-1751 GCA_964385405.1 uncultured Chryseobacterium sp. | reverse complement strand
TGTTTTGGGTGGAAACGTTGCTGTAGAGCAAGCAGCTAAAAATGCTGGAGTAACGATTTCCATTCCGTTTACTCCTGGACGCATGGATGCCACACAAGAGCAAACAGATGCTGCTTCTTTCGCTGTACTTGAGCCAATGGCCGACGGATTTAGAAATTATTTAAAAACGAAATACACCGTCCCTACGGAAGCTCTTCTTGTTGACAAAGCTCAATTACTAACGCTTAGCGCACCGGAGATGACTGTATTGGTTGGAGGAATGCGTGCGTTGAATGCAAATTTCGATAACTCTAACAACGGTGTTTTCAGCAAAAAGAAAGATCAATTGAACAATGATTTCTTCGTTCAGCTTCTTGATATCAACACCACTTGGAAAGCGGCTGATGCAACGGAAGAGATTTTCGAAGGAAGAGACCGTAAGACAGGAGAATTGAAATACAAAGCCACTCGCGCTGATTTAATTTTCGGTTCCAATTCTGAATTGCGCGCTCTTGCGGAAGTGTATGCAAGCAACGACGCGAAAGAAAAATTCGTAAAAGATTTTGCAAAGGCTTGGAACAAGGTGATGAATCTTGACCGCTTTGATGTAAAGTAACTTGTGAAGTTGAAAGTGATGAGGAAGAAAAAGGCCGGCGATTGTCGGCCTTTTTATTTCAATCTCTTTTCGGTTTGAACAAACAACACAATTACACTAATTATTAGCAATGAAACAGAAATAACAACAGAGACGCCTATTGGAATGGGTAGTACAACTAACACACAAGCTATTGCCAGCATGCCCAAGCCCTGCTTCAGCATGAGCTGAGAAGAATAGCGCTGAGCAATGTCCCAGTTCTCTTGAGACTTCATACTTCTCGGTGTGCGATATCCGTAAATGCCATTAATCTTCTTTGGCGGAAACTTCATTGTGATAAATGCTGCAATGGAAAAGGCTAATCCAACCAAAAACAGAGGAAGTAGACCCATGATTATTTAATTTCAATGTTTACCTTTTTTCATGCATAACAAATGTAACTTGTAAGTATCATCACTCCTAATTGAGTTTTGAAATTTCACACCGAAAGTTCTCGAATCCTCATTTGCTAGTTATGCCAACTAAAACTTGAACGAAATAAGGTTTGGTCTGTACAGCAAGGTCTCTGTAACTTTATCTACATGAATAAACTTGTTCTGTTCGCGACTCTTCTGTTTCTTGGAAAACTAAACTCCATTTGTGGACAAGAGATTCAATGCATCTTCAATCCGTACAACAAAATTGGAAGTAACTACTTCTTCTCTACTTACTGGGACATTTCTCCAAGCAACCTAATGGACGGCACATGTATTCAGTATATGTCGAACACCAATGAGGTTTACGAGAAACGTATTTTCAAAAAAGGGATCATTCAACTTGAAACAACAAACTACATAAACCCAACGCGCAAGCGAACACACTTTGAACGTGTGAAGCGTGACAGCACTATTGCAACCTATACCGAATACGGCGAAGATGGTCACCTTCAACGAACAACTAAATATTATCTCGACCAAACAGGAAGACGCTGCTGGCAAGATTCTCATTATTATCCGAATGGCAAACTACAATCGGTGCAATCCTTTGCAGCGTTGCGCGCTGAAGAGCTAAGAGGGTTTTCATCGGATGTTATTCCCGAACATACCGTCGATTCTGAAGGATATGCTTGGCAAACAGTTCCTGACAGACACACCAAGAATTTTAGCGATGTCACGGATATTTATTCTGCTCGACATAT
>CAYLOT010000056.1:0-2245 GCA_964385405.1 uncultured Chryseobacterium sp. | reverse complement strand
TCAGGCTATCGCGAATGGCGAAGGCATTCCACTCTTGCGCCGAATGTTCCCAGCCGCCGTCGAACCACCACAAATCTGGATTGTAATCATTGCGCAGTTCCATGATTTGTGCTTCGTTGTATGTTTTGAAAACACTCCAGCGTTCCGGGTCGTCGCCAATTTTATAGCGTGTGCTGTCTTTCAAAAAGCCAGGATAGCACGGATGACTCCAGTCGATGAGCGAATAATAGATTCCGATTTTTATTTTTTTTTGTTGAAGGGAAGCGATCAAAGGTGAATAGACATCGCGCGCGGCCGGAGAAGTTTTCGGAATGCTGTTAATGAAAGGTGTTTTTCTTTTTTGATGGGAAGGAGTGTTCAAGTAAGGAACCTTCGTGTCCCACAACGCAACCCCATCGTGATGCTTGGAAGTGACTACTGCATATTTCGCTCCCGACTGTTCGATGAGGTTTGCCCAGTCTGTGGGGTTGTAATTCTTCGCGGTGAAACCCTTGGCTTGCGCCATGTAATCGCTGTGCTTAATTTTCCTGTTGTGAAAAGACCACGACTCATCTATTCCTTTCACCGAATAAATTCCCCAGTGAATAAAGATTCCAAATTTGGCATCTTGAAACCAATTGTCGGAGGTCTGCGAAAAAGCTTGTCCTGCTTGCAGGAAAGCAAGCAGCGTGAAGATTTTAAATTTCATCTTCAAATATAATCACTCACGGCCACGTCTTCAATTGGCTCCATTGGAAATCCCACTCGGGTGTTTCGAGTATGCCTATTTCACTGGCCTTGAACCAAGGCGATGTTCCTGCTACATTCGGATTCTTTAAAATTTCTATGTCTTGCGCGGGCATGTAGCTTTGGGCAAGCATGAATATTTTTCCTTCGCGCCCTTCAGCTACATCAACTACAATAACGGCGTGTCCGGGAGATCCGCCTTTAATGAAGACATCGCCAACCTCGAGGTTTGTAATGTTTTTGGGTTGAAGTTCGTTTGACAAGGAGAGTGTACCTGCGTAAGTGAAGATTTTCTTCATGTAATTCATGAAGTCGTCGTTTGTCTCGGAAGCCGCGCCTCCGGTTGTCCAACCGTTGCAAGCGCTATTCAAGCGCTTACCCTTTTTCCATTCGGAATATTTCATGTTGAATCCGTTCGTGAGATCGAAGGCGATTTCGTCGAATCGTTTCTCTGCGAACAACCACTCTGCGCGCAGTCGCATTATCGCATCGGCGCACTGTTGCAGGTCTGAAGTTCCAACTGAAATGTCAATGACAGCTGCTGCAACTTTATTCGGTTTCGTTTCTCCGTTGTATCGTTTGGTTAACGTTCCCGCAGGTTTCAGCGGCAACTGCTGCAAATAATTTCCGAACGTTCGCGCAGCATAGGATTTTCTTGAGTAGCCGTTCGGAACGCTAAATCTAGTCACCACCGTATTCCCTGCGTTATTTTCTTGTGCAACATCTTGCGAAGCATCTTGTGAATCATCTTTCACATCGTGAATCATGCCTTCGGCATCCTGTTCCACAGAAGAAGAGCACTGAACAATAGCCGCAAGCAGCAGCGCAATGGTTCCGAATTTAAACGCAGTAGCAAGTTTATTCATGAAAGTCGTATTTGAAGAAGTCAACGCAGTTAAGGCAACGAAGAAGGTCTCAGATTATTTTATGTGGAAGAAGCGAATTGACATTTTTTCGAAGTGTGAATTACTTTTTTCAATTTTGAAAAAAATAATATAAAATGTTACAACATAGTTATAACTTTGTGGAAAGATATTTTGGCGATATGAAATCGAAAATAATTTCCATAGGCAACTCGAAAGGAGTCATTATTCCTGCTTCGTTTATGAAAGAGTTAGGTTTAACCGACGCTTTAGAAATGGAAGTGGTAGCGAATACACTGGTCATTCGCCCAATTTCAAATGCAAGAGTTGGATGGGAGGAACGCATTGTTCAGGCCGCACAAGGAGATAATCCGAAGGATCGCTTGCCTGAGTTTTTCAAAGATGAAAATTTGGAGGATTGGACATGGTAGAGCGTTATGGCATTTACTGGATTAACCTCGATCCAACCGTTGGAAAAGAAATGAAGAAAACGCATCCATGTATTGTGCTTTCACCCAACGAAGCCAACAGGCACATGAGCACTGTAGTTATAGCGCCTATAACTTCAACACTCCGAAATTACCCTATGCGCCTGTCTCTTACCTTGAAAGGGAAGAAAGGACAAATTGCATGCGATCAATTGCGTTGTGTAGATG
>CAYLOT010000055.1:0-2449 GCA_964385405.1 uncultured Chryseobacterium sp. | reverse complement strand
GGCGGGGAAGACCCGCTATTCATAGCGCGAAGATTGGTCATATTGGCTTCCGAAGATATTGGCTTAGCGAATCCGAATGCGCTCTTAATTGCGGAAGCAACCTTTCGCGCTGTTCAAAATATAGGCTGGCCCGAAGCGCGCATTCCGCTAAGTATGTGCACCGTTTATTTAGCAACTAGCGCGAAAAGCAATTCTGTCTACACTGCTATTGATGCGGCTTTGGCGTTGGTGGAACAAACAGGAGATTTACCTGTTCCCATGCATCTTCGCAATGCTCCAACGAAATTAATGAAGGAGTTGGGGTACGGAAAGAACTACGAATATGCGCACGCACACGCAGGGAATTTTGTTCGTCAAGAATTTCTTCCACAAGAAATTGCATCGTCAGAATTCTATACACCAGGCAACAATCCGAAAGAAGCCGCCATTTTAAAATGGCTTCAAGAACGCTGGGGAACCAATGAATAATACCACAACACGAAACTTTGGACTCGATTTGTTTCGAGCGTTGGCCATTGTGTTGGTTGTGTTGTCTCACGGAAAATTTTTGTTGAATGGAACCGTCTTGGAGAACTTCCCATTTGTGAAAATGCTCGACGGTGTTGATTTGTTTTTCGTGTTAAGCGGATTTTTAATTGGTGGTATATTGTTACATACTTCCTCTGAAGGTTTGAATTGGCGAGGTGTTGCGCACTTCTGGAAAAGAAGGTGGTTGAGAACCTTGCCGAATTATTATTTGATCTTGTTGTTGAATTTCATTTTCGTTTCTTGTGGAATTATTTCCGGAGACTTAACTGTTTTCGGTTGGAAGTTTATCGTTTTCCTTCAAAATTTCACGAAGCCGCTCATTGGATTTTTCTGGGAATCGTGGAGCTTGGCAGTGGAGGAGTGGTTCTATATTTTCACTCCGCTTATGCTTTGGGCACTGCTGAAAGTGTTTCGATTGAAATGGGCATATCTTCTCGCAACGCTCGTAATGATTGTTGTTCCGTTGATCTATCGTGCTTATTCCTTTGATCCAAAACTCGACGATTTTTGGTTCGATGTTCAGGTGCGAAAGATTGTTGTGTTTCGACTCGATGCAATAGCATTTGGATTGTCGCTCGCTTGGATATATTCTTTCCATAAAGATCTATGGGATAAGTGGAAAAATGTAGCGCTTGTAATAGGATTAGCAATTGTTTTATTCTTGTTGAATAACAGCGCTTCCAACGCCACGTTTTATCGACAAGTATTTTATTTCAGCATTACTCCATTAGCCATTGCACTCATTCTTCCTTGGTTCGAAGGAATAACGTCTTCATGGAAACGCTTGGTTGCTGCGGTGACTCACATCAGTAAGATTTCTTATTCGATGTATTTAATAAACCTTGCGTTGGTTGCTCAAGTAATCGGATTGAATTTTCCTGTTCAGGGAAATGCAGATGGCATAATGAAGTATCTGGCTTATTGGATAATCGTTATATCAGTCTCTTCCTTACTCTATTATTTTGTAGAGCGTCCGATTCTTCGGTGGAGGGATAACGCTTCGCGATGACGCAACTCGTTGTGATGATAATCTGCGATTGATGAATGAGATGGTGTATTTTTGTAGTCATGTATAAGCTTCTGATTAAACCTTTCTTTTTTCTTTTTTCTCCTGAAAAGGCGCATTATTTAGCCATGGATTTATTAAAATTTTCCTCGAAAATTCCTGGAGGGAAAATGATTCTAAAATCAATTTTCAGAGCGAAAGAAAATAAGATTGTCGTTGCTGGAATTGAATTTCCGAACAAGGTTGGGTTGGCGGCTGGGTTTGATAAAGATGCTCGTTGGATCGATGAGTTGGCGTTGTTAGGATTCGGGCATGTGGAAATAGGAACACTCACTCCGAAGGCACAACCGGGAAATGATAGGCCGAGGTTGTTTAGACTTCCACTTGACAACGGATTAATTAACCGCATGGGATTTAATAACGGTGGCGTTGAAGACGCTGCGGTTCGCTTGAGAAAACGCAAGTCAAATATTATTGTTGGTGGGAATATTGGAAAGAATAAAATCACTCCGAACGAAGATGCTTTAAGTGATTATTTAATTTGCTTAAATGCCCTTCACGATTGTGTAGATTATTTTGTGGTGAATGTGAGTTCTCCGAATACGCCGGGATTACGCGAGCTGCAAGAGAAAGAACCGTTAATGAAAATTCTTTCTTCTCTTGCTGAAACAAATAACACCTTTCCAAAACCGCGTCCAATTTTTTTAAAAATTGCTCCAGATTTAACAGACGATCAATTGAATGACATTGTTGAAATAGTTCTTCAAACAAAAATTGCAGGAGTCATTGCAACGAACACAACCATTTCAAGAGAGCATTTGCAAACGAGTGCACAAACCATTCAAAGTATTGGAATGGGCGGATTAAGCGGCGCTCCTGTGCGTTCGCGTTCAACCGAAGTGATTCGCTATTTGC
>CAYLOT010000054.1:0-2475 GCA_964385405.1 uncultured Chryseobacterium sp. | reverse complement strand
CACGCGGATTGGCTTCAATCACATAGACTTTATCTTCCTTGATGGCAAACTGAATGTTGATTAACCCTTTAACATTCATAGCCAAAGCAATACGTTTTGAGTATTCTTCCATTTGTTCGATGACAAGTGCACCAAGATTATAAGGTGGCAACACAGCATACGAATCACCTGAATGAATACCGGCCGGTTCGATGTGTTGCATTACACCAACTACCCTACACTCGCTACCATCACAAATGGAGTCTGTTTCTGCTTCAATGGTACGTTCAAGAAAGTGATCAAGCAATACTTTATTCCCGGGAAAATCTTTGAACAGGTCCACAATATGAGATTCCAACTCTTCTTCATTAATCACAATTTTCATTTTCTGGCCACCGAGTACATAAGAAGGTCTTACCAGTAAAGGGAAACCAAGCTTCCTGGATAATAATATGGCTTCGTCGGCATCAGTAACTGTTCCAAATTCTGGATAAGGAATGCCAAGTTCTTTCAGTAAAGTAGAAAACTGTCCGCGGTCTTCAGCAAGATCTAATGATTCATAGCTACTTCCCATGATTTTAATTCCGTAACGATGAAGTTTTTCAGATAGTTTTAATGCTGTTTGACCACCCAACTGAACAATTACTCCTTCAGGCTTTTCGTGTTCAATAATATCAAAGATGTGTTCCCAGAATACCGGTTCAAAATATAGTTTATCTGCAGTATTAAAATCCGTAGAAACGGTTTCCGGATTACAATTGATCATGATGGTTTCGTATCCTGCTTCTTTTGCGGCAAGAACACCATGCACACATGAATAATCAAATTCTATCCCCTGCCCTATTCGGTTAGGTCCAGAACCTAAAATAACTACTTTCTTTTTATCACTTACAATCGATTCATTTTCTTCTTCAAAAGTTGAATAATAGTAAGGAGTATAGGCTTCAAATTCTGCAGCACAGGTATCCACTAGTTTATACACTCTTTTAATGCCTTCTGCTTTTCTGCGAGCATACACTTCACTTTCCATACAGCCTGTTAAATGGGCAATCTGTCGGTCGCCATAACCTTTTTGCTTGGCAACTTTTAGCAATTCTTTGGGTAGAGTAGTTATCGTGAACTGCTGTATTTCTTTTTCGAGGCTTACAAGTTCAGCAATCTGGTTTAAAAACCAGGGATCGATTTGAGTGGCTTTAAAAATAGTTTGAAATGGGATGCCTAGTTTAAATGCATCATACACATGAAACAATCTGTTCCAGCTTGGATGTTCAAGACTGTATAAAATTTCATCTCTGTTTCTAAGCTCTTTCCCGTCTGCACCCAGTCCGTTTCTATTAATTTCCAGCGACTGACAAGCTTTCTGCAAGGCTTCTTGAAAACTTCTTCCAATACCCATTACTTCCCCTACACTTTTCATTTGCAGACCCAGCTTACGATCAGCACCTTTGAATTTATCAAAGTTCCAGCGGGGTATTTTCACAATCACATAATCCAGAGTTGGCTCAAACAAAGCACTCGTTCTGGTGATTGGATTTTCAAGTTCATTTAAATGATAACCAATAGCCAGCTTTGCGGCAATACGAGCAATAGGATAACCAGTTGCTTTGGATGCCAGGGCAGACGAACGGCTCACACGCGGATTAATTTCGATGGCTACAATTTCTTCGGTTTCCGGGTGAACGGCAAATTGCACGTTACAGCCTCCGGAGAAATTACCAATTGACCGCATCATTTTTATAGCCAAATCACGCATACGCTGAAAAACAGTATCCGGTAACGTCATGGCAGGGGCAACTGTAATTGAATCTCCGGTATGCACTCCCATCGGATCAAAATTCTCAATAGAACAAATAATCACAACATTATCGTTGGCATCCCTCAACAATTCCAATTCAAACT
Organism: uncultured Chryseobacterium sp.; assembly: GCA_964385405.1. Classification (GTDB taxonomy): domain Bacteria; phylum Bacteroidota; class Bacteroidia; order Flavobacteriales_D; family Sanyastnellaceae; genus CAIZGX01. The sequence goes on along the minus strand of CAYLOT010000054.1, from coordinate 597 downwards.
CTTTCCATCCGAATATTGATTTTTCAATCAGTACTTCATGGATGGGAGAAGCGTGTAATCCCCTATTGAGGAGTTCATCAAACTCTTCTTTTTTATGTACAAACGCACCTCCAGTACCACCCAAGGTAAAGGATGGCCTGATAACCAACGGGAATCCAATTTCCTGCGCAATTTCTTTCCCTTCCAAAAAGGATTGAGCTGTTTTTGAAGGTGCAACACCCACCCCTATTTCAATCATCAGCTGGCGGAACAATTCCCTGTTTTCCGTACGATCAATGGCTTCAATATCCACTCCTATGATTCTTACCCCGTATTTTTCCCAAATACCCGCCTCTTCACATTCTTTGCATAAATTCAGTGCTGTTTGTCCGCCCATAGTAGGCAAAACGGCATCTATCTTACGTTCTTCAAGAATTTTGACAATGGATTCCATTTCCAGCGGCCATAAATAGACATGGTCTGCCGTTACAGGGTCAGTCATAATTGTAGCAGGATTGGAATTAATCAGCGAGACTTCAATTCCTTCTTCTCTTAAAGATCGTGAGGCCTGAGAGCCTGAATAATCAAATTCACAAGCCTGACCAATAATAATCGGAC
>CAYLOT010000053.1:0-2773 GCA_964385405.1 uncultured Chryseobacterium sp. | reverse complement strand
ATGCGCCCGACAATTCGTTGGTTCCCTTTTTATTGAACGATCAGATTTGGGAGAAATTGAATTACGTGATGTGCACTCCGGTTGCTGAGAATTCAGAATCAAATTTTATTTTGAATCAGTCTGCTACTTCAATACGAATTAACTGGCCTGGGAAGGCATTTGTGTGTGAAATACTTGGTGCAGATGGAAAACGTATTTCAACATTTTCCTCAAAAGAAATAGCTGACGTTTCAACACCGCAATGGGCTCAGGGAGTCTATTTTATAAAGTGTTCCAACGGACATGAAATCGTTGTGAAAAAAGTTTTTGTTCGATAGATAATGAAGAATTTACTCAGCACAAAGAATTAGCAAACAAACATGATGAACTGTTATTATTCTTGTGCTACACTGATTCTTTGCTTCTTCTTTAGCAGTGCATTCGGACAAAAGCAAATCGCCATTACCATTGACGATCCGAACACCTACAACACTCCGTTGCTAAATTGGAAGCAAAGAGATAGCCTCTTGTTAAATACGCTTGAAGAGCAAAAAATCAACGCTGCACTCTTTGTTTGTGGAATGCGTGTTGATAATCCGAATGGGAGAGAATTACTAAAGAATTGGGATGAAAAAGGACATTTGTTATGCAATCATTCATATTCTCATTATTACTATAATTCAAAATCTAAAACAAGCGAGATTTTTATTGCCGATTTTAAGAGGGGTGATAGCATTGTTAGTTCATATAAAAATTACACGAAATACTTCCGGTTTCCATTCCTTAAAGAAGGCAATACAGCTGAAAAAAGAGATTCAATGAGAACTGCATTGAAAAATGAAGGTTATTTAAATGGTCACGTAACCATAGATGCTTCTGATTGGTACATTGATTCTGAAATAATTCAAGAACTGAATAAAAATTTAAGCGCTGATCTAATTCCATACAGAAACTACTATATCAAGCATATTTTGAACAGAGCGAATTACTACGACTCATTGGCCCAAGTAGTGTTTGAAAGAAATGTTAAACACACATTATTGATTCACCATTCCTTATTGAACGCGTTGTTCCTCGACGATCTATTAATTGCCTTAAAAGGTAACGGTTGGAAACTAATTGATGCTGAGGAAGCCTTCAAAGATGAGGTATTTAAAATTCAACCTAAAATAGAACCTTGCGGAGAAAGTATTATCTGGCAAGCTGCGATGCAGTTTGAAGCACATTCAAAAAACCTACGCTACCCTGCCGAAGATAAAGAATATGAAAAAGAGCCTTTGAGACACTATTTAGAGGAATTCAAGTTAACCAATAATCAAAAGTGACACTTAAAAATGCCCCTTCCCCATCAAGTTGAAAAGCCCATTCAACGAAGTTTTCTTCGAAGTACATTGGGAAAGGAATATTTCATTTTGAAAAGAAGATTAGTTTGGTTTCTTGAGCGAAAGAAATTTGCGCGAATTAATGCGGAAGTTGAACTCGCACACCCGCTGATTCAACATAAATCAATGTTGCTGCGTCCACTGAAAGATGTAGACATGTATCTTCAGCATAACAAAGTTACGAATCTGAGAATTGCTACCCAGCGCATTCACAAAGTTGTCATTCTTCCCGGACAAGTCTTTTCGTTATGGAAATTGGTTGGAAGACCTACTGCGAATAATGGGTATTTGGAAGGGCTGGCGCTTCATAATGGCAAGATCTCTACCGACATTGGCGGAGGACTTTGTCAGCTTGGAAATCTTCTTTATTGGATGGCGCTTCACACACCTTTGACAATAAAAGAACGTTGGAGACATGGCTACGATGTTTTTCCAGATGTGAATAGAACCATTCCGTTCGCTTGCGGGGCAACGCTTTCATACAACTACATTGATTTGCAATTGGAAAACAAAACGTCCCATACCTTTCAAATATTCTTGTGGTTAGACGATAAAAATCTGAACGGAGAAATCCGCTGTAATGAAGATTTAAATTTAGATTATCGCATTTATGAAACCAATCACCAATTCCAACATCAGTGGTGGGGCGGCTATACGCGTCACAATAAAATTTGGAAGTCGATTCACGACAAATCAACTGGACTCACCACAGAAGAGTTGGTGAGTGAGAACAATGCGATCATGATGTATAATCCTTTGATTGAAAACAAAATTATATGACCACTTTATCCCTAGAGCAAATGCTTCAAAAAGTCAAATTAAGTGCTCCTGCTCAACGTGCGCTAAAAGCCGCGAAGATTGATTCGTTTGAGGCTCTTTCCAAATTGAGCGATCAAGAGCTTCTGAAGTTACATGGAATTGGACCTACAGCCATTCCAAAATTGAAAGAAGTGTTAAAGAGTTATACATCGAAATAAACCATGACCCGCATCTACCTCCCCATTGCGTTTGCAGCATTATTCATTCTTTGGATTCTATTCCGATTGATTGTGAAGCGTGATTTGAAGAAGCATCTGAATACCGTTTATCTCGGATTGTTTTTCGGGGTGGTATGGGCGGTGATTTACTTTTTTGTCTTCACTCCTACTCCTGCTGAAGGTACGGATAAGACTGATGGGACGCGAGAATTGAAAAAGCAGATTGAACAAATCTTGTCCGATAAAAAAGCGGTGGTGGGAATTTCTATTTCAGGAGAAAATGGGAACGATACCCTTTCAATCAATGGGAATATGCACTGCCCTACTCAGAGCGCTTACAAAATGCACATTGGTCTGGCTATGCTTGATAAAATTGACCGCGGCGAATTCAGTCTCGATCAGAAAATAAAAATATCCAAAGACGACTTGCCTGTT
>CAYLOT010000052.1:0-3257 GCA_964385405.1 uncultured Chryseobacterium sp. | reverse complement strand
CGTTACTCCAGCATTTTTAGCTGCTTGCTCTACAGCAACGTTTCCACCCAAAACAATTAAATCTGCCATGGAAACCTTCTTGCCATCTTTCGCTTTTCCGTTGAAGTCTTTCTGGATTTTTTCATAGGCAGCAAGCACTTTCGCAAGTTGTTTAGGATTGTTTACTTCCCAGTCTTTCTGTGGAGCTAAGCGTATGCGCGCACCATTTGCACCACCGCGTCTGTCTGAATTGCGATAAGTAGAAGCCGAAGCCCATGCCGTAGAAACCATTTCGCTTATAGTTAATCCAGAAGCGAGCAATTGGGTTTTCAAAACAGCTATATCGCTATTGTCAACGGGTGTGTGATTCAAAGCAGGGATTGGATCTTGCCAAATCAAATTCTCTTTAGGAACTTCCGGACCTAAGTACGTTGTTTTCGGGCCCATGTCGCGGTGGGTTAACTTGAACCAAGCACGAGCAAATGCATCTGCGAATTCTTCAGGATGCTCTAGGAATCTTCTTGAGATTTTTTCGTATGCTGGGTCTACGCGTAATGCGATGTCGGTAGTTAGCATACCTGGTAATTGTTTTTTGGTTGCGTCGTGTGCATCTGGAACATTGGCCACCCCTTTCTTAGGTGTCCATTGTTTTGCTCCCGCAGGACTTGTCGTCAATTCCCATTCGTTGTTGAATAGGGTTGTGAAGTATCTGTTGCTCCATTGTGTTGGAGTAGAATTCCACGTTACTTCCAATCCGGAAGTGATAGCGTCTTTTCCTTTTCCTGTGTTGAAATCACTTTTCCATCCGAGTCCTTGCTCTTCAATTGGAGCCGCTTCAGGTTCAGGTCCAACATGTGTTGAGCTGCCTGCGCCGTGCGTCTTTCCGAAGGTATGTCCACCTGCAATAAGCGCAACAGTCTCTTCATCGTTCATTCCCATTCTTCCAAAAGTTTCGCGAATGTCTTTCGCTGAAGCCAATGGATCTGGGTTCCCGTTAGCTCCTTCTGGGTTAACATAGATCCATCCCATTTGAACAGCAGCCAAAGGTTTTTCGAGTTGTCTCCCTTCGGTGTATCTCTTGTCGTCTAACCATTTCGTCTCCGGGCCCCAATAAACATATTGCTCAGGTTCCCAAACGTCAACGCGTCCACCTCCAAATCCAAAGGTCTTAAAGCCCATATTTTCAAGAGCAACGTTTCCTGTTAGAATCATTAAGTCTGCCCAAGAAATTTGATTTCCATATTTCTGTTTGATAGGCCAAAGTAATCTTCTTGCTTTATCTAAGTTCGCGTTATCTGGCCAGCTGTTTTGTGGCGCGAAGCGCTCCATACCTGAACGCGTACCTCCGCGTCCGTCGCCGGTTCTGTAAGTACCAGCGCTGTGCCATGCCATGCGCACGAAGAAAGGTCCGTAGTTTCCGAAATCTGCAGGCCACCAATCTTGGCTATTAGTAAGCAGAGCATTGATGTCTTTCTTCAACGCGAAATAGTCCAACGTTGTGAAAGCTTTCGTGTAATTGAATCCTTCATCCATTGGATTCGATAGAGCGGAATTCTGGCGAAGCACTTCAAGGTTCAATGAGTTCGGCCACCAGTCTCTGTTGTTTTGTCCGCTGCCAATAACTTCGGTTTTTTGTGGCGTTGGAGAAGCGTGGAATGGACATTGTCCTGTCATTCCCTCATGATGCTGAGCACTAGCACAAGTGCTTCCAAAGAGGGCGAAAATGGATAATAATTTTTTCATGATTTTCTGTTTGGTTCTACTAGGGAGCGAATCTAGAAGAAACAGTGTTATACAGAAAATCAATTGTTTCTATAGAATTATAGATTTGAACTATGATTCGGGGTTAGTTTCCTCCGTGTTGATAGCACCTTCCGTTTTCACTGGAAGTCATGCGTTTGCAACGTGTTCCAGCCTTTGTAATTCCCGAACATTGAACAGTTGTTCCCGATTTGTGATTCGATCCCGAACCGTTGTTGGTTTTTATTGCTGTCCAATGCCAACACGTCTGACAAACCTCTTTTTCTAGTCTCGTCTCTTGATCGTCGGGAAGGGCAGGGAAGAAGTCAATTCCTGTTCTGCTCTCCACTTCATCAATACTTACTGCAAACGTATTAAGCGAAGCGCTCGACGATGCGTTTGGAAGAATGAATCCGATTGCATGGACTTCAGGCTGCGTGTAATCTAAAATCACTTTGTAATATTCCAAAGGAACCGATACGCGATTCGTTCCTATTGTTGAAAGTCCGGATTTAAGAATGGGGCCAGTTACAATATAGATGGCGTTGTATTCAATTGCCCATGAGCGCATGAGTTCCTCTAATCTTTTCCAAACACCTCGGTTGAACCCAGGAAGCTGCGGACTCATGTTGCTGAAATAAAAGCTCTCTCTCATAGATTCTGCCGACCATCCCATGTCTGCTGCAGGGGCCAAATGACCTTTGTCGTATCCAGAATTGGCGTAGTCTGAATTCTCAGCAGTGCCGGTTGATACCATTGGGTCTACTAGGAATTTATCTGTCCTTTCGTAAAGACTATTCGTCTCTTCCTTCGTCAACTCGTAAGCAATCCATTTAGCTTGTTCGTGTGCTTCCGAATAGACAAAAGAATAACCTGAATGAGAAATTATTTTTTCGTTGGGAAGAAGGGCGGGGTATTCAAGATGAGAAATGTTTTCGGTTGGAATAGTTTCTTCTTTTTGCTCTTCTTTTTTCGTTTCTTTATTTGAAACAACAGACGAACTGCTCGATTGAAAGGCATAAACAATCACAACGACCAAGCAGAGCAAGGCGATAAGTATGATAATTCTTCTAGATCGATTTGGTCTACTCATTTCAATTGGATTTATTCGTTCATGCCTTTGCCATTAAAAATGGCTTCCATGGATTTTTCGATGCGAGAAAGGCGCGTGGCGGATTGCTTGGCTTGAGAGAAGTGCAGTAGGTATCCGCGTTGTCTGCCGGGAGTGAGTTTCTCAAAAGCTTCTTTCAATTCAGGAAGTTCTTTGAATTTGTTTTTTAATTCATCAGGCATTGGATATTCAGAAGTTTTCTTGGCTTCAACTTTCGCTCCTGATTTTTCAAGTTCAGTCGCCTCGAAGATGTACTGAAGAATAGTCTTTTTAATTTTTAATACGTCTTTCGCATTGGTAAAACGAAGTTGTCTTCCTGAGTTAGAATTCTCTGTGGGTTGAACCAATATCTTTTCAGGATCGCTTAGCAAAGCTCCTTTGAAAAACATGATGCTTGAATATTCTTTGAAACTTCCGAGCATGAAGA
>CAYLOT010000051.1:0-3354 GCA_964385405.1 uncultured Chryseobacterium sp. | reverse complement strand
TCTTGGATTGACATTGACGGGGGTATCGGCAACCTTTTTGCCTATGCTTCGTTGCGCAAGCAGTTCCCCGATTCTTCGTTTTATGTAGACGGAGAATTAGCGAAACTTTCAAAAGAAGGCACCTTCATTGGTCACCACATTATGGTTCCGAAGGAAGGGATTGCTGTTCATATTAACGCCTTCAACTTCCCGGTTTGGGGAATGTTGGAAAAGATTGCAGTAAACCTTTTAGCGGGTGTTCCGGCTGTGGTGAAGCCTGCAACGCTTACATCTTATTTGACTGAAGTTGTGGTGCGTGACATTCACGCTTCTGGAATTCTTCCGGAAGGTGCCTTGCAATTGATTTGTGGAAGCGCTAACGGCATTTTCGATCATTTAGAAATGCAAGACGTAGTCACCTTCACGGGTTCTGCCTCTACCGGAAAAATGTTGAAGTCACATCCTCGTCTTGTAGATCAAGCCATTCCGTTTACGATGGAAGCCGATTCGTTGAACGCCGCTATTCTCGGACTAGACGCAGCACCAGGTACAGAGGAGTTTGATTTGTTTGTGAAGGAAGTTCGCAAAGAAATTACGGTGAAGTGCGGACAAAAATGTACCGCAGTAAGAAGAATTTTAGTTCCTGAAAAATATTTGTCAGACGTTCAAGAAGCGCTTGTGAAAGCACTTGGACAAACTGCTATTGGTGATCCGCGCAACGAAAAAGTTCGCATGGGATCTTTGGCTGGAATGGCGCAACGCGAAGATGTGCTTGCTGCGTTGAACGAATTGAAGAAGGAAAGTGAAGTTGTTTTCGGCAACGATGCGCTGCAACTTATAGACGCTGAAGGTTCGAAAGGTGCATTTATGTCGCCAACGTTGTTGGTGAACGACAAACCTTTCGAAAAATTAAATTCACACAACGTGGAAGCGTTCGGACCTATCTCAACGCTTATGCCTTACTCAACCACTGAAGAGGCGGTTGCTATTTCGAAATTAGGAAAAGGAAGTTTGGTTTGCAGCATTACTACTAATGATACAAACATTGCTCGCGATTTCGTGGTAAATGCGGCGTCGCATCACGGAAGAATTTTAGTATTGAATAGAGCTAGCGCGAAAGAAAGTACCGGTCACGGAAGCCCAATGCCGATGCTTGTTCATGGCGGTCCGGGAAGAGCTGGAGGCGGAGAAGAAATGGGTGGAAAGCGCGGAGTTATGCATTACTTGCAACGCACAGCAATTCAAGGTTCACCAACAATGCTTACAGCCATTACGGGCGTGTATCAACAAGGCGGAGAGCAAACCGAAGCACAACCACACTTGTTCCGTCAGCATTTCGAAGACCTTGTTGTTGGAGATACCGTCTTCACACACAAGCACACCGTATCTGAAGCCGACATTGTGAACTTCGCGAACGTGAGCGGCGATAATTTCTATGCACACATGGATGCCACCTCTTTAGAAGGAACCATCTTCGAGCGCCGCGTAGCTCACGGCTATTTCGTTTTATCGAAAGCAGCGGGATTGTTTGTCGACCCGAAGAAAGGTCCAGTCTTGTTGAACTACGGAATAGACGAAGCGCGTTTCACAAAACCTGTTTATCCGGGAATGACCATAGCTGTTCGCTTTACCGTGAAGGAAAAGATTGCGCAAGAGAAGCGCAGCGAAGACGACATTCCAAAAGGAATTGTGAAGTTCTTGGTTGACGTTTACGACGAAACTGGAGAGACGGTGGCGTTGGCAACTATCTTAACCATGGTTAAAAAACGCAACGACGAGTAAGTGCGCCAACTTCTTTCGTTCATCTTACTTTTCGCTGCTATTCAAATATCGGCTCAGTCCGACACGTGCTTCGACCCGAATTCAAAAGATTATTATCGCTGCGAAAGAAATATTGAACGCATTTGTGCTGACTACTTAGTTGACGACCTTATTGAACTCGAAGAAATACTTCTAACTGTTCATCCGGACCCATACGCTTATTGTGGCAAAGAGGCCTTTAGTGAAGCTTTCAAAAAAGCAAGCGAATTTTATTCTGAAGACCGCACACTGATTGAGCACGCTCAGAATTTAAATCGGTTTATTCACGTTGTGGAGGATTCTCATATGTCGATACACGTGTTTCGCTTGATGCTTGAATCATGTGGCTACGACTCTGGCTTTTTGCCTTTGTTCATTCAACCTATTGACGGAAAATTTTATGTTGAAAAAGATTTTATTAGCGGGCCTCCAGTTGGGAGTGAAATTATTTCTGTTGGAAATTTACCCATGAAGGAATTGCATCTGCGTGCAAAAGCCTGGAGCAGTGACGAGGGCTCGGTAGCACAGGCCAGCAACGAGGCTGCTCCCTATTATTACACGCCCACACAGTTCTTCGCGAATCCAACACAACAAGTCGGAGACTTATTGAAGATTGTTTTTCGAAATGAAAATAAATTGGACAGCATTGCGGTTAAATTAATCGACTTAAAAAGCTACAGAAAAATCCGAAAGGAAAATTTTAAATCAAGTCGTAAAAATATCGAAGCCAAGTTCCTTTTAGATCAAGGCAAAGCCATTTTAACGATTCATTCTTTTTCTCCTCCACCCTTTCAAAACGACTATAAAAAAATTAGAAAATTTTTTCAAGCCACACGTGAGTTGGGCATTCGAGATGTAGCCATAGATGTGCGAGACAATCCAGGTGGATCAAGTGCCATGGTTGAATACCTCTGCTCTTTTTTGTTACCGAATGGAATGAATACGCCAAGCAATATTATTTGGAAGGCCAGCGAAGAATCGTATCAAATTGTTTCAAATTTTCGACTCAAACATTTTCCGAGATTCACCGAGAAACGATTTAAAAGAAATGAGGATATGTATGCGTACTTCCGTTTAAGTCAAACTCCATTCGAAGAACTAGACACCGCCTTTTTTAAGCTTCCTCAAAGGCAAAGAGCCGAACACATTTACAAAGGAAAGACAACTGTTTTCATGAATGGCAATACCGTTTCTGCGGCTTGCGATTTTGCTCAATTACTTCAAAAAAGTCATCGCGCTGCACTCATTGGAACACCTTGCAACGCTACGGCAAACGGTACTTGGGGAAACGTTTCGGCTATTGAGTTACAGGAAACAGGAATGCTTGTAACTATTCCAACTATTCGATACAACTACAACAACTCGTTCAGTTACTCCAGAACACCAATTACGCCCGACATTCATTTAGAACAAAGTCTAGAGGATTTGAAATCTGGAAAAGATACCGTTTTAGAATACTTCCTCGAAAATTAGTTAATCACGAAGTGTCATCCGCGAAGCGGTCATTACTGAAAGTGTAATCACAACGTGTTGTGTCATCCGCGAAGCGGTTACACCGTTCCTAACTGAACCTTG
>CAYLOT010000050.1:0-3537 GCA_964385405.1 uncultured Chryseobacterium sp. | reverse complement strand
TATCTCCGGTAACATACGACGAAGCATCGCTGAGTAAATAGATGAGCGCGCTTGCTACTTCGTGATTGTAACTTAATCTTTCCATTGGAGAAAAGCGCGCGAAATTTTCTTCGAATTGCATTTCATGATTGTTCCACACACCGTGTGGAGTGATCATGTTTACACGCACTTTCATCGTTGCCCAGTAGGAAGCCAAGTATCTGGAAAGTGCGTCGATACCGCCTTTCGAGGCGCTATAGGCGGCGGGACAACCAAGAGAAGTTCCCTTGTATAAATTCTGATTTGGAGCTACTACACTATAAGTGGATGGGATATTTACAACGCTACCGCCGCCATTCTCTGCCATGTGGCAGCCAATAATTTGACACATTAAAAACGTGCCTTTCAAATTCACATCAACCACAGTGTCCCAATTTTCATCGGACACGTTTTCGAAGGGTTCGAATTTCAAATGCGTTTTGTTTTGATGCGCGTTTACCAATCCGTCTATTCTTCCGAAGGTAGAAAGTACACTTTCCTTTAACGCTTCAACGGAATCTCTATTGGCTACATCGAGAACAAATCCCATTGCCTTTGAAGAGTTGCGTGTAGCCAATTCATTCGCAAATTGAATTGGGTTCGCCAATTCAATATCTGCCGCAACAACAATTCCTCCGAATTGTGCAACAGCTTCGCAAAAAGCTCTTCCGACTAATCCGCAAGCACCTGTAATGACGATAACTTTATCGGTTAAATCGAATTTCTTTTTGAAATCGATTTGTGTAGCATCTGTTGTGCGAAGTGGATCCATCTTAATTTAATTTTCGGAAAACAGGCTTTATTTCTTCACCCACTAAATACTTCTCTACCCCATCTTCCAAGGCTCTTTCAAATACTTCACAACTTTCATCGAAAGCCGCAAGCATGAAATCTATGTCGTCTTGTGTATGCGAAAAACATGGAGAAAGAATTCCCTGATAAAGAACCCCTCGTTGAATCATTTCCTGCATAAACAATGTTCTGTAGAACATGCACGGTTCTTTCTTCTGATTCTTCACAACCAATCCTACACACCAGTTGAATCCGGTTAACTCGAAATAATCTTCCAATTTTCTTCGCGACAAAATTCCTTTCACACCATTCATGAAATAATCACCAATAGCGTGGTTGTGTTGAATAACCGGATTGTTTTCAAACACTTTAATGGTGGCTAATGCTGCGGCAATTCCGTGTGTTTCGCCACCGTGAGTGGTGCTTACTAAAAATACCTTCGGCTCGCCTTTTCTGCGAATGCCTCCGTATTCCATAATCTCTTTTTTCCCTGTTAACGCACAGAATGAAAATCCGTTTGCAATACCTTTTCCCCACGTGCAGAAATCGGGCTCCGCATTGAATTTTTTTATTGAACCTGGAAAATCAGATTTGAATCCCGTAATCATTTCATCCATGATCCACAACGCACCATGCGCATGGGCAAGGTCAATGGCCTTCTTGTAGAAGTCGAGCTCTAATACATTCCATTTTTCTGGTTCGGAAATTACACAAGCAATTTGTCCAGGATAATCATTGAAGAGGCGTTCTAAATCTTCAATCGAATCTTGTTTATAGGTAACAGTGAACTGTTTTATTTCCTTCGGTATACCGAAGTCGCAAGCGGTTGATCCAATGAACCAGTCGTCGTAACTGTAGAACGGATGTTCTGCAGGACGCGCGATTAAATGTTTTCCAGTGTATGCGCGAGAAAGTTTTATTGCAGCCGTTGTAGCTACAGAGCCATTCTTTGCGAACTTGATCATGTCGTGTTGCGGAACAAGCGAAAGAAACTTCTCTGCCATTTCCATTTCAATCACACTCGGACGAGTGAAATTAACTCCCTTCTCCAATTGTTTTCTCACTGCTTCCAAGACAGGCTCGTAGGCATGTCCCAAAGAAACAGAGTACAATCCCATAAGCGTATCCAAGAACTTATTTCCATCTAAATCCCAACAGTACACACCTTTCGCATGAGTAATTGCAGCCGGTGACTTAATTGGAAACTGATCGTCTCCCTTCGAGTACGTATGGGCACCACCGGGAATTAAATCGTGAATTTTACTCCGATATTCATCGCTCCTCGCGAAATTTGTAATGTACGGAAGTGCTATTGTTTTCATTTCACAATTTTATCTTCTCTTAATGATTTTGTGTATCCGGCATTAATAACGCTCTCTTCGTTCAATTTAAGTAATTCAGGTTTCGATTCTAACAAATTTACAACATCGTTTATGTTGAAATTGCTTGAACCAAATTCGGTAAAAAGCGCTTCAACAAAAGCAAAATCAGCGGGTGTGTCGACAGATAATTTGAAGTTACAGTTGTCGTTCATCTTTCGAAAACCTAGCGTGAACTTCTTTGAATTTTTTACATAGGGAATGACATGCTCGCGTTCACTGTGGAGTTTTGCATTTTGAAAGGCGTCTTCCAAAACGGAAAACTTCACCACTTCCACATCGAAGCCATCTTCTAAAAAACTTGGATCTTCGTTGCTGTTCGAAAACAGATCCACACCGAATTTCACAAACTGCTCATACACCCAATCGACAGCACTTTCGTGATGTGTAGGACAATCGCTGGTTAAACGAATAATATTGTCTCCGTCCTTCGCTCCAAAAAATTTAGCGGCAGAATAGAACCGATCTAGCACATCCCAGTCCGAACCGCGAAAGACCAAAACACCGTGCTCGTTGCAATATTTTTCTAACGCGTCGTCTTCCGTATTTGTTGAAGTAACAACGGCTAATTTGTCGATACACTTTGCTCCGGAAACACGATTGATTAAAGTCTGAATCAAAGGAATACCATTTAGCTCTTTCAAAACTTTTCCTGGCAAACGAGTGGAACCAATGCGTGCTTGAAGAAGTGCTAAATTCATTTATTGGAATTTAAGAAGTCGTTACGCATTTGAATATACTCTTGCGTTTTTCCAACGGTATATGCTGTTTGTTCAATTGGAAAATATTTTGGGTTGAAGCAAGAGATAAGTACTTGATCCATGTTCTCTCCGTTCACGAAAAAACGTCCGCGGTTCACTCCTTCAACTACCCATCCGGCTTTCCAGTATGCTTTCAAGCTACCAATATTTCCGGCATGTACATCACCAGTAAGTTTTCGAATGTCGTATTTGTCAAAAGCTAGCTGAGAACCAAGGGTAATTGCCTCGGTTGCAAGACCCTTTCCCCATTCATTTCTATCACCTATAACGCACGGCAAATCGGCGATTCTGTATTTTGGGTGAATCGGTCCAATTTTCAAATTTCCGATGTGCTTATCGTTTTCAATCAAGCATATGGCATGCATAAAATATGAGCCATTCGACCTTCCCTCTTCGATGTAGTGTTGGACAGAATCTATTGTTAAACTCTTTCCATTAACGTGCAGAAAAGTGGTTACTTCGTCATCTGCAAACCACTCTAAGTAAGTTTCATTGACATCTGAAAATTCCAGGGGTCTCAGATAAACTCTAATCATAAGCTATGCTTGGCATTGAGTTGCTCTTTTGAGTGGGTCATGCGCATCTTA
>CAYLOT010000049.1:0-4352 GCA_964385405.1 uncultured Chryseobacterium sp. | reverse complement strand
CCATGTTCTTAACGTAGTCAGCGTGACCTGGACAGTCAACGTGAGCGTAGTGACGATTTTCTGTAGCGTACTCAACGTGCGCAGTGTTGATTGTGATACCACGCTCTTTTTCTTCAGGAGCGTTGTCGATAGAAGAGAAGTCACGCTTCTCCGCCAAACCTGCATTAGCCAAAACAGTAGTGATGGCAGCGGTTAACGTAGTTTTACCGTGGTCTACGTGACCAATAGTTCCAATGTTCACGTGGGGTTTGGAACGGTCAAATGATTCTTTAGCCATTGGTTGTTTTTTTTGTGTTTTTTATCGCTTTAATTTAATAGCCTTTTCTATTTGTTCAATTGCAAGACCTAAATCACTTAGCACGTTTACGCTAAAATTTTCTTAAACTACTTTGTAGAGCCGTTGAGGGGATTTGAACCCCTGACCTCTTCCTTACCAAGGAAGTGCTCTACCCCTGAGCTACAACGGCTGATGGGGAAGTAGAGCGGGAGACGAGGCTCGAACTCGCGACATTTAGCTTGGAAGGCTAATGCTCTACCAACTGAGCTACTCCCGCTTTTTACCCTCAGGCTTTAGTGTACCCACGTCGAAAAGAGTGGGGAGAACAGGATTCGAACCTGTGAAGGTGTACACCAACAGATTTACAGTCTGTCCTCGTTGGCCGCTTGAGTATCTCCCCTTTGGAGCCGGTGGAGGGATTCGAACCCCCGACCAGCTGATTACAAATCAGCTGCTCTGGCCAGCTGAGCTACACCGGCGTAAAAACGTTTTTAGTGATTCAAAGAACTACAACAAAACACCCCTAATCCGTAAATTAGGGGTGCAAATGTAGTTATTATTTTCACATATCCAAACTCTAATGCAATTTTTTTTACTGCTTGTCCTTATTTTTTTCAATCTGACGCTTCAAAGCATCTACCGCTAAATCCGTTGCCTCTTCAAATGACTTGCATTGCTTTTTTGCAAAGAGCTCTGTTCCAGGTACTTTTAAGATAATCTCTGCTATTTTGTTCTCTTGGTCAGCGTTTTTGTCTAACCTGAGTATTATTTCGGCTTTGTGTATTGCGGGATGAAATACACCTAATTTTTTTGTTTTTTCCTCTACGAATTCGATCAATTTTACATCGGCATCGAAATGAATGCTTTGAACTGTAATTTGCATAACGTTTAATTTTTAGGTGATTTGTTTTCTCTTGGATGCAAGTGAGCGTGAATCCGTTTTAATCGGTCCGTGGTCAGATGCGTGTATACTTGAGTTGCGGCTAAGTTAGCATGCCCTAATATTTCTTTGATGTGATTCAAGTCAGCTCCGTTGTTGAGCATGTGCGTTGCAAAACTGTGCCTAAGAACGTGAGGGCTTTTTTTCTTTTGTGTCGTAATTAATGAGAGAGAAGTTCTCACGCGTCGGTAAAAACTAGACCGACTCAATGGCTGACCTTTTTCATTTTGAAATAAAGCAAATTCAGCACCGCTTGCATGTGAGTTGACTATGTGCTGTTTCAACTTTTCCATCATATCTCCGTTAACGGGCACAAATCTTACTTTGTTGCGCTTTCCTAAAACTTTTATTTGTCCAATTGCGAAGTCAATGTCTCGGTGTCTTATTCCCATCATTTCTGACAGTCGAATTCCAGTTTCATAGAATAACTGAATAATCAATGCGCTCACTCTTTGTGATATTATTTCTGTGTCGTCTAAGCGATACAAATCCAAACCTTGTTCCTCTTGCAATGTTTCGGGCAGTCGAATAGGACGTTTCGGCTTAGTAACTCCTTTGGCGGGATTGGATAATATTTCTTTGCGCTTTAGCAAAAATCGAAACCAGGCATTGAGTGCCGATAGTTTGCGGTGAATACTTCTCTCTGAAATTTCTTGAACCATAAGTTCACTTATCCAACTTCGTATATGAGTAGATTTCACATCTTCAATATCCGTAATTTCGAACTGAATCGAGATGAACTCAATAAATTGACCGATGTCGTTTCTGTACGCAGAGATAGTGTGAACAGAGGATCTCTTTTCGCTGGTTAAGTATTCGAAAAAACGGTTTGTGTTCACTTGGTGAAAATAAAAAAGGTCTTGGGAAAACCCAAGACCTTTCAATATTATTGTTCAACTCAATTAAGAATTCTCTTCACGCTTCATTGCGGCAATATAAACAGCATGTTTAATTTCATCACGACGACGAACGCTTTTCTTAGTGAATTGTTGACGAGCACGCAATTCTTTAACAACACCAGTTCTTTCAAATTTCTTTTTGAACTTCTTAAGTGCTTTGTCGATGCTTTCGCCTTCTTTTACTGGAATGATTAACATGTCTTTTTCTGTTTCTTTAATTGGGCGACAAAAGTAATGAACTTTTTTGATTCTCCAAATCTTATTTAAGAATTTCTCGAGAAATTACTAATTTCTGAATTTCCGAGGTTCCCTCTCCAATAGTACAGAGCTTCGAATCTCGATAAAACTTTTCTACCGGAAAATCTTTGGTGTAGCCGTAACCCCCGAAGATTTGAACGGCCTCTGTTGCAACACGAACAGCCACTTCAGAGGAGTAGTATTTCGCCATTGCAGACTCTTTGGTTAATTTCTTTTTACTGTTTTTTAAATGTGCCGCTTGCAGTAGCAACAATTCAGCAGCTTCAATGTCTGTTCGCATGTCTGCAATTTTAAACGCAATAGCTTGGAATTGAGAGATAGGCTTTCCGAATTGCTCTCGCTCTTTCGAATATTGAACAGCTGCTTCGTAAGCGCCTTTTGCGATTCCTAGAGATAGCGCACCAATGCTAATTCTTCCTCCGTCTAGAATCTTCATTGCCTGCACAAAACCGTCTCCAACTTTTCCTAAAATTTGACTTTCGTGAATGCGACAATCTTCGAAAATAAGTTCTGCGGTTTCGGATGCGCGCATGCCTAATTTGTTTTCTTTTTTTCCTCCACGAAAACCAGCAGTGTCTCTTTCTACGATGAAGGCTGTAATTCCATGAGAATCGAGAAGGTCTCCCGTGCGCACCAGAACAACAGCCACTTCTCCGCTAATTCCATGGGTAATCCAATTTTTTGTTCCATTGATGACCCAATACTCTCCGTCTTTAACAGCGGTACATTTCATGCGCATAGCATCAGATCCTGTGTTGGCCTCTGTTAATCCCCAAGCGCCAACCCATTCCCCTGAGGCTAATTTTGGGAGGTATTTTTGTTTTTGTTCTTCGTTTCCGAATTCTAAAATATGATTGGTGCAAAGCGAGTTGTGGGCAGCAATACTCAATCCAATGGAGCCACACACTTTAGCAATTTCAACAATACAGGAAATGTATTCGTAGTAACCTAAGCCAGCTCCGCCGTAGGCAGAAGGTACGAGCACGCCCATAAGACCGAGCTCTCCCATTTTATGGAATAATTCTTTCGGGAAAATTTGTTCCTCATCCCAGTGCATGACATTCGGTCTGATTTCTTTTTCAGCAAAGTCACGAACCATTTGCGAGATCATTGCTTCGCTTTCTTCTTGTTTGAAGTTCATGGTTTTGTATTCTTTTTTAAAACTGTGCAAAAGTATGCACAGCAGCGTTATTCATACTTAAGATTTCTCTTCCATTTAGAAAATTTAATTCCATTAAAAATGAAAACGCTTCAAGCTTCGCACCAGTGCTGCGAATTAATTGAGCGGCTGCGTGGGCAGTTCCTCCAGTAGCTAAGACATCGTCATGTAAAATCACCCTGTCTTCAGGAGTTAATGCTGATTTTTGAATTTCAATTTCAGCATTACCGTATTCGAGAGCGTAGGAGATGCCTGAAACTTCTCCGGGAAGCTTTCCTTTCTTTCGAATGCAAATGAATGGAACATTCAGTTCAAGAGCTAACGGCATTCCCAAGAGAAACCCTCTGCTTTCCAAAGCTACTAAAGCCGTGGGGTTGTGAAGGCGAAGCTCATTGGCCATTTCAATAACAAGTTCTTTTACCAAATCGGCATGCCGAAATAGCGGTAAGATGTCTTTGAAAATTATTCCTTCAATCGGAAAATTTGGAGTGTCAATAATGAGTTCATGGACTCTTTCCTGTAGTGTTTGCATATGATTGAAAATCCTTTGCAAGATATGGTTTTAATCGTTCTTTTGTTTCAGTTTCAATGGCATTAATTTTCTCAAAATCTTCTTGATTTTTAATATCACCGTTATTTTTTCTATACAAGACTATTGCTTTGGCCTCTTTATAACTCAAGTAGGGATGAAGTGCTAACTCTTCTTCAGATTTCGAATTGACTCCGATTGGAAGAATAAGTGAGGTGTTGACTTGAAGCAACGAATGAATTCTTTCGAAAATGCTTTCAGGGAAATGATAAATTTCTAAAAGTTGAAAT
>CAYLOT010000048.1:0-4438 GCA_964385405.1 uncultured Chryseobacterium sp. | reverse complement strand
CGCGATAAGCGAAAATGCGTTCGCATTCAATGATGTGCTTGAACACTTCTTTGGTTGTCCATTTGCCAGGAGCGTAGGCAAAGTTTTCTTTTTCGGAAGGGATGGAATTCAGAATGTCAAGGGTCGCTTTTAAATCTTCTTCTAATGCCACCAACAAGTCATTCGACGGAATAAGTCCGTAGTAATAGTGGAAGTAGGTAGGCGCTTCGTTAAAAATGTTTTGGTCTTGCATTATTATTTTTAAATTAAAGAATTATTTCTTCCATCCCACCAACACCGCTTTAATCATTTCTGTGTCGATGCGTTGATCAGGGATGATTTCAAATCCTTGTTTTACATAGAATGGAAGTGGAGAAATATAATTTTCTCCATTCAATTTAAGATCGTTGTTGTGGTGAATAACCCAACCGTAGAATTCGTTACGAGTCGATTTCATATGGTCGAGTAAAATTTTCCCTAGGCCTTTCCCCTGATGATCTTTCGACACGATTATGGAAAAACGAATTTGAGAGGAGTGCTCGAACATGACCGCCCAGGCGATGATCAAACCATTCGAATCTTCAACTAAATAGTGGTTGTACCAAATTGTTCCTTCCAATAATATTGGAAATCGATCTTTTAATTTTAAAGGATACTCTGTATTCCAAAGAGAATTGATTTGTTCGCTCTGAACCGAAGAGAGAGTTTTGGTTTGGATTATTTCCATTTGTAAAAAGAATTAATCTTCCCCTCTCTTAACTTTTCTTCCCCTCTCTTCCCTTTTCTTAACTTAAAGATTGTGCATGTACCCTGCTGCTACTGTAAGTAAAACCAACAATGCCGTTAGCAAGATATACGTCCACTTGATAAGCGGAGTAAGGACAATGCGTCCGGCGTTTTCGATGTGCTGATAAACATTCAACGATGCGCGAAGGTAGTAGAAGGCTCCGATTGCAGAGGTGATGATCATGACAACAACTAACGCGAAATACTTCGCTTCGATCAATTGTGCAATGACGAAATATTTCGCAATGAATCCGCTAAATGGAGGAATACCTGCCATTGATAAAAGAGCTGCAGTGAAAGCGAATGCCAACACACTGTTTCTTCTGTACAAGCCTTTCAATGGGTTTTCTCCAATGGTTTGTGTTTCCTTAATTACGCCGAAGGCAATGATTCCGGCAATGCTGTAAGTGAGCAAATAGAACAACAAGCTCAATAAAGATGCATTACCAATAATGGTTGAAAGAAGGAATCCTGCGTGAGAAATACTCGAGTATGCCAACATGCGCTTCACATCTGTTTGCCACAAGGCAGCAGTGTTCGAAGCAATAAGCGTTACCGCTGCAATAACCCCAATGGTGAAACCATTGGCTTCAACATAAAATTGAAATGGGCCTGTGAAGAGTTTGAACAACGCTACCATAGCAGCCGACTTCACTAACGTTGACATGAATGCGGTAATCCAAGTTGGAGCTCCTTGATAAACGTCTGGAGTCCAAATGTGGAAAGGTGCTGCAGAAATCTTGAAAAGGAATCCAACCAAAATCATGGTAATTCCAAGATTCATAATGATCGATGCGTCTTTTCCGTCTTGAATGAAATTCGAGATAACCGCTAAATCGAAACTTCCAGTTGCTCCGTACACCAAGGTAATTCCGAACAACAAAATAGCAGAAGCCACAGACCCCAAGATGAAATACTTGAACCCACTTTCGTTTGAAGCTAAATCGTGTTTCTTGCTCGCAGACAAAACATAAACAGGAATACTTAGGATTTCAACACCTAAAAATAACATGGCCATGTTTCCGAAAGAGGCTAAAAGTCCCGCACCGCAAAAACTGAATACAACTAAGGCGTATAGATCGGTTTTTCCTTCGTGTTGTTTGAAGTACGACGATGAAAGGATAAACCAAAAGGATAACACACTGGCGAAAACAGCTAAAGCCAAATTGGCTCCATTCTCATACACTAACATGGTATGGTTGAATGGCGTTTCAACGGTGTCCCAGTCGCCAATTACAAACGCAACAACCGTTGCTAAGCCCAAAAGAATGAAAGGGAGTACGTATTTTTTTAGATTGAAAATGTCTAAAACTAAAACTCCAATTCCCAATAATGCGGTTAGTAATAACTCTTTCATAAAATTAAATTCCAGTAAGTTGAAGGCCTTTGTGAACAACGTCGAGTAACATACCCGGATAAACACCAATAGCAATTGTAATTATCACAAGAACAGTCAGCCCCCATTTTTCAGAGGCGGTCATATCAGCGAAAGCAAGCTCAGTGTTGTGCTTACCGAGCATAGTGCTCTGAAACGCTCGCAACATATACACCGCTCCGAAAACAACGGTAAACCCCGCCAATAGCGCCATTACAATGTTGTGACTTCCCACGCTTTGAAGCAACAAGAACTCACCAACGAATCCGCTGGTTACTGGAAGAGCCACAGAGGCCATGACAATAACGAAGAACAAAAAGGCAAACGCCGGATGCTTTTCACGAAGTCCACCCAACTTGTTTAAGTGGTCGTGTCCAACACGCGATTCAATCATATCTGCAATGAAGAACAATCCAACGGCAATGGCTCCGTGAGAAACCATTTCAATCAATGCACCTTCATACGCAGTGTTTCCATTTGCTAAAATTCCAAGCGCAATCATGCCCACGTGCGCAATCGATGAATACGCAATCAATAGTTTAAAGCTTGTCTGATTCAACGCTACGAATGAAGCGTAGATGATGCTAATCACGCACAACCACATAGCCCAGTCTGCATTCGCCGCTCCTGCGGGAACCATTGGCATGGTCATGCGAAGCAATCCGTAAGTGGCCATCTTCAACATAACGGCTGCAAGCAACATTGTACCTGCGGTAGGCGCTGCCTTGTAGGTGTTCGGCTGCCAAGTGTGGAAAGGGAAGATTGGAATTTTTACTGCGAAAGCAATGAAGAATCCCGCGAATACCCACACTTGTTCGTGTTGCGAAAGTTTCGATCCTGCTGCAATCATGTCTGAGATTAAGAAGCTGTCGGCGAACTGACGAACATACAACAACGAGAACAACATGAACAACGAAGCGAAGAGCGTGTAAACGAAGAACTTCAATACAATTTTGCTTTTGTTTTCAGCGGTGCTCCATTGTAGTATAATGAAGTAAATAGGCACCAATGCTGCCTCGTAGCAGATGTAGAAAAGGAACGAGTCGTTAGCAAGGAAAGCGCCCATCATGGCAGACGACATGAAAAGGATCAACGAAAGGAATGCCGATTCGTTGCGCATTTCATGCTTGCTTGCTACATGAACAATGAATGGAAGAAGGCAGGCATTCAACAACACCATTAAGATGCTGGTGGCGTTTATTGATAGTGCGAAGTGTGCGCCAAGCGGAGCAATGTTTCCACCATCGAATTCAAGCATTTCTGTTTTTCCGTATGAAACGGCAACAGCGGCACCAATGGCAACAGCTGCATTAAGTAAAGAACCGACCCATGCTAACTTCTTCGATAAATCAGATGATAGGAACATCATCAGTCCGAAGAAAGCGGGTATACAAAGTAGTGCGAGAGTTAACATAGGTGCTTATGCTTTAAAAATCAATCCCAATAAAATAATTAATCCAACGATGAAGGTGAGCAAGTAACCAGCGATGTGACCGCCGTGAAGTCTTCTTGCCAATGCACCAACACCTTCAGCAGCAGTTCCTGCCGCATTAACGATTCCGTCAATAATTTTCCATTCAACAACAGTTGCGAATGCATGTCCAATGGCATTAGCCGGTTTTTTAAACATCGCTTCATACAACTCATCGAAACCGTATTTCTTGTGAAGTAGTTTGTGGAATGGCGAAGTGATTTCGTTGTCTTCTAAAACAGGAGTAGCTTTCGCAATGTAGATGTTGTGTGCTACGTAAATCATTACTACAGCAATTCCCATGGTAGCTAACGCTAAGATTATTTCAACCGTAACCGACATGTCTCCAACGGCTACAATAACAGGTCCTTCAAGGAAATGATCTAGAGCGTGTGGGAAGTGAATCGCATGTCCTAGGGCGTGCGGGAATCCAATGAATCCACCAACGATTGAAAGAACGGCCAATACCCAAAGTGGAAGAGTCATTGAAGCTGGAGACTCATGCAAGTGATGTTCTTGCGCGTGTGTGCCTCTGAACTCTCCGTGGAAGGTCAAGTAATACATACGGAACATGTAGAATGCGGTGCATGCTGAAGCAATGACCAACAAGACAAACACAGGCATGTTGTGTTCCATGGCATGCGCCAAGATTTGATCTTTCGAGAAGAATCCCGCGAATGGGAAAATACCTGCGATAGCGAGTGTTCCAATTAAGAAGGTCTTCTGCGTTGTGGGCATGTATTTCTTCAATCCACCCATTCTACGAATGTCTTGCTCGCCGCCCATTCCGTGAATAACAGAACCAGAACCCAAGAACAACAATGCTT
>CAYLOT010000047.1:0-4683 GCA_964385405.1 uncultured Chryseobacterium sp. | reverse complement strand
CTAGAATGAAATCACGTACCTCTTGAACGTTGTTGTTCCAAGTATTTATATTTCCACCCCAACGTTGAATTTGTCTTGGCATTTCCGGCTCAATAACCAATATCATACTGTCGAGCACTTCAATCATTCGCTCACAGGAGAATATTGTATTTGATAATTCCGCGTAACGCTGTATGTAATCCGCAAAAAAATCAGGATTGTCGAACAACGAATTCAAAACAGGAATATGTCCTTGACCACCAATGTTGCCTTCATTTTCAATTTGACAAGGATCGGAATTTGGTTGTGTACTATTAACACCTGTATAATTTATACCATGACCAAAAGTGTTGTCGTTATCCCAAAGTGCATATCTCCAACGCTTGGCATCTCCATTGGGGTTAGTTCCTTTCCACCATGCAGTGTTCCAATTCAACCAGTCGGTACAAACAGTGTAACCATTTAAAATGAAATAGTCGATTAAACTCATTGTATTGAATTGGGTCAACACATAATCGTAGTTGGCTTGAGTAGCCATGTTGTTTGTAGTAACGAAATTTACGAACGTGTTCCATTGCGTTTGAGGATTAAATCCAGGAGCTGCAGCGTACTCTGTCCAAGTTCCACCCCAAGTTTTCAAGAAATCAACATTGCCCGCTGGCTGATCGTAGTAATAATCTGTGTAATCAGTATCGTCTACTTTCTCTCGGATCTCATATACTCCCCAATATTGACCGTTGATGTAAACAATACAACTTCTGGTTTTTCTCTCATCAAGGTGAAGATCTCCTAATATAGAAAGTTCACAAATGTATGCGTCACGAATATGGGCGCCGCCATTCGAAAACGGATAGTTATCGTTTGCTGCTGCCTTAAAGATTAAGCGCTGATATGATTGACGATCACTTGTGTGAAGCATAGGGTGCTCTATCTCGTGGTTGTAACCTAACGCATCTCGGGTGACGTAGTCGAAACCTCTTTGTCCGTATGCATTTGAGTCATTTCCATGCTCATTGCTATCTCCGGAAGCTTCAACTGTAAATGTCCCGTTTTGAAAAAATTCTAAATGTGTAAGTTCATCACCGTTCCAACCACCATCTAGGGTCGTACCTGAAATAGAAACTACAGGTATCGTGTGGTTATCGTTTCCGAAGAAATAAGTATTGGTTTCTGTAAATGACGGAAGCGTGGTCGCTGAAGGAGAGTATACTATTGCTCGAAGAACGGTAGTAGTATTGATGTTAATCGGCCCTGTGTACAATGTGCTGGTATTGGAAGGTTGAGAACCATTGGTCGTGTAGTAGATTGTTCCTCCCACCTCTGTGGTTGAAATTGTCACACTAATGGGCGCTGTGTAATATCCAGCTTGAACATCCATCGTTGGGCGAACAGCATATCCTGTTGCAGTTGCACCAGCATTTGCAGCTCCTTGCGATGGATTAGTTTGAATGAGCATGCTACCCGTTCCGTTCGGCACACGTCCGTATGACTGATTTCGTTGGTTCGGACTAATTACATCGAAGTCATAGCTTTCCAAAATAACTCCTGCAGGATTTGAAAAAACCAATTCTTCACCGTCAGATTGAGATACTTTAAAGCTTGTATTCGTCTGACCTAAAAATCCAGGGTCATATGCTCCAACACCACTAACCAAAATAAGTTTGTATCCATTAGCAGGTACGCTAACTGTTGCTGGAATCTGATATTTCTGCGGATTAAGGACATCATCGCTAAGCCAATATCCTCCTATATTGACTGCAGCACCCGTAGGATTGAAAAATTCAACCCAATCCTCGAACTCTCCACCGACCGCGTAGTCGGAATAATTCGCAAAACAAAATTCATTGATAACAACCTGCGACGAGGCAGAAAAAGAAGCTGTCAAGGCCAAGAAAATGACAACAAATCTTTTTAGTACGTTTAAAATCATTGGTTTCAGTATGGTTTCCTATTCTAGACAATAATACGAAAGAATAGGTTGCACGAAAAGCCTTTTGAGAAAAAGAAAAGGCTAACCTTGAAGTGTTAGCCTTTTTTATTTGGGTGTTTGCCCATTGAAATTATATTTGCTAAAAAATAAACCGAACCATGGGACATTCACACGACGATCACGGACACATTCCACACGAAGCTGAACAAAACGAAATCGGCGGACCTGTAACTTTTGCTTTAATTCTTTTCGGATTGGTAGTTACAGTGGTTTATTTCCTTATTCAGTGGTCTTAAAGCATTAGCGTCGAATGGTCATCTCTTTCAAGAGATGGCCAGCTCCGGCGTAGATGTCAATTACCCACAGCACGTATCTCGCGTCTACCATTACATTTCGGCATATTTCAGAATTGAAGTAAAGGTCGCTCATAGTGCTTTCCCAAGTTCTGTCGAAGTTAATTCCGATCCATTCTCCATTTCCGTTCAACGCTGGTGAGCCTGAATTACCGCCTGTTGTGTGATTACTTCCTGTGAAGCAAACGGGCAAGGTTCCATTCGAACCATATGTTCCAAACTCCTTGTTCTTCAATAACATTTTCAATCGATCATTGATTTCGAAATCTGGATTACCCGTGCTGTTTTTATCTAAAATTCCTTGTCCCGTTGTGAAAGGCGTGTAGGCCATTCCATCTACAGGAGCGCTTCCTTCTACTCTTCCGTATGTTAATCGCAGGGTAGAATTCGCATCGCACCACTTTTCTTTCTTACCACGCATTTCTTCCAACAAGAAAACATATTTCTCCATCAGTTGATCGTGCTTCGTAGTGAATTCGCGCTTCGCCGGAACCAAGGAATTCTTGTAATAATCGTTCAACGCCAATGCTTGAACGTATAAATATTCCGAGCTTAAGCGCTTCGCGTATTTTTTCGATTTACCACTCATTGAGACGAAAGTGTCCATTGAAAATGAACGAATCATTCCTAAGAACGCCGCGCTGTCTGCAATCATAGATTTGCTGAACCACAAGTCTGCAGCTGCATCACGAGATAACTTTGTATGTACGAAATGCACGGCACCTTTGGTAAATTGTTCGAACAATGGAGACAATGCAAGAAATCGCTTCTTGTCTGTTTCCAAATCGTAGTCTTTGTAAAAGGCTTTGGCTGTTTCCAAAAACTCGTTCATTTTTCCTTCCCACTGATTTCCTTTTTTGAGTTGGGCTTCTGCAGAAGCTATTTCATGAAAATCTTGATATAGCTGGAAAACTTCAGGACCGTTGAATACAAATTCGGCGTATGCCGCTGACGCCATGTTTACGCTGTAGTAATCTTTGTATAGCTTATCAATTGTAGAGAGTAGTGTGGAATACTCCAATTCTTTGTTTGAAATTTTTGCGATTTCGAGCCATTTGGCTTCTTCGTCTTTTTTCAATTGAATAGCGTTGAACTTATTCAATCCTAATTCTTGTCCTTGCCACTTTTTGTAGGCATTCGCTACACTGCTTTGTTTCGCTGCATACTTTATGCGCAAGACGTCGCTGCTCTTCATAGCAGCGTTAATAACAGACAAATTCTTTTCGCGGAAATCTATGCGCATAGGAGCCAATTGTTCGTGGTTGTATGCAACACCTGCCGAAGTAAGCAAGTGCTCTGTTCTTCCAGGGAATCCGTATACCATGGTGAAATCACCTTCCTTCACTCCTTTCAATGATATTGGAAAATGATGTGCTGGTTTGAAAGGCTTGTTGTTAGCTGAGTATTCGGATGGTTCATTCTTGTCGTTTGCATAAATGCGGAAAACAGAAAAGTCTCCCGTGTGTCTTGGCCAAACCCAGTTGTCTGTATCTCCGCCAAACTTTCCTATGCATGAAGGAGGCGCACCAACTAAGCGAACATCGTTGTAGGTTTTCGTCAAAACCAAAAAGAACTGTGTGTTATAATTGAAACCGCGAACGAATCCGTCGCAATTGTTTTCAGACTTCGCTTTTTTTGCAATGGCGGTGAAAAGCTCTTTCATTTTAGCAGCGCGATCCTTCTCTTCAACACCTTCCATTCCTTTCAGAACCTCATCGGTTACATCGCGCATTTCCAAAACGAAAGTTGCAGTTAGTCCGGGACAAGCCAATTCTTGTTCGCGATTCATAGCCCAAAATCCGTTCTTCAAATAATCGTGTTCAACCGACGAATGGTATTGAATGTTATCGAATCCGCAGTGGTGATTGGTGAAGAGTAATCCTTCGTTCGATACCATTTCACCCGTACAACCACCACCAAAAAGAACAATCCCATCTTTCAGCGAAGTGTTATTGATGGAATAAATTTCCTCTTTCGACAACTTCAATCCGTTGGCTTTCATGTCATCGAAAGCGGCGTTCAATACTGAAGGAATCCACATGCCTTCGAATGCGAAAGCGCATACGGCCGAGAAAATAAATAAAATGCTAAGTGCGTGT
The DNA here is from genome assembly GCA_964385405.1 of uncultured Chryseobacterium sp. Taxonomy (GTDB): domain Bacteria; phylum Bacteroidota; class Bacteroidia; order Flavobacteriales_D; family Sanyastnellaceae; genus CAIZGX01. The sequence continues at coordinate 322 of CAYLOT010000047.1, read as the reverse complement.
TTTTTCATGCTGAATAAATAAGATGTGCGAATCTACGAAATACTAAAAATATCTTGATTCTTGATGAACCAATAATAGAAAGCCCAAACTCCCATAGAGAAGCCAATAATCATCGGAAATAAAAAGCTGATAAACGGACGTTGTTCTTCAATAGGTAATTCTTGCTGTTGAATATAAACATAGAGCGGAACAACTACAATGAGCAAGCAAATGAATAGAAATAACAAATTGAAACCGTTGTTTACGCCTACCGCAAGCTTATAGTACTTCGATTTTTTGAATTCCTCGAAATCTTGACGAGCATACTGTTTTGCGCGGTTGC
>CAYLOT010000046.1:0-5536 GCA_964385405.1 uncultured Chryseobacterium sp. | reverse complement strand
TTGGTGAAAGACAAACCACTGGTGGTGGTTTGAATAGCCATTTTGAACGCTGGACCTGAAATTTCCGATTGAAATTCATCAACGGTAGTTACTTGACGAAGCATTTTTTGAATGGCGGCACGGCTCAACCCCGGGAATACCCATTTCAACATTTTGTAAAATTCAGGAACTTCCAAAATGCGTTCGATGGCAGCTTTTAATTCTTCATCGTTATAAGGACGAATGGGATCGAAATTAAAAACGTCTATCTGTGCCTCTTCCATAGTTGCAAAAGTAAGAAATTCATAAGTTTTGCGAGCTCAAAGTCTTGGCGGAAATATGAACAATGTCTACTTTTGGCGCATGAATAAAATGAAAGGAATGCTTGCTGCCAGTGTTTGTGTTTTGGCACTTGCTTCATGTGATGAAAAGAAAGTTCCTGCACCTTCTAGAAGTACAGAATTAATTGGCGATTTCGATGATACGCTTTGGAATCAATCTTCAGGTACCATTTATTCTTTGGCTTTGTATGCCGACAGCAGTTTTTATCTGCGAACACGCGTAATTGGCGGCGAAGCTAAAACATATCTTGGAAATTACAAGCCCAACGAAAATTGGGACGCACTGAATATGAAATGTGCTGACAGTACAAATACATTTACTGTTCAGATAAAATCAGTTGATTTACTGGAAATGAATGCAGAAGACGGGATAGCTTATATGAATCGTTCAACAAAAGTTGTTGGAACCACAGGGAATGCAACTCTGAAAAACCGTGTGAAATTGTGGTCGCCGAATAAGTCTATTGTCTACCAATTGGTGAATGCAAATGAGCTTATTATAGATCAACTCTTTATTAACTCGCTCACTCCTGAATACAAGGCTTTGTTAAGTTATTACTCTGGAAAATATGAATCTCCCCAATTGGTGAAGTCGTTAAACTTTAGCCAAGAAGAGATTGTGAAATTGCAAGAACTTTATTTTCCAAAGCCACCAGCAACCGGGAAGGATGGAAAAGAGGCCCCTCCAATAGATGACAAGATGCCTATGAAGTCACTATTCTTTATGAATAATGGAGGACAAGTTGAAGTACAATTGGTGGCGCTTAGCTCGAAAGGAAATGACTACGCGAAAAAAGACACTTGGGAATTGAACGCCGAGGGTTGGAAGTTATTGAATTCCGAATTTGCGGGAGTTAACGCGCAAGTGGTTTACGACAATCCGCATGAGGTAGAGCTTCCGAAGGGAAACATTATCATAAACAACAAGTGATTTTCCAATCTATCTAGACATTTGAATCGCTTTCTTCTTCTCTGAGCGAACAAAGAGAAATATTCTTTTTTCGTTTCTGCTCAAGAAGTTATTTTTTAGGCAACCGAGCATATTCCTTATCGTCTTTAATTCACCTTGATTAAAGACAAAACACCTTTTGGTCTATTGCTGGCAATGGTTCTGTATCTGAACCATTTCTTTTGCATTGCTCAATTTGAGAACAATAATGAAATTTGGAGTTTACCCTCAGGGCCTTACGACGCTTTTTTTGGGAATGGTGTTAGTGTATTTGACTATGATGGTGATAATTATGATAATGTCACAATTGCCCGACCGTTCATTGGAATTTCGGGATATCAATTTGCACAAGGTGAATTAACTGAAGACTTTTTCATTCCGTTGCCTTTAAATATAAAGCAACTTCTTTGGGCCGATTTTAATAACGATGGAGATAAAGAACTTTTTGTTACAGCCTATGGAAGTGGTCTTTATCTTTTCGATTATTCAACTGAAGGATTGTTGCCAATTGAATCCTCATTTAGTAATCTTTATTGGGGGTTTCATTATGGAGCTTCTGCAGCCGATTATGACAATGATGGGGATATTGACTTATTTGTATGTGAATACATGAATTACAATCAAAATTTACCATTTCAGAATTTACTCTTCAGAAATGACGGTAATTTTATATTTACTGAGGTTGGTCAAGCAATGGGAGTGAATGCGGCTACCAATAACTCTTTTCAATCTGTTTGGGTAGATTTTAACCGAGACGGTTGGCAAGATTTGTATGTGATTAACGATCATAGTGTTCCAAATATGTTCTACCGGAACAATTCAGGAGTTTCTTTCACTGAAATATCGGCTGAGAATAATACAAATGTTGCAATGTCCAGCATGAGCAACTCTGTTTCAGATTTCAATCGAGATGGTTATTTTGATATATTCATTACCGACGGCTTAACACCAGTTTTATTGGAAGGAAACAGCTCAGGAGTATATTCTCAAATTGCATACGAAGTGGGGTTCAATAATTTTCAAACGGGATGGGGTGCACTTTGGATTGACGATAACCAAGATGGATGGGAGGATATTCATATTTGTCAAGGTGGCACTGAGTTCTCAGCATTTCCCAATCAATATTATCGCAATGACAATGGAATCTTTAGTTTGAGCAGCACCTTTGATTTGGAATCTAAGGCTTCATATGTGAATGCAAAAGGTGATATAGACGGAGACTTTATCTATGATTTTGTTACCATGAATAGCTCACCAGTGACCTACGACTTATGGCGAGGAATTTCATCAGAAAATCACTTCGTGAAAATTAAGCTCTCTGGAACCTTTTCGAATCGAGATGCTGCAGGCACCTTAATAGAAGTTTATTCCGGAGGGGATTATTCAATCAAAACAATTACCATGGGTGATAATTATATTTCCCAGAATTCGAATAATCTTATTTTTGGTTTGGGAAGTGCTCAAATAATTGACTCACTTGTTATTACCTGGCCTTTAGGCTTGGTGGAACGATTTTTCAATATTCAAGTGAACAACTTTTATGAAGTTATCGAAGGTCAAAACCAGATTGTTGATTTGAATTCAGTTACTTACAACATAGTGGTTTGCAATTCGAATGAAGATTTCTTGGTTACACCTGATAGCATTTGGACTCAGTGGGAATGGTCTGATGGTCAAATCAATTCTAGTAAAGCTTTTTCATCAGACACAACTGTCTACGCTCAAGCTTGGAACAACTTCGGTCAGTCATTTGATTTGATTTTCAATCTATCCTTCAGCCATAACATACCGCGCATTACTCTTGAAAACTTCCCTTGTTTAAATCAGGAATCAGTACTAAAGATTGAGGACAATGCAATATGGAGTGCTTTTTTAAATGGTAGTTATTTGACAAGTGATTCAACAAATCTCTCAGAAGGAAATTATTTTCTTCATTTATCAAATGAATATGGCTGTACAATCGATACATTTTTTACTGTTGAATTATTTGACCCATTCAATATTATCGTGTCAACCAATGAAGCATGCCCCAACTCCTTGACTACCTATTCAATTGCTTCACAAAACCAAGATTTAAGTAGTTTAAGTTTAATTGGACTAGACAATTTTAGTGGTCTAATTGCACCTGGGATATATCCCTTCGCTTTGATAAGCGGCGACGGATGTGTATACCACGATACACTGATAGTTTCCGAACGGTTAAATCCCAATATTACTTTGTTGAGTGATACTGTATGCTCTGGCTTTTTTGAACTTAATGATTTTCAAATTGAGGCCTCTGATAATTACAATTGGATGCTCCAAAATCAGTACGCTTCAGACTTACCAAATTTATTTACATTTGAGTTTACCGATAATATTGGATGTGTTTATGAATTAACTGAATACGCATTGGTAGCAAATAACATCGATGCAATTATTCTTGAGGATACATTGGAAAATTATTCTTTACTCAATATCATTCCTTCCGGAGGTTTTCCTCCATACAATATCGTTTGGGAGAATACTTCTCAGGGTAGTTTTTTTGAGGCATTTCCCAATTCAACAGTATCGTATTCAATTGAAGATTCAATAGGTTGTTACCTTGTAGGAGAATACACTGCTGCTGCTTCGCAATCAACTGAAAAAGGGTCTGCAGGCTTAAAAATTACATTTGATGGAATAAATTATCATTGCGCATCCTGCGAAAATCTATATTTTCAATTGTACTCACCGAAAGGAGAGCTTTTAGATACGGGTAGATTTCGCTCGCCTTACCAGCCTAAATCAGGCTTGCCTCCAGGATTCTATTTTCTGAAGATTGAAAATTTCACCTTCAAACTTATTGAACTATAAAAAAAGGGTCTCAAATCGAGACCCTAACTTTTTTAAAAGAAGAGAGGAAATTAGTTTCCGCCCATTGCAGCTTTCATAGCTTCTTCCATACATGGCTTAACAAGAGCTTCCAATTCTTTTTCTTCTTCGCTACCTTTTGGATATTTCTTCTGTAACTCGTCCATTTTAGGCTCATACTCTTTTTGAAGCGCTTCAATTTTAGCTGTGTCGTTAGCTTTTTGAGCTTCAACCATTTTGTTCATCATGTCACAGATAGTTTCTGCGTCAGACTTTACACCACCGCAAGATGCCATGAACATTGCAAGTGCAACTGCTGGGATCATTAATTTTTTCATAAGAATAATTTTAGTTTTCACGAATATAAAAAGATTTGTTTCGAAGAGAAGAAAAATCAGGATAATTATTGGACAATGTTAAAAAGTGAATTACTTTGTTGAAAGACCACGGTAAATATTCGTCGTGAAGGTGCTGTTATCGTTGAGATTTGTCAAATATTCTACTTCAATCATGAATAAATCAGACTTCAACTTTTTTGAATTGACCATTGGTAAAAATTTCGTTTTTACCGATGAAGAGACGCGCATCAAATATGGAAAAGATGAAACAGAGAATCTGAGTTTTCCTGCCGATGTTGTATTAAAACCTGGAAATACAAAGGAGGTTGCAAGTTTATTGAAGTATTGCAATGAACAAAAAATACCCGTAACGGCCATTGGAGCTCAAACAGGTTTAAGTGGCGGGGCTTTGTGTGTGCGAAAGGGAGTTGCGCTCTCCATGGAGCGCTTCAATAAAATTTTGAAAATCGATATTGAAAACGGACAGGTTCACACCGAGCCTGCAGTTATTACGCAAGTAATTCAAGAGGAGTGCGCCAAGCAAGGCTTGTATTACGCGCCGGATCCAGCTAGTAGAGGCAGTTGTTGGATAGGTGGAAACTTAGCCGAGAACAGCGGTGGTCCTCATGCTGTGAAATACGGCGTTACAAAAGATTTTGTATTAAATCTTGAAGTGGTCTTGGCAAATGGCGAAATTATTTGGACTGGAGCTAACACACTGAAGAACTCTACAGGTTACAATCTCACGCAATTGATGGTTGGAAGTGAAGGAACACTTGGGATAATAACTAAGGCGGTTCTTAAATTACTTCCTCTTCCAAAACATAATTTGTTATTGCTTGCGCCTTTTGCCTCAGCTGAAAGAGCGTGCGAAGCCGTAAGCGCAGTTTTCCGCGCAGGTATTACTCCGAGCGCCATGGAGTTCATGGAACGTGAAGCTATTGAGTACACCCTTCAATTTGTTCCAGATGCACAAGTGAATTTAGATGGGGTGGAAGCACACCTGCTTATAGAGGTTGATGGTTCGAATGTCGAATCGCTTATGCTCGATTGCGAAACCATTTCAAATGTGCTCATGGAACATGAATGTGGAGAGA
>CAYLOT010000045.1:0-5619 GCA_964385405.1 uncultured Chryseobacterium sp. | reverse complement strand
TCTTCAACAAAAAAGCATTAGCCGATTTTTCTTCATCGGTGAATTGAGCGAAAAATTCTTCTTCAATCTGATGAAACGCTGCACTTCTCTCTTTCTTTCCAGATGGTGTTTTTACAGCAGCATAGAACTTCGCATAACACTCGTCCCATACTTTTTTCTTCAACTCTTCGTCTTTTGGTTCGTGGTTGTAAGAGCGCTTAACAGCAGCTTTTTCAACCTTAGAAGCCAACTCCAATTGAGCTTTAACTTGAGTCTGAATGGCAGCGTGCGCAATGGCAATCGCTTCAATCATTACCTCTTCACTCACTTCTTTCATTTCACCTTCAACCATTACAATGCTGTCGGCGCTTCCAGCAACCATAATGTCTAAATCGGCATGTGCCAGTTGCGACCATGTTGGGTTCACCATGAATGCACCGTTAATGCGGGCAACACGTACCTCAGAAATTGGTCCGTTGAAAGGAATATCTGAAACTGCAATAGCTGCTGAGGCAGCTAAACCAGCTAAACTGTCGGGCATGTTTTCTTTGTCGGCAGAGATTAACGAAACAACAACTTGCGTGTCGCTGTGGAAATCATCTGGAAACATGGGGCGAAGAGCACGATCAATCAAACGAGAAACTAAAATTTCATCGTCATACGGGCGTGCTTCACGCTTGAAATAGCCACCTGGGAATCTTCCCGCAGCGGCATATTTTTCACGGTATTCTACCGTTAGTGGAAGGAAGTCTAATCCTTCTTTGGCTTCTTCGTTGGCTACAACGGTTGCCAGGAGCATCGTATCTCCTTGGCGAACGACTACAGAACCATGCGCTTGCTTCGCCAATTTACCAGTTTCAATGGTAATTGGCGCAGAAGAACCCATGTCAATGGTCGTTGTGATTGCTTCGATTTTCATTCTTTTATTTTCGGATATATAGTTCTAAGAAAAAACGCGAAAAGGCAATTGTTAAATTGCCTTTTCTTTTGAATTATGCCTGTATGTTACTTACGTAATTCAAGTTCTTTTACGATTGCACGGTAACGAGCGATGTCAGTTTTTTGCAAATAATCCAATAAACTTCTACGCTTACCAACCAATGCAATTAGCGAGCGTTGAGTGCCGTAATCTTTTTTGTTCTTTTTTAAGTGCTCAGTAAGGTGAGCAATGCGGTAGGTGAACAAAGCAATTTGTCCTTCTGAACTACCTGTGTCTTTTGCAGATTTACCGTGTTTAGCGAAAATCTCTTGTTTTTTTTCTGATGTAAGGTACATGCCAATACTTATTTAGTGATTATTATGTGATCCTTCCAAGTAAAGTCTCCTTTTCGAGGAATGGGGTGCAAAGATACTAAATTTCTTTTCTTGTTTCCAAGTTTATTTTAAGTGACTTAGGGTGAGCGCCAATTTCTTCTTCATTTCGGTGCGTTTCACGATATAATCAAGGAAACCATGTTCTAAAACAAATTCAGAGCTTTGGAATCCGGCAGGTAAATCTTTCTTAATCGTTTCCTTCACAACACGAGGTCCAGCAAATCCAATCAGGGCTTTCGGTTCAGCAATGTTTAAATCGCCCAACATCGCGAACGACGCTGTAACTCCTCCGGTTGTTGGGTCTGTAAGAATAGATATGTACGGAAGTCCTGCTTCAGCCAACTGCGTCAACTTCGCAGAAGTCTTCGCCATCTGCATAAGAGAAAATCCAGCTTCCATCATGCGAGCTCCGCCCGATTTCGAAATACAGATAAACGGACAATGTTCTTCGATTGCCTTATCAACACCAAGAGCGAATTTCTCTCCAACTACTGATCCCATAGATCCGCCAATAAATGCGAAATCCATGCAAGCAATCACAGCATTCTCATGTTCAATCTTCCCAAAGCCCACGCGCAACGCGTCTTTCAATCCGGTTTTTGCAATGGTGGTTTTGATACGATCCTTGTAATTCTTTGTATCAGTGAAAGTCAAAGGGTCGGCACTCTTCATATTTTCAGCCACTTCAGTCCACTCGTGTTCATCGAAAAAGATTGAGAAATACTGCAAGGAGCCAATTTTCTCATGGTACTCACACGCTTCGCAAACCCAGTCGTGTTCCGCATGTTGTTCACTCGTAACCACGTGCTTACATTCAGGACATTGGTACCACAATCCCTCCGGAATCTCTTTCTTCTCTTGATTTTGCGTGGTAATACCTTTGCTTTTTCTCTTGAACCAACTCATTCTTTTGAAATTTGATTAGAGCGCAAAAATAGGCAATTCAACTTGAAGTGTGAATCAAAACAATTTCATCACATTGAAATAACTTTTTGACCTTACATTCGTGCTCTAAATAAATAATAAGATGTCTATCAATCTGAATTCAATTCTTCAAGCACTCGTTCCAAAAGATAAAAAGTGTTTTCCCCTTTTTCAAGCCTCTGTGACAAATGCCGTTCGCACAGCAAAAGTCTTGAAAGAATCTTTTGAAGTTGATAGCGTTAAACGTATGCAGTTGCATGCCGAAATTCATGATCTTGAGCATGTAGGAGATGATTTAACAGATGCTTTAAAAATTGAAGTTGAGGCCAACTTTAACGTTCCTTTCGACAGAGAAGAAGTGTATCAGTTAGCTATTGTAATTGACGATATCGTTGACGATATGTACGGAGTTTCGAAGCGAATTGAATTATATAAAATTCACAACATTCCAACTGTTTTCGGTGAAATGGCTCAAGTGATTTGGGACAGTACCAAAGTTTTGGAGGAGTTGATGGAGAATCTTAAAAAATTCAGATATTCCGAATCTGCTAGAAAAAGAATAGCAGCTATTCGCGAATTGGAGAGAAGAATGGACAGTCTTCAAGAATCGGCTATTGCTAAACTTTTTAGCGAAGGGGCTGACCCAATAGAACTTATCAAACAACAGGAAGTTTTTGGATTGATGGCTCGTGCTGAAAAGAGATGCGAAGAGGCTGCAAGCATTATTGAAGCGGTTTTGGTGAAATTTAACTAGATCATGCAGAAGACCATTTGCATAACTGGGGCTAGTTCTGGATTTGGAAAGAGCACTGCTGAGTTGTTTATAAAGAATAGCTGGAAGGTTATTGCTCTTGCGAGAAGAATAGAGCCTTTGGATGAATTGAAGTCCTTCGCGCACAACGAAAGTCAATTGCTCATTCATTCACTCGATGTACAAAATGAAAAAGAAGTCTCTTCTTTTTTTCAGTCCTTACCAGCTGAATTCAAACAGATAGATGTACTCTTCAACAACGCGGGATTGTCGCGTGGAAAAGATGAATTGATCAACGCGAAGTTGGATCACTGGGAGGAAATGATTAATACCAACGTCAAAGGGTTTTTATACGTAGCCAAAGCTGTATTGTCATTAATGAAAGAGCAGGGCAACGGTTACATAATTAATACAGGTTCTGTTGCGGGAAGAAATGCATATGTAGGAGGAAATGTATATGGGGCTACAAAGGCAGCAGTTAAAATGCTTTCGGAAAGTATGCGTCTCGAAGCTGCGGCTTATGGGGTACGTGTGGGGGAAATAGCGCCGGGGGCCGCAGAGACAGAGTTCAGCATGGTTCGTTTCGATCAGAATAAATCAGCTGCCGATACGGTTTACAAAGGATTCACACCTCTAGTGGGAGAAGACATTGCAAATACTGTTTGGTTTTTAGCCAACTTGCCCGAGCACGTGTGTATACAAGAATTGGTAATCATGCCAACAGCACAACCCAATGCAAATGTGGTTTATAGAAAATAGTCATGCGTCATTTTTTTATCGTTTTAGTAAGCCTTGCACTCGCAAGCTGTTCGCCTAAAGAACAAGTAGATCTTATTCTTCACAACGGCACGTTCCATAGTTTGAACGCAAACAACGACACCTACGAGGCTGTTGCCATTAGAGATGGAAAAGTAGTGGCAGTTGGGCCGGAAAATGAAATTCTCAACGGATACAGTTCTGCATCTATTTACGATATGGAAAAGAAACATATCTATCCAGGATTCATAGACGCACATGCACATTTGTTGGGTTATTCTTTAATGAAGAACGATTTAGATTTAGTTGGAACATCTTCATGGAATGAAATAATTGAGAAGCTGGAAGCCTTTCATACAAGGCGTTCCAGCGGTTGGATAGTTGGAAGGGGATGGGATCAAAACGATTGGATTGATAATACAACCAAAGATGCAATTCGTCCAGATGGAATACCTACCAATGATGGGTTGAATAGTCTTTTTCCGCAAACACCGGTTGTTCTTATTCGAATAGACGGTCATGCTGCCATAGCGAACGACGAAGCCATGAAAAGAGCTGGAATGTATGTGGAAGGGGGAGTTCTTCTAGACAACGATATGACCCAAGTTTTGAACGCGATTCCACGTGCTTCAAATAAGGAGAAAGCAGCATTGTTATTAGAGGGGCAGAGTGATTGTATAGCTGCAGGATTAACCACTATAGATGAAGCGGGAATAGACACCGATGATTTGAAAATCATTGACTCACTTCAAAAGAGCGGTTCGTTTCACTTACGTGTTTATGCCATGTTGAATGCCTCGGACAAAGACTTTCAGTACTGGATGGAAAGAGGTCCGGATACCACTTCGAGCATGTTGAAAGTGCGAAGCATTAAGTTCATGGTAGATGGAGCTCTTGGAAGTCGTGGTGCATGTTTAAAGAAAGCTTATGCCGATGTGTTGACCACGAAAGGCGCCATGTTGAACGATGCCGGGTATTTTCGTTTTCGATTTGCTGCGGCTTATGCACGGGGATTCCAAGTATGTACACATGCTATAGGGGACAGTGCAAATGCAGAGGTTCTCAAGTGGTATGGTGAATTATTGGAAGGAGTGAACGACAAGCGTTGGAGAATTGAGCATGCTCAGGTTGTTGACTCCATTGATTTCGAAAAATTTCAGCAATACAGTGTTATACCCAGTGTTCAACCCACACACGCAATAAGCGATGCGCCATGGGCGATGTCTCGTTTGGGGGCAGCTCGTTTGCGATATGCTTACAATTATAAGAGGTTACTGGGTTATGCGAATATGTTGTCATTGGGAACTGATTTTCCTGTTGAAGTAATGGATCCGCTCAGAACATTTTACACAGCGGTATTCAGAAAGGAGATGAAGGAAGGAAGTGAAGTTTTTGCATCGCACGAAGCGCTGAGTCCATTGCAGGCATTGTATGGCATGACAGTTTGGGCTGCAGTATCGAATTTTGAGGAAGCAGAGAAAGGATCGATAGAGGTTGGAAAGTTTGCTGATTTCACGGTATTGAATACAGATATTTTGAAAGCGACAGAGAAAGAAATGTTGCGTGCGAAAGTGGATCAAACCATCATTAATGGCCTTGTTTTTCGCGGGGGTAAGCGATTAATCTAGAAAAAAAACAAAAAAAAGTTTTAGATATAGGACTCTATATTTGAGGGGGTTGAGTGTGAGTCGAAAAAATAAATAAAAATTATTTTACCAAAACACTTGCGCGGATGAATATTATGACTACTTTTGCATCCGCTTTAGAGAAACAATGGTTACTCAAGTGAGCGAAAAGTTTAGTAAACGAATCAACGAAAGTTGAAAACGGGATTAAATAAAATAGAAAAAGTTCTTTGATATAATGCAGCAGATAACAGGTTAAATTATTGAGCC
>CAYLOT010000044.1:0-5641 GCA_964385405.1 uncultured Chryseobacterium sp. | reverse complement strand
ATGAATTCTTTCGAAAATGCTTTCAGGGAAATGATAAATTTCTAAAAGTTGAAATCTGTTGGCATATCCACCGAGCTGCTTGCGGTAAAGAATAATTTTTGAGATTAAATATCCGGGTATTTTAAGCTTTAGTAAGTCAACTGAGTCAGCACTGTTTATCTCAACAGATGTGATTTCCTCTTTCGAGAAATTTTTTATATGGTTGATGCTTAGAGAATCAGTTTCAGCAGCAGCTATGGTGTCATATTGAAAAACGATACTACTTGTTGGGTAATAGAAGGCAGCAATCTCTTTGTATGTCAAATAAAAAGCGGCAAGCGAAATCCAAATTAAGATGCTAATGCGTTGGTCCCTTGAAAGCAATTGAGTTTTCATTTGTTTTTGCTTTCAAAATTCATTTTTGAAAAACGAAATGACAAAAAAAACGTATCGGAAATTCAAATAAAAGAGTAAAAACCTAATTTGAGGTTATTTTCTTTCCCCTTAATCAATGGGGTAGAGAGATGAATAATTTGTTATACTGAAAATTCCAATAACATCTCTGGAATTATCTTGACAGAACTAGATGTCCATATATAATATCACTGTCGCCAAATTTGGATTTATATCGAATCTTATATGCATATGCACCATTCGGAGCATAGTAGTCTCCGTTGCGCACGTTTCCTGTCCAAAAGAAGTTCTGTTTATTTCCTTCAAAAACAGGCTCACCCCAGCGGTCGAAAACCGTAATTTCAATTACTTCCAATTCGTCAAAAACGGGAAACCAGACATCGTTTACCCCGTCATTATTCGGAGTGAAACTATTTGGTACAAATAGCATGAACTCACATTTTTCATAGATGACTTCTATGTTTTCAGTGCGCGTTCCGCAGTAATTCGTGGCAATAAGCGTATATGTGCCGGTCACTGTTGGGGTAATTGAGGACGTTGTTTCAGAAGTGTTCCAACTAAACGTTTCGGCTAAATTTTCTCCAGCATTTAACGTAATAGGCAAGTCGGAGCAATGAGTAATTGAATCAGGAAGCACGTCCAAAGGAGCGAAGTCCATGTATATATCTATACTATCAAGTGCAATACACACGCCGTCATTGACAACAACACTGTAGTTTCCAGGAGCACTCACAGGTAAAAGTGTAGCAAAGTTACCGGTGTTCCATGTTCCGGGAGCACCTGCATCGAGATTTAAAATAGTGCCTTCGCAAATTGTGGTGTCATTTCCCAAATAAACTTCGGGTGGGAGTTGAAATGTAATGTTAACAGAGTCAGAGCTTATACAACCCAGTGTATTCAATGTCTGATAGTACAAGCCTGAAGTGGAAGTTGTTATTTGATCAGAAACCCCGCCAACACTCCAAAGTCCAATAAGATTGGAATTGATAGTGGCGGTTTCTCCAATGCAAAGAAATTGGTCTTGCCCGATATATAAAGTAGGTGGAAATACTTCATACGCGATAATACTCTCCGCAACCGAGCAGAATTCATTGTACAGAAGCACGGTGTAGTTTCCTCCAGAACTAACGTTTAGCGTGGAGTTGGTTGATCCGTCGTAATCCCAACTGTATGCTGTTGCGTTCGAGAGTGGATTTAGTGTGAGACTTTCACCGGTGCAAAAATATGCGCTATCAGACCAGTTAGCTGTAGGATAAAGTAATTCAGTGATAGTTACAACCTCACTGACACTGCAGCTTCCGTTAAAGGCTGTAAAGGTATAAGGCCCCGCACCAGTAACGTTAGCAGCCGAAGTTGTTTGTCCGCTTAAAATTACTCCCGAGTTTGTAGACCAAATCATATTGGTATATGATCCAGAAACTTCAGCGTTGAGCGTTAGAATGCTGTTGTCGCAAACCACGGAGTCAGGGGGAACGGTAATGGATGGGTAGGGTATAGTTGTTGCTAAAACAGAGTATTGAAAAGGGATGCCACAGAAATCAGAATAGGAAATTGTGAAAGTGGTATCCGCGACCATAATTGCATTTATTGTTGGAGCATTCGGATTGTCAATGATTCCGGCGGGTTCCCAAATAATGTTAGATGCGGCGTTCGAAGGTGCGTTCAGGGTAAGTATACCTCCTTCGCACGTGGGTGGTGGTGTTACAAGAGGATTAACATTGCTGGGAAGGCACACGGTCTGTAAGTTATTCAACCCACCTGTGGCACCTGCGAAACCATAATATACGATTGGATTTCCAAGGAATATGGAATTTACCATGTCTATGGTTGCACTCAATCGAAGGCTACAATCGAAGTAGCAACTGAATGTCATAGTAGGTGCATCCCATACCATGCGCACTTGGTGACTCAAATTATCTTCAATGTTTGCATTTGTTGCATTGGCTTGAACGGGCCCTGCCAGGTTATTTGCATTGCCATGATTCACATTACCGTTTTTCAAGAAGGCGATGTGGTCATACCAAGGATCATTATTCGGACTCCCGTTGGTGTAGGAATCGAATTCCACAGCGAATCCGACAGGAATACCTTCAAAACCCATTCCTCCCCCTCCAATGCCTAAGACATTAGTACCTGTTGGTTGTAGAATGAAACAATTGCCATCCGCACCTGCATCGCTTGCACCAAAACTCATGGTAAAGTTTAAGTCGAAGCTTTGGGTTAAATCAATCGTTGACGTTGCCCATACCGAGCCAAGTTGCGTATTTAACGGAGGGGTAAGGGTAAAGCAATTGCTACTGGTTGCAAATGCACTACCATTCGTTACAAACTGCCCGAATGAGGTTATAGTGAAAATTACAAAAACTAATACAGCAAGAACTATCCGCATTCCACGAAAGTACGAATCAAATTTTAAATCAAATGCTAATTAAGTTTCGCTGAGCTCACCAGCGATATCTTCTAGGAGAGCCTCTCGAAAACTCCTTCCCTGAAACCCTTGAGCCAACAAGTACATGCTCTTTGTGATAGCGGCTTCAAAAGTTAAATCATAACCGAAAATCGCGCCTGTTTCAGCAAAAGCTTTTCCTGTTTTGTACAATCGTTCGTCAACTCTGCCTCGCTTACATTGGGAAATATTAATTATGGAAACACCTCTGTCAATGGCGTCTTTGAATACACTCAAAAACTCTTCGTTCCGGGGAACGTTGCCTGCTCCAAAAGATTCGATGATACATACTTTCATATTTGGTCGGGCTAATGCATATTCAATTGAAGATGGAAGAATTCCAGGATACAGCTTCAAAACGCCAACACCTTCAGTCATTTCTTTGATAAAAGTCAATGGTTTGTTCGATCTGAATAGAAGTTGTTCGTTGAAAATAATATGCGTTCCTATAGTTGCCAAGTTCCCGAAGTTCGGAGAGTCGAAAGCATCAAATATCTCGGTATTGGCTTTCCAACTGCGGTTCCCGCGCATGAGGCGTTCCCCAAAACAGATAGCAACTTCTTGAACCAAGGGTTCGTTGTTTTTTCTTTTTGAAGCTATTTCAATAGCAGTAATGAAGTTCTCTCTTCCGTCTGTTCGAAGTCTCCCCAACGGTAGTTGTGAACCGGTAAGAATAATTGGCTTGTTCAAACCTTGAATCATGAAACTCAAAGCTGAAGCCGTGTAGGCCATGGTGTCCGTGCCGTGTAGAATAACAAAGCCATCAAATTTCGAGTATTGTGCTTCAATTATTTCAACCAATTCCGTCCAAACAGTTGGCGTAAGTTCAGCGCTATCAATTGGAGTTTTTAAAGAAATACCCTCATAGCGAATATTGAGTCCCTGTATTTCTGGCAGGTATTTGTTTAGGTCTTTTAAATCGAGAGGAATAAGAGTTCCAGTCGCAGGATCTTCCCACATACCAATGGTTCCGCCAGCGTAGAGAATAAGAATGTTTGCATTCATGCGACCAAGTTAGAGAGAAAAATTATATGACTTATTGATAATTTTCTATTCGAACTGATTAGATTTGCCACCATTCAAAAAAAAAGTATGGCAACAGAGTTGGAAAAAATTATTTCAGTATCCGGAAAATCTGGATTGTTTAAAGTGGTGTCAGCAGGCAAGGTTGCTGTTGTAGCGGAATCATTAGTTGATGGAAAGCGTCAGCCCATTTTAAGTACGCAACGTGTGAGCACATTAGCGGACATTAGTATGTTCACATACGAAGAAGATGTTCCATTGAAGCAGGTTCTTTCTAATATGAAGAATGTTTACGGCGAAGGCGAGGGGCCATCAAGTAATTTGACAGGTGCTGCTCTTCGCGAAGAATTCAAAAAAGTCCTTCCTGATTTCGATGAAGACCGCGTTTATGATAGCGATATTAAAAAATTATTTAGTTGGTATGGACTTTTGAAAAGTCGCGATATGCTTGATTTCGAGGCTTCTGAGGAAAATGCCCAAGAGGAATCGGAAGAAAACGCATAATTTTTTTTGGAGATTCAAATTGCCTTTCTATATTTGCACTCCTGAAAACGGAAGGGAGTTTAGCTCAGCTGGTTCAGAGCATCTGCCTTACAAGCAGAGGGTCACTGGTTCGAATCCAGTAACTCCCACCTCAAAAGCCCTCAATAGAGGGTTTTTTTTTGTCTGTTAAATTTAGGGTTTAATCAAACTAGTCTAAATAACCGGTTTGCGTTTTCGGTAGTAAGAGCAGCTGTTTCATCGAATGTTAATCCCAGTGATTTCGCAATGAATTCAACGGTATGCGATATGAAGGCGGGTTCATTCCTTTTACCACGATGTGGAACGGGTGAAAGAAATGGAGCATCTGTTTCAACAACAATTTTATCGAGCGGAATCTTTTTTATGCTTCCGTCTTGATTTTTCTTATAGGTTGAAGTTCCTCCAATACCGAAATAGAAGTTGTGATAGGAAGTGATTTTTTTGATTTCATTTTCGTTTCCAGTAAAACAATGAAAAACGCCACGCAGTTCCGGGCTGTCGTGCTCATCGAGACACTCGAAGATTTCCTTAAACGACTCGCGTGCATGGATTATGAGAGGTAAATTGAAATCTTTCGCCCAATTAATTTGCTCAATGAACGACTTTTTTTGGATAGCTAAATTGTCTTGCTTCCAATGAAGATCAATTCCTGTTTCACCAATTCCAATAGGCATTACAATAGGTATAAGTGCTTTCATTCGAGCAAGCACCTCTTCAAAGTCTTCGTTAACATCACATGGATGTAATCCGATCATGCTGTAGAAAAAATTGGGGTATTCATCACAGAGTTTCAGCATAGGGGCAATGCTAGCTTCATCTATGTTTGGGAGTAAAACTTTTCCAACTTCGAACGATTTCGCCCGATTTACAACTTCGGCTATATCTTCCTTGAAAACATCTAAATAAACGTGACTGTGCGTATCAATTATCATTTAGCAAAAGTAGGGAGTTCCTTTTGAATGTATCTTGCAGCCGAAATGAATTCCAGGGCGAAAATTTTAGTGATCCGATTCAGCAGTATTGGGGATATTGTTCTCACATCTCCTGTTTATCGAATCATACAAGAACAACTGCCTCATGGCGCAGAAGTGCATTTGCTTACTCAAAAGCGTTTCGCGTTTGTTCAAGAGGCCAACCCATTCATTAACAAAATCTGGGCTGTCGAAAAAAGTGGGATGGAGGTTTTCAATGAATTGAAAGAGGAGAATTTCGATTACATCATAGATCTTCAAAACAGTTTGCGTTCGCGCAGTATTC
>CAYLOT010000043.1:0-5956 GCA_964385405.1 uncultured Chryseobacterium sp. | reverse complement strand
TCGTTGGCGATTATTTCGGTAGCGGAAAAATGTTCTTGCCTCAAGTTGTAAAAAGTGCACGTGTTATGAAAGCCGCTGTGGCTGTGCTTGAGCCACAGTTGCTCGCCGAAAAAGAACGCAATCCGCTTGAAGCACAAGCGAAGAAAAAAATTGTATTGGCTACAGTGAAAGGCGACGTTCATGACATTGGAAAAAACATCGTGAGCATTGTCTTAGCGTGCAACGGCTACGACATTGTTGATCTTGGTGTTATGGTTCCGAATGAAGTGATTATTGAAACAGCTATTCGCGAAAACGCCGATGCCATTGGGCTAAGCGGACTCATTACTCCTTCTCTGGAAATTATGTGCGACTTAGCCGAAGACCTTGCAAGAAGAAAATTAAACTTCCCAGTTCTCATTGGAGGAGCCACCACTTCACGTGTTCACACCGCTGTAAAGATTGAGCCTCGCACGCACGTGCCGGTCATTCACGTGAACGACGCAAGCAAAGTAGTTCCTGCAGTGCGCAGTCTCTTCAACCCAGAAGAAAGCGAAGCTTTCCTTCAACAAATAAAAACAGATTACGCTCGCGTTCGCGAAAACTACGAAACACATCAACGTGAGAAAAGACGTGTATCTCTGAATACCGCACGCAGCAATGCCTTCCAACCGAAAGAATTGCACGTTCCCTTTCAACCTAAAAAATTAGGTGTACATAAAGTTAAGTTTAGTTTGAAGGAAGTAGCGTCATACATCGACTGGACACCCTTCTTCCAAGCGTGGCAATTGGCCGGGAAGTTTCCGGAAATATTAAACGATGAAATTGTCGGAGAACAATCCACTCTGCTTTTTAAAGAGGCACAAAACGTTTTAAACGGTTGGATTGAACAAGACCGTTCAACCGAAGGAACATTCGGTTTATTTCCAGCTAAAAGAAAAAATGCTGACGACATTGAAGTCTTTTCAAAAGAATATTCATCGTGTAAGGAAGACGTAACATTCATAACGCTTCGCCAGCAAACAGAGAAAGCGCAAGGCGCACCGAACTTCGCGTTAGCCGATTTCATTTCGAAAGATGAACAAGATTATATTGGATGTTTCGCTGTAACGACCGGGCACTGGGCAGAAGACATTGCGAAGCAATTTCAAGAAGAGCAAAACGATTATCAAGCTATCTTAACAAAAGCCCTTGCCGATCGACTTGCGGAAGCCACAGCAGAATTGCTTCACGAAAAAGTTCGCAAAGAATATTGGGGCTATGCGTCAGAAGAACAATTGTCGAATTCAGAATTGATTTCTGAGAAGTACAAAGGCATTCGTCCGGCACCCGGATATCCCGCCTGTCCAGACCACGAGGAAAAGCGAACCATTTGGAAGTTGTTGAATGTTGAAAATGAAATTGGCATCTCTTTAACCGAGTCGTTGGCCATGTTACCTGCATCTTCTGTAAGCGGCTATTTCATTGGCCATACGGAAAGCAAATACTTCGGCATTGGAAAAATAGAACTCGATCAAGTGGAAGACTACGCCGTTCGAAGAGGCGTCTCACTTGAAGCAGCGAAGAAAATATTATCACCCTTATTGTTTTAGTATGAAAGTCATTCAACATTTAGAAGAAGCAAAACGTACGTTGTTCAGTATTGAAATTTTACCGCCGTTGAAGGGCGATAACATTCAGGAAATTTATACAACCATGAATGAACTCATTCAGTTCGAACCTGCGTTTGTAGATGTTACCTACCACCGCGAAGAATATGTATTTCGCGATGCCGGTAATGGCTTGTTGAAGAAACACACTGTGCGTAAACGCCCGGGAACGGTGGGCATTTGCGCAGCGCTTTTGAACAAATATCAGATCGACACCATACCTCATATTATCTGCGGAGGATTTTCGAAGCAAGACACAGAAGATGCCTTGATTGATTTGCATTTCTTGGGCATTGACAATGTGATGTTGCTTCGCGGAGACGCTATTAAAAGTGAAGGAAGATTTGTGCCTGAAGTCGACGGGAATCTATATGCAAAAGAGTTGGTTCAGCAAGTGGTGAACATGAACAACGGAAAGTATTTAGATCCCGATTTGCGCAATGTTCAACACACGAATTTCTGTATTGGTGTGGCGGGGTATCCGGAAAAACATTTCGAATCTCCGAATCAGCAAATGGATTTGAATTACCTGAAGCAGAAGGTAGATGCGGGCGCTGAATATATCGTGACGCAAATGTTTTTCGACAACAAAAAATACTTCTCTTTCGTTGAAGCTTGTCGCGCTGCAGGAATAACTGTCCCCATAATTCCAGGACTTAAACCGCTCAGCACCGCTTCTCAGCTGAACATTTTACCGCATCACTTCCACATAGACATTCCGCAAGAATTAACAGAGCAAGTGTTACGGGCGAAGAGCAAAGAAGAGATTCAAGAGATTGGAATAGCGTGGTGCATTGAGCAATCGAAAGAGCTCAAAGCCGCCGGCGTTCCTTGTTTGCATTATTATACCATGGGGAAAGTTAAAGCCATTTCATCCATTGCGAAAGCAGTGTTTTAATCGAAATTTAATTTCGATCAATCACTTCGTGATCAATTGCTATGCAATCAATCGCTACGCGAGAAATTAAACCAGTCGAAGACCTTCGCAACGCAGTTGCCCTCGTTTCGAAGAAACCCTCGCATAGCAACATGCCCTCGCAACGCAGTTGCCCTCGTTTCGAAGAAACCCTCGCAAAGCCATTTGCCCTCGCAAAGCAATTCGCATAAACCCGCATAACATCTTCCAAATTTTCCAAATTGAATTCGTAATTTTACACCATGCCAATCGCATCTGAAATAGCGCAAAAAATGCCTCAAGTGTATGACCTACTCGAAAAATTCGAGGTGAGCGATGCTTGGGTGTTTGGTTCTGCGCAGTCGGAAAAATTCAGTAAGAAAAGCGATGTAGACATTATGGTTCAGTTCAAAGAGAAGCTAACGCCGCTTCGACTTGGAATGAATATGACTGATCTGAACTTTTCGCTTCAACAATTATTCGAACGCAATGTAGATTTAGTCAGTTACAGTCACATTAAAAACCCTGCATTCTTTTCTCAAGTAAGCGAGAACAGCACGCGTATTTACGGAGAAGAAAATCCAAGACTTTATTTGCGACACATGATGAATTGCATTGTGAAAATTCAAACCTTCATGTGTCCATGCAAATCATTTCACGCCTACAAAAAAGACTTTTTAATTCAAGCGGGTGTTGAATGGAATCTCACCATACTGGGTGAAGCAGCTAAACGATTGAAAAATATTTCTCCCGATATCGCCATAACCGACATTGATAAAATCATTGGCACCCGCAACAAACTCATTCACGGTTACGACGACATTTCGAATGAAGAAGTTTACGCTATCGTTCGCAAAAACCTACCCGAGTTAAAAAGAGAGTTGAAGAAACTTTTGTAAAACTGAATTCTTCACCGAAGGTTTGATCGCATAGCGATTGATTGCAAAGCAATTGATCACGAAGTGATTTTCCTCCTCTCTTCCCTTCTCTTAACTTTTCTTAACTTTTACTACACTCTTCACAAGCAGAACTTTTCTTGCGAAAAAAGAAACGCTTCACCACATACCCCGCGGCTAAAACAAGAACAGCTATCGTAAGCTCGACCTGCATTAACTAAAAAGGTTAAAGGTTAAGAGTGCAAGTGTGTAAGCCATGAAGCCCATGTATGCCACTTGAATGAGCGGCCATTTCCACGATTTCGTTTCGCGTTTTACGGCAGCGAAGGTGGCCATGCATTGCATTGCAAAGACATAAAAGACCATGAGTGAAAGTCCAGATGCAAGCGAATAGGCAGGCTTTCCTGTTTGAAGATTAATGTCTTCGCGCATGCGTTGAAGCAACGATTCGTCTTCTTCGAAATTTTCTCCAGCGCTGTAGAGCGTTGCCATGGTTCCAACGAATACTTCTCGTGCCGCGAAAGAAGTAAGCAAGGAAACGGTCATCTTCCAATCGTATCCTAACGGCGCGAAAACGGGAGCAATTGTTTTTCCGGCTTGACCCAAATACGATTCTTCGATTTGTGTTTTCCCTTGAGCCACTTGCTCTTCGTTAATTTTCGGGAAGGCTGCGAAAGCCCACAGGACAATAGATATGGCCAAAATAATTTTTCCGGCATCGAAGACAAACGCCTGAACTTTTTCCTTCAGGTGAAGTAAAATATTCTTCCAACGAGGCCAGCGGTATTCGGGCAATTCAAGCAATAAAAAACTCTTCTCTTTCGAGCGGATGAATTTGTTCATGACCATGGCCACGAGCAAAGCGCCAATAACACCCAACGCATACATGGCAAACAGAACAGTTCCTTGAAGGCCAATGAATCCGTACATGTATGTATTCGGAATCACCAAATAGATGAGCAGTACAAAAACAGGAATACGCGCCGAGCAGCTGATGAGTGGCGAAACCAGAATGGTGATTAAACGCTCTTTCGGATTTCCAATTACGCGTGTTGAAAGAATAGCCGGAATGGCGCATGCGGCGCTAGATACGAGCGGGACAATACTTCTTCCGTTCAACCCAAATGGACGCACCAAACGATCCATAATGAAGACCACGCGTGTCATGTAACCGGTTTCTTCCAAGACTCCTAAGAAGAAAAACAGGATGGCAATTTGCGGAACGAACACGAGCACTCCGCCTACACCGGGCACAATGCCTTGTGTAATGAGGTCAGTGAAAATTCCCTCGGGCATCTTCGCTTGCAGGTATTGACTGAAGTTAAGAAACACGCTATCAATCCAATCCATGGGGATAGCCGAGATGCTGAACATGAATTGAAAAATGAGGAAAAGAACAATGCTAAAAAACGCATAGCCTAAAATCGGATGCACCAATAACTTATCTACTTTCGTGGTGAAGGAATGTCGGGTTACTCCAACGAAAGAAGGCACCTCTTTCAATCGGTTTACAATGGTTGTCTTCCTACTTTCCGCATCTCTTCTGGCTTCTGCAATGTTCAGATTTTCTTTAAGTGGGAAGGGAATAAATTTCTCCACTGGCTTAATGTTGCAGGCTGAAATGAAATCGATCAACTCTTGCTTTCCCTCACCCGTTCTACCATTGATTTTCAAAAACGGAATTTGATTGAAAGCGTTGGTGAGCTCTTGCGGAAAGACAGACTTGCCAATGAGCATGTCGTTCATGGTTAGCACGCCAATAACGGGAATATCGAGGTCGCTGATTTGTGTAAGAATGACCAGATTGCGTTCAAGGTTCGTGACGTCTACGGTTACCACAACCAATTCAGGAAAGTCTGGGTGTTGTTTGTTGTGCAGAATTTCCGAGACAATTTTTTCTTCTTCGGAGTAGGCGTTCAGGCTGTATGCACCGGGAAGATCGAGCAGTTCAGCTACGCGGCCATCGGGCAAATTGAATTTCCCCCAATGTTTTTCCACGGTTACTCCGGGGAAGTTTCCCACTTGTTGATTCAAGCCTGTGAGCAGGTTGAACAACGAGGTCTTGGCTGTATTTGGGCTGCCGACGAGGGCAATTTTTGTACACATGTTTTCTTAGCAATCGATGGTCTCTATGAGCGAGGCCTCGTCTTCGCGCAGCGAAAGTACGGCGCCACCGGCATCAATTGCAAATGGTCCGCGGAAGGGGGCTCTGAAGAGCACTTGCACGCGCTTTCCTGGGTAGAAACCCATCTCAATGAGTTTCGCTCCCATGTCGTGTTCGGCCACACTCACAATTTGTGCGTATTGTCCGGGTAGGTATTGCGCCAGCGTCTTCTTCACCCTACAAATTTACTTTACTGCCTTGGCGGGTCTATACCTTAAAAGTGGTATTTGAACTTCGTAATTGGAACTGCGTTGCTAACCCCTCGTCGAGGACCCTCGTCCGCAGGACCTTCGCAACGCTCTTTGCCCTCGCGAAGCAATTCGCCCTCGCAACGAAGTTGCCCTCGTTGAAAACCCTCGCGAAGCAATTCGCC
>CAYLOT010000042.1:0-7823 GCA_964385405.1 uncultured Chryseobacterium sp. | reverse complement strand
AACGGCGGCAAAGATAGGACAGAATGCCGGAGGCTAATGTTGCAAAGCAACGAATGTGCAAGCACGAATGTTGCAAAGCAACGAATGCCCTTTCTATATAGTAAGAGAAGTTAAGAGAGGGAAAGATTAGGGAAAAGTATATCGTTAATACCGTCGAAGACATTCGCTGAAAGCATTCGTGTTTACACATTCGCCCGAAGGGCATTCTTCCCTTGTTTAGAGAGTTCCCAGTATTCGACACAGCTCTGGTGCCAAGGGCAGTTCAGGATTCGAATACGTTTCAATATTTTTTTCTCGGTCGGAAGGGGCGAGTTTCAAAACATGATTCATGTCTTCAATAATAATTAAACGCGAGTTGAGCGGATATGCCCTGAAAAGTAATCGTGCATCTTCCTCCTTTACCTGAAGGTCGGTGGTGCCTTGAATGATGATGACAGGAATATTCAATTTTGAAATTTCAACGGTTGGGTCGTATTTCATCCAAGACATCATGTATGGCTGAACAGAGGGACGAAACAAACCAAACAATTCCACAGGAGCGTCTTCCACCAACTTGCCTTCTTTGAGCTTCGAGAGACCATCATTCGCTGCGCGAAGGAGTTTCTTTTGTCCGCTTAACTGTGTGGCCAGTTGTTCCTTCAAAATAACATCAATGGGTCTTCCTGGGCCAGCGAGCGAAACAAAAACATCGGCTTTTTCGCACGCCAACATCCCCAACAAAGACCCTTCGCTGTGTCCAATGATAATGAGTTTGTCGAAACGCGGATCGGCTTTTAATTGCGAAGCCCAAGCTTTTGCGTCTTCCGCATAATTTTCGAAACGAAGATTCTCTTCAGAGATAAGCGCATCTTTACTTGCGCCAATGCCGCGCTTGTCGTATCGCAGCGAAGCAATGCCTTGCGCAGCCAACTCGTGCGCCAAAAGGAGCAAAGAATTGTTTTTCATTTGAGCGTTGTTCCCGTTGCGGTCTGTGGGTCCAGAACCCGCTATGATCAGGGCAACGGGGAAGGTTCCCTTTCGAATTGGAACCGTTAGTGTTCCGAACAATTCTCCGGTTGGCGTTTGCACCGATTGGTCCAATTCGAAATAACCGTAACGATTCTCCGACTGTGCGAACGGTCTACTTCCAACTAGAAAAACTAGAAAAAGAAAAACCCCAACAATTCGAGAAGCCTCGAACCACTGGGGTTTAAATATGTTTAGGTAGGCCGAAGCCAAAGTCTTTAGATTAGAGTACCGTTCTTTTTTGCTTCAGCAGTGAAACGCTTTTGCATACGAATCCACAAGTAAATACCGAAGAAAGCACCTAAAATACAAGCGTAACTGAAGTAGTTTTCCATGGGTTCCATAACGTTATCAAATAACCATTTGCATCCGTTAGCGATTGGAGTAAGAATAGATTGTAAATTCATGATTGCATTATTTTCATGGCGAATTTAAGCAATCCTTTTGAAAACGGAACATTTATCCTCAATTTTGCTGCAATTCAAATAATATGATTCTACGGCAATTTTCAAGCAATCAACCCTACCTCCTGTTTGTGTTGCCTTTTGTGAACCTGTTGGTTTTTCTTCCCGTCTTGTTCGGTTATGTTATTCCTGAAGTTCCGCAGCAGTTTCCTTTCGATATTATCAATCTTGAATGCGTTCTTACGCCTTGGCTCGGTGCAGCTGCAGCTTGGGTAATTATAACGCTTGGCGGGATTTTGTTCAATTGGGTATACAACAGGCACGAGTTTCACAACGGTCCCACCTTCGTTCCCGCACTTATCTTTTCCAATCTATTCACCGTCATTTTCTTGCTGAATCACAGCATCACCTTTCTTTTCGCTCAGATATTCCTAACCATGGGAGCGAACCGTTTGTTGGAAGTGTACAGACAGAAAACAGCGTTAGACCCATACTTCCGTGCTGGATTTTGGTTTGGACTAGCCGCACTTTGTTTTCCGCTTTATCTGACTTTACTGCCCATGCTTTTGGTCGCGGTCATCTTTACGCGAGGTATGAACTTTCGCGAATACATTATGCCAATAGCAGGATTCGTTTTCCCATTCACGTATTGCTTCGCAGCGCAATACTTGCTCATGGATAATTGGAATTTTTATTTGTTCAAACGAATCATTAGTCTGAACACCCAAGACAATTGGATGATTCATTCGTACTCGAAATTGTCGTTCTATGCCCTGTGCGCGCTGTCTTTGCTGTTCTCTATGCAATCCCTGGTTTCGTCTGGAGACCTGAACACAAATAAAAACAGGAACTCGAAATGGATCATTGTATTCATGTGCCTTGCCATGCTGGGTTCGGTTACCGCCGGATGGTTGTTCCTGAATCACTTGATTATTGAAGGTGTGGGGCTCGGACTCATCTTCTGTCTTTCCTATTGGTATTCCAATTATCGCATGTCTCTTTTCGCTCCTGTTTTCTTTTATCTCTCGGTAATTATTAGCCTTTGGATATTGGTTGAACAAACACAACTCATTCCTGTGTTTCAGTGGTGAACAGTTTAGCTTACTTTTGCAAAAATTCTTTTTTATGAAATTCGGTGTCGTAGTTTTCCCAGGTAGCAATTGTGATGAAGATTTGGTCTATTCCATGTCACACATTATGGGTCAAGAAGTGGTGAAACTGTGGCACAAAGAGCGCGACCTTCAAGGGTGCGATTTCATTTTTGTTCCTGGCGGATTCAGCTACGGAGATTATCTACGCAGCGGTGCTATTGCTCGCTTTTCTCCGATTATGGATGAAGTGGTGGCGCACGCCAATCGCGGCGGATACGTTATGGGAATTTGCAACGGATTTCAAATCTTAACCGAGGCGAAATTGCTTCCAGGAGCCTTGTTGCACAACACGTCTAGAAAATTCATTTGCAAGAATGTTCATTTGAAAGCGGCTTCAACCAGTGCGGTTTTAACAGCTGGATTAGATCGCGAAAAAGCATTTAAGATTCCGATTGCGCACGGTGAAGGAAATTTCTTTGCTCCGGCCGATGTGTTGAAGCAAATTGAAGACAACGATCAAGTGTTGTTCCGTTACTGCTCAGCAGACGGTGTTATTGATGAAGACTTCAATCCGAATGGCTCGTTGAACAACATCGCGGGTATTTGCAACGCGGGTAAAAATGTATTTGGAATGATGCCTCACCCCGAGCGTGCTGCCGATTTCGAATTGGAAAACACCGACGGAAGAGAAATCTTCGAAGCTCTTCTCGAAAGAATTTGATTCCAACCATTCGTGGCTATGCCACAATCGCCTTCGGCGAAGTAATTGCAAATAAAATGACCAACAACAGCATCTTCCGCCGCATTCGATTTATTTACGACTTCTCTGATCAGCAGATGATCGACATTTTTGCGTTGACCGATGTTATGGTTACACGCTCCGATGTTAGTGATTGGTTGAAGAAGGAAGATCACGAAGAGTATTTGGAAATAAACGATGAAATGCTTTCTGTTTTTCTAAACGGATTTATCATTCTGAAGCGCGGGCGAAAAGACGGTCCGTTGCCGGTTCCAGAGAAGCGCTTGACGAACAACATCATCTTCCGAAAGATGCGCATCGCGCTGAATTTAATAGACGAAGACATTATTCAAATCCTGGCGCTTGCAGACATGAAAATGAGCAAGCATGAACTCAGTGCCTTCTTCCGCAATCCTTCGCAAAGACAGTATGTTGAATGCAACAATCAGGTGATTCGGAATTTCTTTCAAGGGTTGGAGAAACGTGAGGGGAGAGAGGCGCAGCGCGGGAAGAAGAGTTAGAATGCCTGCGGCGAATGTTCTTTGAACGAATGCACTTCGTGCGAATGTCTTCGACTGTTTTAATTACGTAGTTCCAATTTTTAAATACGGTAAGAGAAGTCAAGAGAGGGTAAGATTATATGCGAGGGTTGGCGAAAAAAGACCAACAGACAATCCGACTCACCTTATTCCCTAACTGCATGGGAAGAATTTTCATCTCGCGGGCATCGACGTATTCGAGTTTGAGTTGAATTTTTTTCAGGGTGCTTTCTTTTGAAACGAGGGTGCTGAACCAGAGCACTTGATTGGAATAGGCAGCGCTTTGGAGTATCATTTTTTCAATGAAGGTTTCTTCTCCGCCTTCGCACCAGAGTTCGGATCCTTGTCCGCCGAAATTCAATTGCACTCTGGTGTTGCGTGTGTTTTTCAGATTTCTGTTTTTGCGAAGATTTCCTTGTTGTGCTTCTTGAAGCGACGCGTGGAAGGGCGGATTGCAGACGGTAAGATGGAATTTTTCATTGGGAAGAAGAATTCCATGAAAGATGTCGTGCGCATTTTTTTGATGGCGCAATTCAATTTTATGTTGAAGCGATTCGTTCTCGTTTACAATTTTTTGTGAAGAAGCAATGGCCTTTTCATCGATGTCGGTACCAACAAAATTCCAGTTGTAATCGTGCACGCCAACTATGGGGTAGATGCAGTTTGCGCCCACACCTACATCGAGCACGCGAATGTTGTTTCCCAATTTTTTATTTTGAAGATATTCCGGATTGTTCTTGTACAACAGATCCGCTACTTGGTGCATGTATTCTGCTCTTCCCGGAATGGGAGGACACAAGTAATTCGCGGGAATGTCCCAATGCGCAATGCCATAGTTACTTTTCAGCAATGCCTTATTCAACAGCTTCACCGCCTCCGCATTGAAGAAATCGATGCTCTCATTTCCGTACGCATTCATTTTCACAAACGCCCCTAACTCGGGAACAGCTTGAATGAGTTCAGGGAAGTTGTAGTTTTCTTTGTGTTGATTTCGCGGGTGCATTTTTTTGTACATTTTTTGTACTTCAAAAAACAAAACCCTTGAATTTCAAGGGTTATAAGGAGTTTTTAGTCGGGATGACAGGACTTGAACCTGCGACCACACGCCCCCCAGACGTGTACTCTACCAACTGAGCTACATCCCGTTTTTGAAGAGGAGCAAAAGTAACAAAATTCTAAGCCCTACCCTCGTGTTTGTCTTTATTTTTGCAGTCTAATTCGCGCATATGAAAATCTCTTATAAACTGCTTTCTCAATTGGTGCAACCCCTTCCTTCTCCCGAATTGGTTGCTGCAACCCTTACCAGAACTGGGCTCGAGGTAGAGGGTATTGAAAGCGTTGAGAAAATTCCTGGCGGATTAAAAGGCGTGGTGGTCGGACATGTACTCGAATGCGCAAAGCATCCCGATGCAGATCGCTTGTCTATCACGAAAGTGAATCTCGGTGAAGGTGAACCCGTGCAAATTGTTTGCGGTGCACCCAATGTAGCAGCTGGACA
Organism: uncultured Chryseobacterium sp.; assembly: GCA_964385405.1. Classification (GTDB taxonomy): domain Bacteria; phylum Bacteroidota; class Bacteroidia; order Flavobacteriales_D; family Sanyastnellaceae; genus CAIZGX01. Next base: position 2,547 of record CAYLOT010000042.1, on the reverse strand, counting down.
AAAAGTTTTGGTAGCTACCGTTGGAACCACCTTGTACCCCTCATCTGGCGAGGCCTTCACCATTAAGAAAAGTAAAATTCGCGGAGCAGAATCAATTGGTATGATTTGCGCCGAAGACGAACTAGGCCTCGGCGCTTCACACGACGGGATTCTTATTCTTCCAGAAGAAACAGAAGTGGGAACATCGGCAGCTGTTGCATTGAATATTGAAAGCGATGCGTGCCTTGAAATTGGCATTACTCCGAATAGAACAGACGCTCTTTCACACGCGGGTGTGGCGCGCGATTTCGCGGCAGCATGGAATCTCGAGAACGATGAAAAAGTTGCGCTTACCTCCACCGAGGCGAAGCCGATTTCCTTCCAACAAAAAAATTGGAAATTAGATCTTCACGAAAACACCGAGTGTTCGCGCTATGCGTTCGCAGTAATCAAAGGAATTGAAAACCAAGAGACGCCTGAGTTCATTAAGGAAACCCTTGCCGTTATTGGCGTGAAGAGCGTGAACCTGTGTGTAGACGTTACGAACTATGTTCAACATGAATTGGGTCAACCGCTGCACGTGTTCAAGGCGAACGATTTTGCGAATCAGACCATCACGGTTCGAAATGCAAACGCAGATGAACCGATGGAAACACTCGATGGTGTTTCGCGCAAACTCATCAGCGAAGACGTGGTTATTTCAAACCAAAACGAAGTGCTTTGCATGGGTGGTGTTATGGGTGGAAAAAATGCGGGTGTGAGCGCTGAAGAATCGTTCGTTGTGTTTGAAAGTGCGTGCTTCAATGCGGTGCGCGTGCGCAAGAGCGCGAAGCGTCATCAGATTCATTCCGATTCTTCGTTCCGCTTTGAAAGAGGCGTGGCTGTAGACGGTATTCCAAACGCGTTAGCGCGTGCGTGGGAATTAATTCAAGCGGAAAATCCGAATGCCGAGTTGGTTGAAGCCCAAGATGTTTATCCGGTTACACTTCCGAAAACAGAAATTTCAGTTCAGAAAAATTATTTGAAATCGTTGTTGGGAATTGATATTCCGAGCGAAACGGTTGTTTCCATATTGAACGATTTGCAGTTCGAAGTCTCTTCAACCGAAGACGGCTGGAAGGTGCTTGTGCCTTACAATCGCGTTGAAGTAACTCGTCCGGCAGACGTTGCGGAAGAGGTGCTTCGCATCTACGGATACGACAAAGTAGAGCTTCCATCGCGCATGACGCTTTCCTTGAACACCAAGGGAAAAACGGAGAGCTTGCACTTCCGTCTTGCCGACTTGTTGGTGGCAGAGGGGTACACTGAAATCATGAACATGTCGCTTACGAAGAGTAAGTACGCGGAAGCGTTCGATTCAGCGTTAGGTGTGAATAGTGTTTCGTTGTTGAATCCGTTGAGCAAAGATTTGTCGCACATGCGTAGCACGTTGTTGTTTGGTGGAATGGAAAGCATTTCGTTGAATGAAAAGCACCGTGCTACGGATCTTCGTTTGTTTGAAATTGGAAAGGAGTACCGCAAGACGGAAAACGGATACAAAGAGAAACGCAAATTGGCGTTGTGGTTGTGTGGAAAGGAAAGTGCCGAGTCTTGGAAGAACAGTGGCAATGCTTCGTCATTGGCGCAGTTGCGAGCAGCGGTAGAAAATATTTTGAATGCGTTGGGCATTCAGCAAGTCGATGTGATTTCAATTCAAGACTCTCCCATTTTCGCTTACGGGATGGAGCTTTCTTCTCAGAAAAAATCGTTGGTGAAGTTAGGAAGGGTGAATGGTGCTATTCAGGAAATGACCGATGTGGAGCAGGAAGTATTTTATGCTGAATTTGATTTGGATACGTTAGAAAAGTTGAAGGCGCAGCAGCGCAATGCCTTTCAACCGTTGAATAAATTCCCATGGGTGCGCAGAGATTTATCGTTGTTGTTGAACAAGGAAACAACGTTCGAAAGCTTACGTGTATCTGCAATGAAGAGTGAAAAGAAATTGTTGAAGGAAGTGAATCTGTTCGACGTTTACGAAGGCAAGAATCTTCCGGAAGGAAAGAAATCATACGCGTTGAAATTCATACTTCAAGATGCTCAACAAACGTTAACCGATGAGGTTGTAGAGAAGTGCATGCAGCGCATTTTGCAAGGCTTGCAGATTGAGTGTTCGGCGGAGTTACGCTAACGAAATTTCTTTCGCAATCCCCCGCGCCTCGGCATCACTCGCTATTAATTCCTCCAACGATGGCTTCGAAATGAAGGTTGCTTGTTGAAGCGTCTTCTCTACCGTTTCGGCGATTTGAAGGAACTTAATTTCGTCGTTTAAGAATCGAGCTACTGCAATTTCATTCGCGGCATTCAAAATGCATGGCGCATTGCCGCCCTGCTCCAAAGCTTCGAACGCAAGACCCAAACAACGGAATACGTCAATACGCGGCTGCTCAAACGTAAACTGCGGATAATCCATGAAGTTGAAGCGCGGCCAGTCGGTCTTCACACGCTGCGGATAAGCCATGGCGTACAAGATCGGCAACTTCATATCGGGCAAGCCCAACTGCGCTTTCATGCTGCCGTCTTCGAACTGAA
>CAYLOT010000041.1:0-8343 GCA_964385405.1 uncultured Chryseobacterium sp. | reverse complement strand
GTTAGCGAAGAACGAAGGCCGCAGCCGCAGAACTTCAGAAGAATACAAAGCCCGTTTGGCGCAATACGGAATTGAATAATGGCAGCCGTGACTACCCAAGAACTTCACGATTTCGTTTTATCGAATTCAGAAAATATTTCTTCAAGCATTGTTACGAGCTACGTGGATCGCGACTTTCCTTGCTTCGAAGTGAAAAAAGAAAACATCCTTGAAGTCATGAAACACTTCAAAGAGTCGACCGAATTATCATTCGGTTTTTTGACAACTTGCTGCGCTATGCACTTTCCAGAGCAAGGCGATAAAGAGTTCGGAATGGTTTACCACTTGCACAACATGCACGCGAACACACGCATTCGTGTGAAGACCTTCTTCCCGAAATCTGACATGAAAATTGCTTCGCTTGTTTCTCTTTGGCCTTCGGCGAACTGGATGGAGCGTCAAGAATTCGATTTCTTCGGTGTTCAATTCCAAGGTCACCCCGATTTAAGAAGAATCCTGAACATGGATGAAATGAACTACTTCCCGATGCGCAAAGAGTATCCGTTGGAAGACGCAGGACGCGACGATAAACAAGATAAATATTTTGGGCGATAATCCTATGAGTACAACTCCAATCATAAACCCAAACGATCCGGAAAAGGATTATTCAATCCTGAACCTCGGTCCTACACACCCTGCAACACACGGTATCTTTCAGAACGTCTTGACCATGGACGGAGAAATTATTGTGAAGGCAGAACCAACCGTTGGATACATTCACAGAGCTTTTGAGAAATTGGCCGAACACCGTCCGTATGCTCAAATCACTCCAATCACCGATCGTCTGAACTACTGTTCCTCTCCTATCAACAACATGGGATGGCACATGACAGTTGAGAAACTGATCAACTGCCAAGTTCCAAAGCGCGCGCAGTACTTGCGTGTAATCATTATGGAGCTCTCGCGTATTGCCGACCACATTGTTTGCGACACCGTTATAGCGGTAGACTCAGGAGCCATGACCGGATTCCTTTACCTCTTCCAATGGAGAGAAAAGATTTATGAAATTTTCGAAGAAGTTTGCGGTGCACGTTTAACCACGAACATTGGTCGTATTGGCGGACTAGATAAAGACTTCAATGAAAAAGCTTGGAAGCGTCTTCTTGCTTTCATGAAAGAGTTTCCGAAAGCATTGAAAGAGTTCGATGCATTGGTAACCAGAAACAGAATCTTCGTAGACAGAACAGTTAACTGCGGACCAATCTCTGCAGAGCGCGCCCTTGCATACGGATTTACAGGTGCCAACCTTCGTGCAGCAGGTGTTGACTACGACGTTCGTGTTGCTGCTCCTTACAGCTCTTACGAAGACTTCGAATTCTCAGTTCCTGTTGGAACAAGCGGAGACACTTACGATCGCTATGCCGTACGCATGGCCGAGATGTGGGAAAGCTTGAGCATTATTCAACAAGCCATAGATAAAATGCCTTCGGGGCCTGTACATGCCGATGTTCCTGAATTTTTCTTACCTCCGAAAGAATTAGTATACAGCAGCATGGAAGCGTTGATTTATCACTTTAAAATTGTGATGGGTGAAACGGACATTCCTGTTGGTGAAGTGTACCATGCTGTGGAAGGTGGAAACGGAGAGTTAGGATTCTATTTAGTAAGCGACGGTGGAAGAACACCTTACCGCTTGCACTTCAGAAGACCTTGCTTCATATACTACCAAGCCTACCCAGAAATGATTACGGGTGGAATGTTAAGCGATGCTATTCTTACCATGTCTAGCATGAACGTTATTGCTGGAGAATTAGACGCATAAATTTTTAGACGATATGTCAGAAAAAACAATTTTAAAATTCAGTGAAGAAACAGCGGCAATGGCTAAGAAAATTGTTGCGCGATATCCTGAAGGTCGACACAAGTCGGCATTGATTCCATTGCTTCATTTGGCGCAAGCTGAATTCGACGGATGGTTGAGTGTTCCTGCAATGGATTGCGTTGCTGAGTTCCTTTCCATTCAACCCATTGAGGTATACGAGGTGGCTTCATTCTACTCTATGTTCAATTTGAAGCCGGTTGGAAAATGTACGCTTGAAGTGTGCAGAACAAGCAGCTGCTGGTTGAACGGTGCGGAAGACATTGTTCGTCACCTTGAAAAGAAATTGGGCATTAAAGAAGGACAAACCACGGCCGACGGAATGTTCACTTTGAAAACTGTAGAGTGTTTGGGTTCGTGCGGAACAGCGCCAATGCTTCAATGCGGCGGTGACTACTACGAAAATCTCACGTTAGAAAAAACAGATAAGTTGGTAGACGCACTTCGTGCAGATGGCAAGGCACGCGTGTACACTTCTGATAATCCCGTTAACATAGACTAAGCCATGGGAAAGAAAATACTTTTAGCGAACGATCATATTGAAGGAATACGCTTCCTCGATACCTATCGCAAACACGGTGGATATGCTTCCCTTGAAAAGGCGTTCAAGACCATGACTCCTGAACAGATTGTTGAGGAAGTGAAAACGTCAGGACTACGCGGACGTGGTGGTGCAGGATTTCCAACGGGAATGAAATGGAGTTTCCTTGCTAAACCAGAAGGTGTTCCAAGATACGTTGTGTGTAACGCCGACGAATCTGAGCCAGGTACGTTCAAAGACCGTTACCTCATGGAGCGCATTCCTCATTTGTTAATTGAAGGAATGATCTTAGCAAGCTATGCGCTTGGGGCGAAGACTTCATACATCTACATTCGAGGCGAGTATTTTTACGTAGCGCGCATCTTAGAGCAAGCCATTGATGAGGCTTATGCTGCAGGACTTCTCGGAAAGAACATTCTAAACTCAGGTGTAGATGTTGATTTACATGTGCAAGTTGGTGCGGGTGCTTACATCTGTGGAGAAGAAACTGCCTTGCTTGAGTCATTGGAAGGAAAAAGAGGAAATCCGCGCATTAAACCGCCTTTCCCTGCAATCGCTGGTTTATACGGCTGCCCTACCGTTGTAAACAACGTTGAAACCATTGCTGCTGTAGTTCCAATTGTGAACGAAGGCGGAGCTGCTTATGCATCTATTGGTATTGGTAATAGCAAGGGAACGAAATTAATTTCAGCATCTGGACACATTAACAAGCCTGGTGTATACGAAATTGAATTGGGTGTTCCTGTTGAGGAGTTTATTTATTCAGATGAATATTGCGGTGGAATTCGCAACGGAAAAAAATTGAAAGCGGTTGTTGCTGGAGGATCTTCCGTTCCCATTCTTCCAACCGAATTAATCTTGAAAACCGCTGCAGGTGAACCTCGCTTAATGTCTTACGAAAGCCTGGGCGATGGCGGATTTGCAACGGGAACCATGTTGGGTTCAGGCGGATTTATTGTAATGGACGAAGACACCAGCATTGTAAAAAATCTATACACCTTCGCTCGTTTTTATCACCACGAAAGCTGCGGTCAGTGCAGCCCTTGTCGTGAAGGAACAGGATGGATGGAAAAGATTCTTCACAAAATTCTTCACGGACATGGAACATTGGCAGACGTTGATTTGCTTTGGGACATCCAATCGAAGATTGAAGGAAAAACCATTTGCCCATTGGGTGAAGCGGCTTCTTGGCCTGTGGCAGCTGCCATTCGTCATTTCAGAAAAGAATTCGAAGATTTCATTCGCAACGGCGAGCACGTAAACGACGTGAAGCACTATTACAGACTGAACAACCTTACTGCTCCCATTAACTAATTGAAGAACTACTATTATGGCTAAAGTTACCATAGACGGAATTGAAATTGAAGTGCCAGATGGCACAACCATTCTTCAAGCTGCACGCATGATTGGTGGAGACATTGTTCCGCCAGCAATGTGTTATTATTCCAAATTGAAAACAAGCGGTGGTTATTGCCGCACATGTTTGGTGAAGGTTTCGAAAGGTTCTGAAAAAGACCCTCGCCCAATGCCCAAGCCTGTTGCTTCGTGCAGAACTACTGTTATGGACGGTATGGAAGTTCAAAACATTACTTCTCCTGAAGTATTGGAAGCACGTGCCGGTGTAGTTGAAATGTTGTTGTTGAATCACCCGTTGGATTGCCCAGTGTGCGACCAAGCTGGAGAGTGTCACCTTCAAGATTTAGCATACGAGCACGGAAAGGCTGAAACTCGTTACGAATTCCCAAGAAGAGAATTCGAAAAGATCGATATCGGAGATAAAGTTCAATTACACATGACGCGCTGCATTATGTGCTTCCGTTGCGTGAAGACTGCTGATCAGATTACAGACGGACGCGTTCACGGTGTTATTAACCGTGGAGATGCAGCAGAGATTTCAACCTACATTGAAAAAGCAATCGACAACGATTTCTCTGGAAACGTTATCGATGTCTGTCCCGTTGGAGCCTTAACCGACAAGACCTTCCGTTTCAAAAGCCGTGTGTGGTATACCAAGCCGGTAGATGCCCACCGCGATTGTCCGACTTGTTCCGGTAAAGTTCGCTTGTGGTACAAAGGTGACGACGTTGCTCGCGTTACCGCTCGCAAAGACACCTACGGAGAAGTTGAAGAATGGATCTGTAACAGCTGTCGCTTCGAACACAAGAAAACCAGCGACTGGGTTATTGAAGGACCAACGAAAGTTGACCGTCATTCTGTAATCAGCGCAAACCATTATGAAAACCTTCGCTTGTTGAAAGCCTCTATCGAGCGTCAACGTGCGGCCTTGCCACACGGAGAAAAAGTTGATTTAGGAACAGGAGCGTTAAACCCGAACAACGAAGAAAAATAAAGACTATGGATCAGATTATAATCTATAAAATTATTCTTTGTGTGATCGTTTTCGCTGTAACGCTCGGCGCTGCGGCCTACATGACATGGGGAGAACGTAAGTTGGCATCGTGGCTGCAAGACCGCGTAGGTCCTAACCGTGCAGGTCCTTTCGGATTGTTGCAACCGATTGCAGACGGATTGAAAATGCTTTTCAAAGAAGAAATGATTCCAACCCATTCAAATAAATGGTTGTTCATTTTAGGCCCATCATTCTTCATGCTTACCGCATGTATGACTGGAGCAGTTATTCCATGGGGAGCCGGATTCTCAATCGATGGTACTTACTTCCCAATGCAAATTGCCGACATTAACATTGGTCTTTTGTATTTGCTTGGCGTTATCTCTATTGGTGTTTATGGAATCATGATTGGTGGATGGAGCTCGAACAACAAGTTCGCTTTGCTTGGTGCCCTTCGCGCTTCTTCACAAATGATCTCATACGAAGTAGCCATGGGCCTTTCGCTTATTGCGTTGGTTATGCTAACAGGTACTTTGAACTTAGGTGAAATCGTTGCGCAACAAGATGCCGACTACGCCTACATCGTATATCAACCGCTTGGATTTTTAATCTTCATCATCTGTGCTTTCGCTGAAACAAACCGCGCACCGTTTGATCTACCTGAAAGTGAATCGGAATTGGTTGGTGGTTTCCACACCGAGTACAGCTCTATGAAATTGGGATTCTTCTTGTTCGCTGAGTACATTAACATGTTCATCTCTTCTGCAGTGATGGCTTCCTTGTACTTCGGTGGATACAACTTCCCATTCCAACACGAATTAGGATTAGAAGGAAACGTTTTAGCTGCAGTTCAAACAGCAGTCTTCTTAGGAAAAATTTTAATCTTCATCTTTATCTTCATGTGGGTTCGTTGGACGCTTCCACGATTCCGTTATGACCAATTGATGAACCTCGGATGGAAGGTGTTATTGCCTCTAGCTATTTTCAACATATTCATTACTGGCCTTGTGATGTATTTCACTGGCAAACTGTAAAACAACGAAACATGAGTTTAACGAATCGTTCAAAAGTTGTTGCTAAGAAAGAATTAACCTTAATGGAAAGTCTATACTTACCGGCTATTGTTAAGGGAATGTCTATTACGCTTAGTCACTTGTTCAAGCGTAAAGCAACGGTTAAATATCCTGAACAAACCAGAGAAATTGCTCCTGTCTATCGCGGACAACACGTGTTGAAGCGCGATGAAGCAGGCGCTGAACGCTGTACGGCATGCGGACTTTGCGCTGTTGCTTGTCCGGCTGAAGCCATTACCATGGAAGCAGCAGAACGCAACAAGGGCGAAGAGAATTTGTACCGCGAAGAGAAATATGCAAAGATCTACGAGATCAACATGTTGCGTTGCATCTTCTGTGGATTGTGTGAAGAAGCTTGTCCGAAGGAGGCCATCTTCCTTACCGATCGTATTGTTCCAAGTTCATTCACTCGCGGAGAAGAAGTGTTTGGAAAAAGTAAATTGGTGGAAGACGTGAACGAGCGTGTCGATGTAACTAAGCGTCAAACCCCAAATGTATTGGCCTTCAAACAAGATAAAAAACACGCGCATAACCAAACCTTTCAAGACCGTTTAAAACAATGAGCTTAACTGAAATTGCTTTTTACTTTCTGTCGTTCCTTGCTATTTTCAGCGGTCTCGCTGTAATTCTTAGCAAGAACCCAGTGCACAGTGTCCTATACCTGATTGTAACTTTCTTCAGCATTGCAGGACATTATTTTTTAATGAATGCTCAGTTCCTTGCTGCTGTTCACATTATCGTTTATGCTGGAGCCATCATGGTATTGTTCCTCTACGTCATTATGATGTTAAACCTAAATGAAGAGCAAGAAGAGAAAACAAAATCTTGGGTGAAGATTGCCGCGGTGGTTTCATCGTGCAGCATTATGCTCATCTTGGTTTCGTTAATTTCGAAGTCTACTGTTATTGCGGGTAAGGCACCCATGGCCGGAGATGCAGGTTTGGTAAAGAGTCTTGGAAAAGTATTGTACAACGACTACCTCCTTCCTTTCGAATTGGCGTCTGTACTCTTCCTTGCAGCCATGGTAGGCGCTGTTTATTTATCTAAAAAAGAAACTTCAAAATCGTAATTATGGAAATCCTTCCGAACATTACCATACAGCATTATTTGTGGCTAAGCACTGCCTTATTCGCTCTAGGTGTTTTTGGTGTTCTGCTTCGCAGAAACGCAATTCTTATGTTTATGTGCATTGAGCTTATGCTGAATGCGGTGAACATTGCACTGGTAGCTTTTTCAAAAGTGCACGGCGACACATCAGGACAAGTATTCGTATTCTTCATTATGGTGGTTGCTGCTGCGGAAGTTGCAGTTGGATTGGCCATCTTAATGATGCTTTACCGCAACTTGCACACTACAGACACCGACGCGTTAAACAACTTGAAGGGATAAGCCATGGAAAAATTAATTACACTCGTACCCCTCTTCCCATTAGTTGGATTTCTTTATCAAGTTTTCTTCGGGAAAAACACTTCGAAACAACTCACTACCATTATTGGCTCTGGAGCCATCTTCGCTTCGTTCGTTGTTTCGTTAATTGTCTTCAACAGTCAGCTTCATTCACACCAAGCGGTTACAGTAAAAGTGTTTGAATGGATTCATGCTGGAAGTCTTCGCATTGACTTAGCCTTCTTGGTAGATTCACTTTCTTCAACTTACCTCCTATTCATTACCGGGGTTGGTTTCTTGATTCACATTTACTCTTCGGGGTATATGAGTCACGACGAAGGATTCAATCGCTTCTTCGCGTATTTGAACCTGTTCGTTTTCTTCATGCTTATTCTTGTTTTGGGCGACAGTCTTGTGACGTTGTTCGTTGGATGGGAAGGCGTGGGTGTTTGCTCATTCATGCTCATCGGATTCTGGTACAAAGAACATGCGAACAACGAAGCTGCGAAGAAAGCCTTCATCATGAACCGTGTGGGTGACCTTGGATTAATTGTCGCTATGATTTTAATCTTCAGCAATACCGGAACATTGAACTATGTTGAATTATTCAACCACGGAAAAATTGCTTCTTTGTCTCCGTCATTACTTACAACCATTGCCATCTTCTTATTCATTGGGGCAATGGGAAAAAGTGCACAGTTCCCGTTGCATACTTGGTTGCCCGATGCAATGGCAGGTCCTACTCCTGTATCTGCATTGATTCACGCCGCAACCATGGTTACTGCAGGTATCTACCTTGTTGCGCGTAACGGAGACTTGTTCGAAATGAGTCACACCGCGTCGAACTTGGTTATGTATGTTGGACTAATCACTGCGCTAATGGGAGCAACCATTGCGCTTACGCAAAACGACATCAAAAAAGTATTGGCCTATTCTACTGTTTCTCAATTGGGATTCATGTTCGTAGCGTTGGGAATGGGCGCCCACAGCATTGCAGTATTCCACGTAATAACACACGCCTTCTTCAAAGCATTGTTGTTCTTGGGTTCTGGTTCTGTTATTCACGGAATGGGCGGCGAGCCTTCAGTAAGATGAGAAATTTCTATGGTTTCAGTGTGAGTGAGGGGTGAAGAAA
>CAYLOT010000040.1:0-8904 GCA_964385405.1 uncultured Chryseobacterium sp. | reverse complement strand
GCAAGAATGCGATACATTTTCACGGAAGGAATTTCAGAAAATGGAGCGGTGTAAAATTTCACTCTTCGAAAATAACACAATTGCTTGGGATTGTCTTGCGCTATAATTGAACAAATTCAACGAACTTCGCGTCATGAATGTATTATCAGTTGAAAATGTGTCGAAGGCCTTCGGTATTCGCGAATTGTTTACAGACCTTTCTTTCGGAATCGAAGAAGGACAAAAAGTAGCATTGGTTGCGAAGAACGGAACAGGGAAATCTACACTGTTGCACATGCTAGCAGGAAAAGACGAACCCGATGCCGGAAGAATAACATTCAACAAAGAAATTAAATGGGCCATCTTGCTTCAAGACGAAGCGTTCGATGCCAAAGGAACAGCACTCGATTTTCTCTTCGCAGCAGACAATGCAATGACCAAGGCCATTCGTGCTTATGACATTGCCATAGAAACAGGGGAAGGTCTTCAAGAAGCGCATGACATGATGGAGCATGCCGATGCTTGGGACTATGATGCCAAGGCCAAACAAATTCTTGGAGCACTGAACATCATTGACCTGAACCAACAAATGGGCAACATGAGCGGTGGTCAACGCCGACGCATTGCGCTGGCTCGTGTGTTGTTGGAAGAAGCAGACTTTTTAATACTTGATGAACCAACGAACCACTTGGATCTTGATATGATTGAGTGGTTGGAAGAATATTTGACGAAAGCGCGCATGACCTTGTTCATGGTAACGCACGATCGTTATTTCCTAGAGAATATTACGAATGAAATTCTTGAATTGGAAAACGGAGAACTTTACAAATACAAAGGAAATTTCTCTTATTACTTAGAAAAGAAAGCAGAACGTGAACAACTTGAAGCCGCCTCGCGAGAAAAAAATCTGAACCTCTTTCGTCGCGAAGCCGAATGGGCGAGCCGCATGCCTCGGGCAAGAGGAACGAAAAGCAAAAGCAGACTCGATTCTTTCGAAGAGTTAAAAGAAAAACTAAAACGCAAACCCGACGATGCTGAATTAGATTTAGAAATTAATATCAGCCGCATGGGTTCTAAGGTGGTTGAATTTATTAAGGCATCGAAGTCCATGGGTAATTCGCAAGTCATGAATGGCTTCGATTATGTTTTCAAATCGAATGAACGCATAGGAATTATTGGTCGAAACGGTTGCGGAAAATCGACTTTCTTGAACCTTCTCACCAAACGCATGGAACCCGATAGTGGAAAAGTTGTGAATGGTGAAACCGTGGTTTTCGGATTTTACGAGCAATCTTCATCTCATTTGAAACCCGAACAACGATTAATTGAATGTATTCGCGAAGTTGCGGACTACATTCCTTTGGCAAAAGGCAAAACCATTAGCGCCTCACAAATGCTTGAGAAGTTTTTGTTTCCGAAGCACATGCACTTCAATCGCATTGATCAATTAAGCGGTGGAGAACGCAAGCGTTTGCAGTTGCTTTTGGTGTTGATGAAGAATCCGAATTTCTTGATTCTAGATGAACCTACCAATGACCTCGACGTATTCACGCTTTCGGCATTGGAAGATTATTTGTTGAATTTCCCCGGATGTTTGGTCATTGTGAGTCACGACCGATATTTTTTGGACAAACTCGTTGATCATTTATTTCTTTTAGATGGAAAAGGTAATGTTCATGATTTGCTTGGAAGCACGCTTGATTTCCGCGCGGTATTGAGCGAAGCTTCAGCCAAACAAGAAAGACTTGCCGAAGCGAAGAAGCAAGAAGAACCGACCCCTTCCATCAAAGAAGAAAAGAAAAAACCTACTGGAAAAATCTCCTTCAAAGACAAACATGAATTCGAAACACTTGAGAAGAATTTGCCTTTGTGGGAAGAGAAAAAAGCCCAGCTTGAAGCCGAGCTTTTAAATGCTACCGATCATATTCAGATGGAAAAAATAGCATTGGAATTGGGCGCGTTGACAGATCAAATTGACAACGGAACTATGCGGTGGTTGGAACTTTCGGAGTTGATGTAATTACGCTTGCCTATTGTGAACACGCATGTTCAGGTGACAGCGCTCGCCTCCTTTCACAACCATTGAGACTTTTTCAACAGAAGTTCTGTTCTCTTCTAATCCCCATGCGTCAATATCTGTAAGCGAAATGCTCTTCAGGAATTGATGTGCTTCAAAAATGAAATTCTCGTTCACACCCAATTCATTCTCTACACTCAAGTATTTCTGCAGCACAACGAATCTCACATCGATACTGTTGTTGTAAGCTCCGTAAGGCTCGGGCTTTTGAATACGGTTGAAATAATTCTTCTTGGCAAGATCTTGAAGTATGAAACAGAAGTAATTGTGCACTTTCGCTTGAACGCGGAAGCCCAATTTAATATTCACTTTAATCACTAAATCGTCTACCAACTCCTGCGCTTCGTACTCCATGGTATAAGGCTCGTTGGTTCGATCTACGTGCAAAAACCAATAAACATCTGCCCGCTTGGGCGTACCTTCAAGAATAGAATCTATTACCAGTTTTTCTACCTGATCAGTAAAGCTCGCCTTCGTCATGTATACTAAGTGTGTCGCATATTTTGGAACAGTTGCGTCTACCGAAAGTTTTCTTAATGTATCAATATGCGGATCAAGCGAAATGAATCCTACACGTTCATTGCTGAATTTCCTGTATCGAATGGTCACATACATGACCATTAAAATTCCAGCGTACACAATTAGCATCATCCACGCCTCCTTCAGTTTAACTGAATTCGCAATGAAGAATGATGCTTCAACGGCAAAGAACAACGAAGCTACTCCAGCTACCAAAATGAAGGGCCAATGACGATGGTAAATCAAGTAATAAGACAATAACAACGTAGTCATGAGCATGGCCACCGTAATGAACAATCCGTATGCAGCTTCCATGTGTGCAGACTCTTTGAAGTAAAGCATTACACCAATACATCCAGCCCAAAGTAACCAGTTCACACTAGGTATATAAAGTTGACCTTTCGTTTCTGTTGGAAATTTTATTGCCACACGTGGCCAGAAGTTCAAGTTAATTGCCTCACCAATAAGCGTGAATGAACCTGAGATCAACGCCTGACTTGCGATGACCGCCGCTACTGTCGCAACGACAACGCCTGGTAATAAGAACCACTCTGGCATGATTTCAAAAAACGGATTTTTCCCATCTAACTTTTCGTGCTGCATGAGCCAAGCTCCCTGACCCATATAATTTAGAATTAATGCCGTCTTCACAAAAATCCAAGTCACCCGAATGTTCGCTCGGCCGCAATGTCCAAGATCACTGTACAATGCTTCTGCCCCTGTAGTACAAAGGAACACCGCCCCTAGCAACCAAAATCCCTTTGGATAATTCGCCAACAAATCGTAAGCATATTTCGGATTCAGAGCGTTAAACAATTCCGGATGCTGCAGAGCGTTATATAAACCCAAGACCGCCAGCATTGAAAACCATATAAGCATGATTGGTCCAAAGGCCACACCAACGAGTTTGGTACCATATCGTTGAATCATAAACAAACCCGTAAGAATTGCCAATACTATTGGCATTACTGGTATTCCTTCATCAAACACTTTCAATCCTTCAACGGCAGATGCCACAGAAATTGGTGGAGTAATAATACCGTCGCACAACAAGGTCGCTGCTCCAATCATAGCCGGCCAGAACAACCACTTCCCTCGCCTCTTCACCAAGCTATACAACGAGAATATTCCACCTTCACCCTTGTTGTCGGCACGAAGCGTCATCCAAATGTACTTGATTGTTGTTTGAATAGTCAATGTCCAAAATACACATGAAATACCCCCATAGATAAGCATTTCAGATATTGGCTTATCACCAACGATTGACTTCATTACATAAAGCGGAGAGGTTCCAATGTCGCCGTATATTATACCTAATGTAACAAGTAATCCAGCGGTGGAAAGTTTGTGTTGCGTTGACATATAAAAATTATTCTTGGCGAATGTATAAGAAAATGAGTCTTAGGGGGGTCCCCACTTTAAAATTATTTTTCCTAAGCTTTTTCGGCTTTCTAAATATTGATGTGCTTTTGCGATTTCGGCATAAGAAAATTCACCACCAATAAGAGGTTTAATCTTTCCTTCCGAATGCATCTGAACCAATTGATTCAGGAGCTTTCCAATGATTTGCGGATGTTCATCGGCCACTCGAAGCATATTCACTCCTAATACAGATTGACTTTTTCCCAATAGAAGCAATGGAATAAGTCTTCCCATGTCGAACACCAATTTCAACGTAGCTAACTTACCTCCCCATTTGCTTGTGCGATCTGAAAATCCGAACAACATCAATCTTCCACCCGCACCCAACAAGCGCATATCTTGCTTGAACGTCTTACCTCCTATACTGTTGAAAGTCACATCAAGATTGGATTTTCCTAAATGCTTTCGAAGTTCAACTTCGTAATCATGCGTGTTGTAATTCACTGCCGTGATGCCTTGCTTCGCAAGAGCATTCACCTTTTCATCACTTCCAACTGTTGCGAAAATTTCACATCCTCTTTCCTTCAACAACTGAATCAACGCTGTTCCCACTCCACCCGCAGCTGCATGTATAAGCACGCGTTCTCCCGATTTTGTTTGTTGAAGAAAATCGCACATGTACAAAGCCGTCACATACTGCGTTGCCAATGCGCAGGCTTCATTGGAGGGAATAGAATCTGGAAGTTCTACAACGCCTGTGACAGCAGTGCATACCTTTTCAGCATAACCACCGAAGCGCGTTAAGCAAGCAACACGTTTTCCTATCCAACCCGAAGACACTCCTTCTCCAACCGCTTCCACCACTCCTACTACATCGTAACCCATAACCACAGGAGGCGCAGGCAGGACGGGATACAAACCCTTCCTTCCCAACACATCCGCGAAATTCAATCCTGACACTTCCACCTTCACGCGCACCTCTCCTTCGCCTAAAATAGGATCTGCCACTTCTCTAATCTCAAAAGCTTCGTGCGCTTTTCCGAATTTCGTTAAATAAATTGCTTTCATCATTTCACCGCGCCGTTACGTTTTAAAATTGTAGTTTTTCCGCTTGCTCGCTTCACGTGAATTTCATCTTGCCCATTCACTTTTTTATACTCAATGGAAGAAGGAAGATCTCCTTTCATGCTTGCTACATTCCAACCCGCTGTTGGCTTTCCATTCGACATGTAATTGTAAACGGAACCGTTGGAACAGCCAAAGAAGATGCGGTAATCTCTAGCGTTGGAATAATCAGCTACGCACAAATTCGTGCAGGGCTTAGAAGAGAGAACGACAGGATACCCCACCACATTTTTTCCATTGATGTCAAGCATTTCCAATCGGCTGTTCGTTAAAATCAATAACTGCTTCTTTCCATTTTTAAACGCGTCGATCTGCTCTACTCCTCTAATTTCAGCCGACAGCGTTACCGTCCATGTAGTTTTTCCATTCGCAATCCACTCGATTTTCGAACCGGAATATTTGACTTGTTCCGTCTTGCCTGTGATGTGATTCGTAACCGATTTCGTTTTTCCAGACTCTACGACTGGCGCAGGAGTTGGCGGCGGCGGAATTGCAACAGTGTCCTCTGTTACTTGAACTTGTGTTTGAATCTCAACCGCACCCTTACCAACCAAACGCACCTGAGTTCGCATCTCAACAGGCGTGTAATGCCAAATTCGCCAGCGACTATTGAACTTCGGTGAGATCACACTAGAATATTGTGTATCTACTCCAGTGACCATTCCACCAGTCGGCAAAGTTGGCATTTTCTCACCAATAGCCCCTGTAAGTGCGAGATATTGTTGATGAGCCAACAACAATTCTCTCGAATTCGCAAATATGAAAAAATTCTTAGAGCGCACCCCGAAGTAATTCTCCGCACTCGGATAAATTTTATCCATTGCGAAGAGCTCCGCTGCGTTTGCTTCACGAATCGGATCCAAAGCCAATGAATCAGAAAACAAGAATTCAACATTCACACTGTCTGATTTCAACCCCAAGGCGTATATCATTCCGCTTTCGCCAGGTGTATCACTTCCGAAATTAGCCATAGCCAATTCACCTGTGGCATTGTTGTTCAGCCACTCTAGCAACGAAGCATTCTTCTTTGCCTCTTGTTCCATGCGAACACTTAAGAACGCATTGCGTGCGTCTTGCGGACGAAGAGAATCAAGATAAGTCAGCAACGCTAATGGACTACCTGCGTGAACGGCCCTAAACCAATAACTCGTGTGTGTTCTTCCATTCGTAAATACTTTCTGGAAGGTGAAGCTCGATTGATTTGCTGGAATGTTTAGCGGTTTACATTGAAATCCGGCAATCATCGAAGATTCACTTCCACGCATGTCGTCTAAGGCTGTCCAATCCTGATCTACTTTGAAATAATAATGGCAATTCGAATCAAAAGAAGTAGTTCCTTTCACACACATGAACGATTGAGAATCGCCGAGCTGATTTCCTTCTTCAGGAAGGGAAACGTTTCCACTTCCGTATACAGCAAAGGGTTCTTGGAAAAGAAATTTTAATTCAGGGAATTTCGCATGCCATTTGGAAGCAACAGCTGAACCTTCTTCACCGTAACCAACGGGAAGAACAATCAAATCATCTACTCCGTTTTCTACGATCCAAACTGACTGACTTTCGAATTTCAATCCTTGAGCATCGGCAGCAATTTCTTGAAGCATTCGACTTATTCCTTCATTCAATGAAAATTCAACTGACCAATCTGCGGCGTCTGCGAAACCTGCAGGATTCTTCACCTCTATAACGCCTGTTGCACTCGAGGGAATGGAAGATAACGGACTTGTCCATTCGGCGTGACTTCGATTTAAAAAATAGTACACGCCACCTATTCCCACAGCAGCAAGGAAAAGGGCCATAACAAATCGTAAGGTATGTTTCAGTGGGTTCATGCTTCCTTACGAAAATAGATTTTGAATGTAAAAGAATTCCAACAAAAAGGGCTGTCTTACAACAGCCCTTTGTTAATGAATTTCGAAAGTGATTACTTCGAAAGTGCGCTTCTTGAAATGACAATCTTCTGCACTTCGCTAGTACCTTCATATATCTGAGTAATCTTAGCATCGCGCATCAATCGTTCAACGTGATACTCTTTCACGAATCCGTATCCGCCGTGAATCTGCACAGCTTCAACTGTATGCTTCATGGCAACAGTAGATGCATACAATTTCGCCATGGCGCTTGCTTCGTCGTAGTTCAAACCTTGGTCTTTCATCCAAGCTGCTTTGTATACTAACAAACGTGCAGCTTCGATCTCAGTAGCCATATCGGCCAATTTGAAGGCAATAGCCTGATGTTGTGAAATTTCTTTTCCGAATGCCTTTCGCTCTTTCGAATAAGCCAAAGCCAATTCGTAAGCTCCTGCAGCAATACCTAAAGCTTGAGCAGCAATACCAATACGTCCACCGCTCAACGTCTTCATTGCGAACTTGAACCCAAATCCGTCTTCTCCAATGCGGTTAGCCTTTGGAACCTTCACGTCGTTGAACAACAAGGTATGTGTATCGCTGGCGCGGATACCCATTTTGTTTTCTTTCGCTCCAACGATGAAACCTTCCATTCCGCGCTCTACGATAAGTGCGTTAATTCCTTTGTGTCCTTTTTCAGGATCGGTCTGAGCTATGACCAAATATATTGAAGCGGTTCCGCCATTGGTGATCCAATTCTTTGTTCCATTCAACAAATAATAATCGCCCATATCTACCGCCGTGGTTCTTTGAGATGTTGCATCTGAACCAGCCTCTGGTTCAGACAAGCAGAAAGCTCCAATCTTCTCTCCGCTCGCTAAAGGCTTTAAGAACTTTTCTTTTTGTTCTTCAGTCCCGTACTCTTGAAGTCCGTAACAAACCAATGAATTATTCACGCTCATGCAAACAGAAGTTGATGCATCGATTTTAGAAATTTCTTCCATTGCAATCGCATAAGACATCGTATCCATTCCGCTTCCACCGTATTTAGTATCTACCATCATACCCATGAAGCCAAGTTCCGCCAATTGCTTCACTTCTTCCGTTGGAAACTTTTGGTGTTCATCGCGTTCAATTACACCTGGTTTTAATACGTTCTGTGCGAAATCTCTCGCGGCGGCCTGCACGGCTAATTGTTCTTCTGATAATTCGAAATGCATTTTATTATGTTTAGTTCATTGCTAAATTGGGTGCAAAGAAACGAAATAGAGGGTGAAATAAAAAACCCTTCTTTCGAAGGGCTTTTATATACTTTATTGAAGTGCTAATTTTATTGTAGAGGCACCATTACCAATCCGTTTGTAATGTTCACAGTTGAGGTACCCGCAGAGTTCTTCAACAGACCAGAGAAAGTGAAACGAATTCCACCTGGTGCAGGCGTAGATCTGAACTTCACAACATTTACCGTAGCCGTTGAAGTACCGAAAGCAGTGCTGTGTGCAACCGCTGCATTGGTGAACGCCATAACGCTTGCTGGGTTAGTTGCAGTAGCCATATTGATTACTGAACCGTTCTGCCATCCTGCAATTGGAGCAGCCATTGTAAATGCAATCGTACCTCCTTGAAGTGTTGACCCCGTGATGGTAACTGTTCCACCTGCAAATGAGAATGTGCATGAAGAAGCTACCCCAACGTGATTAACGCCGTTCGCTGTGAAGGTAATGATTGTGTCACAAGCCACACAGTCAACTCCGCCGCAGTCTGTCCAGAATTCACCTTGCGCGCCGCCGTCGATGATTCCGTTGGTACAGTTGCCGTCTGTAGAACATGGGGGACAGTTAGTTCCGCCACAGTCAACACCGATTTCAGTACCGTTCATTAATCCGTCAGTACACGTTGGACAAGCTTCACAATAAGCTCCACCGCAGTCAACTTGAGTTTCAGTTCCATTAAGAATTCCGTCTGCACAAAGCGCAGCACATGGTCCGCAGTTCG
>CAYLOT010000039.1:0-8958 GCA_964385405.1 uncultured Chryseobacterium sp. | reverse complement strand
TTGTGGAAATGACAGCGGCTGTGAACGACGTTGACCGTTTGCAAGGAAATCGTGAACTAAACATGAGCTGGTGGGAAATGGGTCCTGACAACATCGGTGGTCGTACTCGAGCAATTCTTGCCTACACCAATGATGTGATTTTCGCAGGGTCTGTTACAGGAGGACTCTACAAATCAACCAACGCAGGTAATAACTGGTCTCGAGTTGAGTCATTAGACAGCTTTGGTAAAGTGATGTCAATCAGTACAATCGACGCCACTGAAGACGGCGTAATATACATCGGAACAGGAAGTCAGTTTGAATCCGGTTTCGACGGAAGCGGAGCAAGCGGATCTATCGGTTGCGGAATGTACCGTTCAACTGATCAGGGCGCATCATGGGAATTGGTTCCTGGAACTGATCCAACAGAATTTGCTAGTGGTGACAACTGGGCTTACATTAACGATATCTGTGCAGATGCGAACATCCCAGGAAGAATTTGGATAGCAGGTGCAGATGGTGTTGGGTATTGGGAGCCTGGAATGACTGCGCCGAATATGAGCATTTCTGGAATCCCAAACACGGGTGGACACGACGTCGAGTGGTCTACTGACGGAAGCGTTTGTTATGTGGGTGTTTCAAATGGTCGTATTTATCGCTCGTTAGATGGCGGTTTAAGTTTCGCACAAGTGGGAGCTACCTCTGGAATGTCCAACAAACAGCGTACTCGAATCGCTATTTCTCGCGATGATTCCAACGTCGCCTACGTGCTCTATGCTCAAGGTGGTATGATGGGCGGAGTTTTTTACACTGCAGATAAAGGAGATTCTTGGTCGGTGAAATGGCCAACTGGAATAGATAACGTATATTCTGTCTTCGGAGACAACGGACAAGCATATTATGATTTGGCTTTGGCGGTTAAACCGGGTAATCCTGGCATTTGTTGGGTTGGAGGTGTTACGCTTTGGAAGGCGGGTGCGAATACACAACCAGAACAAATCGCAGCGAATTTCGATTTCGGAAGTTCTCAGTATTATGTTCACAGCGACATTCATACATTTGAGATTGCCCCGAACGGAGATTGGTTCATTGGAACAGATGGCGGTGTATCGAAGTCAATTGATGGGGGGAACTCATTCATTACAATGAACAGAGGTTATAACGTAACGCAATTTTATGGTATAGCTCATGGCGGTGGCTACCCTGTAATGGGAGGAACTCAAGACAACGGAACTATTTTGATTCCCGGATTAGGAAATGCCAATTTCAATACAATTTCTTGGCAGCAAGGTGTATCAGTTGGCGGCGGTGACGGTTTCGATTGTGAAATTTCGAATGTTACAGTCCCTGGGGTAAACGTTGCTTTCTCTTCTGTATACTACGGAGCAATTAGTCGTTTCAACGCGCAAGGTTCAGGTGGAGGATTTTACGACGACGAAGTTATTGCAGCCATTGGCGACGATGGAGAGGCAGGATCTTTCTACACCACACTTCGTTTGTTTGAAAACACAAACGACGAAAACTCTCAGCAATTTGTTTGGTTAGTCAATAATCGTAATTACGATTTATTCTCCTCTGTTAATGGAACGGATACAACTTGGTTAGATACCACCTTGTATACACAAAACATGACCTTGCCTTTCCCTTACAGATTCCCAGTTGGAGACACTTTGAACTTCTGGGAAGTTTTGAACCGTCCAGCTGTATACTCAACTACTCCGCTTACGGTAGATCCAAACTATTCTTGGTTAGAGCCACAGGCCTTAACTTCTACTGTTGACTCTACAATTTGTGATACAACTATAGTTGGATACAATCAGGTTATTGATCAAATTATTGAGCAGACGGTAACCATCTATTGGTCAGATACTATTATTAACCCAATCACGGGAGCTCAGATTATCGTGAACGACAGCTCATTGGTGGTTGTAGGTGTAGACACAACTTTTACAACTGTTCCAGTGTTGGACATTCAATGTACAACAACTACTTGGTATTACTACGAAGCTGACCAATTGGAAAACGTTCGTGAACGTTGGCAAGTTCAAGATAAGTTCACGTCAATTTTTGTTACTGGATTCTTCGGTACTGAAGGTTTATGGATGACACGTCAAGCACTGAACTTCAACACAACGCCTGACTGGTGGAAGATAGGTAATGCTCCGGGTTCAGGTGTAAAAGCCTATGAATTCTCGAAAGATGGTAACACGCTATATTATAGCAGTTGGAGTGGTTCACTGTATCGTGTAACCGGATTCAACCAAGTTTGGAGTGCAGATGATATTTCGAACTTAACAACTCAAACACTAATCACGAATGCAGGGGGTACAATTACGAGTATCGCGTGCGACCCGAATAATCCAGATCACCTCGTATTCACAGTAGGTGGGTACGGTAGTGTGGCAGCAGGTAAAGTGAGAGAGTCGTTTAATGCAACAGCTGCTACTCCGACATTTACGAACATTTGGATAAACTCAGCTCCGTTAAATAGAATGCCAATTTTCGCGTCTGTAATTGATGTTAGTGACCCAACAGGAAACACAATAGTGTTAGGAACAGAATACGGTATTTGGGCTACAAGCGATGGAGGTACAAACTGGACGCACAGCACAGGGGTGGCAACAGCTATTCCAGCCGAGCCTTCTGCAGGTGCTAGCATAGGTTCATTATCATATGTTCCTGTGTTCGACCTTCGTCAACAGCAAGTGGGGCAACGCCCATACATGAACCCTGAGAACTACGGTGTTATTTACGCAGGTACTCACGGACGTGGAATCTTCCGAAGCGATGATTTCTTCTCGGTGAATGTTGCGGAAAACAACGGTGCAGGTCAAGACGGAAACGATGTGAGTTTGTCGGTTTATCCAAACCCAACCACAAACACAGCATTCGTTAACTTGAATGTTACCTCAACAGTGAATCAGGCTTATGTTCAAGTATATAACGTGAACGGACAGTTGGTGAGAAACATGAACATCGGACAATTGACACCAGGTTCACATAAAATAGACCTAGCTGTTGAGTCGTTGTCTAACGGTACTTATGTTGTGAAAACATTTGCCGGAAACGCGAGTGGAACAGCTAAGCTCATTAAGCAATAAGAAAACTAGGATTTGAATTAAGAGGCCCGAGAGGGCCTCTTTTTTTATGCGTTTATCTAAAGAATGAATTACTTTCGTTAGAAGCAAGTGTGTATAGGAATGAGTAACTACAGAGTGGCGATAAACGGATTCGGAAGAATTGGGAGAACCTTATTGAAAGAGGCTTTGAGAAGAGATAGTGTAGAGGTAGTTGCTATTCACGATATCGCCGACATGCATACGCTGTTGCATTTATTGAAGTACGATTCAACCCAAGGCAAATTCGAGATGCCAATAGAAATCATTGACTCAAACACTGCACGCATTGGTAGAAAAGAAATTGTATTTCTGCAAAACCTTTCGACATATCCTTGGCGCGAGTTTAATGTTGATTTGGTAATTGAATGCACGGGAACCATGAAGACCGAATCGCAGTGTGAACAGCACATAGAGAATGGAGCGAAACGGGTTCTGCTTTCTGCGCCATCCGAAGACCAAATGCCCATGTGGATTGTGGGTGTGAATGATCACAACATAGACTTGGATAAAAGAATTATTTCTTGCGCATCATGTACCACAAACAATGCTGCTCCTATGATTCAAATTATTGATGAAGCATTTGGAGTGGAGAGC
Organism: uncultured Chryseobacterium sp.; assembly: GCA_964385405.1. Taxonomy (GTDB): domain Bacteria; phylum Bacteroidota; class Bacteroidia; order Flavobacteriales_D; family Sanyastnellaceae; genus CAIZGX01. The sequence goes on along the minus strand of CAYLOT010000039.1, from coordinate 5,266 downwards.
TGCTATATCTCAACGGTGCACTCCTATACAGGAGATCAAAAGCTACACGATGCACCGCACAAAGATTTGAGAAGAGCACGAGCAGCAGTGGCTTCGATTGTTCCTACTACTACAGGGGCGGCACGTGCATTAACAAAAGTTTTTCCGCACTTAAGTGAACGATTGGGTGGATGCGGAATTCGAGTGCCTGTTCCGAATGGATCTCTATCCGATTTAACATTTATGGTTCGAAGTAAAACGAACGCAAAGGAAGTAAATGCCTTGTTTGAATCTTGGGCCAGTGCTCATGAAGGTATTCTTGAAGTTTCACACGAGCCCTTGGTTTCAAGAGACATTGTCGGAAACAAACACAGTTGTATCATTGATGCAGAATTAACTTCTGTTATCGGTTATATGATTAAAGTGGTTGGTTGGTATGACAATGAAATGGGATACAGCAATAGATTGTTAGATGCAGCCGAACGACTAATGAAAAATTAAATGGAGTTATATCAATTCATATTGTATGGATTTTTAGCAGTTGTGAAATTTGTCATAACTCCATTTACGATATACGCAACTGGAAAGGAGACCATTCATTTCGGTGAAGTCGTTTTAACAACGGGAACAGGAGCTGCAGTTGGCGTACTCATGTTTTATTACGGGGGGACATTCATTTTTAAGTGGGCAGGTCATCTCACATCGAAAAAGAAAAAGCCTGTCTTTACCAAAGGAAGAAGAAGAATTGTAAGAATAAAGAATAGATTTGGTCTCTTAGGTTTTATAGTCATCTCGGCTGTAATTTCGGTTCCTGTCACTTCGTTACTTGCCGCGAAATTTTTTAAACACAACCGATTTACGCCGCTATGGTTGATATGTGGGTTCATGATTTGGTCGTTCATTCTTTCTTCGGCGGCTTATTACATCAAATGGTTTTAAATGAAAAAGTATAAAGCAATCTTTTGGGATTTAGATGGTACCCTTTGGGATTTGCAAGGAAATACAACCATAGCGTTGAAGCAACTTTTTCAACGATTTGAATTAACCAATTTTCAGCATACTTCACAGGATGCATTTTTAAATTGTTACCCCAAGCACAATGAACGGGTTTGGGCACTTTATCGAGAAGGTAAAATTGCAAAGGAAGAGCTGCGCAATAAGCGATTCATTGATTTGTTCGACGAAGTAAATGCCACGTATGATTTGAATTTCATAGAATTATTCGCGACCGAATTTTTGGCTATTTGTCCAAGACTACCTCATCTCATTGAAGGAGCTCGAGACATTTTGGATTTGACCAAGGACAAGTATACCCACCTAATTTTAACCAATGGCTTCATAGAGGTTCAAGGTTTTAAAATGGCAGCTGCAGAGATTGAACATTACTTTTCAACCGTTGTATATAGCGAGGAAGCGGGAGTTCGTAAACCTCATCGAGCTATTTTTGATTTAGCACTGAAGCGCGCGAATTGCTCTGCTGAGGAAGCTCTAATGATTGGAGATGATTGGGACGCAGATATTTTAGGCGCTAGAAATGCTGGAATAGATCAAGTGTTTTATACTGCTACAGAAAAGCGCCTAGCCGAATTACACAGCGGGAAAACTGTACGTCACAACTATGTTCCTACCTTTACCGTCGATACTCTAGAAGAATTAAAAAAAATTATCTAACATGGAAAACAACAACGAAGCACCGCAACCCATAAGCATTGAATTAACAGAGAACATTGCTGAAGGTACCTATTCAAATCTTGCGGTAATTACACACAGTACCTCTGAATTCGTATTAGATTTCATTCGTGTAATGCCGAATGTTCCAAAAGCTAAAGTTCAATCGAGAATCATCATGACTCCTCAGCATGCAAAGAGATTAATGAAGGCTTTGCAAGAGAATATTTCGAAGTTTGAATCTCAAAACGGAGTGATCAAGGAAGGTGCTTCGGATGTGCAATTTCCGATGACATTCGGGGGCCCTCAAGGACAAGCTTAAGAGATTAGCTGACTAACCGAACCACTTAATTCAGCGTTGAAGAAAGGGGTGTTCTTGCCTCGAGAAGTCCAGTCTTTATTCGATACCAAGGTTTTTCCTTTGGTTGAGATGAGTGTCATTCGAGCGGGTTCACCTACTTCCATTTGAATAGGTGGTATGTTGGCTGAGAATTCTGCTCCAATTGTGAATTTCTCGAGTAGGGTTTCGATTGGAACTTCTTTTCCCACAGCACTGAAGATGGTTTGAAATGCGATTTCAATTGCGCTAATTCCGAAGTGTGCATATTCGAATTCCAATTCTTTGTTTTCAATTGCGAGGGGTGTATGCTGACTTTCAACAGCGTCAATCGTTCCGTCAATCAATCCGTTTATAAGAGCTTTTCTATCTACATTGCTTCTGAATGGTGGCCATACTTTTTTGTTGCTGTCGTAATCAATCATGTCTTCGTGTGTGAAAGATAGTTGATGTGCTGCAACAGAGCATGTCACTTGCAGTTCTTCCTTTTTCGCTTTGCGAATCATGTCGATACCTTTTGCTGTTGAAATGCTGTAGAAGTGAAGACTTCCACCGGTGTATTTCAATAAAGCCAAGTCTCTTTGAATGCGGAGAGTTTCGCTTAATTCGCTCGCTCCCTTCAATCCCATTTTCACGCTGGTTTTGCCTTCATGCATTTGTGCTTTTGGGTGAACCGAATAATCATTCGGCGCAACAAATATACGTGTGTTTGTTTGCTTTGAATATTCCAAAGCACGCATCATAAGCTCAGTTGAAACGGTATGTTCATTTTCAGTAAATCCAATGGCTCCTGCATTTTGTAATTCTGCAAATTCAGTAAGTTGTTTTCCTTTCATTTCTTTGGAAAGAGAACCCAACGGTAGAATCTGAAATGTGTCTGTATTTAGTTTTGTTAGAAACTGAACGGCCCCTTGATTGTCTGTCACAGGCATAAGCGATGGCATGAGGCACACCCGCGCGTATCCGCCTTTTTTGGCTGAGGCTATTCCCGAACTTAATGTTTCGTTCTGCTCTAACCCAGGCTCGCCGAAATTAGCACGAAGATCGGTGAAAGCTACAGACAGCAAATGATCTTTTCCCGAGATTACTTTGGATTTTCCTAAGGGCAGATTTTTTCCAATAGCCGAAATAATTCCATTGGTAATCTCAACATCCATAATCTTTAAGTGATGTTTCGAGAGTGGAGCAAAAAGCTTGGCGTTTTGAATGAGTGTTTTCATATTTTCGACTTCCAAATTTTAATGAGAATTATTTCGAGAGCAAGGAATACGAGTGCGGCATATACGAGATATTTCCAAATAGAAATCCCGCCTCCAAGTTCAGTAGCAAGAGATTGCAGCATCTCGGCATTCGCTTCCTTGAAAGCGAATTCGGTTAATCCAACTTGCCGAGCGAGATTAGCTAGTTCTTCTTGAGAAAAAATAGCTGTGTTACTTTCATTGTTGTTGAAATTGAGGGCTATAGGCATAAGATTTACGCCGTTCTCTTTTACTACATAGAAGCCCGATTCATTCATTTCAGAAGGAAGAAAGACCTCTGTTACTCCGCCAATGCTTCTCGATTGCGCAATGAATGTTTTAGAATTGTTCGTGCTACTAATTTCAAATAATCCCTCAGCCGTTGCTGGTGTATGGGTTAGAGTTAAGTACGTTTCCTTCCCTAACTGGTAGTACAATTGGTGGGCATCGGCACTTGTCTCTGCTGCACGAAGCAAACTAACAGGGAACAAGGCATGTGCAAGAAATGTGCTCTCTGTTTTTAATGTTGAAACAGAACATATGAAAAGTCTACCTTTTCCAACTTGGGTTAACGACAACAGTGGTGTGTTGTCTTGAAATGAAATGAGCGGAACAGATTGAAGATTGCTATTGTTCAGCGGGAAATGCCATGTTGCAGAAGGCAATGAAGCATTATTCTGCAATTTCTCGAAGGCCGGACTATAAAATGGGTTGCTTAAATCTATAGCGGTTGCCGAAAGTGCTGTGTTTGATTTTTGTCCTAACTGCACGCTGTTGCATCTTCCAAGGAAATTATTGTAAGTGAGTAAATCAGAGGCCGAATGCGGAATAACGAATACGCTTCCGCCTTGATTAACGTAAGTTGAAAGATCTCCAATCAATTGAGGTGAAAGTGATTGAACACCTTGCAGAATAACAAAGTTTGATGATTGAATGGCTTCAGGTGTAACTGCAGAATAATTTACCGAATTATAATTGTATTGCGGGTCTTCTGCAAAAAGTTGCTCTATATTTTGTTGTTCGTTACCAACAATATTGAGAATATTAGTTTTTTCGGAAATAGAATAGGCGAAATAATGTACATCGTCGAATACCAATGGAAAATCATTTATACGAACACTTCCATAATGAAAGCCGGGTTGGGTGGTGCTGAAAGATACAGGTACGGTTGCTATGCCCTGAGCTGCAAGCGTTACGCTGCTCACTGCTTTTTGAATTCCGTCGAGTTCAACACTGAGCGGAATGTTACTTACTTCTTCAGAGCTGTGATTTTGTATAACTACTAAAAGAGTGTCGGTGTTATTTAAAATTCGCTGTGGAGTAGAGAAGTAAATTGAATCTATGCTGATATTGTTTTGCGTCTGGAATGTAGCGGGAATAGCAGTTACAAATTCGTTTTGCGCATTGGCAATTTCTTGAATATCACTTGTGCTTTGTTGAAAGTCTGAAACCCAATAATACAGACGAATATCCGCAGCTGATTTGTCGAGTAGATCACGCTGGCGTGCGAATACAGCACTAAGTTGTTTGGTTTCTGGACTGAAGGAAATGCCTTGAATGATTTGCAAAGCTTCGTCTTTGGATAAAAGGCGTTGGTCAGTTCCTTTGAAGTTATTCGAGATAATTTGAAAGCGGTCGTTGTTCGAAAATGAACTTACAATAGCGCTTGCTTTTTGTTTTGAAGATTCTAAAAAGGAAACACCTTCTTGCTGTCCTTGCATACTTAAGCTATTGTCTATGTATACGCTAACGGCACGGGAACCATTCATTTTTTCACTGAGTGCCGTTGGAAAGAAGGGTTGCGCAAAGGCAAAAATTATTGAGGCGAAAACAAGCAATCTACACAAGAGAATGAGTAGGTATCGGATTTTCGAGGATTTGGTTGTTTCAGATTTTACCTCCTTCAAAAAGGAAACATTTGAAAAGGCGATTTTCTTATATCTACGAAAATTAAAAAGATGAATAATAACCGGAACGGCTAGAGTTAAGAGGGCCCAAAGTATTTCGGGATGTACGAATCGCATTTCGAAGCTCAAAGATAGCG
>CAYLOT010000038.1:0-9433 GCA_964385405.1 uncultured Chryseobacterium sp. | reverse complement strand
CACGCAGGTAAACGCCCGACTCGCGCGCCTTGCGACGCAGCGCCGTCATTGCACCGTACGCGAATAGGACAATGCAAATAAGTAAGATCCAATCGGTCCAAGGGAAGACAGAACGAAATGCAGCTGCGGTTAAGGCGCTTCCGTTTAATCCGTGAGCGTCTGTTGCGAATCCGGTGAACACCAATACCAATGCGGTCATGGTGCATACAACAACGGTGTCAATGAACGGTTCCAACAACGAAACCATTCCTTCGGTAACAGGTTTGTTTGTTTTCGAAGTCGAGTGCGCAATACTTGCAGATCCAATTCCAGCTTCATTGCTGAACGCCGCTCTGCGAAAGCCAATCATCATTACGCCAAGGAATCCACCTTTCATTCCATCGGGAGAAAAAGCACCGTTAAAAATCAGTGATGCTGCTTCACCCAAATGAGAGATGTTCATTCCAATGATGGTAAGCGCAAAACCGCAATAGACCACTACGAGCGCAGGTATCATTTTATCGGTAACTCGAGCAATGCTTTTTATTCCACCTACAATTACAAATCCTACTGCAACGGCGAACGCAACACCAATCCACAAAGCATATTCTTCAGAACCAGGTATAGTCGTTTTCACCATGTCAAAGGCTTGATTCGCTTGAACCATGTTGCCTCCACCTAGCGTTCCACCCACACACATAATTGCGAAAATGACACCCAATATTTTTCCACTTCGCTGCCATCCTTTTTTCGCAAGGCCGGCACTGAGGTAATACATAGGCCCACCGCTGACTTCGCCCGATGCAGAGATTTTTCTATACTTCACACCAAGTGTGCATTCAACGAACTTGGTGGTCATGCCGAAGAGTCCCGCAACAATAATCCAAAAAGTTGCGCCTGGACCGCCTACCGCTATGGCTACAGCCACCAGAGAAATATTTCCCAATCCCAAGGTTCCACTTAGCGCCGCAGACAAGGCCTGGAAGGGTGTAACTTCTCCTTCGTCGGTTTTCTTGGTGAATTGTCCAAATGTGATTTTCCACGCATGTCCGAATGCACGGACGTTGATAAATCGGAAATAGAGAGTAAAGAAGATTGCACTTCCAATGAGCAAAACAACCACCAGCCAAATCTCCGTTTTTACAGGATCTCCATTCGGATGTTTAATTTGCTTTCCTGCCTTGTCGTATAAATAAGGGTCGTATAAATGGAGCGCTGCGAAGGGGTCATAGAATAAAACTTTCCCGAAGGCATCAACAATTGGAACAAAAAAAGAGTTCATTTTTTCTTCACTCGAAACTGCTGGAATAACAAAGGTTTGCTCTTGTTTGTTGCCATTAACAAAGGTCACTTGAACGGTGTAGTTTATTCCCTCTTTCAGTCCTGATGCTGCGATAGAATCCACGCTTTGAAGATTCGACCAATGCACTGAAGCAATGCTGTCTGTGCTTAACACTGCCGCTGTTCCATCGCCTATGTTGTGCGATTGCGGATTGAGCTGCAATTGAAAATTTTGAGCGAATAGGGTTGAAGCCGAAATCAGAATTGCCGCGAGGCTTAACGATTTAAGAAAAGGTTTAATTATTCTCATGGTCTAAAAATAGGCTATTTCAGCAAGTTAGTTCGCGATGTGGATAGGTTGTGGATATTTGAATTCGATGAACCACGATTTTTTATTCATCTTTGTATCGTTATGGCAGAAAATTTCATCGTTTCAGCAAGGAAGTATCGCCCAGATAACTGGGATTCAGTGGTTGGACAAAAGTCTATTACCACCACATTGCGCAATGCCATAGAAACCAATCAAATTGCACAGGCGTATCTGTTTACCGGATCTCGTGGAGTAGGTAAAACGTCTTGTGCGCGCATCTTCGCGAAGGCCATCAACAACATGTTAGATGCCACTCCCGAAGAATTAGCGTTTACCATTTTCGAATTAGATGCGGCTTCAAACAATGGAGTCGACGATATACGAGCTATTGTTGATACAGTGCGCATACCACCGCAAGTGGGAAAGTACAAGGTGTATGTGATAGATGAGGTTCATATGCTCTCAGCGTCAGCATTCAATGCGTTTTTGAAAACCTTGGAAGAGCCGCCACCCCATGCGATTTTCATCTTAGCAACAACAGAGAAGCACAAGATTATTCCAACCATTTTAAGTCGTTGTCAAATCTTTGATTTCAATCGAATCAAAGTAAAGGACATGACTGAACACTTGCAGCACATTTGCAAGCAGGAGGGAATTGAGGCCGAGGAAGATGCGTTGCACGTAATTGCAACCAAGGCAGACGGCGCCATGCGCGATGCCTTGTCAATTTTCGATCAGGTTGTTGCGTTTTGTGGAAGGAAACTCACCTACGAATTGGTGATTCAAAACTTGAACGTGCTCGATTATGAGTACTACTTCAAATTGACTGATTTGTTTTTCAAAGAAGATATTCCAAACGCCTTGTTGGTGTTGAATGAAGTGGTTGAAAAGGGTTTCGATGTTCATCACTTCGTAACGGGTTTAGGCGCACACTTTAGAAACTTATTGGTTTGTCGCGATGCACAAACACTTTCACTTATGGAAGTGACAGAAGGTGTTGCCGCGAAATACAAAGACCAAGCTGCTGCAAGCGATTTGCGCTTCTTGATTCAAGGAATTGATTTAGTGAATGACACCGACTATCACTACAAGTCTTCACGTCACCCACGTTTGTTGGTAGAACTTTTGCTCATGAAATTGTGTAGCGTTCCGCAAAACTTGCGCGAGGGTGAAAAAAAAAAGTGAAAATCTTAGCGTTCCGCGGAGCTGAAAAATTCATTGGAGCCCCGCAGGCTAGAACATCATCTCCAAGTGCACCTTCGCATGAAGCCAAGCCTTCGAATGAACTTGTTGTTGAAAAGGGTGAATCAAATTCCATTGGTTTCACCAACGAAAAGCCGCTTCCAAATAAAACCGTTTTAGATCCAGAGAAAAGAAAACTTGTTGGTTTATCTCCGGAGAATATTTCCATCCGATACAATCCGCAGATTCAAATAGAAACGGAGCCCGATGAACCTGAGGTTGAAGAAAAAGCGGAGCGCATTTATACCGAGGAGGAAATTAATGCGGCTTGGATGGGATACGTTGAAGAGCTCATGGATTTCAATTCACAGGCGGCTTCAGCATTGAAGGTTACCAAATTGATTGTGCTTCCTGAGAATGAGTTGCATTTGATTTTTCCAGGAACCACGCAAATGGAATACTTCAACGAAGAGCGTGCACCTTTAATGGGCTTTATGCGCAAGAAGGGTGTGGTTGGATTGAAGTTGAAAATGGAAATTGCTCAGAGCAACACAGTTGCACGTGAGATCGTTACCGATCGCGCACGATTTGAAAAAATGATGGAGAAAAATCCGGCAGTAAAAACACTGTGGGAACGTTTCAAATTGGTAATCGACTAATTCATGCGCGTAGACAAATACCTTTGGTGTATTCGTGTTTTTAAGACGCGCTCGCTCTCAACAGCCGCATGCAAAGCCGAGAAAGTATGGGTGAACGGAGAATTCGTTAAAGCGTCGCGCGAATTGAAATTGAAAGATGTTGTTCGCGTAAGAAAAGGCCCCATTCATTTTCAATTTGAAGTCATCGACTTTCCTAAAAGTCGCTTGGGTGCAAAGTTGGTTTCAACCGTTACCAAAGATGTTACAGCAGCCGATGAATTGGCGAAGTTGGAACGCATTCAACTTCAAATGAAAGCCACGCCGTACTTCGGCGTAGGAAGGCCAACCAAGAAAGACCGTCGTCAGCTCGATGATTTTATGTATTACGAAGATCTAGATCAGGATGAAAGCGAATAATACAAGGGTTCTTCAGCTTCAACCTGAAGAAATTCAGCAGCTTCGCAATGAAGTGCTGTGGCCGCACAAGACATTCGAGAATTGTATTTTAGAAACGGATCGACATTCAACAACGTTTCATTTTGGAGTTCAGAAAGATGGGCTTACCGTTGCTACCGTTACATTTCAAAAAGAACAATCCCAAAGACTTCAACAAGAGAATCAGTACAGACTTCGTGCGATGGCGGTGCGCGAAGGATACAGAGGACTAGGGTATGGCGATGCTATTGTTGAAGCTGGATTAATTCATTTAAACGGGTTGGGTGTTGAAGTGGTTTGGTGCGATGCTCGAGTTGCCGCGCTTAATTTTTACCGTCGACTTCATTTCAACGAATTGGAAGAGGAATATGAAGTTCCAATTATTGGCATGCACCGGTTTATGTGGAAAGTATTAAGTTCGCAAGTATGAATGCAATCTTGAATTCATTTCGCTCGCACAGTTCGGCGTGGTTAACGGCCCTGTTTGCATTCGCCTTATTCGCAGTCGTCTCCTTCACCAATCATATTTTCTTCAGAACATACGCACTCGATCTTGGCTTGTATACGAACGCGCTTTACGATTACGCACATTTTCGTTTTGCCGACACATCTCTTTTCCTTCCGGAAAATAAAAATCTCTTAGCGGATCACTTCGATTTGTACCTCATGTTGTTCTCTCCGCTTTCATGGATTTTTAAGTCTTATACGTTGCTAGTGGTTCAATGTGTAGCTGTAATCATTGGCGGGTTCGGAGTTTATTTTTTGTTGAATGAAAATGAAGGAACACGCCCCTATAGAATTTGGGGAATGGCTATGTTCTATTTGTTTTTCGGGACACTTGCAGCATTGGCGTATGATTACCACAGCAATGTGATTTCTGCCATGGCACTTCCTTTTTTCTTTCTCATGGTGAATCGAAAGGCATGGCTGAAGGCGTTTGCACTGCTTGTATTTATGTGCTTAGGAAAAGAGAATGTTTCACTCTTTTTATTCTTCGTTTCATTGGGTTTGTTTTGGAAATATTTCAAGTCGAAAGAGAGTCGGAAATATATTCTCCTTTTCGCTGGATTCAGTGTTGTGTATTTCTTGTTAATGGTGAAGTGGGTCATGCCTACCATAGCCGGAGAGAAAGATTTTGTTCATTTCGGGAAGTATCCTGTGCTAGGCGGAGACATGACTGCGGCAATCAAATTCATGATCATGCATCCGCTCGAATTCATTCGACTGTTGTTCGTGAATCACATGCCTGAAGACCCAACATACAACAACGAAAAAGTGTTTTTCTATTTGGTGTTGTTCGTTGCAGGCGGATGGGCACTTTTCGCTCGTCCGTGGTATTTCGTGATGATCCTTCCAATTATTATTCAGAAAGAATTGACGAATCAGCCGAGCACGTGGGGATGTGTTTATCAATACAGCATTGAGTTTGCCCCAGTAGTTGTTGTAGCGGTTATGGAAGTTGTTTCCAAATGGAAATTCAATGCGAATAGAGTAGGAGCATTGCTGATTTTTTTTACTCTGTCAAGCACGGTTTTCGGTTTAGTTGAACGGTCAAAAGCTTGGGAAAAAGAACGCTTTATCTTCTGGCAAAAGCCGCATTTCAAGCCGCATTATGATTTGGCAGATGTTAAGGCGCTTATGGAAAAGATTCCTGCCGATGCTGCGGTCATGGCCAATTCGGCTTATGTGGGGCAGTTGGCCTATCGCGACAAATGCTATACGTTGCCTTTTGTGAAAGATGCAGAATTTATTTTAATCAGTTCGGTAGAGTCTACCTACCCACTAAGTGTTGAACAGACGCACGAATTCATTCAAGCGATTCAAGTCGATAGTACTTGGAATTTAATAGAACAGCGTGGACACGTTTATTTGTTTCAACGTAAACCGTAGTTCCAATACAAAGGAGTATTTGGAGTTTCAGGAGATTGAATGGCCTTTTCCATCCACAACACGTCGTGCCATTGATTCAATTTGAATCCAACGTTTTTGTAAGTAGCGAATTTCTCAAATCCCATTTTGTGATGAAATCCCACACTTGCATCATTCGGAAGCGCTATCACCGCAAACGCTTTGCAAATATGTATCTGTTCAAGCTCGATGAAGAGTTGCGTGTAAAGCGCAGTTGCTATGCCTGATTTTTTGTTTTGATCTTCAACATAAATAGATACTTCAACATTCCATTGGTAAGCAGCACGGTCACGATAGGCAGAAGCGTAGGCATAACCAACCACTTTTCCGTTTTCTTCAGCAACCAAATAAGGGAATCGTTTCGATATTGAATCAATTCGATTTGAAAATTCTTCTATCGAGGGTGCTTCCAATTCAAAAGAAACTGCAGAACCAACGACATACTTCGAATAGAGACTTAAGCAAAAGTCTGCATCGGCAATTTGAACAGGACGAATGCTTATACTCATCGGCGAATCACACGTTCAAGCGTTCTTCCTCTTGAAGAATTTATTTCAATGAAATAAGTTCCACGAGTTTCGGGTAGTTGAACGCGTGCAACAACGCTTCCAATTTTTCTTCGTTCAATAAATCTTCCATCTATGGAATAGATTGCAATTTCATCAACAATAGCTCCGTTCGATGTAAGGTTTACCCAACCGTCTGAAGTTGGATTCGGGAATAGTAAGAATGTTGGGATTCGAATTTCTTCCACTCCAATAATAGTACTCATAAGCGATTGAGCCGCTACTTGAACGGGATCTGCGCCTTCAGCATCGTACATCGAACGGAAAGAGTTAATGGCCTCGTTGTCGAAAGTGAACATTTCTTCGAGGTATTTCGGTGGAACAGTTTGGTACATCAAGCGAGCGGTAACATGTAGGTTTCCTGAAAATCCGTTTAATGGAATATGAACGCGTATTTCATCTGTTCCGCTCCCTTCGTTGCCGTTTGGGAAGTGATTGAAGTTAGGATCGTATAAAGCGTCTCCAACAATTTTGGTGGTGTCATAAGATGCGTGGTTCACAGAAAAACCAATTGGAGTAAGTCGGTTGTCTTTAAGCATCACGTCAGCACGTTCTAGAACAGTTGTTCTGTTTCCGTTCACATCTCCCATAACCATTTCGTAAATCTGAACTTGGTCTTGAGAAGTAATTAGGTCGTAATGTGGTTCCCATGTATTGTCTTCTCCGACGATACGGTATTGATTATCCATTTTTCCAGAGTGGAAGACTTCATTTCCTGCATCGTCAACTGCAATGATTTCTAAATACGCGCGTCTTGAGGGATAACCACTCGGGAATTTATGTCCTGCTAAATTGGATAACTTAATGGAGTATTTTGCTGTGTCGTTTTCAATGCCAGTTTCAGTGAGTGCCACTGTTGCAGTTTCATTTTCGAGTAAATCAAGCGTGCGATCAATAGCCGTATTAAAATGTTCTTCCGTTGCTGTGACTCCTAAAGCTGTCGCGTTGTTTTTAAGTAGGCCAAGCATGAATGTATTGCCTCCAACTAGCCAATGTTGGCCATATGGAGCTCTTTGAGGAAGGAACAGGTACCCCGAAGCAATAACTACACCTTCACCAGTCTCTGGCATGTGACAGCCCTGACATTCTTTTTGTAATCCAGGAGTGTCGTTGTAGGAAGAGTTCAGCCATTCGTGATAAGTGGCTTGCTCAATGAAATCATTGCCTGTGTAGTTTCCTTCCAAATCAGCGGTGTGAGTAGATAGGCTGTGACAGCCAGCGCATGATTCAGATTGACGCATTTTTGCATGTCCGAGTGGGCGGTACCCTACAAAACTTTGCATCATAGCCTCGAAGATCGGAATCTCTTGTTCTTCTGTCACGAAAGGGCCGTAAATAGTATCTCGGTGGAAGAAGAGATCGCCACTGAAGTGTTTTCCAACTCCTTGTGGCCCATCCATTTTTTGTTGGTGACACGCGCCACAATTAACGCCATCACGCGCTAGTGAATCCAACGCGAGTTCTTCAAGGGTGTAGTTAGGATTGTTGAACTCTAAAAGGTTTGTGAAACGACCCACAGGAGCATGACAAGAAGTGCATTTGTTGACTAGATCTTGAGAATGCCCTGGATTGACTAAAATTTCATGGTTCACTTTTGCTTTCCAAAATGGATCTTTAGCTGAGTTTGCCATCATGGTTCCCCTCCAATTGGTTGCCGGGCTTACATCCGCCCCTTCAGAATTTATATTCGCGAAATCAATAGGGTCATCTCCGTGACATCCGCCGCAACGCCCAGCGCCAGTAAAGAAACCGTTATCGCCAACGGGAAGATTAGTTTGTGTTAGCAGCTTCACCATTTCCATACTTCCGTGATGGCCCTTTTTAGGCTTCTCATCTGACCATGAAATGTTGAACAAAGAGACGACGGTTAGAAGAACTAACAACGCCGTTATTGACTTGTTTTTTGCGCAGAGTGTTGGGATTCTCGACATACGTTTTTTTTCAGTAGGCGAAAGATACATTTCAATCACGTTAAGCAAAAAAAATAATTCAAGTAAAATTGGAAAACCTATGAATTATCATGAAAAAACGATTTCCAAAATGGGTGGTTCGCTGAATTGATCGTTGATGGCTTTCAGAAGATCGCTGCGCGATTGAAAAAGTTCGGCCCGCAGAGGGGCAGATTCGAAATGAAGATGAAGCTGATTCCCTTTAATGGTAATTTGTTTGGTCTTTTTGTAAAGAATAGGACCAACAGCTTTTTCGTAGGCTTCAATAATCTGAAGCTCGTTTAATTTACGTTGAAGAGGAGACCTTTTGATCCACTCACCAATTGCGTCTTTCAAAGAAAATTCATTTCGAGTACTCATGGTAAGTGTGTTTCTTCTGGAAGAGAAAAATTGTTTTGAAGGGAAATGGTTTCGAATTCCATTTCCACTTCGGTTAACAATCGAGGAGTTTTTTCAAGATCTGTGTCTGAAAGGAAAATTTGTGATTGCGTATTTTCATTCAACCAGTTGAGCAAAGATCGCAGGCGATTGTCGTCTAGCTTCTCTGAAATATCGTCGAGAATAAGCAGGGGGGCTTTATTTAAAAGTCCTTTCGTATACTCTAACTGAGCGAGTTTAAGTGCAAGAAGGAATGTTTTCTGTTGGCCTTGAGAAGCAAATTTTTTCAGCGTTTTTCCTTGCAATTCGAAAACGATATCGTCTTTCTGAATTCCTTTGGTTGTGCGTTCTGCGTATATGTCACGCTCAAGGCTTCCTTCCAACAGAGACAAATAGTTTTCTTCGGTTACCTCAGATTCATAACGTAAAATAGGTAGCTCCTCGGCTTGCGAAATTTCATTGTAAATAGATTCAAACACAGGAGCAAAGCTCTCGAAAAAGCTTTTTCGAGTAAGGAAAATCTGCGTGCCACTGTGGTTGAGTTGTTCGTTGTAAATGGAAATAATTTCAGACAATTCTGCTTTTCCATAACGGTTATTTTTTAAAACAGCATTGCGTTGGTCTAAAACATGATTGAACTGAATGAGTAGCCTAAGGTATTCGGAAGAAGTTTGAGACAATGTCTGATCGAGCCATCTTCTTCGCACATCGCTTGCCTCGCGAATCAGGTCAATGTCGTTCGGAGTTACCATAACCAAGGGGAGAACTCCAATGTGCTCAGACAAACGGTCGTAGGCTCTGCCGTTT
>CAYLOT010000037.1:0-9638 GCA_964385405.1 uncultured Chryseobacterium sp. | reverse complement strand
AGGGCCCAAAGTATTTCGGGATGTACGAATCGCATTTCGAAGCTCAAAGATAGCGAATACATTTCGTATTTTCGTCAAATGGAAAAGAAACACCCCGAGTCATGGATGATGAGCCACGGCTACAATCCAAAATGGAGTGAAGGTTCTGTGAAGACACCAATCTTTCAGACTTCGACATTTGTATTCAATACAGCTGCAGAAGGAAAGAGATTTTTCGCTCTTGCATATGGAAAAGATACCATGCACGAAGGAGAGCAACTGGGGCTGATCTATAGTCGCCTAAATAACCCGAATTTACAAATTCTAGAAGAACGCTTAGCGTTGTGGGAAGGAGCCGATGAGGCGGCAACATTCGAAAGTGGAATGAGCGCCATTGCCACAACCATGTTGGCGTATTTGCGTCCGGGCGATATTTTAGTTTGCAGCCATCCAACCTATGGAGGGACTCACCATTTCATTCATCAGGTGTTGATTGATTTTGGAATTCAATGGGAGTCTTTTGGACCGAATGATTCATTAGATGAGTTGTATGGTCGTCTTCTTGCAGAAAATAAATTAGGTCGTGTGAAAATGGTTTTCACAGAGACACCTGCAAACCCGACAAATCATTTGTTCGACTTAAGTGCTATTCAAGAATTCAGAAATAGGGTAGAATCGGCTTCAGGTAACAAGGTTTTATACGCCGTGGACAACACATATATGGGCCCAATTTGGCAGAAGCCACTGGAATGGGGAGCTGATGTGGTGTGTTACAGTGCAACGAAATATTTGAGCGGGCACAGTGATTTAATTGCGGGTGTTGTAGTTGGTAAGAAAGATAATATAACTGCCATAAAGACCTTGCGCACGTTTTTAGGAAACATGATTGCGCCTTACACAGCTTGGTTGCTTACTCGGAGCATTGAGACCCTGAAGATTCGTATGGATCAGCAAACGAGGAATGCAGTTGATGTGGTAGATTTTTTACTGAGCCATCCAAAGGTTGAACAAGTGTTTTTCCCTGGGTTGCCAACGAATTCGCCTCAACAAATTGCCATATATAAGGAGCAATGCAAGGCACCGGGTGCAATGATAAGCTTTACTGTACGCGGTGGTGAGGAAGAAGCGTTTAAAGTTCTTGATAGCTGTAAACTTATCAAGTTGGCTGTTAGCTTGGGAAGTAACGAGAGCTTGGCTCAACATCCTTTTTCCATGACCCACGCAGACGTTCCAGACGAGGATAAAATTGGTATGGGAATTACTGAAGGTATGATTCGTTTGAGTGTCGGAATTGAAAACTCGGAAGATATTATTGCAGACTTGACTCAGGCATTGTCTTAATTTGATTTCTGTTGAAATGAAAAACGCCCGCATTCGCGGGCGTTTTTGATCGTCTAATGTCTGCGTTATCTGGCAATACCTACAGCGCGCTTTTCACGGATAACCGTTACACGCACTTGGCCAGGATATGTCATTTCAGTTTCAATGCGTGAAGCCAACGAGATTGCCAAAGCATCTGCTTGTTCGTCGGTCACTTTCTCTGCTTCAACCATTACACGAAGCTCACGTCCTGCTTGAATAGCAAACGACTTAGATACTCCAGGATATTCTAAAGCTAAATTTTCTAGATCGCGCAAGCGTTGAATGTAGGCTTCAACTACTTCTCTACGAGCACCTGGACGGGCACCTGAAATAGCATCGCATACTTGAATAATTGGTGCAAGTAAGGTTTTCATTTCAACCTCGTCGTGGTGAGCTCCAATAGCGTTGCATACGTCAGGTTTTTCACCATACTTTTCAGCCAGCTTCATACCCAACACTGCGTGTGGTAATTCGCTTTCGTCGTCAGGAACTTTTCCAATATCGTGAAGCAATCCCGCTCTGCGAGCAGCTTTCGGATTCAATCCCAATTCACTTGCCATGGTAGCACAAAGGTTGGCTACCTCACGGCTGTGTTGCAATAAGTTTTGTCCGTAAGATGAGCGGTACTTCATACGTCCTACCATGCGAACCAATTCGCTGTGAAGACCGTGAATTCCCATCTCTATGCACGTACGCTTTCCAACTTCAACAATTTCTTCTTCGATGTTCTTGCGAACCTTCGCAACCACTTCTTCAATGCGCGCTGGGTGAATACGTCCGTCTGTCACCAGTTGGTGCAACGAAAGACGAGCAATCTCTCTTCTTACTGGATCGAAACAAGATAGAACGATTGCTTCCGGGGTGTCGTCTACAATAATTTCAACTCCAGTAGCTGCTTCAAGCGCGCGGATGTTACGTCCTTCACGACCAATGATGCGACCTTTGATTTCATCGTTTTCAATATTGAAAACTGAAACGCTATTTTCAACGGCATGCTCAACCGCAGTGCGTTGAATGGTCTGAATAACGATTTTCTTCGCTTCTTGGTTTGCCTTCAATTTGGCTTCGTCAACGATACCTTGAATTTGCGAAGCACATGCATTGCGTGCGTCCTCCTTCAACATTTCCATCAACTGCGCCTTTGCAGCGTCAGCGGATAGTTTTGAAAGATCTTCAAGTTGAGCAATGATTTTCTGTTGTGATTTCTCTAAATCAGCTGACTTCTTCTCATTTAATTCAATCAACTTCGTCGCATTTTCTTTTTGAGCGTCGGCCTCTTTTTCTTTACGCTTGAGTTGTTCTTGCTGTTGTGAAATTTCGCGCTCGCGATTTTTGATGCGGTCTTCCGCTTGTTTCACTTTGTTGTTTTTTTCGCTAACCTCACGGTCATGTTGCGACTTCAATTCCAAAAACTTCTCTTTGGCTTGAAGAATTTTTTTCTCTTTGAGGGTTTCTCCTTCTTTTTTCGCCTCTTCAATTATGCCGTCTTTCTTAGACTTCAAAGCACCGTTTAGAACGAAATAGGTAAGAAGAGCACCACTGATTACTCCGGTAATTGAGCAAATAATAATCAATACACTGCCATCCATTGGACATAAAGTATTAGTGTTCCACATGCGGACGTTCGGGTCCGTTTCCTAAAGCAGAGATAAAGAGAAAGTGGAATTAATTCGCCAAGTATCCGTCTACGAGTTTCTCTAATGCTGAGAATTGCTCGGTATAGTCGGGTGCGGCAGCTTCTTTTTCAATCACAACTTCTTTCTCAACGATGACTTCCTTTTCCACTACCACTTCAACGGGTTTTTCAATAACCTGTGGTGGGGTGTTGTTCAATTTGGTTATGATTTGTAAAGCCGCCATGGCTAGTAAATCTCCTCTGTCTTTTACGGAATAGTTTTTCTGGAACATTGAAACGGCCTCTTCCAATTGCGCCTCTGCTTTACGGATTGAAGCTTCCTCAGAAGGTTTCACCGAGAGAGGGTAGTTTTTTCCTGCAATGGATATTTGTAAGGTTACTTCGCTCATTGTTCCACTATTTGTTTAATAGTAAAAGACATTCATCTATCTCTTTTACCAAAGCGTTGATTCTCTGCTTAGTTGAATGAACATGATCTATCTGTGTTTCATTCCTCAACGATTGGTTAGCTTCTAACTCTTCTATTTTAACATTTAAGTCTTCAATCTGATCTTGAAGTCCTTTGTTGATTTTATAAACCGAAGCCAATTCTTCGTTCACTTTAGCTAATGCGTTTGCTGCATGGCGCTTGGATTCACCCAATTCGTGAATTTTTGCCGTAAGTGTTTCAAAGTGTTGAACCGATTCCATAAATACGTATAGCTTTTGTTGAAGCATTACAAAGTTAGTCAAAAACAGACCAAGGAGGTTCGCTTTTTTTCCTCAATGGCTGTGAATAAAATAACCACGTCGAATCTCTTCGAAAGCTTTTTCTGTGCACTTTGCAGTATGGTTTTCAGCAATTTGAATTCAAGTCGATTTTTGATTCTCTTTTTTTTGCTTTCTGCAACTTTTGCACAAGGACAAAAATGGACATGCAGTTCGCCCTTAGACATACCCTTGGAGCTTGCGGGTTCGTTCGCTGAAATTCGTTCGAATCATTTCCATTCGGGAATGGATTTGCGCACTGACCAGCGCGAAGGTTTACCCGTTTATTGCGCAGCCGATGGGTACGTTTCTCGAATTAAGATTTCACCTTTCGGATACGGGAAAGCTATTTATGTAACCCACCCAGAAGGTTACGTTACCGTTTACGCGCATCTTCAAAAGTTCAATCAAGAAATCGATTCCTTGCTTCGACTTCAACATAAACTGAAAGAATCCTACGAAGTTGATTGGTATTTGAAAGAAGGTCAAATTGAATTGAAGCGAGGTCAGCATATCGCTTGGAGCGGTAATTCGGGTGGAAGTGGCGGTCCGCATTTGCACTTCGAGGTGCGTGATAGCCGGACAGAGCAATGTCTTGACCCTATGCGATTCGGTTTGCCGGTGCGCGATACACTTGCTCCAGTTTTTGAATCTTTCAGCGCATGGAGCGGTTTTGAAGCCAGCGAAATAAGTCCGAATGAATTGCCTGCAATCGGACATTTCGTTTCAGGAAGAGGCGCATCAGATACATTGCCACTTGAAATTCAACCGGGGAAATTGGAGTTAGCGGTTTCAATAGTTGATCGTTATATAAGTGGAAGTGGTGAATGTGGAGTGAAAGCCTTGCGTGTTTTTGTCGATGGGAATTTGTTTTACCGAATGGACATTCGGGCGGTGAATTTCAACACCACGAAAGCGGTAAACGGATTTGTCCCGTTAGGAATGTATAAGGCGAAGTCTGGACAATGGTACCGATGTTCAGTCCCAAAACAGACACCGCTAAAGGAAGAAGTGAGCATGTATTCGACTTCCATTTATTTGAATGACTCGCTTATTCACAGCATTCGTTTTGAAACAGAAGATTGGAAAGGGAACGTGTCCACTGCTGTTGGCTTTGTTCAAGCTATTCAGCCTGTTTCACCCTCACATGCGAGCACAATAAAACTAATTGCTGGACAGGAGAAATCGATTCAAACGCAATCAGGTAAGATCCTCTTCCAGAAAGAAACGCTCTTCGATGATGCGAGTGTGCTGCTGTTTCAACCCGTGTTTGATTCGCTCATGCCTCCTGTTGTGGAAATAGGTCATGATGGAATTGCACTCTTTTCTCCAGTGAAAATTCAGTTCGACTTGAATTCAATGACACCTGAACAACGAAAGAAAGTTGTTGTGCTGCATGGAAATGCTTCCAAAAGAAAATCTATTGGTGGAAGTGTGGAAGGACATGCCATTGTGGCGAGCGCTTCTTCGTTAGGAACATTCACCTATGCTTCGGATTGGGACAGTCCTGTTGTTGAATTTGTTGAACAGATTTTTCCTGAATCAGATTTAGTTGGAAGTGTGAAGTTTCGAGTGAGCGATGCGTTAAGCGGAATTGAAAGCATTCGCCCAGAATTAGATGGGGCATGGATTTACTACGAATACGACGCGAAGAACAATTCGGTCATGGTGGAGTTGCCGCTGAGTTTGGTTGATGGACAAGCGCATGAATTTTCACTGAAGGTGAGAGATAAATGTGGAAATGAAACGTTTTATAAAAAGACGTTCAATTAGAACATACTCTTCGGAAGGTCAAGCCATTTAAGGGCAGAGCCGTGCATGATGTTTTCTAAGTCGGCTTGTTCGAGTTGCATTTCTTCAATGAATTTCCCAATATGCAAATCTCCCAATGGGAAAGGGTAGTCGGTACCCAGCGCAATCTTTTCAGTTGATTGCTTCGTCATGATATACTTCAACAAATCGGCATCGTGTGTGGCGCTGTCTATCCAAAACTTATTCAAGTAGTGACTAGGCGCAACATTGTTGTCTAAAGCCACGAGGTCAGGTCTGCAATTAAATCCGTGTTCAATTCTTCCTAATGTTGGAATGAAAGATCCACCGGCATGTGCAAACAAAAAACGCAGCTTTGGGAATTTTTCAATCACACCAGAAAAAATGAGCGAGCAAATGGCGCGTGTGGTTTCGGCGGGCATGCCTACCAACCAAGGAAGCCAATATTTCTTCATATCGTTTTCCCCCATCATTTCCCACGGATGAACCATAACGCACATATTCAAGTCTTCACAGGCTTTCCACAACGGAAGGAATTTTTCGTCGCTAAGATTAACACCGTTTATGTTCGATCCAATTTGAATTCCACGAAATCCGATTTTCTTGGCACGTTCCAGTTCGGCAATGGCCATTGGAATGTCGTTCATGGGAAGGGTAGCCAAACCAACATAGTTTTTCGGATGTTCTTCAACAATCATGGCAATATGATCGTTTAAGAATTCCGAAACTTTTAGGGTGTGTTCGGGTTTTGCCCAATAGGAAAACAAAACAGGAATGGTGCAAACCACTTGAACTTGCGTGTTGTATTTCGCGTATTCGTCAATGCGTAAAACGGGATCCCAACAATTCGATTCAATCTCGCGGAAGAACTGATCGCCTTGCATCATACGCGCAAAGCCAGCTCTGTGATGGTCAAGGTGAATGAATTTTCCATAACCGAACTCCTTACTCCAGTTGGGTAAGTGGTCGGGCATGATGTGGGTATGGGTATCGATTTTGAGCACGGCGGATTTTGGTGAGGCGAAGTTAACGAATCTTTTATTCTTTTTTAACTCTTCTCAAATCAAGCATGTTTACTGGATTAGTAGGGAAATTTTTAATGTTCGAACGAATGAAGTGCATCACCTGGTCGTAGTACAGTGGAATAATTGGAGTTTCCAAATGAATCATTCCTTCGAGTTGTTTGCTGTAGTAAAGGGTGCTGTCTGAAGAATTTGTTTTCCCTAATTTCGAGTAAAGGTAATCGTAAGCTTGGTTGCTGTAGTGTGTGTAGTTCGGGCCATTCGGAGCGAAGCGTGAAGTGGTGAAAACGGAATAAAAATTTTCGGGGTGTGCATAATCGGCGAGCCAACTTTTTCTAAAAACAGAAAGCTGACTTTTAGCTGCCATGTCGCGAAAGGCAGCTCCTTGCAATTGTTGAATCTCGCATGCTATGCCCAGTTGCTGCCATTCATGCTGAATGTACTCCATCAGATCGGTGTAATCGCTGGTTGTGCTTAATACAATTGTCGGAAGATTTTTTCCGTTGGGAAATCCGGCTTCGGCAAGCAAATCAAGTGCTTGTTTTTTATTGAAGGAAACAAGCTGTTCGGTGTTCAGGTTTTTGGCAGCGGCAGGAGAGCAAAATCCAAGGTCTGCGGGAATGACTGTGTTGTTGCGCAAATGCTTCACCATATCTTTTTTATTTATGGAAAGATGAAGGGCCAATCTTACGCGAGGATCCAGCAATGCTTTGTTCGATTGAAGTGCAGGGTCAACAACAAAACCTAAATAGTCTGTTTTTATGAAAGGAGTTTTCTGCAAATACAATTGAGAACTGTACGCACTTGATAGATTTCCGTTCGCATCAAGCAACTCGTCTTTGAAAGCATTGTGAATGCCACTCATGAAGTCGTACTTACCCTGAAGCAACCCTTGGTACTCGGCAGACATATCTTTCACGAAATCTATTTTCACTGCGTCTAGGTAGGGAAGTGTATTTCCGTTTTCGTCCTTCAAGTAGTAGTTTGGATTTTTATGAAAGACCAATGCAACGTTTTCATACCAAAATGCAAATTGAAAGGGACCGCATCCGACAGGGTGATTTCTGAAATCAGAACCATACATTTCAACAGCCTCATGCGGAACAATGTTCGCGTATTGCGTGGTTAGCAATCCGAGGAAAGGTGAAAAGGGTTCTTTTAATTGTATAACGAAAGTAGAGTCGTTCGGGGCGGAGAATCCATCTTCAGCTACTTTTTCGAAAATCCATTTGCCTGGAGAGGCAACGGCTTTCTCTAGAATTCGGTTGAAAGAATACACTACATCTGACGCGACGACTTTTCTTCCTTGTTCTGAAGGAAAGCAGGCGTTATTGTGAAAGTATACGTTGTTCTTCAGAATAAAGGTATAGGTAAGGAGATCCTCTGAATTAGAAAACGACTTCGCAACGGAAGGAACTACTTGAAGCGAATCATTCAATTCAACCAATCCGTCGAAGAGCTGATTGGTGGCCCACATAATTTCAAGGTCGCGCGCATAAGCTGGATCAAGCGAAGTAATACCGTTGCTTTCGTTGTAACAGAAAACGTTTTTGTTGTCACTTCGTTTGGTTCCGCAAGAGACAAAAAGAAAGAGAACTAGAGCACTTCCGAAAAATATGTTTTCGTTAAATTTCATTCAAACAAAAATAGAGTAGGTGGAAGTAGAATTGTTCTGTTCTACTTTTGAGTTATGAAAAAAATAGGTGTGTTATTCTTCATAGCATTGATGGCATCGTGTAAAACTACCCAGCTAGATACCAAGACGTATTCCGATGCTCCGGGCAAAGTCAAATTTGATTTAATGAGTTACAATGTTGAGAATTTGTTCGATACCATTGATGATCCAAATAAGGCTGATGAGGATTTTACTCCAACTGGAAAATTGCATTGGAACACGGCGAAGTATTACGAGCATCTGAATCACACGGTTGACGCCATTACAAACAAGGGGACAAGCTTTCCGGCAATAGTTGGATTGATTGAAGTTGAAAACGGAACAGTGCTGAACGATTTGGTTAACACTTCTTTTTTAAATGGAAAGGGATATCAAGTTGTTTGGTACGAAGGGCCAGATGAGCGAGGGATTGATGTAGCGTTGATTTATGATTCGAAGCGAGTAACAATTGTGGGTAGTAGACCTATTCCTGTTGTTTTAGAAAGTGTTTCGGACCCTAACACGAGAGACATTCTTAAAGTTTCTGTCAAGGTGGGAAGTGAAGATTTTCATTTATTTGTGAATCATTGGCCTTCGCGTAGAGGCGGACAAGATGAATCTGAGATGCATCGTATTAAAGCAGCAAGTGTTTTGAGAAAAGAGGTTGATCAGATTCTTTCAATTAATCCGAATGCGAACATAATATGTATGGGAGATTTCAACGACTTTCCTTCCAACAAAAGTGTTCATGATGTATTGCGAGCTGGGGTATCGAATGAACATTCGGTATTGTTCAACATGATGTCAGACTTTGAATCGCTGAAAAAAGGAACACATTTTTACAAAGGTGAGTGGAGTCCTTTAGACCAGTTTATGGTTAGCTACGGAATGTTCGATAGTAAATGTATTTCGGCTAATTCGTTTGAAGTGGTGTCTTATGATTTTTTGTACTTTACGGATAAGAATGGTGTGAAGTCGCCCGCGAGAGTTTATGTTGGCGATTCATACAAGGGAGGATACAGTGATCACTTGCCCATACTCATGCATGTGAATTGATTCAGAAAAAAAAGCTGTGAAATAAAAAAGCCGTCTCGCAAGAAACGGCTTTTTTAATGGTTTGAAGTAGAAAATTATTTCTTCTTCGCAGCTTTCTTAGGAGCAGCTTTTTTAGCAGCAGCTTTCTTAGGAGCAGCTTTTTTAGCAGCAGCTTTCTTAGGAGCAGCTTTTTTAGCAGCAGCTTTCTTAGGAGCAGCAGCCTTTTTAGGAGCAGCCTTTTTAGCAGCAGCTTTTTTAGGAGCAGCAGCTTTTTTAGGAGCAGCCTTTTTAGCAGCAGCTTTTTTAGGAGCAGCTTTTTTAGCAGCAGCTTTCTTAGGAGCAGCAGCTTTCTTTGCAGCAGCTTTCTTAGGAGCAGCTGCTTTTTTAGCGGCCTTTGGCGCGCTAGCTTTGGTTTTGGTTTTCATAAAATAAA
>CAYLOT010000036.1:0-11369 GCA_964385405.1 uncultured Chryseobacterium sp. | reverse complement strand
CCGCTTATGCAGCAGCTTTGGGATGGGATGTTCATGCCTTCGACCTGAGTGAAGTAGGAAAACAAAAAGCCATTGATCTCGCCGCTTCCTTCAATGCGAAAATTAACTACGAGATTTGCAATGTTGCAGACGCCAACTTCGAAGACAACACCTTCGATGCCGTGGTACTCATCTATTCACATCTTCCCGAATCACTTCGCATTACATTACACGGAAAAATTAAAAACTGGCTTAAACCCGGCGGCACGGTTATTCTAGAAGCTTACAATCCACTTCAGCTGAACAACAACTCTGGTGGACCAAAAGACATTGAAATGCTCTACTCCATTGAAACCCTCATGAGCGACTTCCACGGTATGCACTTTGAAATTTTAGAAGAAAAACAAGTCGAACTCAACGAAGGGAAATACCACATTGGCATTGCAGATGTTGTGCGGTTTGTGGGAAGGAAGTGATGTCTTTGACGAATGCCATCTACTTACCTTTTTGCGCGAAGCATTTCGCGCTTCCCCGGCGGACCCGCCAACCTTTCCACCACAAACCCCGCCGCCTGAAGATTCCTGCGCACCTCGCCCTTCGCACAATAGGTAACAAAGACTCCTCCTTCATTCAACAAGTTGAAACATTGTTGCATGCGCTCTAACGTCCACAACCCAGGCTCTACGCGAGGTCCGAAGGCATCGTAATAAATGACATCGAATTTCTCTTCAGACTGAAATTCTTCCAACCCCACTTCCATTCTTGCAAATGAAAATTGTTCATGAATGGAAATCCATTCGTTCGGTGCTGAAAAATGAAATTTCATTTCCAACTGATCCGATTTATTCGCCGAAAGCTCTTCTAAGATTTCCTTCGACAACGGATAAGGTTCCAAAGCGCAATAGGCGACAATTCCCTTAGCGTGCTGAAGCGTTAACGACGCGTTCAATCCCGTTCCTAAACCCACTTCCAAAATGCGAATCTCTTCTTTATCGCAGGCCTTCAATCCGTTTTCAATGAACACATGCATCGATTCTTGAACCGCACCGTGGGTGCTGTGATACGTCTCTTCCACTTCCGGAATAAACAACGTGAACGAGCCGTCTGCTGTTTGTTTCAATTCACGTGTGCGCGATTTGTTCACCGCGGTATTGTTTAAACTATTTTCTTGATACATTCACCGCAGGTTTTTTCAAGTCTAATTTTGAAAACAAATTATTGCCATGGCAAAGAAAACAAAAGCACCCGCTACAAAAAAATCGAAGAGCATCCTGAACGCGAAAAGTCACGAGTTCCTTGAGAAGTACATTAACAACATTGCGCCAACCGGATTCGAAACTCCCGGACAGCAGATGTGGCTAGATTACATTCGTCCATACATAGACACCCACATCGTAGACACCTACGGAACTGTGGTTGGCGTGATTAATCCAGATGCTAAATACAAAGTTGTTGTCGAAGCTCATGCCGACGAGATCGCTTGGTTCGTACATTACATCACCCCAGACGGATTCATTTACTTGCGTCGCAACGGCGGAAGCGATCACATGATTGCGCCTTCCATGCGTGTAAATATTCAAACAGCAAAAGGCTTGGTGAAAGGCGTATTCGGATGGCCAGCTATTCACGTGCGTCAAGAGAAAGAAGAAACTCCTTCCATGAAAAATATTTTCTTGGATGTAGGTGCAAGATCAAAAGACGAAGTAGAGGCCTTGGGCATTCACGTGGGCTGCGTTGCAACCTTCGAAGATGAATTCATGGTGTTGAACGATAGATATTATTTGGGTCGTGCGCTTGACAACCGCATAGGAGGATTCATGATTGCTGAAGTAGCGCGCATGTTAAAAGAAAACAAAGACAAACTTCCATTCGGTGTGTACTTCACGAATTCGGTTCAAGAGGAAATTGGTTTGCGTGGTGCTGAAATGATTGCACATCGCATTAACCCCGATGTTGCTATTGTAACAGACGTTTGTCACGATACGCAAACGCCCATGATGAGCAAGATCATGAGCGGAGATTTAGCGTGCGGAAGAGGGCCTGTATTGAGCTACGGTCCTGCCGTTCAAAACAATCTCTTGAAACACATTGTTACTACTGCTGAAAAGAATAAGATCGACATTCAGCGTGCAGCTGTTTATCGCGCAACAGGAACCGACACCGATGCCTTCGCATACAGCAATGCAGGTGTTGCAAGTGCACTTATCTCACTTCCGTTGCGATATATGCACACGACTGTAGAAATGGTGGCGAAAGATGATGTGGAAGCAGTAATCAAATTGATCTATCATTCGTTGAAAGGCATTAAGAACAATCAAGATTGGAGATACATTAAATAACAGAAGCAACTATTGAAAATAAAAAAGAGGAACCAATGGTTCCTCTTTTTAGTTGCCTTAGAAAATGACTACGCGTTCTTAGCTGCGAGGGCCTCTTTCACTTTAGATTCGATTTCTTCCATCAATTCTGGATTGTCATCTAACAATTGTTTAACGGCATCGCGACCTTGTCCCAATTTGGTTTCACCGTAAGAGAACCAAGACCCTGCTTTTTTCACAATATTCAAATCAACGCCCATGTCAATCAACTCACCTACTCGGCTAATTCCTTGACCGTACATGATATCGAATTCTGTTGTTCTAAATGGAGGTGCAACTTTGTTTTTAACCACTTTAACCTTAGTGTGATTACCAATCGCATTTTCTCCGTCTTTCAATTGAGTTGATCTACGAATATCTAAACGAATAGAAGCGTAAAACTTCAAAGCATTTCCTCCAGTAGTTGTTTCTGGATTGCCGAACATGACACCAATCTTTTCGCGCAATTGGTTAATGAAGATGCAGCAACATCCCGTTTTGCTAATAGTTCCCGTAAGCTTACGCAAAGCCTTCGACATTAAACGTGCTTGAACCCCTACGTTTGAATCGCCCATTTCTCCTTCAATTTCTGAACGAGGCGTCAATGCAGCAACCGAGTCAATAACGATTAAATCTATCGCACCTGAACGAATTAAGTTATCTGCAATCTCTAAACCTTGCTCTCCATTGTCTGGCTGTGAAATCAAAAGATTTTCGGTATCTACTCCAAGAGCTTCAGCATAGAATTTATCGAAGGCGTGCTCAGCATCTACAATAGCTGCAATACCTCCCATCTTTTGACATTCCGCAATCGCATGAATCGCCAAAGTTGTTTTACCTGAAGATTCAGGTCCGTAGATTTCAACAATTCTTCCTTTCGGATATCCGCCAATACCCAATGCCAAATCAAGACCCAAAGATCCACTTGGAATCACTTCCATTGATTCTACAGCAGTATCGCCTAATTTCATAACGGCTCCTTTTCCGTAAGTCTTTTCTAACTTATCCATGGTCAATTGAAGCGCCTTCAATTTTTCTTTATTTATCTCAGTCATAATTTTCTTGTTTTAATTTTTTAATAGTGTTTGACAAATTTTGATGTGTGATCTTGTAATGTATTTACGACTTGTTATTTTTTTTTCGGATAAAGATCTCGAATGATAAAAAACACCAACAGGTAGAGGAATGAAAATCCACAAGCAAAAACCAATGAGTTGTCTTTTGCTGGATTTTCAATTGTGCCCTTGTTCTTCATAAAATGATTGAACAACTCATGTGAAATGAACCAACTAAGTCCAAATAATACAGGAGCGAGGCCCAGATAAATGATGTTAAATTTTTTTGTCATTGTTTTTTTCTTTCGACTTAGCGAAATTGCACTAAATTTATTCATACAAAAAGAAAAATATATGCAGTTTATAAGCAAGTTATTCGTAATCGTGTTGATATTGACCACAAGTGTGGTTTCAGCACAAAACAAGAACATCCTGAAGTTGGATATTTCTTCACCTATCATGCGCACCGCTAATATCTCTTTCGAGCATCAAACAAAGGAAAGATCAAGTTTCGTAATTGGTGCCTTGTATCAAGATCAAAGCGATGGTTTTGCAAGTAGCTACATCAGCCGTGTTGCCATTACTCCTGAATTCCGCTACTACATGGGTAAGTACAATGCTCCTGAAGGTATTTACCTCTCTATGTTTGCGCGTTACCAATACATGGAGGCTTTGGAAGAAGTGTATTTAGGATACGACCCAATCACATACATGAGTATCTATGATTACACCAAGCGAAACATCAATACCGGTGGCGTAGGAATGTCTTTCGGATACCAAAGAATTTTCCAAGATAAAATCAGCATCGACGTTAATTTCGGAACCATCTGGAATAGCGGCGACACGCGTGTTTCAACTAACGAACCGTTTATTCAAGCACCGAACGAAGCATTTCGTCCATACGTTGGATACTTCGTTCGCACAGGTGTTGCTGTCGGATTTTTGTTCTAAGAAATTTTAGAGAAATCAAGTTTATCAAAGTCGGCTTGCCAATGCAACGCCGACTTTGCTTTTTTAGTGGCAACTCTATACGTTTCGTAAGATTCGGAATTCAAGATTCTTTGAATTCCATCCGCAATTGCTTTCGGAGTAACTTCTGAAACTACTTCTCCAACTTTATACTCATTCACTACTCGCGCGGGTTCAACCAAATTGCTCACAAGCACCGGCACTCCAGCATGCATGTAATCGAATAGTTTATTTGGAAGTGAAAGGGTATAATTCAAGTGCAAAGGTTTGTCGAGCGAAACTCCGAGGTGAACACGTTGTGTTAACTTCTTTAATTCGAAATAAGACATCCGAGGAAGGACTTTCACCTTTTCTTCTAAATGCAATTCAACTATACGCTTCTTAATATTTTCTAAATCCCTTCCGGCACCCACAATGAGCAATTGAATTCCTTCCAAATATTGAAAAGCTTCCACCAATTCCATTCCGCCTCTATCTGGATCAATGTACGCGCCTTGTAGGACAACAGTTTTCACTTCAAACAGATCAACTTCCTCCTCTATTTCTTCCACCAAAACAGGCATATTGCGTTGAACTAAAACCTCGCGCTTATACTTCGCTCTGTAGATTTCAGCTATGCTTTCATTCACAGTAATGAAAACATCTACGAATGGAATACAACGTTCTTCTATGCGCGTCCAAATAGCTTTGATTCGCTCTCTTCCCGTTAGCCCTTCCGCTTCTGTAAAATATTCATGCGAGTCATAAATGATTTTTGTTCCTCGAAGTTTTTTCATGAAAACCGCTGGCCACAACACATCCAGATCATTCGCCCAAATGACGTCCGTTTTATGAAAGAGTAAATAAAAGAACATGCGCACATTCAGCATAAAGTAAAACAGCGGTCCTTTGCTGAAGAACACACGTAAGCGTTTCGTAGAATAATTACGTTGAAGGGAAATACTCTCAGGCTTTAAAACGCCTACCAATTCTACTTCCCAATTTTTATGTTGAAGGGAATCGCAAATCTTACTTACTCGTTGATCATAAACCAGATCATTCGAGACGAGGACTGCAACTCGCATAGTTTTAAGCCATCATATTGTTTCGAAACTTCCGAAGGACTTCCTTCGTGTACAACGGAAAATCGGCATTCATCATCCAACCGAAATACCCTGGCTCACGAGTAAGTACATCTGCAACTTTTACTCCTTTGTGTTTCCCAAATCCGAAAACCATTTCCCCTTCTTCGTTGTATTGAAGATTTCCAATTAGGTCTGCTCTTTTTCCATAGCTACTCAGGGTTTCAATCTCCTCTATAGTGGTTGGAAGGGCACGCTCTTCGTCTTTGTACTTTTCAAACATTCCTTTGAATACCTCGTAAGTAGCTTGAGTATCAATAAGCGCAGCATGGGCATTCTCTAAAGTTCCTCCGGTGTAATACTTATAGGCCGCCGACAAATTCCTAGGCTCTAACTTATGAAACAGCACTTGAACATCTACGGTGCTTCTTTCGTCTAAGCTGAAGGGTATTCCTGCTCGAAGAAATTCTTCTGCAAGCAAGGGTATATCGAATTTGTTACTGTTAAATCCAGCCAAATCACAACCTTCAATGAAATCACTGAGCATTTGAGCACAGTCTGAAAATAGCGGGGCATTCTTTACATCGGCATCGTACACTCCATGAACCATTGAAGATTCAATTGGAATTGGTCTACCCGGATTAATTAAAAAACGAGTGTCTTTGAATTCAGGAAGCGATTCAGTGGCTCCATCTGGCATAACTTTAACAAAAGCTATTTCTACAATGCGATCGCTCGCAACGTCGGTCCCGGTGGTTTCCAGGTCAAGAAAAACCAACGGTCTCTTTAAATGAAGCATGAATTATTTCTTATTGAACTTTTACTTTGATGTATTGGTATTTCTCGTACTCTGCTCTGTTGGTCATTGCATCGTTTTCGTACTTCTTACCTTGAACAATTGTAATTGGTTTATCAAATTTATAATGAACATTTTCAATGTAACCGTTCTTCAACAAAGCCGCTTTCAATGCGGTTGTGGCATTGGAAACACGCTCTGCTGAAAGCAATTCATTTGATTTTGGTCCTGAAGTGGGCACATTCGATGCACTACCTTCAATAGAGATAGTTACAAAAGCTTTTTGATCAATTACCTTCTGACAAAGTGCTATAAAGTCTTTGAACTCTCTCTCTTCTTCAGAAAATCCACTTTTTCCGTATAGGAAGAAATGTGAATACTCGGCGTATCCGACAGTTTCATCAATTTTTGTCTGAACTGGATTTGCTTTATCAAACTTAATTTCATCTACCTTAACTACTTCCTTATTTAACAATTGAATTTCTCTAGTGTATTCATATTTCTCGTTTTCGCAAGGTATGGTCAAGATCTCGGATTTCAATTTTTCCACTCCGCTTAGATAATCTATTTGGTAAGTTGAGCAGGGATTTAGTAGAATATGGAATTCACCATTTACCGAATTACCTGAAACATCTTGCTTCTCTGCTGTCTGGGTATTTACAACAATTACTTTCAATCCTTGCGGCAACACCTTGTCTTTCACTGGTTTGAACAAACCCCTCAACGAAGCAAATTGGACTTTCTTTATTTCAATTGTTTCAGATTCATAAATATCCAAATCACCAAGACCTCCATCTCTACGAGAACTGAAAAAAGCATGCTTGCCATTCGCCATAGGCTGAAAGAACACATCATCATCAACACAATTTATTGGATAGCCCATATTCTCAGGTACACTCCAATTCCCACTAGGATCCTTTTTACTTACAAACAAATCGAAACCACCCATGGTGGAGTGACCTTTTGAGGCGAAATACATGAAATTGCCATCTGCACTTAAAACGGGAGATTCTTCGTCGTAAGGAGTGTTAATTACAGCTCCTAAATTCTCAGACTTACCCCAAGTACCATCAGTGTTCTTATAGCAACGATAAATATCTCTTTTTCCAATTCCATTAGGACGGTCAGAAACAAAATACAACTCATTTCCATTCGATGAAATGGTGCAGTGCGACTCCCAAAACTTAGTATTAATATCTGAACCCAATTTCACTGGAGCACTCCAATTGTCTTCAATCCATTTTGAATACTTAATTTGACCATCTCCAAGACTATCTTGGTAAACAAACAAAGTCTTTCCATCAGGAGAAATTGAAATAACCGCGTCGTGCTCATCTGTACTCAAGTTCATTAAGTCCGCTTGAATCCAATTTCCATCCAATCCCTTCATTGAATGATAAATATCCTCAAAAAATTGATTGCTCTCAAAGTCGAGAAAATTCATGTTTGTAGAATCTAGTCGCAATCTGCGACTTGTAAAATAGATATTACTTTCATCTGCAGTTAAAACAGGACAAAAATCCGCATAAGCAGAATTCAATGAGCTTCCTATATTCCGAATCAAATAATTTCGAGGATTAGCTACTTGTTTCTTTGCCTCTTTGTTTATTTCTATAGCGCGTTTCGTTTCATCAATTAATACGTGTTCTTCATTAACTAATTCTATCATTGCTTCTAAGCTTTCTATTGACTCATCGAATTGCATTGCCAAATGTTGAGCTACTGCGAGGTAGTATAGCGCCTCGATAGGCACACCTCTTTCATTTACATCCAAGGGGTCATAAGATTTACTCAACTTACCAGAAGTACACTTTTTCAAGTAAGTTAGAGCATCCACTTTGTTAGTCGGTGTTTGCAAAAGACAATATCCTAGTTTGTAATTCACATTGAAATTATCTGGATCGATAACCAAAACTTTTCTCCACTCCGTAATGGCTTGACCCCAAAATTTTTCTTCCATTAACTTATTCGCCTCTGTAAAGGCTGCAACAAATTCAGGTTGAATAGCTTGTGCTGTAATTGAGTTGCTCAACTCAATTAAAACAATAACTAAAAATGCAAAGAAACGTGTTTTCATAGATATTGTATTTTTCAAAATTTATATTTCACGATTAACATCCCATTCTTCCAAATAGTCGGCTACTCGGCGCACAAATCGTC
Source organism: uncultured Chryseobacterium sp. (assembly GCA_964385405.1). Taxonomy (GTDB): domain Bacteria; phylum Bacteroidota; class Bacteroidia; order Flavobacteriales_D; family Sanyastnellaceae; genus CAIZGX01. Next base: position 2,992 of record CAYLOT010000036.1, on the reverse strand, counting down.
CGCCTAAGGCACCATCTACAATTCTGTGGTCGTATGAATGAGATAAAAACATCATGTGTCGTATTGCAATCGCATCTCCTTGCGTAGTTTCAATAACCGCAGGCTTCTTTCGAATTGCACCAACCGCTAAAATTGCTACTTGTGGTTGGTTAATGATCGGAGTACCCATTACATTTCCGAATGAACCGACATTCGTTAGCGTATACGTTCCTCCTTGAATTTCATCTGGAGTTAACTTGTTAGCTCTTGCGCGCTCCGCTAAGTCGTTTACCTTCTTCGCAAGCCCCATCAAGTTCAATTGGTCGGCATTTTTAATTACGGGAACTATCAAATTTCCGGACGGCAGCGCTGCCGCCATTCCAATGTTAATATCTCCTCGCATTACCACGTTACTACCGTCTACACTTGCATTCACTCCCGGGAAATCGCGAATAGCCTTCGCCACAGCTTCAATGAAAATTGGGGTAAAGGTTAATTTCGTTTTTGCGTTTGCTTCAAACTGCTTCTTCACTTTATCGCGCCACATAACCACGTTAGTTAAATCGGCTTCCACATAAGAAGTCACGTGCGGAGAAACTTGCTTGCTCATAACCATGTGGTCGGCAATAATTCTGCGCATACGATCCATTTCAACAATTTCATCGTTCGGACCAACCGTTATTGTTGGACCTTTAACACGTGGTGCTTCAACTGCAGGCGCAGCAGTCACCGTTGAATTAGACGGTGGAGCTGAAGCAGGTGCCGCAGCAGTTTTATTTCCTCTGTTGGAAATGTATCCCATCAAATCTTCCTTCGTCACACGACCATTCTGGCCAGTGCCCGAGATGCTATCTAATTCGGCCTGAGAAATATTCTCTTGCTTGGCGATGTTTTTAACTAAAGGACTGTAGAATCTATCTGAAGAAGAAACAACGGCAGTTCCTGAAGGTGCAGATACTGAAGCTGAAGGTGCAGCAGGAGCTTCAGCAGTAACAGGAGCAGCGGCAGCAACCGGCGCCGATGCTGTTGCACTGGCACCATCTCCAGTTTCAATGATTGCAATTATATGTCCAACCTGAACGGTATCTCCAACATTCACTCTACAAGAAACCAATATCCCGTCTTCTGGTGAAGGAACTTCACTGTTCACTTTATCTGTAGCAATTTCCACCAACGGCTCATCCGCAGTAACACGGTCACCTTCCTTCTTTAACCAACTCAAAATAGACGCTTCTGCGACACTCTCACCCATCTTGGGTAACCTCAATTCAATTGTTGCCATTTTAATAAATTTCGCAACGAATTTAAGGAAAATAAAGGACTTGTCCTAATACTCAATTTTTAGCCCTTGGAGATCGTAGAATACGATTTCCTGTGAAGGAGGAAAAACATCCAAAAGCCAATAAAAACGAGGCCTTGCTGAAGTTCTAGCATACTCTCAAATATGAAGTGAAAAGATACTCCCAAGACGAAAACTAAATAAAACAGGTTATTCATCTGCCAGGCCCTTCTCAATCCGGTAAACAACAAGGACAACAACGTTAGTAATCCCAACCATCCCCATTCGACTAAAATTTGTAAATAAGCATTGTGAGCAGGATGCGAATGCTCCGCGGCGAAATTTGCTCCTTTTTTAAGATATCGTTCATTGAAGTGCGACTTCCAATTACCTGTTCCAACACCCAAGGGATAGTCGAGACCAATTTCCCAAGCCGTCTGCCAACTGACAATACGCTCGCTCGTACTCGCAACTTTTTCTTCTTTCGTTGTAGTTGAAATAGACTTCGAATTCTCAACAGCTTCTTTCGCTCTTCCTGAAATAGGCGAAAAGCCAAAGAACAATAAGAGGAATGAAATAACTGAGGAAGCAATTACCACAATGGCCTTCCTCCTGTCTTTTCCATTTCGAAAAACATAAATGGCAAATATTGCATAAAATAAAAACAAGGCTAAAAAGCCCGCTCGTGAAGCCATGAATGCCGTTTCCAGAGAAAAGAACACGATGCCCAACAACAGCAAATTCGATGTTTTCTTGTCCGATGAATCAAGGTACTCACCCGCTAAAAAAACCATGGAAAGCAAATAGAAAAATCCTAAATAGGTTGGATGAAACGTCCATGAAAGTCTTCCATAAACAAATTCTTCCCAAAGTCCAGTTTCGAAAAATCGAACCATCGCATGAACATGGCAAATCAATGCGAAGAAAACACATCCAAGAACCAAGGCCCATTGAAATCGCTTTAAAGCGAGTAAGATGGAATTCGAGGTGAACAAAAACAAAAGTGGAAATGCGAGGTAAGAAATTTTTGTTTCAATTTCGGACAACGCCAACTTGTGGTTCCATTCGTTTCCTATTCCCGAAAGTAAAAAAGCAGAAAAAATTCCATAAACAAGAAAAGCCCAAACGTTAAACCGCGACCATTCGATTTTCCTTCCACCTGAAAAAACTTGAATGAGCATGGTTAAAAAAGCCAACGCAAAAAAGACAATCACTCCTTTAGAAAAAACGCTCATACAAAAAACACCCATGGCCATAAACCACTCATGAATGTTGTATTTCGTTACAGACCAACTCATGCTTTGCGCTTCATTTTCAAATGCGGAATATCATCCTCGAGATACATCTCACCTTCTTCAACAAAGCCTAATTCGTTGTAGAACTTCAACAAATACTGTTGTGCAGAAATAGTAATGGCCTGCCTTCCCCAAATGCGTTCACATTGCTTTATACATTCCTCCATCAACAATTTTCCGAGTCCCGAGCGACGCGATTCCATTGAAGTGCAGACGCGACCAATGCTAATCTCACTGTATGAAATTCCAGCGGGTAATAATCGAGCAGCCGCATGCACTTTCCCATTCTCGTCTTCCGCCCAAACCCAAAAAGAATGCTCGTCCCTTCCGTCTAAATCTTGATAGGCACAGTTCTGTTCAACCACAAAAACTTCGGAACGCAAAGCAAGAATGCGATACATTTTCACGGAAGGAATTTCAGAAAATGGAGCGGTGTAAA
>CAYLOT010000035.1:0-12228 GCA_964385405.1 uncultured Chryseobacterium sp. | reverse complement strand
ATAACGTAGTTCCTCAGTACCCCGGATAGCAGTGGAAAGCCTTTGAGCGAAGCGAAAAGCTTGGAACGAATAGCCGGAAAAGGTTCAGAAAAAATTATTTCGTGAATCGCTCAATCACCGGAGGAGTAACACCGGTTGATGAGAATCCGCCGTCGTGGAAGAGGTTCTGCATGGTTACGTAGCGCGTTAAGTCGCTGAATAACGAGATGCAATAGTCTGCACACGCCAACGCATCTGCATTTCCAAGCGGAGACATTTCTTCGGCGAAACTAATGAAGCCGTCGAATCCTTTAACGCCTGATCCAGCAGTGGTAACCGTTGGAGATTGAGAAATGGTGTTGATACGCACTTTCTTCGAAGCGCCGTAGTGGTAACCGAAGCTGCGTGCAATGCTTTCCAACAATGCCTTTGCGTCTGCCATGTCTGAATAATCTGGGAACGTGCGCTGAGCAGCAATATAGCTTAATGCAACCACACTTCCCCAATCGTTAATGGCGTCTTTCTTATAAGCAGTGGCCAACATTTTGTGAAGCGACATTGCGCTTACGTCCAACGATTGCTTGTACCACTCGTAGTTCAAATCTGTGTAATGTCTTCCTTTGCGAACGTTTGGCGACATGCCAATGCTGTGCAAAACGAAATCTACTTTCCCACCGAAGTGTTCCATAGATTTATCGAAAAGGTTTTCTAAATCTGCTTCACTTGTTGCATCGGCAGCAATAATAGGAGCGTTAATCTTTTCAGCCAAACCGTTAATTTCACCCATGCGCATAGCAATAGGAGCATTGGTTAATACAATCTGAGCACCTTCTTCAGCAGCACGCTCGGCTACTTTCCATGCGATACTCATGTTATTCAATGCACCACTAATAATTCCTTTTTTGCCTTTGAGTAATTGACTTGACATATGATTAAAATTTAGATCTCAAAAATACATTTTTTATTTCATTGAAACTTCCCGAATGAAAAGCATATTCACAATGGGATGTTCACTCCGCGCAAAAACTCCTCAACACTCATTCGTTTCTTCCCTTCCAACTGAACTTCCAAAAGATTGTAATATCCCCCATTCACTGCCAACTTCAAAAAAGTTTTGTTGTCGGAATGAAAAGATCCTAACTCGAAAGAATTTTCGGTTTCTTCAGGAAGGCCTTTGTGAATTTTTAAAATCTTTCCTTGAAACGTTGTGAAGGCGCCAGGTAAGGGAGTGACCCCGCGAACGCGATTGTGTACTACCGCGGGAGTGTCCGTTAATCGCACTCGTCCGTCTTCTTTTAAAAGTTTAGGTGCATGCTTTAATTCGCTGGTTATAAGTTCTTCTTGAGCAATTGGCTCAACCTTTTCTTCTTCTAGTAAATCAAGAGTGCGAACCAATAAGTCTGAGCCTTCGTGCATCATGCGCTCGTACAATTCTCCGGCAGTTTCATTTGGAGCGATGCTCATTTTATGCTGACCCAATACTTCTCCGGTATCTATCTCGTGTTTCAATCGGAAAGTCGTGCAACCGGTTTCTGTCTCTCCGTTCATGACCGCCCATTGAATGGGAGCAGCCCCGCGGTATTGCGGAAGGAGGGAACCGTGCAAATTCAACGTGCCCAAGCGAGGCATGTTCCAAACCACTTCAGGTAACATGCGGAAGGCCACTACCACAAACAAATCGGCATTCAAGTTTTTCAATTCTTGAATGAACTGTTCGTCGCGCAATTTTTCGGGTTGAAACAATTTCAATTCATGTTGAACCGCAAACTTCTTCACATCGCTTTCATTCAACTGTTGACCGCGCCCTGCGGGTTTATCCGGAGCAGTTACCACGCCAACCACTTCGTGTTTGCTTTGCAGCAAGGCATTCAGCGAGGTAGTCGCGAATTCAGGAGTTCCAAGAAAGACAATGCGTAACGACATTAGATGCTGAAGTATTGAGAAGCTTGTTCGTGCGGAGAAACAATTTTGTAGTAATATTTTCCAGAAGGAAGCAGGCTCTTTTCGAAAGAAAAAATATGATCTCCTTTCGGAAACTCATCGTTAGCCAATGAATGCACCGACTCATTTCCTTCATTAAAAATTTGAATGTCTAAATGCATTTTCATGTTCAAGGAAATTGCAATTTGTCCTTTGCCGTCAGAAGTCCAATGAAGCGCATTGGGCAATGCCGGATATTTATTCTGAACGTGCTGCTTGCGCATGACGTGTAACATGCGCTTGTACAACACATAGGTCAGCATGGCGAGCAATGACACTAGCAATACGTTTCTTAACAATTCAAAAGTTTTCATCTTATAAACTTATAATTCCTTCAATTTTAGCCGCTTCTTCGTACTTCTTGAAAATCTCATCTGCACTCAACATCATGGCGTGAACGGTAATGGAAGTATACCTTCCGTTGGCACTCCATTTCATGTCGAAATGTGCACTTTCACCGAATATCAATTTCACAGCCGTTACGCGCTCTTCGAAAGAAGGAACAATAAACTTAAACATGTACTTGCTTGGCCATTTGTGAATTTTGTTCAACTCGGCGCGAAGGGCAGAAAGTCTCGATTCATCCATGAGGCAAAGATAGCGCGACAAACCGCATACGCTTTGAATTTTCTAATAATGAAAATCGAAATTAAAGTTGTTGAGTCTGTTGCGAAATTCGGTTCGGTATTCTTCCGCTTTTTTCATGGCGTCTTCGGTTCGAATATCGTTGTAGAACATGCTTTTGAGCAAGTATCCTCTCGGATCTTTCGGTTCAAGGCGAATGCATTCGTCGGCGATTTTCAGTCCTGCTTCATTCTTTTTAATCAGTTGCATGGCTTCACCTTTGGTGTAATAGACTAAGAAGTCTTTTCTTCCCAATCTCATTGCGTTATCGCAATCTTCCATGGCCTCTGTGCATGCCATGCGCGTCATGTTTCCCCAGCCGAGGTAGGGCGCTCTTCCGATGTTGGCAGCGGCTCTGCAGATGTAAAAGGTTGTTTCGGTTGGAAATTTTTCTATGTACGATTCGAATAGATACACATAGCGATCGTCGCTCGTGTGGAAAGCTCCAACTTGTACGGCAAGTTCCAAATAGAATTTAGCTTCTTGAGGTTTGTTCGCATGCCAATAGATTTCTCCAATGTGAAGAATGGTCTCAGCATGCGGAGAAGTGCCAACGGGATATTCTTTCATGTGATTTTTGGGAATGCGATTGAGTAAAATTTTACATAGGGCAATGGCCTCTTCCGAACGACTCAATTTCATTTCAAGGAAGAGCGCTTCGCTAATCAAATGACTCTCATCGTCATATTCCTTCGAAAGCCTTGTGTAATAGGGAAGGGCTTTTTCGTATTCTTTTCGCTCGGTATAAAGTTCAATCAGAACATTGCAAGCTGAATTGTCCGTTCTGCTTATTGAACCACAAAGTGAATCTAACTCCAATGCAAGATTCAAGGCCATTTCGGTATTAAGCTTGAGACGATGAAAGCGAATGCGTTCCGTGAGCACTAATTTCTTTTGATCGAACGTCTCGGCCATTTGCTGAGCCATGATCAAATGAGGTTCAGAGTCTTCGTATTTGACCTGTGAGTTTTCTTGATGTGCGGCGTTGTAATAATAGTAGAAGGAATAAGTTGGAATTTTTGGTTCTAACGTCACTGCAATATTTCTTTTGAACCAGATGGAAGCCGTTGCAGGCGTGAAACTTGCTCCGTACAAGCGAGGCTCAAGTGATAGTTTCAATTCATAATGTCCGGACATAAAGACCAGACTATCGAACGTCTCTGAATATCCACCGGCATTTTCAGGTAATAGGTTTGTGAAATAAACAACCATAGAATCCTGGTCTTCCTTCCAAACCAAGCGGTAGTGGTTTTCAATTTCCCTGTACTCTTTGGCGGCATATCTGACCGACCAACTTCGGTGTTCAAGGTGAAGGTTACTTAATTCTTTTTGCTCCCAATCAATAATATTGGAGCGTTCGCCACTCATGCGCTGTAATTTCATGTGTTTCAGACACAGTCCGGAGGAATAATCTTTTCCTGGAACTCCGAAATGTCGGAAGTATGCACCGCCTCCTCCGCCAGGTTGGGCAAGGGATACAAATGGAAGTAGGAAAAGAAAAACTAAAAATTGAAAACGCATGTTGCGAAAGTAAGGAATTCCTATTTTAGCCCTGTGAATTTTCAACCGAGCGATAGTGCAGTGCCGAAGCGTGGACAAGTCTTGTTGTCTGAGCCCTACATCAGCGATCCGTTTTTTCATCGGACAGTTATTTTGTTGTGCGAGAACAACGAAGAAGGTTCTTTCGGATTTGTGTTGAACAATTACATAGACCTTCCCATTCACAAGATCATAGCGAATTTCCCTGAGATGCCTGGACGCGTAAGTTTGGGCGGACCGGTTAAGAACGACAGTCTCTTTTACATTCATTCACTGGGTGAAGAGATTGAAGGAAGCACGCCCATTGTGGAAGGTGTTTGGTACGGTGGAGATTTTACGCGCATTCGCGAACGTATTGAAGAAGGCACCCTTCCGGAAAATGCCATTCGTTTTTTCGTTGGATACAGCGGCTGGTCTATTGGACAACTTCAAGAAGAAATAACATCGAAGTCTTGGTTCGTGGTGAATGTCCCTTCCAAATTAATCATGAACTCGAAAGAGAACAACGTCTGGAAGGAAGTCATGGAACGCCTCGGCCCCAAAGGAAAGCTCCTCTCTAATTTCCCCGAAGATCCGAATTTGAATTGAGAAAAAGCGCGTACGGAATCATCATCGCTACTGCAAAATCCCACATGTGCATAAAGATTCCAATGTACAGGTGAATCGAAACACCAAGGATTACGGCATATTTCCGAGTCTTTTTCCAATTGATGATAATTGGAAAGGAGAGTTGAAAGAGCATAATAATGTATGCAACGATAACCGAAATGAAATAGGGCATAACCTCCGCAATTCCGCGAATTGTCTCGTTGCTGAACCAATCGCTCACAAAAGTCAGATAGATTGCTTCGCCCTTCAACCACTGCCAACTGGTGAGTTTGTACAACGCGGTATAGAAGTAAATCAATCCAACCTGAATACCTGCAGCAAGCAAACTTAATCTAGATAAAAACGCCCAAAAGGGTTTAGTTGCCTTCGCTGAATAGGGGATGGAGTAAAACATAAGAAGCATCATGTAAACAAATCCGGCATTCATGCCATTGATTCCTGCATAGTAAATCCATAAAGCTGAAAGCCACGCCAGTCCTCGAAAAACAAAGACACCTCTAAAATGAAATATCGCGATAAAAGAAACAACCATATGCACAATCAACACAGGCTTGAACCAACTCAAATTGTACATTAACGCATAAACCAAATTATTCAAACGAGAATCTTCCGCCCCGTAACGAATACAAACACTGTCTTCCCCCCAAATCAACCACACCGAATGCCAATTCCAAAAAAAGAAAAAGACGAACCACGAATAAACTAAACTCACAAACAAGCGCTCGTTCTTCCTTCCAAAATAAGGAAGAAACAGACCTTCTATGTATTCTTCAATGCGCTTCTTCATTTATCTATTTCAACCAATACTTTACTGAATTCAAACACATCGTTCTTTTTCTCACCGTTCAACGGATGAAAATGAAACACCATGCGAACCTGCATGGAATCAATGTAAGTATGCGAATGTGTGCGCTCACGTTTCGCACGTTCAAGGCGCTGACACAAATAAACAGCTCTTCCGTAATCGGTCGATTGTTCAATGCGTTCAAGCTGACGGACACCGTCTTTCCAATACAAATTGTTGACGATCTGATTATTCAAATTTGCTGAAGTGAATTCTTCGAACTGACGAAGCTTACTGTCAACCGCGTATTCGTAACGCTGACCAATCTCTTGAAATTCGGTCCACTGGCCGCCTTCGCGGTAACGGACTTCAATGAAATCGTCGAATTCTGACATAGGTACAAACAAGCTATAACCTTGATGAAAAAAGGGGAATCCATACCTATTGGCTATTGACTCCAAAGCTTGAGCGTCATAATGAAGACGAAAGGCATAGAGAGCACTCAACGAAAAATGAAGCCCAAGCAAACAAAACGCAGTTCCGGCTAAGATATATTTCGTTGATTTTTTCATGCATGCGCAAGTTAGAAAGAACCGAAAAGCGAAGTACATTTGAAGTGAAAATTTAGCGTATGAAAAATATCATTCCATTTAGTGAAAAGACTTGGGTTGAAGGTGCTGAGAATACAGAGTTCCCGATTCAGAATTTACCCTTCGGAATATTCTCAACCGGAAGAGGAGATCTTCGTGTGGGTGTAGCCATCGGAGATTATGTCTTAGATATTTTTCGAGTGTTTCAGCAAAATCATATTTCTGCCTTGCCCTTTGGAGCTGAGGAATACCGCACGCATTCATTGAATAAAATGATGAAGCATGGCAAGACGGCTTGCTCTGCTTTACGCATGAGATTGGCCGACTTGCTCAACGCCAAACAAGATGCGGTGGTGAAAGATGAACTTCGCTCATGCTTAATAAAAATGAGCGAAGTGCAGATGCATCTTCCCATTGAAATTGGCGATTACACCGATTTCTACAGCAGTATAGATCATGCGCGCAACGTTGGAATGATGTTCCGCGATCCTGCAAAAGCCTTGCTCCCCAACTGGAAACACCTTCCTGTTGGATATCACGGTAGAGCTTCAAGTATTGTTGTCGACGGTACAGATGTGGTGCGTCCTTGCGGACAAATAAATCCTTCCGACGAGACACTTCCAACCTACGGACCAACGAAGCAACTCGATTTCGAATTAGAAATGGCTTTTGTGACATTCGATGGAAAACCAATGGGTGAGCGCATTTCAACACAAGAGGCTGACGATTATATTTTCGGACTTATGCTCTTCAACGATTGGAGCGCACGCGATATTCAACGTTGGGAATATGTGCCACTCGGTCCTTTCTTGGCGAAGAACTTCGCTTCAACCGTTTCACCATGGATTGTAACCCTTGATGCCCTAGAACCCTTCAGAACCATTGGTCCATTGCAAGATCCAGAAGTTTTACCCTACCTACAATACAATGGAATAAAAAACATAGATATTCAACTTCAAGTTGAAATTGAAACGGAATCGGGCGTAAAGCAAGTGGTTTCAAACAGCAATTTCAAACACATGTATTGGAACATGAATCAACAGTTGGCTCATCACACGGTTGGCGGATGCAACTTGCGTTGTGGCGACATGATGGCCAGTGGAACCATTAGCGGTCCTAACGAAGGTTCATTCGGAAGTATGCTGGAAATTGCATGGAAGGGAACCAAGCCTGTTCAAATGCCCGACGGATCAACACGTTCGTTCATTGCAGATGGCGACACCGTTACCATTACCGGATATGCTGAACAAGATGGGGTGAAAGTTGGTTTTGGTAAATGCAGCGGAAAAGTCCTTCCCGCGCGCGACTAATCTATGGAAGAAGAAAAAATTGAAATTCTCGGCGCCCGAGAAAACAATCTTAAAAATATAGACCTCACCATTCCACGAGATAAGCTGGTTGTAATAACCGGTTTATCTGGAAGTGGAAAATCGTCATTGGCTTTCGACACGCTTTACGCCGAAGGTCAGCGTCGATACATGGAAACGTTCAATGCATACGCCCGTCAGTTTTTGGGTGAAATGGAACGTCCCGATGTAGATAAAGTAAACGGACTTTCTCCGGTTATTTCCATCGAACAAAAAACGGTGAGTCGCAATCCACGCTCTACAGTAGGCACCATTACTGAAGTGTACGATTTCATGCGCTTGTTGTATGCGCGTGCTTCAGACGCCTACAGCCCGGCAACCGGAAAGAAAATGGTTCGGTTTACCGAAGAGCAACTCATTGAGAAGATTTCAAAAGATTTTAAATCGAAAAAAATTGCCATCCTTTCTCCATTGGTGAAAGCACGCAAAGGTCACTACCGCGAACTCTTCGATTCGCTCATGAAGCAAGGATACGTCCGCGCACGAATCGACGGTAAGTTGAAGGAGATGACCAAAGACATGAAACTGGATCGCTACAAAGTCCACGACATTGAATTGGTCGTTGATCGTTTTTCGGTTGAACCGAACAACCCTCGCTTGAAGGCAACTGTTCAAACCGCCCTTAAAATGGGTAAAGGCGATGTCATGGTTATGGAATTAGATTCCGAAACGGTTCATCACTTTTCCAAAAACCTCATGTGTCCAACTTCTGGAATCTCTTTTCCAGAGCCCGAACCGAATCTCTTTTCCTTCAACAGCCCATACGGGGCCTGCAGCTACTGCAGCGGCCTTGGCGAAGTAGCGGAAATTGATATTGAAAAGATTATTCCCGACAATAAAAAAAGTGTTAAGCAAGGTGGAATAACTCCTCTGGGTGAAAACAAGAACTCATGGATCAATCAGCAAGTGGCTGCCATATTAAAAATGTACGGAGCCACCGTGAACACACCGTTGAAGGAAGTTGACGAAGATGCCATTCAGGTTATTCTATACGGGACCGACGATAAAGTGGAAGTGGAATTGTCGAACGGACAAACCATGAACACGCGCTACGATGGACTCATTGCTTTCATTGAAAGACATGCGGAAGAAGACGGAAGCCCTGCAGTGCGCAAGTGGGCCGAAACGTTCATGAATAAAAAGGCTTGTCCTACCTGTAAAGGCGCGCGTTTGAAAGACACCGCTGCTCATTTCAAAGTAGCTGGAAAAACCATTTCTGAATTGAGTGCTTTGAATATTGAAAAGCTCAGCGCTTGGTTCGAAGGCATAGATTCAAGTTTCGAAAAGAAACAAGAAATCATTGCGCGCGAACCCTTGAAAGAAATTCGCACACGTTTGAAGTTCTTGCTGAATGTGGGGTTAGGATATTTAAATTTAAATCGAAGCGCGAAAACATTGAGTGGAGGAGAAGCTCAACGCATTCGCTTGGCAACACAGATTGGATCGCAGTTGGTTGGAGTGCTCTATATTCTTGACGAACCGAGCATTGGTCTGCATCAACGCGACAACGAGAAACTTATTCAATCGTTGAAAGACTTGCGCGACGGCGGAAACAGCGTCATTGTGGTGGAACACGACAAGGACATGATGTTGGAAAGTGACTACATTATTGACATTGGTCCAGGTGCGGGCCGTCACGGAGGAAACGTGGTTGCTGCCGGAAAGCCAAAAGAGTTTATTAAAATAGGAAGTGTTACTGCGAATTATTTAAGTGGAAAGTTGGCCATTCCTGTTCCGAAGGAACGTAGCAAAGGCAATGGGAAGAAGTTAGTTTTGAAGGGAGCGAGTGGGCATAACCTGAAAGGAGAGACCGTTGAAATTCCGTTGGGTACATTCACGTGTGTGACAGGTGTAAGTGGAAGTGGAAAGTCTTCGCTTATCAGTCATACGCTTTATCCAATCCTGAATGCACATTTCTACAACGGACAGCGAAAGCCTTTGTCTTACAAGAAAATTGAAGGTCTCGAGCATTTGGACAAGGTTATTGAAATAGATCAAAGTCCTATTGGTCGCACTCCGCGAAGCAATCCGAGTACCTACACCGGTATCTTCACCGACATTCGAAATTTATTTGCTTCGGTTCCGGAATCGCGCATTCGCGGTTATCAACCAGGACGTTTCAGTTTCAATATTTCTGGTGGAAGATGTGAAACATGTAAGGGTGGAGGAGTTCGTTTAATTGAAATGAATTTCCTTCCCGATGTATACGTGCATTGCGAAGCGTGCAACGGTAAGCGTTACAACCGTGAGACCTTGGAGATTTTCTACAACGGAAAGACTATTTCCGATGTGTTGAACATGACCGTTGAACAAGCCGTTGTGTTTTTCGAAAATCACCGAAACATTCACAACACGCTGAAGACCTTGAACGACGTTGGTTTGGGATACATCACACTCGGACAACACAGCACAACGCTAAGCGGGGGAGAAGCACAGCGTGTGAAGCTCTCTACCGAATTGGCAAAACGAGATACTGGAAAAACCATTTACATCTTGGATGAGCCCACGACTGGATTGCATTTTCAAGACGTTCAAATGCTTTTGAATGTCTTGAATCAACTGGTTGAACGGGGAAATACCGTCTTGGTCATTGAGCACAACATGGACGTAATTAAAAGTGCCGACTACCTTATAGATATGGGTCCCGAAGGCGGAGAAGGCGGCGGAAACGTTGTCGCCACCGGCACACCCGAGCAAGTGGCCAAGGCGAAGAAAAGTATTACAGGTAGGTTCTTGCAACGCGAGCTTTGATTTCGATTTTCTTCGCGAAGGCAAATTACTTTGCGAAGGTTTCTTCGAAACGAGGGACTTTGTCCAATTGACCCTCGCAACGCTAGATGCCCTCGCGAAGCATTCGCCTCCGGCGTTCGTGCTTCAGCACATTCTTACAATTTCAATGGAAATGTTTCCTATTTTTATAAAAATTATTTTTGTGAGTCAAATTAAAGACGCAGTAAGGGAGCTACTCATTTTTCTTCATTTCGATTTAACGAAAAATTTGAAGTATGACAGACTTACCCGTCGAATCATGAAAGATCGTATTCAAGACAACTTCAACTGCATAGATATTGGTTGTCACAAAGGAGAAATGCTCAACTACATGTTGAAACTCGCTCCACAAGGCAAGCACTTCGCGTTCGAACCCATCCCTTCCTTATTCAATCAACTTAGCGCCAAATACAAAAACAGAGCGGCTATTTTTCCATACGCATTATCGAACTCATCTGGTGAAACCACCTTTCAATGGGTGAAGAACGCACCTGCATACAGCGGCATCAATCGTCGCAAGTATGACATCGACAATCCGGAGATTGAAGAGATTACTGTAGAGAAGAAATTACTCGACGATGTTATTCCAACCGCAACACCCATTCATTTTGTGAAGATTGACGTGGAAGGTGCCGAGTTTGGTGTTCTGAAAGGAGCAAAGAATTTGCTTTCAGCACACAAACCAACCATTCTCTTCGAATGCGGAAAGGGAGCAAGTGATTTCTACGACACCAATCCGCAAGAATTACATTCTTTTCTTTACAATGAAATAGGATTGGATGTTTTTACGTTACAAGATTTCATTTCAAACAATAAACCCTTGTCGGAAAATGATTTCGAAAACAGCTTCAACAACAACACCGATTATTATTTCATCGCTTCATCCCGAAAATAAAAAAAAGTATTTCTTACCCTCTCTTAACTTTGCACAATGAATAATTTCCGTCAAACAGCCACACTTTTAATATTAACAGCCTCAATGGCTTTCAGCGCAGCCGCCCAAACTCCTTACCGACAATTCGGAATCAAGGCGGGGATGAATATTTCCAACGTGAAAACAGACGTTCCCTCCTTTACAACAAAAGACATCATTGGCGGAAATTTAAGCGTCACCTACGACCGTGTGTATTTACGGTTTTTAACTGTTGGAGGAGAGTTCAATTGGGTGCAACGTGGATTCACCAATCCGATAACAATTACTGATTCGGTGGGAACTACATTGGGCTTGGCCGATTTAAGAAATAAATTCAATTATTTTTCAGTCCCTATGAAATTAGGTGTTCAATTTGGAAATCGTGTTTACATTTTCGGAAACGCTGCATTCATTCCGGGATATTTGTTGAAAGCGGTATCAGAGATCCCTATTGTAGATGAGAATGGACAAATCATAGATTACTCTTGGCAAGATGTTTCTGCCACAGCGGCTCAATTCGATTTATCTACACAAATCGAGGTAGGTATGGGAGTTACAAAAGCGAAACGCTATAAATTCTATGTCTCAGCTGCCAAGCAACAAGCACTTCTCAATATTTTCGATGACCCGCAATCGACATTTAACATAAAATCTAGCGGCATCATTATTTCAACTGGAATGAAGATTGAATTTGGAAAGGGGTTGCTCAGATAAATTTTCGAATACCCGCATGCACCAAGTAAATAAATGGTGTGAGGGCTACTGCTATTCCCATCTTCAACAAATAATTTGTTGGGGCTACTTCAGCAAAAGTGTTCCAATCCATTTTTCCAGGAAGAACGAATCCAATATATAAAACCACCACGGTGTCTATAATCTGAGATACCACCGTACTACCTGTGCTTCGAAGCCAAATGTATTTGTTTCCTGTCTTTCCTTTGATCCAATGGAAAATAGTAACGTCCATCAACTGTGAAATCAAGAACGCGGCAATACTTCCAACCATAATCCAAGGAGCCTGTCCGAACACCGCTCCGAATTGATCGTCTGAAACGCCAATACCCGGAACCGCTG
>CAYLOT010000034.1:0-13452 GCA_964385405.1 uncultured Chryseobacterium sp. | reverse complement strand
TGTCCGAACACCGCTCCGAATTGATCGTCTGAAACGCCAATACCCGGAACCGCTGGAATTTGAAGAGCAAGCAATACCACAACAAAGCAATATCCAATAAGAATTGTGGTAATCCAAGATAGTCGTCGAACGGCCTTTTCACCATAAAATTCATTTAGCGTATCGGTAAGTAAAAACACAATGGGCCAGGGAAGAACCCCGACAATGGTAATGAATGTGTGTTTCCAATTTCCAATATGAATGGGAATTTGAATGAGTTTGCTAGAGATGAGCTCTGCCGTAATTGCATTGGTAATGAAAAGTCCGGCTAGAAATATAAAGAGCCATTCACGACGGGTAGAGAAAGTTGCAGGTGATTCCATATTATTTCAAAAACACTTTGTATGTCACACTGTTCAATTGAAGGAAATAGACTCCAGTTGCATATTCCGAGACGTTCAATCGGAATCCTTCCGAAGACTTTCCTTTTAACATTTGCTGTCCGTTTGAATTCGTAAGGCAATACTTCCCACTGAAATTTAAAGAAATTATTTCATGGTTATTTATGTTGAAAGGAAGTGAAGGGTGTTCATTTTCTTCAACGGAAATTATTCCGGAATGAAATCCAAAAGCGTAATCTCCCGGCAATGGATTTAACACTTCGAAGCGTCCGTTCCAATTGGTTGTACTGCCTGATGTAAGTAATGTTGAATTCGGAATTTCTGACCAGGGCTCAAAAGCATTCCATCGATACAACAACACCATATTGCTTTCATCCATT
The DNA here is from genome assembly GCA_964385405.1 of uncultured Chryseobacterium sp. Classification (GTDB taxonomy): domain Bacteria; phylum Bacteroidota; class Bacteroidia; order Flavobacteriales_D; family Sanyastnellaceae; genus CAIZGX01. The sequence continues at coordinate 12,692 of CAYLOT010000034.1, read as the reverse complement.
CCATATTGCTGAACCAACTGAAACAAGGAAGTATCCAATGCAATCGTGGCGGTTGCCGATCCATTGAAGCGCAAGGTCATCTTAGTTGAAGTGGTTTCGTTAGCGTAGGTATTTACATGCCAGAATCTATCTGGAGAAATAATATAGTCGGTATAGGGAATGGCGCTCAAACGGTCAGCTGCTGTTAAATGCATTTCAGCACGAACAAAAATGCTATCCATATTTCCTAAGTCGGTCACGTCGTACTCGAAATTCGCAAAAGTCAGGTCGTGAGATCCAGTAGTTGAATTCCAAGCTTCATCGGCTAATGTTGCGTAATGCAGCTTGTCAGCACAATTCAACATCACATGCGCAGGCTCGAACAAGACAGTTGTTGTAGCTGTGCTTGACTCTCCAGAGGCGTGAATAAGCACAGTATCGGTATTTCCTTCGAAATCCATTACCGTTACTTCAAGCGGAACATTATTCAAATAGTCGGTGTTGTGGTGAAGGTATTGGTCTATGTGAAGACTCAATTCATATCCGACAAACTGTGTTGAATAGCTATATCCGGTTAGTCGAAAATCGGGATACCCCGGCTGAAACACCCATCCGTTGAAGAATTCAGAAAGATCTTCAGTGGTGTAGGCCTGAAAGAAGTCACGCATTTGAACCGAATTCAAGGTGTTGAATTGATATTCATTCATTAGGTCATGAACGGCTTGAAAGAAATTATCATCACCCATAAATCCTCTCAGTGAATGTGCTACATCAGCACCTTTATTGTAGACCGTTTCGCCGTAAGTAATATCTTCAGGTATGGCATTCAAAGGGAAATAGCCACCATCATTTCGAGGTGCGTTCAACAAGACATCTCTGTGATTCGCACGGATAGAGGAGTTGTAATCATCGACGCCATAAAGCCATTCGGTGAATATTCGTTCGCTGTAGGAAGCCATGCCTTCGTTGATCCACATATCCGCTGCCGTCTCGCACGTGATTAAGTCGCCCCACCAATGGTGACTGAGTTCATGTGCATAAAGAGTTTCGTAGGCTGTTGTTCCATCAATCGCAAAGAGCGGATAAGCAACGTTGGTGGCGTGTTCCATGGCTCCTCCGGTGAATGGAACTGCTGTAAATCCTACTTTGTCGAAGACATAATTACCGTATTTCGTTTCGAATGCTTGCAACGCATCGTGTATATGCACAAAACTGTTTTTCATGTCAAGGGTGTCAGAGGCTCTTGCCGCTAGCCAAATGGGACGCGTAAATCCACTCAGTGAAGTAAATTCATCTTCTACGTGAGTATAATTAGAAACGGCAACACTCGCTAAATAGGAGGGGACCGGTTGAAGCAAATTCCAGGTCGTTAGTATAGAATCCTGCCCTACAATTTCAACAGACGATCGCAGTCCGCCACAATAGGAAGTTCTTCCCCCATCGGTTAAAGTTTGAATGGTGTAAGTTGAACGCTCTCTAAAATTGTCAAAACAAGGGAACCAAACTCTCCCATAATTATGAGGAAGAGCATCCATACCAACGCCTATATTGTAGGCATATACGCTACTATAAAAAAATCCACCCCAACTTGTGTCGTGAATTGGATTTCCATGATAATATACGCGAACAGTGAAGTTGACCCAAGACGGTAAGCTAGGAAGTTGAATGAATAAATCAGGCCCCGAATGGTTAAACGTTGTTGAAACAGAATTAACAAAAACGGAATCTGTGGTTAAACCTTCAAGGTCTAAGTGCAGTTGCGGAATGTTTAACATTAACGGGGAAATGATGATATCTGCATAACCGCGCAAACTATTACTCGAAAAATTCGTGAAATCAAGGTAAATGTGGGTGTCAACTATGTCTACTGTGTCACATCTGCTGTTGCTGTTGGAAAGGTTTTTTTTCGAATGAAGATGACCGCACTTCGAACTCGTAGTTCCTTGGCCGTTAGATGGTAACGCCAGAATTAAACAAAGGGCAATGAACATTAGATGGCGAAGAAAAGAATGCTTCATGGCTGCAAGATATTCCAATTTCATGAAACAACCTTTTTCGTTTTTGCATAGTCTTAAATATAGCCTAGCATAATTGAAACCTAATCTGGGCTCGAAACCAACCAAACTGCAAGTATGAAACCTACCCATGATCTCCATGATCTGGTTCATTCTCTGACCAAGAGTGAAAAGCGTTTTTTCAAGTTACAAAGCTCGTTACAAGCGGGTGAGAAGAACTATGTTCGTCTCTTTGACTTACTTGAAAAGATGGATCATTACGATGAAGATTTTGTTAAGGAAACATTCAAGGGTGAATTGTTTTTAAAACATCTTCCTTCAGAAAAAAATCACTTATTTAAACTTATCTTAAAGGCATTGCGCTCCTATCATGGGGAGAGCAGTGTTCGAAGTATTCTTCAGCAAACGCTGAAAAATGTTGATATTCTTCATAAAAAAGGACTTTTTGAAGAGTGCAAAAAGGAATTGAAAAGAGCGAAGAGATTGGCTGTTTCAAATGAGTTCTTTTATTTCTTGTTTGAAATTATCTCTTGGCAAAAGACCCTCTTAGAGGAGGACTATGAAAATGGTGAGTTCATTCAGTCTATTGATGATATTGCAGAAGAAGAAGCAGAGGCTCTTATCCTTTTGCAAAATCTCGCTCAATATCAAGTGATTTACGGAAAAGTGAATGCGATTTTTCGCTCTGGCGGATTCACTCCTTCTGTGTTGCACGAAGAAATGCTTCGTGAAATTTTAAGTTCACAATTGTTAGACGATGCCTCATTAGCAAAATCAATTCGCTCCAATTGCATTCGTTTATACTCTTTAGGGTTTTGCGCATTGGCAAATAGCAATATCGAGCTTGCAGCAAAGCATTTTACTGAATTATTGAGTTTGTTTGAAGAAAACGAATGGTTGCGTGAAGATAAAGGTAAACGATACCTTAGAACGTTAGGTCAATTATTGACTTGCCGAGTGCTGTTGAATGACAGAGCAGGAGCGACGGAATTATTTAGGAAGTTAGATGCTTTAGAGGAAATTGAAGAATTCCATAGTCCAGACTTGAACACATTTCGATTTCGAATATTGAAACAGGTACAAGTTGAAATGGCCTTGATGTTCGATCAGAAAATTCAATCTGACGAGTTGTTTGCCTCTGTTAAGCAGACAAAAAATGTGCTTAGCAAAGAGTTTGAAATGATGATGCATTATCGGTTAGCGCTTTATGAGTTCTCATGTGGATTTCATCAAAAAGCTCTTAAGCATGTAAATGAGATTATCAATAATTTAGATAAGGAATTACGTCAGGATATTTACGGGCATGTTCGTGTATTGAACATACTCATTCACTTGTGCTTGGGTAATACAGATTTAGTTGAATACGCCTTGAAGTCTACCATTCGTTTCTACACCCAGCGTGAGCGAGACCATGAAGCAGATATTCATTTCTTAAGAACACTTAGAACTTACAACAAACTTTTGCCCTTTGAAAAATCAGATTTTCTGAAAGAAGGTAAAATTTTAAGTGCATTTCCTTCCGTAAAAAATATGGAAGACAGGTTCTTGGAATTGGTCATTAAAAAAGGGATGATTTAATCATCCCTTTTTCTATGATTAGGGCGAATCATCATTCGCCCTTAGTATTTACTTAGCCATTTCCTTCTGAAGAACTTCTTTGAATTTCAATTCTTCTTCATAGGCCATTTCTTCGTCAACTAAAATTCTTCCGCTATGCTCATCGGTGATGATACGCTTACGTAAGCGAACATCCATTTGAACCTGTGCTGGAATTTGAATGAAAGAACCAGCAGACGCATCACGCTCAATAGGCACAACCGCCAATCCGTTCTGTGCCGACTTGCGCATTCGCACATAACGTTCCAATAAGTGAAGGTCTATATGCTTCTTTGCTTCATCGCTGCGCTTTGAAAGGAAGTCTTCCTCTTTTTGCGTTTCACTCATTAATTCCGTGAGCTCAGTTTCTTTTAGATTTAAATCACTTGTGCGTTCTGCAAGTTTTGAAGACGTACTATCTATTTCAGCTTGCTTAGTCATTTTCAAAGATTCAGCAGTGCGAATGTGTTTAGATTGTAATTCAATTTCCAATTCTTGAAATTCAATCTCTTTGTTCAACGAATCGAATTCACGATTGTTTTTTACCTTATTCAATTGCTCTTTGTACTTTACTATTAAAGCTTCAGCTTCTTTTATTGCCGCTTTGCAAGCAACGATATTGTCCTCAGCACCTTTGTATTCACCCTTCAAACGATCCAAGCGAGCTTCTAATCCAGCAACTTCATCCTTCAAATCCTCAACTTCGTATGGTAATTCTCCGCGAGTTGCGCGAATTTTGTCAATACGAGAGTCAATTAATTGAAGAGCATATAAGTGTCTCAATTTGGATTCAACAGAAATGCCTTTTTTTGCATCTTCGCTGTTCGACTTGTTCATTTGATTGATTGAAATCATAGTTTCTGTATCGTTTGTTTGGTTTTTCTCGTGTTTTTCAGGTTTTGCAATTGGAACGAATATCGCTTGCTTAGGGTTCATTTCAGAGGCAACATGTATTGGATTGGCAACACGCTTCTCAACTTGAACTGGGGCAACACCGATTTTGAAAGTTCTTGGCTTTCCATCAATTGGTCCCTCTGCAATAACTTCCTTGCGAATCTTTGCCTCACGCTTTGGTTTGGCAATTGTCATGGCTTCGGCTAGAATGGCCTCATCTTCAGGCGCTAAAACAATTGGTATTTCAATACCATCTTCAGCAATTACTTTCTCTGCTTTTGCTGCTTTACCTTTTTTCTCAGGTTTAACTGGGGCAGGAGCCTTTGTTTTTTCCGCTTTAGTAGGTTCTACTTTTTTCGCAGCAACCGGCTTTTTAGCAGGGACCGCCTTCTTCACCACAGCGGATTTTTTAGCTGGTGTAACGGCCTTCTTCGTTTCTACCTTCTTTGAAGGAGTGGCTTTCTTTGCTGCTACTGGTTTAACAACTTTAGCTGCTTTTTTAGCAGGAGCAATAGTTTTCTTGGTTTCTACTTTATTAGCAGGAGCAGCCTTTTTCGCTACTGGTTTAACTGCCTTCTTCACTTCTTTCGCTTTGTTCTTGGTCACTACTTTCACTACTTTTTTTATACTTTTCACTTCCTTCTTCACAACTTTCGCAGCAGGCTTTACTACTTTTTTCGCAGCAGGTTTAACAACCTTTTTAGCAACTGGCTTTACGACTTTCTTTGCGGCAGGTTTTACCACCTTTTTCGCAACAGGTTTAGAAGCCGGTTTCGCAGCTTTCTTTTCTACTTTTTTTACAACAGGTTTCTTTACCGCTTTCTCTTTTCCCTTCGACACAACTGTTTTCACTGCTTTCTTCGCAGCAACCTTCGGCTTAGCAGGTGCTTTCGCTTTTGGTTTTATTACTTTTTTTGCCATAATGTCAGTAATAGAGAACGGGGTTCGTCATTACACCCGTTTTGTGGACCGCGAATGTACGAAATTTTTCAGTGATTTTAGCATGAATCAACTCAATTGTAAACTGTTCGCTTTCAAAATGTCCAATATCAATAAACGATAACTGTCCTTCCGCATCGAAAAACTCGTGATATTTCACGTCTGACGTAATAAAAACATCGGCTCCTTGGGCTTTCGCTGCGCGAAGTAAAAACTGGCCACTTCCTCCACAAACCGCAATTTTTTGAATCGACAATTTATTCGATTGAGTATACTTAATACATTGATTATTAAATTCTTTCTTCAATTTACCTAAACAGTCACTTAATTTCATTGGAATCTCTAATTCTCCAATGGCTCCGCTTCCAAACTGAGAAAGAGCGTTTTCAAGAATTTGCCAATTGTGCGCAATTTCTTCATACGGATGTGATTGGAAGAGCGCAAGCTGTACCTCGGGTTTTTTCCAACTTGGCAAAATAACTTCAAAACGAATTTCTTCAATTTCTGATCTAATTCCAGGTGTTCCCTCAAACGGTTGTGCTCCATTCTCAGGTTTGAAACTTCCATTTCCAACTACTGAAAATCCACATTCGATATAATTGCCCAAAGCTCCGGCACCGGCATTGAACAATGCCGTTCGAACTTTTTCAAAATGATTATTCGGAACAAAAACAGTCAATTGAAGCAGATGTCCGTTTAGCGCAACAAGCGGACGAACATTCTTCAATCCAAGACGTTTCGCAATTTCCCCATTTACACCTTCAATGGTATTGTCGAGATTGGTGTGAATCGCATACAAAGCAATGTTGTTTTGAATGGCTTTTATAATAGTCCGCTGAACGTAATCCGCGCCAGTAAAGCGCTTCAAACCTTTGAAAACAATCGGATGGTGCGAGATAATTAGATTACAATTCTTCGCAATGGCCTCTTCAACAACTTCTTCGGTGCAATCGAGGCTAACTAATACGTTGGTGATTTCGTTTTGTTTATTTCCAACCAACAATCCAGAATTGTCGTACGACTCTTGTATAATCGGCGGAGCCCATTGTTCTAAATAGGAAATGACTTCTTGAATACGCATTTTTAATCTAACTTGCAGCCAAGTTACACCGATGCGTTTATTCAGAGCAACTCTTTGGCCTTTTTCTTTTCTTTTAGGAAGCATTCTGTACTTCCGTCATTTTTTATTTTCGGTTGGAATTTTAAGTTCGAAAAAAGCAGTAGTTCCATCCATTGTTATTGGAAATTTGAAAATAGGAGGAACCGGTAAGACGCCATTCGCCATATGGTTGATTGAAAAGTTAGACGCTTCGATAACCGGATTCGTTTCTCGCGGATATGGGCGCAAAACAAAAGGATTTCAATTAATAACCGATGATTCTGATGTTTCGGAAATTGGAGATGAACCCGCAGTGGTCCGAAATCATTTCCAACTTTTAATGGGGGCTGTTTCAGAAAAAAGACTTTCAGGAATTTATCAATTGAAACAAGTCTTTCCGCAAATTCAGCAAGTTATTTTAGACGATGCCTTTCAACATAGAAAATTGAATCCCGATTTTTCAATTCTACTAACCACCTACAACGACTTATTTGTGAACGATCATTTGTTTCCTGTAGGAGGTTTGCGCGACTTGAAAAAAAGAGCACAATCTGCCAATGCAATAGTTGTGACCAAATGTCCTGAAGGTCTTTCGGAAGAAGAACGAGAAAAAATAAAGTTTGAATTGAAGTTGAACGAAAATCAGGTGTTGGCTTTCACCACAATTGAATATGGTATACCAGACCCAGCGTTCAGTCATATGAATCCGTGGAACAGCAATATGCGCAGCGTCTGTTTTGCTGGACTAGCCAACCCGATTCCATTCTTTTTAGAAGGAAGAAATAGGAGTGTGGCCACTATTGAAATGGCATTGCCAGACCATCACGAATACACCTCGCAAGATGTGTCGCGCATTCGACAAGAATGGATTAACTTTGGACAGGAAAATACAGTGCTCTTAACCACAGAAAAAGATGTGGTGAAATGCAAGAACATCAAGGGATTTGAAGAACTTCCTTTGTATTTTCTTCGAATGAAAATAAAATTTATCGCAGGTGAAGCAGCGTTGCTAAATGCTGTAAATGAAGTAAAGAAATAAATGGAACACTCTGTATACGATCAATACGAATTGGTAGTCGGACTTGAGGTCCACATGCAGCTGAAGACTGCATCGAAAGCATATGCCTCAGATGCGAATCTCTTCGGAGCACTGCCAAACACCTTGGTTTCTCCAATCACATTGGGACATCCGGGCACGTTGCCTAAAGTAAATACGCAGTCGATAGACTTCGCGATTAAGTTGGCCTTGGCGACAAACATGCAAATTAATACCCCTGTATTTTTCGCGCGCAAGAATTATTTCTACGCCGATTTACCGAAAGGATATCAGATTACACAAGATAAAACGCCTATTTGTACAGGCGGGGAAATTATCATTCGTGAAGACGACGGTTCGGAGAAGCGCATTGGAATTACGCGCGCCCACTTGGAAGAAGATGCAGGAAAAAGCATGCACGACCAAGATCCATTCGACACGCTTGTCGATTTGAATCGTGCGGGTGTTCCATTGATTGAAGTTGTTTCTGAACCAGATATGCGTACTTCACGTGAAGCGTATTTGTATCTGACTGAAATTAGAAAGCTTGTTCGCTACTTAGATATCTGTGACGGTAATATGGAGGAAGGCTCGCTTCGTTGCGATGCAAATATTTCAGTTCGAAAGAAAGGCGCTTCTGAATTCGGAACGCGCTGCGAGGTGAAGAACATGAACTCGATTCGAAATGTGCAACGTGCTATCGAACACGAAATGAAGCGTCAAATCGATATCATCGAAGCAGGTGGAACGATCAACCAAGAGACGCGCAGCTTCAACGCTGCAGACGGAACTACTTCTTTGCTTCGCAGTAAAGAAGATGCTCAAGATTATCGTTATTTCCCAGAGCCTGATCTTCCGCCAGTGGTTATCACCGAAGAGCATATTCAACGTATTCACTCTTCAATGCCACCGCTTCCAAAAGAATTGTTGCATAAGTATTTGAATGAATTCAAACTTTCCGAGTACGATTCGAATGTTTTGACAAGTGAGAAGGAAATAGCACTTTATTACGAACGTATTATTTCCAAAACTACCAACTACAAGGCAGCATGTAACTGGTTAATGGGGCCTGTTAAAGGTTACTTAAAAGAGCAAGCTCTCGAAATTGAACAGAGTCCGTTCACACCCGAGCAACTCGCGAGCATCATCAATTTAGTAGATGCTGGAAAAGTTTCAAGCTCTACTGCAGCAGAAAAAATTCTTCCGGCTTTAGCCAATCACTCGTCGAAAATGGCTGAAGATGTTGCTTCTGAATTGAACTTGATTCAAGATGCCGATGAAGATAGCATTAAGCAAATAGCTCAAGAGATTTTGGCTTCTTGGCCAGACAAGGTAGCTGCATACAAGGCCGGTAACAAAGGAATGCTAGGTTTATTCATGGGCGAATTAATGAAAAAGAGTGGAGGAAAGGCCAATCCTAAAACGGCTTCAACACTCATTCAACAATTATTAGATCAATGAGAAAAATTTTCTTCATACTCATAGGTGCTGTTGCGTTGTCTTCTTGCGGAGAGGCTAATTCCATTTCCGGAGTAATCACTGGTGCAGCAGGAAAAACGATTTATTTGGAATCGCTTTCAGACGATAAAATTCTGCCTATCGATAGTACCGTTGTTGGCTCAGATGGAAGCTTCACTTTGAAATCGCACAGAAACCTTCCTTTAGACTTTTACCGAATCTATTTCAAAGAAGGGAATTTTCTTCAACTCATAACTGATAGTTCAGAACACGTTGAAATAACCGCTGAATTTGCAAATTTGAGCAACGCAAAAGTTGAAGGTTCTCCTCAAACAGTTGAATATATGGACTTGGTAAAGAAATGGGAACCACTTATGACAAAGCTTGCAGAGGCTCAAGCACAAATCAATCGCCCATCAACCGATCCTGGCCTAGACAGTTCACAATGGGTAGCGAAGTGGACAGCTCAATTCAATTCAGCACAGAAAGAAGCCAACGCCTTTGTAAAAGGATGGTTGGAGAAACACTCGGCAAGTTTACTCGCTATTTCGGTTGTTCAAAACCTCGATCCGCGTTTTGATTTCATTTGGTATCAGCGTGTTTTAACTGACACCAAGCCTACCTGCGGAAATATGGCTGCATATAAATCATTGGAGAAATTAGTTGGACAAATTAAAAACGCAAGCAGTTCAAGCGCAGCTTCCAACTCGAATGTTGCAATAGGGAAAATGGCTTCGGAAATTACACTTCCAGAACCAACGGGTGAGACAAAAGCATTGAGCAGTCTTCGGGGAAAAGTAGTTCTTCTTGATTTCTGGGCTTCATGGTGCGGACCGTGCAGAAAAGAAAATCCGAATGTCGTTGCAGTGTATAACAAATACGCTTCGAAGGGATTCGATGTATTCTCTGTTTCATTGGATGAAAACAAAGCAGCTTGGGAAGCAGCCATTAAAAAAGATGGTTTGATTTGGAAGAATCACGTTTCAGATTTAGGCGGATGGCGCTCTTCAGTTGTTCCGTTGTATGAAATTGAGAGTATTCCTTTTCCGGTATTAATTGACAAGGAAGGAAAGATAGTGGCCATGGGCGAATCGCTTCGCGGTGGTGGATTAGAAAGTGAATTGAAAAAATTAGGATTATAGTAACTACAGATATCATTATTCGTCGAAGTAATAAATTCAACATGAAAAAAATCGCATTAGCTTTTATCGTATTGGGAATGAGTGTAGCCTCTTTTGCTCAGAGCAGACCCTATTTCCAGCAAGATGTTAAATTCAAAATCGATGTAAAGCTCGACGACGAACGCAACATGCTCTATGGTAACGAAGAATTGGTTTACACCAACAACTGTCCCGAAGCATTGAATGAAATATACATGCACATTTGGCCAAATGCATACAAGAATAGAAACACGGCCCTTGCGAAACAACTTGCACGCAACCGCAATTTCGTTTTGTTCACCACGTTGGCAGAAAACAAAGGATACATTGATTCGCTTGATTTCAAAATAAACGGAGTGAAAGCTACATGGGAATACGATGGCGAAAACATAGATATCTGTAAATTAATATTGGCTTCTCCACTTCAACCGGGGCAAAGCATTACCATCACAACGCCTTTCCGTGTGAAGATTCCAAGTGGAAGTATTTCGCGTTTGGGTCACATTGGACAAAGTTTTCAAATTACGCAATGGTATCCAAAACCTGCGGTTTACGATAGAAACGGATGGCACCAAATGCCTTACTTAACGCAAGGAGAGTTCTACAGCGAGTTCGGTTCATACGACGTGAGCATTACGCTTCCGAAGAACTACATCATAGGTGCAACCGGAGATTGTCAAACTCCTTCAGAAGTTGAATTCATGAATGAGCAGGCTTCAATGGGAATGGAAAAAGTTGCAAAGGCTTCAATTGATGTTAATTCGTTGAGTGCTGACTTGAATGAATTTCCAGCTTCTTCGAAAGAGTGGAAAACAGTACGCTACACACAATCACGCGTGCACGACTTCGGATGGTTCGCAGACAAGCGTTGGATTGTTTTAAAAGGAAATGTTGAAACCCCTGCAAATAAAAATCAGGTGACTACTTGGGCATTGTTCACTCCTGAAAGCGCGAATCTTTGGGCCAAGTCTTCAGAGTATTTACATGATGCAATCTATTACTATTCTTTGTGGAACGGCGACTATCCGTACAATCAAGTAACCGCAGTAGACGGAACCATAAGCGCAGGTGGCGGAATGGAGTATCCGAATGTGACGGTAATTGGTTCTGTAGGAAGCGAGAGATCTCTTGAAACAGTGATCATGCACGAAGTTGGACACAACTGGTTCTACGGAATTTTAGGAAGCAACGAGCGTGATAATGCATGGATGGACGAAGGATTGAACTCGTTCAACGAAGACCGATACATGGATACGAAATACCCCAATGCTTCATTGGGAGCCGCCATTGGAATTGGTGGATTGGATAAGAAATTAGGTTTGTCAGATTTTTCTCAACGTTCATTGAGTGAATTGTCTTATTTGATCTCGGCTTCTCAAAACCTCGATCAACCTTTGCAATGCCACTCAGACAACTTCACCGAAATCAACTACGGTGGAATCGTATACAAGAAGACGGCCTTGCTGTTCTATTATTTGAAAGGGTATTTAGGCGAACCGTTGTTCGATCAGTGCATGCACAATTATTTCGAAAAGTGGAAATTCAAACACCCGCAACCGGAAGATCTTCAAGCGGTATTTGAAGAAACTACGGGGCAAAAGCTCGATTGGTTCTTCAATGAATTAATTAAAACCACGGATAAGATCGATTTCAGCATTACGCGCATAAAACAAAATACCGTTGAACCTGGAAATTCAAGAGTGAAGGTAAAGAATAACGGCTATGCGGCAGGTGCAGTGTCGATTGGTACTAACGGAAGTAAAACTCCAATCTGGACGAAGGAAGCTATTGCGCCAGGGAAATCGATTTGGATAACAGCTCCAAGCTCTTCAGTATACACCATCGATCCTGAAGGCGTAATCCCTGAAGTAAACAGAGAGAACAATACCATGAGAAGTTCAGGCCTATTCAAGAAAGTTGAACCTGTTAAAGTGAAGTTCTTCTCAAGCATTGACAATCCAAAACAAACAGAGTTGTTCTACCTACCAATGTATGCGTACAATGTGCACGATGGAAGCATGATCGGCGTGAACCTTCACAACAAGCAAATTCTTCGCAAGAATTTTGAATGGAATGTTTCTCCGCTATATAGCTTCAAGAGAAAAGCGGTAAACGGATTTGCGAGCGTTGCTTACCACAAATTGAATTTCACAGCTGGAACCCAAGTTCAACGATTTGGAATGGACGATTACTCAACAGAGGTGAGTAATTCATATGATAGTTATATGTTGTTTAAGCCTTATGTAGCTTACACTTTTCGCAACAAACCATCGAATTTCAATAAAGGAACTATTGTTAAACTAGCTTTGGCTTATCAATTCCAATGGATGAGAAATACGTTTAACATCAATACCGTTGATGAGAGCTTAGTTTCTAATTACAGCAGAGAGTTTATACAATTCGATGCGAATTGGTCTCAAAAGATTGGTCCTCGTCAAACACTCAATGTAAACGGTCGTGTCCTTCAACAGGCTTCTTATGTTCGTGATGCTTCCACTCAAATTGGAACTATCTTG
>CAYLOT010000033.1:12504-13564 GCA_964385405.1 uncultured Chryseobacterium sp. | reverse complement strand
ACGTAGTAGACGCTTCGCGTCCGCTTCCGGAAAATGCTACGGTGAAGTTGCTCACGTGGAACGATGAAAACGGGAAGTCAACCCTTTGGCATAGCTCGGCGCACTTAATGGCCGAAGCCTTAGAGAGTCTTTATCCAGGAATAAAACTAGCCATTGGCCCACCCATTGAAAATGGATTTTACTACGACGTAGATTTCAATGGACATTCATTCACACAGGAAGATTTTCCAAAAGTGGAAAAATTAATGTTGGAATTGGCGCGTCAGAAAAGTGAGTTTATTCGCAAAGAAGTTTCGAAAGCCGATGCCGTGGCTTATTTCACTGAAAAGGGAGATCAATACAAATTGGAGTTAATTGAAGGTCTTCAAGACGGAGAAATAACTTTTTATACCCAAGGGAATTTCACTGACTTGTGTCGTGGTCCACATATTCCGAACACCGGATTCATTAAGGCTGCCAAGCTCATGAATGTCGCTGGTGCTTATTGGAGAGGCGACGAGAAAAACAAAATGTTAACGCGTGTATACGCCATTACATTCCCGAAAGCTGCTGAACTTGAAGAATATTTGAAGCAGGTTGAAGAAGCGAAGAAACGCGATCATAGAAAACTAGGGAAAGAATTAGGCTTATTCCATTTCTCTCAAAAGGTTGGAAGTGGTTTGCCTTTGTGGTTGCCGAAAGGAACTGACTTGCGCACTCGCCTTCAGAATTTCTTAACGGTGGCTCAAAAGAAAGCGGGATATCAACCTGTTATTACTCCGCACATCGGTTCAAAAGAATTGTATGAAACCAGCGGTCACTGGGCGAAATACGGTGCAGATAGTTTCCAACCGATACACACTCCGCAAGAAGGAGAGATGTATATGTTGAAGCCGATGAACTGTCCGCATCACTGCGAAATTTTTAATGCAGAACCTCGCAGCTACCGCGATCTACCTTTGCGATTGTCTGAATTCGGAACCGTTTACCGTTACGAGCAAACAGGAGAATTGCATGGCTTAACGCGTGTTCGTGGATTTACACAAAACGATGCGCACATCTTCTGCACGCCCGATCAAGT
>CAYLOT010000033.1:0-12494 GCA_964385405.1 uncultured Chryseobacterium sp. | reverse complement strand
GAAGGAAGAGATTGGAAAGGTCATTGACTTGGTACTGTATATTTTCAAGACCTTGAATTTCCACGATTACCTGGCGCAAGTCTCACTTCGCGACCCGATTAATCGCGAGAAATACATTGGTTCTGAAGAGAATTGGGAGAAGGCCGAATTGGCTATTCAAGAAGTAGCCAATGAGAAAGGTCTTCGTACTGTAGTTGAATACGGTGAAGCCGCATTCTACGGTCCGAAGCTAGACTTCATGGTTCGCGATGCGATTGGAAGAAAATGGCAATTGGGTACTGTTCAATTAGATTACAATCTTCCAGAACGTTTCCAATTGGAATATACGGGGGCAGATAATCAAAAGCACAGACCGGTAATGATTCACCGCGCGCCGTTCGGAAGTATGGAGCGTTTTGTGGCTATTTTAATTGAACATTGCGCTGGTCAGTTCCCGTTGTGGTTAACGCCAGAGCAAGTTCGAATTCTTCCTGTGAGCGAGAAATACAACGAATACGCAAAAAAAGTAGCAAATACGCTAGAAATTTCCGATATTCGCGCGCTCGTTGACGACACGAACGAAAAAGTGGGTAAGAAAATACGTGAAGCGGAGCTTGCAAAAGTGACGTACATGTTGGTGGTAGGAGAGAGCGAAATGCTAGCAAATTCAGTATCTGCACGCAAAAAAGGCGAAGGAGATTTGGGAGTGTTTAGCATTGAAGATTTCGCTACCATGGTGAATAATGAAGTGGCGAGCATGTTAAAAGAAATTTAATAAACAAGGAGGAAATATCATAAAGCGCGAGATGAGAGGCAGACGCATCTTTGAACCAGAACACAAAATTAACGATCGCATTAGCGCAGCCGAAGTACGTTTGGTTGGAGAGAATGTGGAAGTTGGGGTGTATTCAAGAGAAAAGGCACTAAAACTGGCTCAAGAATTAGAGGCTGATCTCGTGGAGATTTCGCCGAATGCCGTTCCACCGGTTTGCAGAATCATCGATTACCGCAAGTTTCTTTACGATCAAAAGAAGAAACAGAAGGAGATGAAGGCGAAGCAGGTAAACGTAACTGTAAAAGAAATTCGTTTCGGTCCTAATACGGACGATCACGATTTTCAATTTAAGTTGAAGCACGCGCAAGAGTTCTTGAAAGAAGGAAGTAAGGTTAGAGCTTACGTTTTCTTTAAAGGACGTTCCATTGTTTCTAAAGAACGTGGGGAGATATTGTTGTTGAAATTCGTTCAAGAACTGGCAGAGTTAGGAACTCCAGAGTTGTTGCCGAAATTAGAAGGGAAGAAAATGTTTGTTGTAATAAACCCAAAAAAGAAATAATTCTAACACCTAAATAAAATGCCAAAAGCGAAAACAAAATCCGGCGCTAAGAAGCGTTTCCAGGTAACTGGATCCGGTAAGATTAAGCGTAAGAAGGCGTTCAAGAGACACATCTTAACCAAGAAGGGCACTAAGCAAAAGCGCAACTTGACTAAGACTGGTCTTGTACACCCATCTGACGAGAGATCAATCAAGGCGCAGTTGCTTGTAGCCTAATGTTCATTCATTAAAGAAGCAAGGTAAAGTTTAACCCGGTAAAAGGTCTTAAGTTCGAAAGAACGCCTTCGCCTAAAAACAAAAAGTTATGCCACGCAGTAAAAATGCAGTCGCCAGTAGAGCCAGAAGAAGAAAAGTTCTTAAAATGGCAAAAGGTTACTTCGGTTCACGTAAAAACGTGTGGACAGTAGCCAAAAACTCAGTAGAAAAAGCATTATGTTATGCTTACATCGGACGTAAACTTCGCAAACGCGATTTCCGTTCTTTGTGGATTGCTCGTATCAACGCCGGTGCTCGTCAGCACGGAATGTCGTACAGCGCATTCATGGGTCAAATTCACGCACACGGAATCGAATTGAACCGAAAAGTTCTTGCAGATTTGGCAATGAATCACCCAGAAGCGTTCAAAGCAGTAGCAGAGCGTATTAAAAAATAATTTCTAGCAATAGAAATAGGAAAAGCCCTCTTCGGAGGGTTTTTTTGTGCAAGCACGAATGCCGATGGCGAATGTCTGCGACGAATGTGCAAGCACGAATGCCGTTGGCTAATGTCTACAACGAATGTCTGCGACTAATGCGCAAGCACGAATGCCGATGGCTGATGTCTACGACGAATGTCGGCGACTAATGTGCAAGCACGAATGCCATAGGCGAATGTCTTTCAGACTATACGTCTTTTGACGAATAATGCATAACTCATTTGGAAGCTTCAGTGTGGTGTGTATATATTTATTTAATGAAAAACAAGATTCTTCTCTTTGTAATTGCATTCTTGCCTCTTTTTAGTACGGCGCAAGATACTCTTCAACAACCTTTGAGCTTTGTGCAAGAAATGCCGACTTATATCGGCGGGGAAGATGCAATGATGCAATTAATTTTCGACAATGTAATCTATCCTGAATACGAGAAGTCGATGAATATTCAGGGGAGTGTGTATGTCAAATTCATCGTTGAAAAAGATGGGACACCCACCCACTTTGAAGTCACAAAAGGTGTAGGAGACGGACCCGGATTAGACAGCGCGGCTCTGTATGCCTGCAAACAATTAGGTAAATTCAATCCAGGAACGCAAAACGGAGTTCCACAACGGGTGTACTTAACTATTCCTATTAAATTTTCTTTGGCCGACGATTATGAAGATCCTGCGCAAGAACGATTGAGTAGATCTGATCTGAAGCAGATTAAGAAAGATGGAAAGTATATCTGCGACATGATGTTTCAAATGATCGAAGCCCAAAGAGCAGGTGATCAAGTTAAAATTGAAAAACTAACTGCGGAATTTGAAAAAGAGGCTGCAATTCTTGAGAAGAGATATCCAAAAGACAGTGCGCGTGAAGATAGGTTAGAAGATACCGTTCAACCCTGCCTGGAAGAAGCCATGAAAGCCGCAATGGGAAAGTGATCGCTCCGCGATTGATTGCAAGGCAATTGATCAGACGAAGTCTGATTGATCACGAAGTGATTGATCACTTGAGTAACAAGTGATTTATTCAACAACTATCTCATCACAAAACAACCAACTCGGTTCGCCTACGGCGTCGTGCCATTCCGGACAAGGACCGTTGTTAACTCCGATAACCTTGATGTATCGGGCCAATTGAACTTGACCAATACCGTGGCTAAATTGATCAATAAGCTCTCCTGAAGTTTGCTCTTCAATGTTCGGATTTATAGTTGCCACTTTGTCCCACACATTCCCGTCGAAACTCTTATAAATCTCAACGGCTTTCGGACGGAAGATCCACGCATTCGCGTAATGAAACCAGCGCGTGGTCACATGCTCGAACGGCTTCACATCGCCCAAGTCAATCACCACTTCCATGTTCTTGCCTTGAACACCCTGCCAAATACCGTCTCTGAAATTCTCAGTGCCAATTCTTCCATCGACCAATGCGTTCTCACCACCACCTGGATAATACACACTCGGCGTATAGGCAAGCGTTACCTTTTTACCCGTCGCTAAGTTCGAAGTGTACACGCGTGATTCATAGAAAAATCCTGTGCTCCAAGGAAAGTAATATTCAAAGTTTAGCGTGGTGTATCGTTCATTTACAATGATGGGTTTGGTGTAGGTTTGTCTGGTTTCTTCTTCGTTTTTTCTGTAGTTGACGATGATTAAACTGTTCGTACTTGTCACCGCCCGAACTTCAACCTCACCGGTAGGCAATACCTGTGATCGGAAATTCAATGGGACATCGGGGAATCCGTATTTAATTTTCAACTGATCTAAGCGTTCGTAGTTCTTATCAACCCGAGCCGCAAAGGCTTCGTAATCGCGTTTCTTCGGTGCGGTCCACAACACTTCACTCAACGCCAACAACCTTGGAAATACTTTGCTATCGACAAGCTCTTGTGGCGCTCTTTCCGTCCACATGTTTCCTTCCGCACCGCGAATGTATTTAGCTTCTTCAACATTCAATTCAGCCGGCATCGGATTGAAGTTATAGACCTTCTCCATGTTAATGTTATCGAGGTCGTAGTCTAAATAACAATGCGATGTTGGACTCATAACCACACCGTGCTTTTGCTTCGCAGCGGCAATTCCTCCTTCCATGCCCCGCCAGCTCTGAATCATAGCATCAGCCGGAATTCCGCCTTCCAGAATTTCATCCCATCCAATAATCTGTCTTCCTTTAGTGTCGAGGTACTTCGCAATTTCTTCAATGAGCCATGTCTGCAACTGCGCTTCGTTTTTCAATCCGTGATCATGAATTCTCTTCTGACATTTATCGCAATGCTCCCAACGGAATTTCGGTGCTTCGTCTCCGCCAATGTGAATGTATCTACTTGGGAAAAGTGCGCAGACTTCGTCCATCACATCTTTCAAAAACTGAACAGTACTGTCGTTGCCCGCGCAATAAATATCCTTGAACACGCCCCATTCCGTTTCAACCGGAATACTTTCTCCGGTGCAACTCAGCCAAGGGTACGCGCTTATGGCAGCAACTGAATGACCAGGCATTTCTATTTCCGGAATAATGGTCACGTGTCTGGCTTGCGCATAAGCAACAATGTCTTTGATCTGCTCTTGCGTGTAGTAACCTTCACTCACGTGATTCCCGAATTTATCCATGCGGTAAGAACCAAGTCGCGCAAGTTCTGGATATTTTTTTATTTCAATGCGCCAGCCTTGGTCTTCTGTTAAGTGCCAATGCAAGACATTCATTTTGTAAAACGCCAAAGCATCTATGTACTTCTTCACGGTAGCGACATCCATGAAATGTCTTCCGCAGTCGAGTAGCATTCCGCGATGCGGATATGCAGGCGCGTCTGAAATGTCCATGCTCGGAATTTCAAATGCAGCAAACGATTCATTCGTTTTAAAATACATCGGAAGCAATTGCTTCAACGTTTGCATGCCCCGTGAAATGCCTTCTTCCGTTGCAGAGGTTAACCGGATTTCATTTTCGCGAACGGTTAGATAATAGGCTTCGGTATTCGAAGGAATATTTTTGGTGCATTGGAAAATGACTTTTCTCGGCTGACGTTTTTCCTCGCCTTGGTTTGAAACTTCAACAAGAGTTTCTGGTTCGTTTTCCTTCAACCAAGAATTAAAAAGTTCAACTTCTTGCTGACACATTCCAAACCCTTCAGCTTGCGTGCCTGCTGTCCAAAGAAATCCTTTTCCGTGAACATAGGCAATGCTCGTAGGCATTGGAATAAGCGTTTCAACTTGCGCAAACGTTGAAAGGCCTTTCAACATAAAAACAACAAGAAGTGATTTGAAAAGAGGTTTCATAAAAGAAGTTTATCGTTCGAAATATTCATGCGCTGCAACGAGTGCTTTAAGCGCAGCGGTTTCAGTTCTTAATCGGTTTGTCCCCAAGGAAAGGGCAGGAGCATCGTTCGCCAATGCAATTTCATTTTCCGAAAAGTCTCCTTCCGGTCCAATGAAAATAGAAAGGCTCGTATATTTTTCTTTCCATGTTGAAAGTTGAATTTTCTGGCCGTCTTCGCAGTGCGCAAGCAATTTCATTCCAACGGCATTTTTCCATGCATCTTGAAAATTCACATCGAAGTGCAATTCGGGCAATGAATATTGAAGGCTCTGTTTCAATGCCGAAATGGCTACGCGCTCAATACGCTCGGACTTCATGCGAACCCGTTCCGAATGTTCGCAAACCAAAAATGTGATGCTACGAATTCCAATTTCAACCGCTTTTTCAACCAACCATTCAATGCGATCGGCATTCTTCGTGGGTGCTACAAAAAGGTGTAAATCTGGATTTGTGTTTTCAACGCTTTCTCTCGAAAGCGTCGTCAAAGTGCAATGCTTGTCGACCTTGTCTAGAGCGGCTTCTATGCGTTCGCCCTTGCCGTTGGTGAAGGTCAATTTCTCTCCTTCATGTAGGCGCAGTACTTTAATGTGACGGCTTTCTTCTTCGTTCAATTTCCAACTGCCGTCGTGTATTTCAGATGAAAAGAATAACATTGGAGCAAGTTAAGAAGGAAGCCGACAGGAATTGCCTAATTTTGCCGAGCAAATTTATTTCTATGCCAAACATTTCATCGAAAGCGGTGGCTATGCCATCTTCTCCAATTCGCAAGCTGGTGCCTTTTTCAGAGGCTGCAAAAGCTGCGGGAAAGACTGTCTATCACTTGAACATTGGTCAGCCCGACATTGAAACGCCAGAGATTGTGCGTGAGAAGATGAAGGCCCTTGACATTAAGGTTATTGAATACAGCAACTCAGATGGAATTGGTTCATACAAGAAAGGATTAACGGGCTATTATGCTTCGAAGGATATTACACTAACTCCCCAACAACTCATGATCACCACAGGTGGTTCAGAGGCGTTGATTTTCACGTTCATGACGTGTATGAATCCGGGCGACGAGGTAATTATTCCAGAACCGTTCTACGCCAACTACAATGGATTCGCGGTAATGGCCGGAGTGAATGTGGTTCCTGTTACTTCATACATTGAAACGGGATTTGCACTTCCTCCAATTTCCTCTTTCGAAGAAAAAATTACATCGAATACAAAGGCTATTTTGATCTGCAATCCGGGTAATCCAACTGGATATTTATATTCGAAGGAAGAGCTTGAGCAATTGCGCGATTTGGTGATCAAGCATGATTTGTTCTTGATAGCCGATGAGGTTTATCGCGAGTTTATGTACGACGGAGCCGTTCCGCATTCAGTTATGAATTTGGAAGGGTTAGACAATCACGCCATCATGATTGACAGTGTGAGCAAACGTTACAGCATGTGCGGTGCGCGCATTGGTGCACTCGTTACCCGTAACGCAGAGGTCATGGCTATGGCCATGAAGTTTGCGCAAGCAAGACTTTCTCCACCAACATTCGGACAGATAGCCTCAGAAGCGGCTTTGGATACTCCGCAAGAATACTTCGATGGAGTAGTAGCAGAGTACGTGAAACGCAGAGATATTTTAGTGAGCGGATTGAACGCCATTCTTGGCGTTATGTGTCCAAATCCTAAGGGAGCCTTTTATTGCATTGCTCGTCTTCCAATTGACAACGCAGACAAATTCTGTCAATGGATGTTGGAAGAATTTTCACACAACAATCAAACAGTGATGATGGCTCCAGCAACTGGTTTCTACGCAACAAAAGGTGCTGGAACCAATGAAGTGCGATTGGCTTATGTGTTGAACGAAGATGCGCTTCGCAATGCCGTTGAATGTTTGAAGATTGCATTAGAGCAATATCCAGGAAGAACGCATTAAAGAACTCTGAAAACCGTTCTTCTGTTTTTAGCTTTTCCTTCCGGAGTTGCGTTTGATTCGATTGGTTGCGTTTCGCCATAACCTTCCGATTCAATACGGCTTGCAGCAATGCCTTTCGATTCCAAATAAGTCTTCACGCTTAGTGCACGGGCTTTCGATAGTTTTAAATTGGCGGCTTCATCGCCATCGCTGTCGGTATGACCTTCAATGCGAATACGCATAGATTCGTTCTTCACCAACAATTCAATCAACTTCGCTAACTCTACAAAAGACTCGCTCTCTAGACTTGAACTGTTTGTTTTGAAGAAGATGTTTTCAAGCACAATAGATGCACCGGAATCCATTTTCTGTAATGGCGCATCTTTACGATAAGGTCTGGATGGAGTGAAATCGCGTAGCGAGAAGTTGGAAGAGTAGAAAAGGTAATTCTTCGCGCTAACATTCAGCGCATAATCGTTTCCTGCTGGAAGACATACCAAGAAGTATCCGTCTCTGCTTTTGTTGGAAAAGGTTTCAGCTACGATTTCTCCGTTGCTCAAATTCAACAATTGTAATTTTCCGTCTAACGGCGCATTCGTTTTGCTGTCGAACACAAATCCTTCCACATAACTCACATAACGCGGTCTTACGTTTTCCGGTAGTTCGAAAGAGTATAAATCCAATCCACCTTTTCCACCTTCGCGATTACTAGCCATAAGCGCAATGTCGCCTTGAGCCGTAACTTGAATGGAGTTCTCATTCGCTGCGGTGTTGATCGGATACCCCAAGTTCACAGGCTTGCTCCATGTTCCGTCTTGTTGCAAACGACTTACGAAAATGTCTAATCCACCCATTCCCGGATGTCCGTCTGAAGAGAAGTACAAGGTCTGTCCATCTGGATGAACGAATACGCTTTCTTCTCTTCCTTTGGTGTTTATGAATCCTGGAACCTTCGCTGGTTCGCTCCATTCGCCGGCTTCGTTAATCTGACTGAAATAAATATTCGGATCTTCTACGGCTCCACCTTTTCCTTTCTTTCCACGAATGAAATAAAGAGTTGCTCCATCGGCAGTCAAGCTCGGTTGAGTTTCCCAATAACTTGAATTGATTCCTACGCCGAAATTTTCTGCTGCGGTCCAACCGGTTGCTGTTCGTAGAGAATAGAAAAGGTCGCAACTTCCAAGACCCGTGCGGGTTTCGCCGTATTCATATCCTGGAAGTTCACACGCAGTGAATACAATTGTTTGTCCGTCGGCGCTTAATGTGGGTGCCCCTTCGTTGTGGAGTGTGTTGATCGATTTTACTGGAAGAGAAGCGTTCCAACCTTCGTTGAAGTTTTTCGTTTCTGTTCTTTCACTCATGAAGAAGTCTTCGTGTGTGCCTTCGAAGGCGCGCTTATCGTTTAATAAGCGAGTAAACAGAAGCGTCTTAGTGTCGGCTGTGATACACGGGAAGTATTCGTCGTTTTCGGTGTTAATTTTATCTCCAAGGTTAATGGGGTTGAAGGGTACTGGATACTTCATGCTTTGCTTGGCGAACACACAGCTTTCAAGAATGAGTTGCGCGCGGTAATGCACGTTTGGGTTGGGCTTGGGCATCTTCGTGTAGGTGGTGATCGCTTTCTCGGCTTTGTCGTATTCGGCAACGCTGAAATAGCATTCGCCGAGCATGTAATAGCCCATGGGGAAGATGTTCGCGTTAATGGAGAGTCCTTTCTCGAGCGGAGCAATTGCTTTCTGCATTTCATTTTTTTCTGCGTAGATCTGTCCCATGAGAAAATATGCTTCAGCGAATTGATCCTCACTTTGAATTAAGTCTTCCAAAATAACAAGCGCGAGGTTGGAGTTGTATTGTCCGTAAGCCGTAATGGCTTCTTCGTATTTCGAGATGGCGCGCTTGTTTTTTATGCTGTATTCCTTACGCGGCTGGGCCAAACATGAATTCAACATAAATAGGAAAGTGAATGAAACAAGCGAAGTAATAATTCTATCCATAGTTGTTTTGAGCGTTCTGTTCGTTCTTACGAAATTCTTCGAATTAATGGGATAACCGCAGTGGGTTCGAATTATTTTTGAACAATGCAAATTGTTTTACTTTCCGACACACACGGTTATTTCGATGACCGTTTACAAGAACATTGCCGAAATGCCGACGAGATTTGGCATGCAGGCGACATTGGTTCGGAAGAGATAGTTACACGATTGGAATCGATGGGGAAGGTCACTCGAATTGTCTATGGGAATATCGACGATGCGCGGGTTCGTTCCATGACGAAAGAAGATTTGATTTTCGAAGTGGAAGGTGTGCGTGTTTTTATGACGCACATTGGAGGAAGGCCGCCGTCTTATCCTGCACGTGTTTCGAAAATAATTCAAGATGAAAAAATAGATGTATTCATTTGCGGACATTCACACATTTGTTTAGCAGGAAAAAATCAGAGGCAGGGCAATCTTCATCTGAATCCTGGAGCCGCTGGTAAGCATGGCTTTCATAAGGTTCGCACCCTCATGCGTTTTCAAATTCAAAAAGGGAAAATCACGAATTTGGAAGTGGTCGAATTGGGTCCACGTGCGGTTTGAATCTCAGACGAGATTTAATTTTTTATTTTGAAGACGTATACGTCTTCGTTCGGCTTCTTCATGAAATATTCTTCACGCGCCAATTTTTCGAGTTCGAAGTTTTTAGCATTAATGGCTTGCAGTTGTTCCTTGGCGCGTTGATTTTCTTTTTCCACTTGAACGGCTTGGTCGCGCAGTTTGTGCAGTTCCCATCGAGAAGAAATAATGAAAGGAATGTCGATGTTATTGATGAAAAGATTGTAAACCACGAACAAGGCTAGCGTGAGTAGGTAGCGATTTTTGAAGACGAGCAAGATCTTTTTCATGAGTCTAATTTCGTGAATTTGTTGGAATCATTCATGTTGAATTGCACATGTTTCACACAGGACGGTGTTATTTTAGCCGTCCATGAGGTATTTCAATGAGCAACTGGTTACCGATCTTGAGTTTCAAGAGATTCGGAATGTGCTGTCTTCTTTCGCGAAGCAGCCAACTGCTGCTGCTGCATTGTTGGAACTTTCTCCTTATGGAAATTTCGATTTGTGGAAATGGACCCTCGAGATCACACACGAGCTCAAGACACTTTTGCAAAACGACATTGCCGTTCCAGCATTGGATTTCAAAGAGTTTGGTGAAGAGTTGAAATTGCTTCGTGTGAAAGACGCGGTGTTAGCGGAAGAGAGCTTCGCGAAGATTCTTCAGGGTATTCGGGTTATTGGCTTGTTGAAGAAGATTCCAGAGGAAGTGCGCCTTTCGGTTCCGTGTTTGAATGAATTGATTCAAGCTTGCGAGTACACCGATGAGATCGAGATTGAAATCTTAAAAATCTTCGATGCGAAATGGCTTGTTCGCGATGAAGCATCGAATGACCTCTCCGATATTCGTCAGGAAATAGTCTCTAAGCGAAGAGAGATTTCTAAGAATTTCATGAGAGTCATGAAAGATTGTCAAGGAAAGGGATTTTTAGGAGACACCGGCGAATCGTATTTGTTCGATCGAAGAGTGCTTAGTGTATTAAGCGTTTACAAACGCAAGGTGCCCGGCAATGTTTTGGGTACAAGCAAGACGGGTGTTTTGACCTACATAGAGCCGGCGGTGAATACGCTTTTGAATTCGCAATTGGAAATGTTGTTCGGCGATGAGCGCGCAGAGATTCGCAAGATTTTACAGCGTTTGACCCGATATCTTTCCGGGCATGCCGCCTTGTTGAAGTCGGTGTTGGATACACTCATGCGATTAGACAACATTCAAGCGCGTGTGCGCTTGGCCATTCTCATGGATGCGCAAAAGGTTCAGTTTGTATCGGAACCTACCGTGAAACTGAACAAGGCTTTTCATCCACTTTTGCTTTTAAAAAATGCAGAACGTGGAATGAAGACTGTTCCGCAATCTTTGGAATTGAACGCGCAGCAGCGCATGATGGTGATTTCGGGTCCGAATGCTGGGGGAAAGAGTATTACCCTAAAGACAGTCGGATTGATTCAACTCATGTGGGAATGCGCATTGCTAGTGCCTGCGGAAGAGTCGAGTGTGTTGAGCAGATTCGATTGCATACTTACCGATATTGGGGACAATCAGAGCATCGAAAATCAGCTTTCAACCTATTCATATCGTCTGAAGCGCATGAAGTTTTTCTTGGATTCTGCGAATAGAAGATCTTTGATTTTGTTAGACGAATTCGGAACGGGGTCTGATCCTGAGTTGGGTGGTGCTCTTGCGGAAGTATTCTTTGAAGAGCTGTACGTTAGAAAATCTTTCGGAGTAATTACCACACACTTTTCTCCCATTAAAATTAAGGCTTCGCAACTGCGAAATGCGGTGAATGGATGTATGCTTTTCAACACGGAAACGCTTGAGCCAACATATATTTTGAGCGTGGGTGAACCAGGTTCATCATTCACTTTTGAGGTGGCGAAGATGAATGGAATTCCAGAAGATTTGTTGGATCGCGCGAAGAAGAAGTTAAGCAAACAGAAAATTGAAATGGACAGCTTGCTTTCCGATTTACAACGTCAGAAATCAGAGTTGGAGCAGGGGATAGCAGCAGCAAGAAAGCAAGAGGCAAGTGCAAGAAAAGAGGAGCAATCTTTTCAATCTAAATTGGAAAAGCTTCAAGATAAATTAGATAAACAGCATTTGACTTCCGAGAGGAATAACAAGTACATTATTTTAGGAAAGAAGGCCGATCAGTTGGTAGAGAAATTCAATCTTCGCGCGAAGAACAAAGATGTTTTAGAAGAGTTGAAGAAGTTTGTCGCGGTTGAAAAAACAGAGCGCGAAGAATCACGAAAAAAGAAAAAGGTTTTAACGGAATCGAAGGTTAAAAAAGAGCGTAAAGAAAAAGTGATTCAAGATCGAAAGAAAATGATACCAGGTGCAACCGTTCGTCTTGAAAAAACGCAGCAAGTAGGAGAAATTCTGGAAGTTGTAGGCGAGACCGCCACCGTGGCCTTCGGTGTATTTAAAACGAAGGTTGAGTTAGGAAAACTTCTCTTGATTCGTTAGTTCTTCGGAGTTAGATTCAATGCCTTGCCAAGCTCAATCATGTGAGCGAAGGCCTCTTCAAAATTGTTCTGAATTTTACCATCGAGAATAGCATCCTTGATTGCGTTTTTTATTTCACCCACTTCCTTGCAAGGTTGCAAATTGAATGTTTTCATAATGAGCTCTCCGCTCACCGGAGGTTGGAAATTTCGAACACGGTCTTTCTCTTCAAGTTCTACCAATTTCAACTT
>CAYLOT010000032.1:0-13633 GCA_964385405.1 uncultured Chryseobacterium sp. | reverse complement strand
GAGGTTGGAAATTTCGAACACGGTCTTTCTCTTCAAGTTCTACCAATTTCAACTTTACCTTTTCGTAATTCGCAAGGTAGCGTTTTACTTTCGCTTCATTTTTTGATGTGATATCGGCCTGACATAAGAGCATTAAGTCGTCTATGTCATCGCCCGCTTCAAACAGCAATCTTCGGACGGCAGAGTCTGAAATTTCATCTTTCGTTAATGCAATCGGGCGCAGGTGAAGCGCTACCAGCTTCTGCACGTATTTCATTTGATGATCGAGCGGAAGTTTCAGTCGTTGAAAAATTTTCGGAACCCAGCGGGCTCCAACGTCTTCATGACCGTGGAAAGTCCAGCCGATGCCTTCTTCGAAACGTTTAGTGTGAGGCTTTGCAATGTCGTGAAGAACGGCTCCCCAAAGTAACCAAAGATTGGTGGTATTCATTCGAAGGTTGTCTACCACTTCCAAGGTGTGAAAAAAGTTGTCTTTGTGAGCGTTGTTATTTCTCTTTTCAACACCATGAAGTTTCACCATTTCGGGAAAGAATTGGTGAAGAAGTTCGGTTTCGAAAAGTAGTTTCAATCCAACTGAGGGTTTCTTCGAAAGAAGAATCTTATTGAATTCAACCATAATTCTTTCGACGCTTACGATTTCCAAACGGGCCGCATTTTCTTTTATGGCTTGCAAACTTTTCTCTTCAATGGTGAAGTTCAATTGTGAAGCGAAGCGCACAGCACGCATCATACGCAAGGGGTCATCGCTGTACGTAATTGATGGCTCCAAAGGCGTACGAAGAATTTTGTTTTCGAGATCTTCAAGTCCATCGAACGGGTCTACCAATTCTCCGAATGATGCTTCTTGAAGGGAGAGAGCCATGGCGTTAACAGTAAAGTCTCTGCGCATTTGGTCGTCTTCCAAGCTTCCTTTCTCAACATCTGGTTTTCTACTACTAGCTCTGTAGGACTCTTTTCGAGCAGAAACAAATTCAACTTCACTGCCCTTGTAGACAAAATGAGCCGTTCCGAAATTTGCAAAAATGGATACTCGTTTTACGCCAAGTATTTCTGCTGTTCTATTAGCGAGCGTTGGTCCATCTCCGCTGGTAACAATGTCAATGTCTTTATTCAGACGTTTGAGCATGAGGTCGCGCACATATCCTCCGATAACGAAGGCTTCGGCATTTTGCTCAATGCTCGCTTGCTGCACCGCTCGAAAGACAGTTTTTTGAAGATGACGACTGAAGTTCATTTGCGGGGCAAAGGTACTTTTCAAAACTAGGAATCAGAAATATTTATTCGAAGAGATTAAAATGACTGAAAAGGCAATTTAGTGAAGCTATTTTCAGTCTTATATTGCATACGTAAAATTTGATATAAATGAAAAATGCCTTAGCCTTCTTTGTTTTTGTATTTATTCTAGTAGCGCATACGTTTTCTCAGAATGCTCAATTAACCTTCAGTTCTTCAACGAATTTTTCAGTAGTTGAAGAAGGTTATCATCCGGTGAAATTCCAATTGACACCTGGGTCTAATGCAAACGTTGAGGGGTTGTTGAAGTATTTAGAGAATAACACAAAGTACTTTCAAGTATTTGTGAATGACAATGAACTAACATTAAAATTTGTGGAAGGCGTGCATTGGGGAGTGTGGATGAAAGTTTTTGGTTCAATGGAGGTTTCGCAAATTGAAATTCGCGAAGAGAACCAAAATGTTGTTGTGACTCCTATAGATTTCCTTCGCTATTTTCATTTGATCAATCAATAATCTACTCATCATTTTATCATGAGAACACTTTATTTGTCTCTGTTTCTTTTGCTTCTTTCTTTTGATGCGAAAGCTCAAATATTCTCATGTCCAACATGCGCTGGGTCTTCTCTGACAAGCTATACAAACGGACAGCCAAATGATTCGGTGTTTTTTGTTTGTGGCTCTAATACGGCTGATTTGATAGCAACTTCGCCGCCAAGTATGGTCGGATTATACAATTATACTTGGCAATATTATAACCCATTCACTGGCACGTGGGATTTTTTCTTTTCGGCACCATTGGTGTTAAGCCCTCAGAGTCTAGCAGGAGTTGGCCCTGGCGGATATAGAGTGGTTATAACTGATGCATTTAATACTTTTATGGGGGCCGATGTTGCATGGGTATCTTCTGTGACTGCTCCAACTTCAGTAGATGTTGCGCCTATACCCGCAGGTTGTGGAGGTACTATAAATCTCTCTGCCTTGGTTAATTTAGGATCGGCAACGCCGTATTATAACTCACCGCCTGATCTTTCTTCTCCAGTTATTATTGGTCCCACTTCGAATATTAGTATTTGCATATCGGGTACGCATTCATTTAATAGTGATTTGACATTTTCCTTGGTAGGTCCAGCTTCTTGCGGAAGTCCAACAGTATTACTTAGTCCATATAGCAGTTCCATTGGTCAGGCCATTAACTGTAACGGAGCTAACAATTTTGCCAATTTGTGCTTTACAAATCAAAGCACGAATTCTTTCAATATATGTGCTGCTGGAGGAAACATGTCGGGTAGTTTCGGAGCATACGGCCCGGGTGTGGGAATACCGATAAATTGGTCTGCACTTAATGGGTGCGATGCAACACAAGGTCCATGGACATTAAGAGTACAGGATTGCTATTCAACTGATCAGGGTTCTATTTCCCCACTGACATCACTTACTATTACCGGAACTAATGGATTAGGTGCTCCGACAACAATGACATTCTCTCCTTCAAGTGCAACGCCGATAAGCGATGGTGTATGTGCACAAACTGGAGCTTTTAATCCAGGATGTTGCGCCACTACAAATATTCCTCTGAATTTGCCAGCAGCTTCAACGGCGGCTTTGCCTATGAACCTCAATTACTCTTGGACTGCCAACCCCTCGGGTCCAGTAATTACGGTTGCTTCGGGCGTAGTTCCTGCATCCGGGATAATTTCAGCTACAGTTCCTGCACCAACGCAGGATACCCAATTCACATTAACAATCACAGGCATGCAGGCTAACGCTGATTGTGGTGGAACATCTTCAGACACGGAGCTTTATGACAATCAAGCTAGCACTCCTGTAATCATTCAAAACCCTGGTCCATTGTGCGTAACAGCAAGTCCAGTTGCATTGACCCCCTCCATAGCCGGAGGCACATGGTCAGGACCCGGCGTGAATGCGTCAACGGGTGTATTCAATCCGACCGCTGTTGGTCAGGGGACTTGGACTGTCAATTATTCAACGGGCGGTGCTTGTCCAAGTACGGGTTCAACAACTATTCAAGTGCAAGCTGCAACTGCTACAGTAATTGCAGCTCCGCCCACGTTGTGTTCAGATGCTGCTCCTGTAATTTTGATTGCAAACAATGCAGGTGGTGCTTGGAGCGGAACAGGCATAAACGCCTCCGGATTGTTTACTCCAGCAGGTGCAGAGGGAACACAGACCATAACATACACTCCCGCAGCAGGACAATGCTATTTGCCGGGAACAGCAAATATTCAAGTCATTCAAACACCAACGGTATCGATAGCAGATGTAGGTCCAGTTTGTTTAACAAGTCCTCCAATTACGCTTACTTGTAGCACTGGAAGTGGAGTTTGGAGTGGACCAGGGGTAAGTCCCTCAGGCATTTTCAACCCGAGCATTGCGGGTCCGGGCGTTGTCTCAATTACCTGTACTGCCGCAGGCCAATGCCCTGCAAGCGATAATACTCCTATTACCGTTGTGGCTCCATTATCACCAGTTGTTACAGCGCCAACGCAGCTTTGTGTTTCTGGAGCATCTGCTGCAATTACTGCGGATATTGCAGGAGGTACTTATTCAGGAACCGGTGTTTCACCATCCGGCAATTTCAATCCGAGTGCTGCAGGAGTAGGTGGCCCATTTATTATAACTTATACCTTAAATGATGTTTGTGCTTCAACAGGAACTGCACAAATCACCGTTGTCGATCAGCCCGTTGTCACGATTACTGACTTAATTGATCCACTTTGTTCAAACGATTCACTTGTAACATTGAGTGCATCCTTGCCAGGCGGTTCTTGGTCAGGTGTTGGTGTGAATACGGTTACCGGCGTTTTCTCTCCTTCTTCAGCAGTGAATGGCCCAAATACGATTATTTATTCTTTAGGTGGGATTTGTCCCACGTCAGATAATACCATTATTAACGTTGTAGCCGCGCCGACTGTTAGTATTACTCCAGCGACTCCATTTTGTTTAAATTCTTTGAATACAACCTTGGTAGCAAATCAGATTGGTGGGACTTGGTCAGGAACAGGAATTCTTGATCCTACAACAGGTTCGTTCTCACCGAGTGCCGCAGGAGTTGGAACAACTCAAATCACGTATACCTTCACTTCAGCGCCATGCGTAGTAACTGCCACTACCAATGTGGTCGTGAATTCATTCCCTGTCGTATCTGCAGGAGGTGATGTAGTTATTTGTTCGGGGGCTTCTGCAAGTCTTCAAGCAACAGGGGCATCGACCTACCAATGGAGCATCAATGGAGGCGCAGCAGTTGGTTTGAACAATCCGAATATTTCGACGCCATCAGCATCACCAACCACAACCACAACCTACACTGTTTTAGGAGTCGACGCAAATGGATGTACCAATGTAGATCAAGTTCAAGTTTCAGTGAATGCCTTACCAACAGTCAATGCTGGAGCAAACACTTCAATTTGTCCAGGGGTTCCAACAACACTCGGTGCCTCCGGAGCTTCAACTTATACTTGGTCTCCTGCTATTGGTTTAACCGGGGTGAATACAGCAAGTCCAGCAGCGAATCCAGCTTCAACCCAAACCTATACCGTTACTGGAACAGATGCGAATGGATGTCAGAATACCGACCAAGTTACAGTAACAGTATTCCCGCAACCTGTTGTGACCGCTAGTTCAACATCACCAATTATTGAATGTCAAACCGCACAGTTAACAGCAACCGGATTGGTTTCATATAACTGGGTAAATACAGCAGGTCCAGATGCTACCATTGCTACACCGAATGCTTCCACTACTGATGTAGGACCGTTGGCGAACGCCTCATATGCAGTTGCCGGATTAGATGCAAACGGATGCGCGGGAGGTGCAACAATTTCAGTAATTGTCAATCCGATTACAGTTTCAATTGTGAACGCAACAGCTGTTAACCCTTCTACATTCTCGTTCGACATTACTTCGAACGCCACGAACTTCGATTGGGATTTTTATACCGACGGAACAACGGATGTAAATACATCAGCAACAACAATTCAAAATTCCTATGCCACTGCACCAATGCCTCCGCTTGACTACATCATTACAACGGTTACTGCATCCATAGGAAACTGCGAAGCGCAAGACACCATTCATGTGTTCATTGATAATACCCTGTTGGAATGGCCGAATATTGTAATTGCCGATGGTGATGGAAGAAATGACGTGTTGAGTTTCTTATCTCAAGACCCAACTCTTCAGCCTAATTGGCAATCAATCACTGCGGTGCCTACGGTTACAAATTTCAAGGTTGAAATCTTCAATCGTTGGGGAAAGAAGGTGGGAGAAGTGAATGATCCGATAGGTTCTTGGGATCCAAAGGAATTTGGACCTGGTGTTTATTTCTATGTTGTCTCTTACTCGAAGAGATCCACAGGAATGAATGCTGAAGAAGTGAAAGTGGAGAGAGCTCTGCAGGTATTTGTGAAGTAATTCGAAAGAATTACTTCGCTGAGGCCCGCTTTAACTTGTCGTTGATAGCGCGTCCTAAATTTTCATTCGGAAGGAACTCCGCGAGAATAATATCAATATCTAATTGATCGAGTTCACGTAAAAAGGCGAACAGGTTAGCTGCAGCCTCAGTAAAACTCCCACTTCTGCTTAAGATACGTTGCACTTCAGCGTGATAATCATTGTTAAAACTGAGAACTCCGATTTTTTTAGAAGAGAATTCGTTCATGAGTTCGCTAATGTCGCCAACGTAAACAGGTTTGCGCGGAGCGTAATGACTTGTGAGCATTCCAGGTGCAGCAGGTGAACTCGATGAATGTTGATGAATGTGAATGTTGGAAGTGAAAGGCTGAAGATCTTCGACTGAAATCCCTCCTAAACGAAGTATTTCAATTTCGTTGTGTTGAACACGCAGAACTGTCGATTCAATTCCCACAGAACAATTCCCACCATTGAGAATGTATGGTATTTTATTTCCGAGTTGCTCTTCTACGTGCACTGCAGTGGTTGGACTAATATATCCGAACGGATTTGCACTCGGTGCAGCAAGTGGAAAGGGAAGACTATTTAAAAGGTCAAGCGTGATCGGATGATTCGGAATTCGAATTCCAACTTCGTTTAGACCAGAAGTGGTTAAATCTGGGATGCATGATTTTTTCGGAAGAAGTACGGTTAAAGCACCTGGCCAAAAGTTTTCCATCAAATTGAAGGTCAATTCAGGAATTTCTTCCACATAATGCGAAACAGCTGCGATGGATGAAATATGAACGATTAACGGATCGAAATGTGGACGATTTTTAGCTTCGAAAATCCTCGAAACTGCAATTTCACTCAAGGCATTTCCAGCCAAACCGTATACCGTTTCCGTAGGAATAGCAACCACTTCGTTTTGAAGTAGAAGGTCTCGCGCTTTTTCTAATTCCGTTCCAATCATGCATTGCAAAAGTAGTCAATTCAATTTTCTGCTATATTTGCATTCGATGGCAAAGAAAATTACCTTGATCAATAGCGGACTGCTGAATATGATCATTCAAAGGTTATGTCGTCAATTAATCGAAAATCACAAAGACTTTTCTTCAACCATTCTCATAGGACTTCAGCCGCGTGGTGTGTTTTTTACTGAGCGTATTGTAGAAGAATTAGCGAAATCAGGTCACCATGTGAAGTGGGGAATTGTAGATCCGACTTTTTACCGTGACGATTTTCGTATTCATGATAAACCACTTTTGGCAAAGTCAACAGATATGAAGCACAGTGTGGAAGGGAAGAATGTGGTGCTGATTGACGATGTGTTGTACACAGGTAGAACCATTCGCGCAGGTATGGAAGGTCTAATGGAGTATGGAAGACCGAAGTCGGTGGAATTGCTTGTACTTATCGATCGTAAGAAAGGGAGGGAGGTTCCAATTGAAGCAACATATGTGGGTAAGGAAGTGGAGAGTTTCGATAACCAACGAGTGAGAGTCATGTGGAAGAGTGATGGAGAAAAGGAAGATTATGTAATTTTTTTGAACGACTGAAATGAAGCTGAGCACCAAACACCTCATTGCCATTGAGCCGCTGAAAAAAGCGGACATTGACTTGATTTTTTCGCAAGCAGATGAGTTCAAAGAAGTATTAAATAGACCTATCAAGAAAGTTCCTTCTTTAAGAGATATTACGGTAGCAAATTTGTTTTTTGAAAATTCAACACGTACGCGCTTAAGTTTCGAGTTGGCCGAGAAGAGGTTGGGAGCTGATGTAGTGAATTTTTCTGCCTCAACATCTTCAGTGAAGAAGGGTGAAACACTCATCGATACAGTGAATAATATCTTGGCAATGAAGGTAGACATGGTGGTTATGCGACATGCATCCCCAGGTGCTTGTCAATTTCTTGCCGAAAGAACCAACACAGTCGTTGTAAACGCAGGTGACGGAACGCACGAGCATCCAACACAAGGATTACTAGATGCATTTTCAATCAGAGAAAAATTAGGTGAAGTCAAAGGTAAGAAAGTGGTGATTGTTGGAGATATTACCCACAGTCGCGTTGCCTTGAGTAACATCTATTGCCTTCAGAAGTTGGGTGCTGAAGTCATGGTGTGCGGACCAACAACGTTAATCCCGAAGCATATTGAGGCGTTAGGAGTTAAAGTAGAAAACAATCTTCAACGTGCTTTGGAGTGGTGCGATGTTGCTAATATGTTGCGTATTCAATTAGAGAGACAAGACGCGGGAATACCATATTTTCCAAGTCTTCGAGAATATTCAGAATTGTTCGGTCTAACCCAAGATCGTTTGAACTCCTTGGGTAGGGAAATCGTGATCATGCACCCGGGTCCTATCAACAGAGGGGTGGAAATTTCTAGCGAAGTTGCAGATGGCAACAACAGTATTATCCTAAATCAAGTCGAGAATGGTGTTGCTATTCGAATGGCAACTATCTTTCTACTTGCGCAAGGGATAAAGAGAGTCGGTTGATTTTCGACGCTTTTTTTTGCTTTGTTCTTGAATTTACTTAAATTTGATGAAATCGGTATAAATGAATTTTACTTCTAGTCATAAAGATAAATTGGTAGTTGTGACTTCTAGTGTGGAGAAACTCGATGCTATATGCGCACCTGATCTCAAGACGGAGGTTACGCTTTTGAACAAGGCAAATAACAAGAATATTATTGTCGATCTTTCATTTACGAAGTATATAGACTCTTCAGGACTTACAGCACTGTTAGTTAGTCATCGTCTCTGCAAGGAGGCAAATGGTTCATTTGTAGTTTGTGGATTACAAGAAACAGTTAAAAAATTAATTTCCATCTCACAGCTTGATTCGGTATTTAAGATTACCCCAACTCTAAGTGAGGCCATTGATTTGGTGTATATGGAAGAACTTGAACGTGAAATCTAAACCCTATATGAATAAACTATTACTTTCAATTTTTGCTCTTGTAGCTTTTTCTCATTCTACAGTTGCGCAGTGTAATTCGGCCGATTATGATTGGGCTGGTCAAACGTTTGGTGTTAGTCCAAATCCAACAATAGGAGAGAACTTTGCTCCTGGACTGCAGGGGCAACCATACGCGGATGTTCTTTATGTAAGAACCCCAACAACAGCTGCCGATATAGACCCAACTTATCCAGCATTTATTTCAATTAATTCAATTCACTTGGATGCCGTGTTTTACGGGATCGTGTCTGACGTTGATACCACGTGGGCTGATTTGTCAGGATTAGGTCTTTCGATCTCTTGTAACAACAACGGCGAGTACGCAGATCCATGTTTGTTCGGTGCAGGTTCTGCTTATTGCGGTGATATTACAGGAACTCCAAATCAAACAGGAATCTATCCTGTAAAGATCGCAGTAACTGCAAACCTACTTCTTTTGGGTGATGTACCGTATGAATTTACAGGATATACTCTTGACTTTTCTGGAAATAGCGTTACAGAGGAGGTTTCTTTCAATGACGTAGTTAGAGTTTCTCCGAACCCAGCAAACGAATTCACTTTGGTTACTTTCCCAATGGGTTCTAACGAGCAGGCTGAAGTCTCTGTTTACAACACGATGGGTCAATTGGTTTTCTCTGAGAAAACAATGACAACTCCAGGTGCGAACACTTACCGTTTGAACACTTCGAACCTTCCTGTAGGAAACTACGTGGCTCGTCTTGTTTCAGGAAAGAATGTTGCAGAGAAGTTGATTCAAGTTCAACACTAATCGAAATTATTCACGACCTTTGAAACCGTCTCGTCTCACACGAGACGGTTTTCTTTTTTTATGCAGTTTCAAGTAACCATACTCGGATGTGGCGCCGCAACGCCAACCTCGCGACACAAGCCTACGGCGCAGGTGGTGAATGTGCACGACAAATATTTTTTGATAGACTGTGGGGAAGGAACACAGATGCAATTGCGGAAATTCAAGGTGAAGATGCAGCGTATCCAAGCTATCTTTATTTCGCATCTCCATGGTGATCATTTCTTTGGTTTGATTGGATTGCTGAGCACCTATAATTTATTGGGAAGGAAAACCCCATTGACAATTTATGGTCCTCCAGGTTTGGAAGAAGTCATTCGGCTTCAATTCAAAGTTTCTGATTCGTATTTTGAATACGAATTGAATTTTGTTGAAACACAAGACAAAGAAAAGCAACTCATTTTTGAAGATGATACTGTGCGTGTTTTTTCTTTTCCGTTGAAGCACAGGGTGCCTTGCACCGGATTTGTTTTCGAGGAAAAAGAACGTAAATTAAACGTTGAGAAGTGGGCCATTATTGAATTCAAACTTCAACCATCTGAAATATTATTGTTGAAGAAGGGAATAGATGTTGAACGCGAAAATGAAACAATTCCATTTGGAAAGGTAACAAGTCCCTCCACACCAATTCGCAGATACGCCTATTGCTCTGATACGGCTTATGATGAACGAATAGTGCCATTCATTCTAAATTCAGATTTAGTCTATCACGAAACCACGTTTCTAGCAGAAGACACAGAACGCGCGAAAAAGACCTTCCACTCTACAACAATTCAAGCGGCTACAATTGCGAAAATGGCGAATGCGAAGAAATTGGTTGTAGGACATTATAGCAGCAGATATAGCGAAGATGAGATCTTCAAGTTAGAGGCTATGACTGTATTTCCCAATACAGAGGTTGCCAACGAAGGGGTTGTTTTCGAACTGTAAAAATCTTTTCTGCGAGTGAGTGTATTTCGTACACTTTCTATATCTTGCAGGTATGAATAAGCAACGATTAAGTTTTTGGCAAATCTGGAACATGAGTTTTGGGTTCATGGGAATTCAATTTGGATTTGCACTTCAAGGTGGATTTATGTCGCGCATTTTTCAAGCGCTCGGCGCGTCGGAAGACAGCATACCCATGTTATGGGTGGCAGCACCGTTAACAGGACTCATTGTTCAACCCATTATCGGCTTTTTAAGTGATCGCACCTGGCATCCAAGATTGGGAAGACGGAGGCCTTATTTTTTGATAGGTGCTGTTCTAAGTTCTATTGCGTTATTTTTTGTGCCTTATTCGCCAACGCTTATGATTGCAGCGGGATTCTTGTGGGTAATGGATGCTTCCATAAATATTTCCATGGAACCGTTTCGAGCATTGGTTGCGGATAAGCTTCCAGAAAATCAGCGCTCCTATGGTTTCGTAGTTCAAACATTAATCATAGGTATCGGAACTTGGATAGCGAGCAACCTTCCCTGGTTTTTAAGTTTTCTTGGTTTCTCGAATACAGCAGAAGAAGGGCATGTGCCGTCTTCTGTGATTTGGGGCTTCGCAATTGGGGCGCTCGTTTTCATGACGTCCATTTTATGGACTGTCTTTACCACGAAGGAGGATGCGCCAGCAGACATGGAGGCTTTCAGAAAGGAGCGTGAAGAAACAAAAGGATTTGTAAACGGATTAATAGAAATAGGAAAGAACTTTACTTATATGCCTTCCGTTATGTGGAAGCTAGGACTAGTTCAGTTCTTCAGTTGGTTTGCTTTCTTTACAATGTGGTCTTTCGCTGTGCCAGCTTTGACAGAACATGTGTACAACGCACCAATGCCAGAAAAGGGATCTGCAAACTTCGAAGTTACCTTTGCGTCATACAACGATGCCGCGAATCTAGTTGGAAGTTCAATGGGTATGTACGGACTTAGTTCCATGGTTTTCGCCTTGGTTCTTACGCTATACACGGCGAAAAAAGGAGTGAATAGAAGAATGATTCACTTTGCTTCGTTGGTTGCTGGGGGTATAGGATTTCTTCTTTTGTTCAGCGCGAATAAAGAGTTCGCGAGTATCATGAACCTAAGTTTTGCTCTAGTTGGAATAGCCTGGGGAAGTATCCTGTCCATGCCTTATGCTATTCTTTCAAGCTCTGTTCGACCAGAGAAGATGGGTGTTTCCATGGGGATTTTCAATATGTTCATTGTTATACCTCAAATAGTAGCAGCATTAGGGGGTATCAATTGGGCTTACAAAACCCTTTTTGGTGATCAAATAATTTTTACAATGGTACTTGCTGGAACAAGTTTAATTCTTGGAGGATTGTCTTGTTTCTTGTTGCCTGCGAAAAGCAATTAATGCCCATTCACCACTATCTTTGAAGTTCTAATTCAAAACGATAGTGGAGCTTGTATCAACTTTTCTTCCTACCCAATACGGCGACTTTGAAATAAAGGCGTTCGATAGCGGCAATGCTGAACTTCCAAACTTGGCGTTGGTTCATCCTGCATGCGATTTATCGAAACCGGTAGTTGTAAGAATTCATTCAGAATGTATGACAGGCGATGTCTTCGGTTCTCGCAAATGCGATTGCGGAGATCAGCTGCACGCGGCGCTTAAACAATGCGGAGAACAAAAGGGTGTTCTCATTTACTTGCGTCAAGAAGGAAGAGGTATTGGACTTGTAAATAAGTTGAAGGCTTACCAATTCCAAGAAAAGGGAATGGATACCATTGAGGCGAACCATGCATTGGGCTTCGATGCCGATTTGCGCACCTTCGATCAAGCAGTAAAAATACTTTTGGAATTGGGCGTTCAGCATGTGAAATTGCTTACGAACAATCCACTGAAATTGGAAGCACTTGAAGGCATAGGTTTTGCAAGCATTGAACGCGTCCCCCTGCACGGTAAAGAATTCGAGTCAAATAAAAAATATTTGAATACCAAACGTGAAAAAATGGGACATCAAATTTGATTCTTTCAACATGAATAAAAGTTTATTCATACTCATCGCAATTTGTTGTTCATTTGGAAGAATGAATGCTCAAAGTTGCGAATACACACCTTCGAAGAACATTCAAAAATTATTAGATAAGGCTGCTGATGGAAAGAAGTACCCAAGCGATGAGCGTATTGTATTTCTTGAACAAGCCTTGGAACAAGACGGTGAATGCTTGCCCTGCATGTTGCAATTGGGTGAAATGAAATTCCTGCGTGCGAAAAGACAAGGTTCAGGTTTTGAAGAAACCATTCGCCTCTACGCAGAACTGAAAGCCAAGTGCGAAGAGTACCATTCGGAAATGTATTACTTCTTGGGCGCCATGCATTACGCCAATCAAGAGTATGACGAGGCCACAGTATGTTTCGAAAAGTTCTTGCGTTTTCCCGATAGTGATCCCACGAAATTCAATTCGAATTACGATAAAAAATACAAGGAAGTGGAAGAGGCATTAATTTCAGTAAAAGCCTACAACAAAATCTTCAACGGAAACAAAGACTATGTCTTCAAACCGAAAAAAGTAACAGGAGTCTCTACGCTAAGTGATGAATACCTTCCCATGATTTCACCCGATGGGGAAATTTTATTTTTCACACGTTTACTCATTAAACAAGCGAAAGGTGATTTCACAAGTAAGGAAGTGGAAGAATTTACCTGGAGCAAGCGAGCCGATATTAATGCACAATTCGACAATGGATCTGCTCTTCCTCCGCCTTTCAACAAGGGCGGCTCTTACGGAGGAGCAACGCTGTCAATCGATAACAAAGAGCTCATTATCGCGAAGTCGAATCCAAATGCAAAAAACGCAAACAACATTGATTTGTTTTCAACCCGATTCGAACGCATTACCAAAGACGACGGCAGCATAGGCTATGTCTGGAGCGACTGGGTGAGTTTGGGTGAAGGAGTGAATACGCCCGACGGTTGGGAGGCTCAACCTTCTTTAAGTGGTGACGGGCAAACACTCATCTTCGCGGCAGTTCGTCCGGAATGTATGAAAGACAATTCAGGAAATTTTAGTCACGACTTATTTATTTCGAAGAGGCAAGCAGATGGTTCATGGGGCAAGTGCACGCCACTTCCAACTTCGATTAACACGAAGGGACAAGAAAAAGCACCATTCATTCACAGCGACAGTCACACCATTTATTTTTCAAGCGATGGACATTTGGGAGTTGGAGGAATGGATTTCTTCTACGCGAAAATGAACGACGATGGAACCTTCAGTGAAGTTGAAAACATTGGTGCTCC
>CAYLOT010000031.1:0-15930 GCA_964385405.1 uncultured Chryseobacterium sp. | reverse complement strand
GCGCGTTAATGAACGGTGAAAAGAAAACCACTGTTCGCTTCAGCGATCTCATGGGTATGATTCCATCTATAACCGGAAAGGTTGAATTGGTTTACGAAGGCGAGCAAGAAGGAACGGCATTTGTTGCGAATCATCTGATTGCTGAAGCCACCAAAACCTTGTTCGTTCAATACTTCCCGAAGATTGAAAAACTGAAGAAGCAAGATCAAGAAACTCCTTACGATGAAATCATCAACTGGTTTTTCGAAGCAGACGCATTTGAACTCACCGACGAATCGAACGAAGAAACCTACGTGAAAGCGCTCCTTTCCATTGAACCCTTGGTGATTTTATTGAACAGGTATCAGCCAAAGGTTGCAACCATCGACGTACCCTTCCTTATGGAATTTGTCTTGTGGGCTTTGGTGGAATTCAAACAACTGTCCAAACACCGCACAGCTGGCGGCACGGCGTTTAATGATTCGTTTAACAATTACATTAAAGGGCTTTAATCACTGCGTGATCAATCCTACGGATCAATCCTTCGGATTTAAAGTTTTTTCTTCATCGCCCTGATCACCGCATAAAGGGCGCCACCAACTTTTCGAAGGTTTCCTCTGATAATTTCATAATCAGTAAGTGATAATATTTCAGCACGGTGAAGAAGCTTAATCCATCCTTCACTTTCTCTGCATTCTTTTAAAGCAATTGAAAGTTTGTGAACATAATCTCTCTTCGATTGAGATGATTTTGCTTCGTTCATATTGGCAAAAACTGATGTCGCGCTTCGTCGAAGCTGATCAACCATTGATGACCTTTTTTGATAATCTGGAAGTTTGCTAATAATGTCAAGGACATTTGTTGCAAGTTCTTCGCTGTATTGATACATGGGTAGCATAATTGAGATTTTTGGCAAATCTCCTCTGATAAATGCGAATATTTAGGCAATCGATATGTTCGACTTTTTAAGTTTCAAAATGCTTGGAAATCCCATGAATATTGATTTGCAGCAAGGAAGTTTGAGTTGATTTGTTGAAATTCTGGAATAAATAAGCATAACTCACCTTCGGTGATCAATTTGTCTTCGACAAATCAATTGCTTCGCAATCAATCCTTCGGATTAATCTGAACGATTCATCGCAACGCGATTGATCACGCAGTGATTGATTCGTAGAATTGATCCGCAGGATTGATCACCTTAAGTGATTTCTCACGCAGTGATTGATTCGAAGAATTGATCCACAGGATTAATCACCGAAGGTGATTGATCACGTAGTGATTGATCGAAGCTAGCTTCGATTTTTATTTCGATAAATAAAGATTTCGCTCCGAAAAAATTTGTCTGAAAAACGGATCCTTCAGGTCTTTGATGAATCGGATGGCTTCGCCCGTTGATTTCATTTCCGGACCGAGTTCCTTGTTTACTTCAGGGAATTTCTCGTAGCTGAATACAGGTATCTTAATTGCGTATCCGTTGCGTTTAGGTTGGAAGTTGATGTCCTTAATTTTTACTTCACCCAACATAACTTTCGTTGCGTAGTTAACATACGGTTCGTCGTAGGCTTTCGCAATGAACGGCACCGTCCGCGACGCACGTGGATTCGCTTCAATAATGTACACTACGTCGTTTTTAATGGCGAACTGAATGTTAATCAATCCTACCGTTCCAAGTGCTACAGCAATCTTCTTGGTGTGCTCTTCAATCTGCGTCATTACAAGGTCGCCCAAGTTATACGGAGGAAGAACACCGTAGGAGTCGCCACTGTGAATTCCAGCAGGCTCAATGTGCTGCATAATACCAATGATGTAAACATCTTCTCCGTCACATATCGCGTCGGCTTCCGCTTCAATAGCGCCTTCCAAGAAATGGTCTAACAAAATCTGATTGTCGGGCATGTCGCGAAGAATGTTCACCACGTGTTGCTCCAATTCGTTTTCGTTAATCACGATTTTCATCTTTTGTCCGCCCAACACATAACTCGGACGAACCAACAACGGGAAGCCTAAGTCTTTCGATAACTCAATGGCTTGCTCTGCGTTTTCAACCACTCCAAATTTCGGATAAGGGATGTTGTTTTCCTTCAAACAATTTGAAAAACGACCTCTGTCTTCCGCCAAGTCCAAGGCGTCGAATGAGGTTCCTAATATTTTAATTCCGTAACGTTGTAATTTTTCAGCGAGCTTCAAAGCTGTTTGTCCGCCAAGCTGAACAATAACTCCCACGGGGTTTTCATGACGAATGATATCGTAAATGTGTTCCCAGAATACCGGCTCGAAATACAGTTTGTCTGCAGTGTCGAAATCGGTTGAAACGGTTTCCGGATTGCAGTTAATCATGATGGTTTCGTAACCGCATTCCTTTGCGGCAAGGACTCCGTGCACGCACGAGTAGTCGAACTCAATACCTTGACCAATGCGGTTCGGGCCGCTTCCCAAAACAATAACTTTTTTGTTTTCTGAACGAACACTTTCATTCTCGTATTCAAAGGTGCTGTAGTAATATGGAGTCTTCGCTTCGAACTCTGCCGCACATGTATCAACCAATTTATACACACGCTGAATGCCCATCTCGTCGCGCTTCGCGTATACCTCGCTTTCCAAACATTTCAAGAGATGCGCAATCTGTCTGTCGGCATATCCTTTCTGTTTTGCCTCGAATAGCAATTCCTTCGTAATGGTTTGAAGCGATTGTTTTTCAATCACACGTTCAAGTTGAATGAGCTCTTCAATTTGTTTCAAGAACCACAAATCGATGCGTGTTTTTTCTTGAATGGTTTTGAAGGGTATTCCCAATTTAATGGCGTCGTAAATGTGGAAAATACGGTTCCAACTTGGGTGTTCCAATGAGTTTAAAATTTCTTGCTGATCACGAAGTTCTTTTCCGTCTGCACCAAGTCCGTTGCGATTGATTTCTAACGATTGACAAGCTTTTTGAAGTGCTTCTTGGAAGCTTCTTCCGATTCCCATTACTTCACCTACACTCTTCATTTGCAAACCAAGCTCACGATTACTTCCAGGGAATTTATCGAAGTTCCAACGTGGAATTTTCACGATAACGTAATCTAAGGTTGGCTCGAATAAAGCCGAGGTACTCTTGGTGATTTGGTTTTGAAGTTCATCGAGGTGATATCCAATCGCCAACTTCGAGGCAATTTTTGCAATCGGGTATCCAGTTGCTTTCGACGCCAATGCCGAAGAGCGCGAAACGCGCGGATTAATTTCAATGGCAATGATGTCTTCGTTTGCATCTGGAGAAACCGCAAATTGCACGTTACATCCACCTGCGAAATTTCCAATTGCGCGCATCATTTTAATGGCCATGTCGCGCATCTTTTGGAAGGTGGTATCGCTTAAAGTCATGGCTGGAGCAACGGTAATGCTGTCTCCGGTGTGAATTCCAATAGGATCGAAGTTTTCAATACTACAGATAATCACTACGTTGTCGTTGGCATCGCGAAGCAATTCCAACTCGTATTCTTTCCAACCCATAAGGGCTTTGTCTATCATGACTTCATGAATAGGGGAAAGGTGCAATCCGCGCGTAAGCAGGCGATCAAAGTCTGCTTGGTTATATACCAAACTTGCTCCGGAACCTCCTAGGGTGTATGAAGGACGAATGCAAAGTGGGAATCCGAATTGCTGTGCAATTTCTTTTCCTTCAAGGAAAGACTTTGCGGTTAATTGCGGCGCCATAGGCACGCCGATTTCTGTCATTAAATCGCGAAACGCCTCGCGATTTTCAGTAATCTCAATGGCCTTAGTATCTACTCCGACCATTCGAACGCCGTATTGTTCCCACATGCCGCTTTCTTCGCATTGAATAGCTAGGTTTAAAGCGGTTTGTCCGCCCATGGTTGGAAGAACAACGTCGATTTTGTGATTTTTAAGAATGGTCTCAATGCTGGCTGGCTCTAAAGGAAGCAAGTACACATTGTCTGCAACCACCTTATCTGTCATAATGGTTGCGGGGTTGCTATTGATAAGGGTTACCTCTATGCCTTCTTCTCGCAACGAGCGCGCAGCTTGGCTTCCAGAGTAATCAAATTCACATGCTTGTCCGATAACGATAGGTCCTGAACCGATAATAAGGACCGACTTAATGCTTTTGTCTTTGGGCATTTTTTTTTTATCTCACTTCGTAGGATGAAGTAAGAGGCGTTTTTCTAATACGATTGCGAAAGTACAACCCGAAACCGTTTGGGTGCAAGTAGAGATTTTAACAGTTGTTGACAACGTCACATTAACCGATGCCCCTTATCAACAACCTCCCATTTCACAAAAGGAAGATGAGCGGTAAGCCTTCGCAATTCGTTCCCATGCTTCCATGGAATCACCACGTCATACTTCCCGAAAATAAACTCAGTTGGAATTTTATTCTGCTCAATGGATTGAGCAATGAACTTCATTTTCGGATAGCATCTCCGATAGCCCATCCAAACATCGAAAACCTGCTCGCGAACCTTGCGTTCGTGCATGTAGAATTCAACAAATCGAAACAACTTTACAGGAAGCAATTTTAAATTTTTTAAAAGACGCGCGAAGTGAATAACAAAACTGCCGTTTTTCTTCAATCCATTCGCAATGCTTCTTCCCAATATAGTACCAACTGTGAAGGCGTAGAACTTGTTTCGGGTTAGTCCGTCGCTGGCTAAAAATCTGGCCGATGAAATATTTTCCCCAGATGCTTGAAGAAGCATAAGGCCCAACCTTCCACCCATGCTGTATGAAATGAGTTTACATTTTTCAGCCC
This sequence comes from uncultured Chryseobacterium sp., assembly GCA_964385405.1. Classification (GTDB taxonomy): domain Bacteria; phylum Bacteroidota; class Bacteroidia; order Flavobacteriales_D; family Sanyastnellaceae; genus CAIZGX01. The sequence goes on along the minus strand of CAYLOT010000031.1, from coordinate 11,201 downwards.
CGTAATAATCTAGGATGAAATGAAACTGCGCTATCCACGCGTCAACAGGCAATCCCTCATTTAACTCTTTCGCAGTAAATGCATCACTTCCTTCGTGAGACCAAAAACCAATGGCAACCATGCGCTCATTGTCTTCCAAATCGTGCGCAAAGGTTTCAAAGTCCTCCGGATTCCGTCCGAAACCATGAAGGCAAAGTACCAATTCAGTGGGTTCTTCTGACTTGGACCATTCAACTACTTTGAACGATTTGTTTTGAAAGGAAAGCGACTGCGTTTTTTTCTTCATGATTGTTTCGAACCACGAAGGTATTTCATTCAATAGAATTTATCGAACAATTTCAATCACTACCTCGTTGCGTCTGCCCACGAGTTGGTAAGGGGGATTGTATCCCAAGAACTTAAAATTTCCTTTTGTTTTTATTCCTTTTGAATTCAGGTAATTCAGAAGTTCTTGTTTGTGCTTCTCGCGATCGTTATCATCTGCAAACCCACCGAAGCGAATAGCAGCCATAACCTGTTCTTCCGTCTTCGATAGAATAACTTGACTGTTATTCGGCTTTGGAAGATTATTCATATCATACCCTTCAGGCATTACAAAACTCATGGAAGAAAGACTGTCGTTAATGTCCATTAGAACCGGTGCGGTCATAGCGATCTGTGTTTCGCTTTCATTTCCACCAAAAATATATCCAGCCAATGCACGAAAGCCAGGACTCGCCATTTCATCGTACGAGTTGGCCTTAGACTGAACAGTTGCAAGAGTTGCTGGTGGATACAATCTGATTTCGATATCTCCGTCTTTTTCCAAAACGGAATACGGTTGCTCTTTGGTTTTGTTTGTTGACATATAAACGAACGATTGGAAGAGAATAAAGACTACCCCAATCGTGAGTAGAATGTATGCGAGAGTTTTTTTGCGCTTCATACAATGAAAACCATCATTGGCTTCTATTGTTCAGACTACGATTAATTGAGGAAGTTCAAAACCCACAAGGCACTTTGATCAATTCTCACTTGTTGAACTTTTTGATCCAATTCTAAGGCCTTAATTGCATTTTCAAAGAATGTGTTTTCACGCTGATTAATAATGAAAAGAGTACTCTCTCCATTGAAAAGTCTTGAGTTCTCGGCTTGCAATAAACGTCTATATAAATTTACGTTGTTGTCTGCGAATTGTTTTTGCGAAAGCACATTTGTGTAGGCAATATCTAGTGCTGAATTCTTTTGTTCTAACTGATTTCTTTTCCATTCAGCATTTAAATTATTTTCTTCAATTTTAATCCGCTGAATTTTCAAATCTCCCCTTGCTTCGCGCAAAAGAAGGGGCATTGAGAATTCGGCTCCCCATCTGTAATTGTTTGTAGAAAAGTACGATGGAAGATCCTCGCTAAAATCTTTATTTAGGAAATGATACTCAACATTTAACTTGGGTTTCAACTTTTCCATTTTCCATTTTTCTTCAATTCGAAGCGATTCTGCCTTATTGGCGTATAGCGCAAGTTCAGGATGATTGTCTAGCATTAATAACAGTTCATTTCCCGATCTAAATGGTGCCAGTTCGTTCTTGAAATTTTGCGACGGTACAACTGTCTCGTTCAAAATGTTAGCTTTATTTTCATCGCCATTTTCTAGAAAAGCCACTAATGCAATGCGCTTTTTTATGACATCTAGTTTCGACTCTTGAAACTGAAGAAGTCTATTTTGGTATTGCGCAAATCCTTCGAGTGTATCAATGGCTGAGCGGTCTCCGCCCAAATATCTCTCTCTGACAGCGACAAACCGACGTTCACTTGTTTCAACAAGCGAATCGATTAGTATATTTTTTTGAACAGAAAAGTACCAATCTGAATAAAGCTGAACACTTTGAGCTAGTAATTCATTCAACGCCAATTGCTGTTCTAAATTTCCGGCTTGAATGAGAATTTCAGCACGTTTTTTAGCCATTCGTCTTTCGTCAATAACGAGTCCTTTGAGCAAGGGAAGGGCAACACCGAGAGAGAGCAATCCCCCACCAGAGGTATAGTCAGATGGGTCAACATAGCTTCCGGTATTAACATCAAAATGTCCAACAAGTCCTATAGCGTAGGGCGTATTGTAGGAAAGTGTTGTTTCAGAAATAGAGTAGTACTGGGTTCCAGTAAAAAATTTGTTCTTGAATTTACTTTCTAAAACGGGATCGAAAAGTCCTTTAACCTGCAGGTATTGTGCACTTCGAAATTTCGGATTAAGTTTCGCTTTTTGAGCGAGTGGATGTTCTTCAAGCACCCAATTCAAATATTCTGTAAGGGTTAATTCTTGCGATGACCCACGCATGGAAAGAAGCGTGAAAACGAGAAACGGAAATATCAGTTTTTTCATTTCGACTTTTCTTCAGATTTCTTTTTCGATTGGTCTGGGGAGTAAAAATCTGGAGGGAATCCATTGAATTTTCGCCAAAGTTCATATCCAACGGGAACGTCATTAAGCAACATGATAGCTTGAACTCCACCACCTTGTTTCAACGCGGATGGCCATTGCTCACCTTGCGCAGGTTGAACCAACACTCTGAATTTACCTGAAGCGTGTAAAGCTGGATCTACTGTGAGTATTGTTCCATTGTACACTCCTTTAGAAATGTGCTGCCATCCGGAAATTACGAATGCTGGAAAGCCATCAAAAATTAAACGCACTTTCTCTCCAGCATGAACCAAGGGCATATCAACAGGTTCTACAAAAATTTCTATGGCATGAGAGAACTGGTAAGGACTAATCCGTGCGATTTCTTCCCCTTCCTTTACTGTTTCTCCAATTCCAGATTTAGATGTTTTACTTATGAAACCATCCTGTGGGGCTAGTATGTAGTACAAGCCATTTCTGCGGTCGTAATTGTTGAATTGATTTTGAAGTTTAGTTAATTCGGCCTCGGCACTGTACAACGTAGACATTGAGGCGAATTTCTCACTTTCTGCTTTTGAAATTTTGTCGTTGTATTCGGCATCAATAGCACGAAGCTCTCGTTTTAAGTTCATGAGTTCGTTTCGAGAAATGGAAAGTTTATTACGATGTTCAATAACCTTTGTTGCAGCGTTTTGAGCACTCATACGGCGCATTTCAAGTTCCGTTCTTGAAATTAAGTCTTCTTTGAACAGCTGTTCGTAACGAACAAATTGCTCTTGAATAATTTGGGCATTTCTCTCAGCATTGGCTAGATCGGTGCTATCTGTTGTGATTTTAAATTGCGCCTGATCGATTTTGGTTCGCGTTTGGTCTTTTTTCACTTCCTTGCCGCTGATCATTGCATTGATCTGAAGGTCGAGTGAAACAATTTTCGACATATACCCTTCAAGAGCACTTTCTTTCGATTGTAATTGTGATTCTGTATTTTGAACCAAGTTCGGGTCGAAGTAATCAACCTTAACCTCCGAGAGGAATAGTATGGTGTCACCTTTTTTGACGCTGTCTCCTTCTTGGACATACCACTTCTCAACTCTTCCACCAATAATTGTCTCTACGGCTTGCGGTCTTGTGTTAGGTTCTAAGGAAATAATACTTCCAGAACATGTAATGTTTTGAGTCCAGGGCACAAAGAGCACTCCAACAAGGATTACGGCTGATATAAGCAGAATACGGGCAGCGCGAATGTTTTTTGAGCGTTGTTCAATGTTCTTCCAAGAGCTGAATGTAACGGAAGAATCAACGTCGTCTAGAAGATGTAGTTTATTCTGTTCCATTAATTAATCGAATTGAATTTTTTGAATATTGTCAAGCTGTTTGTCTGTAATATTATGAATTACTACAATTGAGGAATTGAACTTTGATCGAATGAGCGCAAGTCCCTCGGTATGTTGAAGAATATACTGGTTTCTTACGATTAGTAAGTCGGGTTTCGACGCTATTGCACGTGCCAATTCCAAGAGAGCTCTATTTTCAAGTGTCCAAATGGAATCTCTGTGATGAGTCTTCTCATAAATTCCGTCTTTCGAATTTCGGTAGAATTGATCTAGTCCAACCAGTTCAGCCGCTTCAATAATCTCTTCGTTTTTGGCTGTGGTATTCCACTTTACATTACTGAAAAAGGAATCTTCAAGAATGACAGGTAAATGGTCACACCATGCAGTGCGGGATTTGAATTCTCTTACAGACACATGTTTCAAGTCATGACCGTTGCATTTTAATTCAAATACGTTTTCATTTCTGAAGTCTAAGAGCTGAAGGAACTTCTTGCAACTAAGAGAGTTCCCGCCGATTGCATAGATGTTTCCTTTTTCAAGAACAAAGTCCTTTGGTGATTTACCCTCGATATAGTCGATAGAATTGATTGAAACTTTACTCAAATCATTCTTTCCTATGTGAAGTTGCTGATTTCCTTGATATGACATTGCTTTTTGCATGCTCGTCATTGTATCGAAGATTGAACTGAGTGAAAAGAGGATTTTCTCAATACTTGAAATAACTAAGACAATGACAATTTCGGCCCCAAGGAACTGGCCTACACTGATTTTTTGGGAAACAGCCAAGAAGCTGCCGAGTAAGAGCATTCCTCCAACAATTACTATTTTAAATGCGAGAAAAGCATTTTGTTTTTGAATGAGTAATTTGAAATGAAACCTCTTTGAATCTAAATATTTATCGGCAATTTTATTGGCCTCGTAGAATGCGAAATCGGAGGAAGGTCTGTTGAATTTCTTTCTAAACAATTCAGCCAATGACAGCCAATTTACCATATCGTATTTTGCACATGACTCCTCGTAACTTGAGTGAACTGCGGCGTTGAATTTCCATCTCAATAGGAGGAAGAAAGAAACAACGAATGACAAACCAAAAACGAAAAATATTGGATGATAAAAAGAGATAAGCAAAAGCCCAAAGGTCAGCTGCAAAGAAGCGAATAGTAAGTCTATGAATAGCTTACTGAATCCTTTCTGCAAATAGCTAATTTCTATGAAATATTTTGCAAAACTCCTGTCGTTCGATTTTGGGCTTTGGTTAAGTATGCGACTGAGGTATGTATATGCTAATTGCGTAAATAAACGTTGCTCAACATTCTCTCCTTCACGCATGAGCCTTATTTGGATATACCCGTTTAGCCATACAAAGAAAAGAATCAGTAACAGAATTACGTACATGCCAGGGCGAACCTCCTGAGCTGTAACAAAGGTTAGAAGCAATTGAACTCCTACGGGTAATGCTAATGAAAACAGACCAGCTAGCGAGGAGAGTAAAAAAACTTTTCTAATGAAATACTTCTCAAGCGAGAGCATCTCGCTGAGTGTCTTGTAAATTGAACTTGTTGAGTCGGCCATACATTTGAAACAAACAGCTATTTTTTGCTCTTGTTCAAAGCACGAAAATAGCCTATTCCCTTGAAACAAACTAACCTTTCATGCTATTTTCTGAATAGTTCTCCCATTTGTCAAGAACTGCTTGCATATCTTCAGGAAAGTCACTTTCGAAGCTCATCCACTCTCCTGTAGTTGGATGAGTAAACGAAAGTGTTCTTGCGTGTAAAGCCTGTCTCGGAAGTATATCAAGGCAGTTCTGAACGAATTGTTTGTATTTGGAAAAGGTGGTTCCTTTTAAAATTTTGTCGCCACCATATTCGTAGTCTCCAAAAAGGGTGTGTCCAATGTGCTTCATGTGCACCCGAATTTGATGCGTTCTTCCGGTTTCTAGTTTACATTCTACCAAAGTAACATAACCGTATCGCTTTAGGACCTTGTAATGTGTAACAGCATGCTTTCCGTGATCGCCATTCGGAAAAACGGTAAAAACTTTACGGTCGTTCAAACTTCTACCCGTGTTGCCAATCACAGTTCCGTCTTCCTTCACATCGCCCCATACCAAGGCCACATATCTTCTATCAATGGTGCGGTCAAAGAACTGTTTGCCAAGATGAGTGAGGGCCTCTTCGGTCTTGGCAATCACCATCAGACCAGTAGTGTTCTTATCAAGTCTGTGAACCAAACCGGGTCTTGCATCGCTGTTCTTTGGAAGATTCTGAAAATGGTACAACATGGCATTCAATAAGGTTCCCGAAAAATTTCCGAATCCCGGATGAACAACCATATTCTTTGGCTTCATAAGTATTACCAAATCATCGTCTTCATATACAATATCAATCGGAATGTCTTCCGGAATGAGTTCCATATCCCTGACTGGATAAGGCATCTCAATAGTAATGACATCGTGAGGCTTGACCTTGTAGCTACTCTTAACAGGAATGCCATTGACTTTAACATAGCCGTTGTCGTGCGCTGTCTGAATGCGGTTACGCGAGGTGCGTTCGAGACGATCTACCAGGAATTTATCCATGCGCATTAGTTTCTGACCTTTATCGGCTATAATCCGATGGTGCTCGAAAAAACCTTCTTCCTGCTCGTCTAGTACTTCGTTCTCTTCCATCTTAATTCTTCAACGCTTTCAAACGAATGGTCTCGTTAGATGAAGTATCTGTAATTTGAATGAAATAAACTCCAATTGAAAGTGAGTTGTTTTCCATTTCAATGCGACTCACATGCGAATGGAAAGAGGATTCAATGAGCTTTCCGGTTGAAGAGAGAATAGATACGCTGTACGAGTGGTTTTCATTCAAACCTTGGATGGTAAAGCTGCTGTTAAACGGATTCGGGTAAAGTGCAGGAGTTTCAGACGAAAGTTCAGTTACAGTGTTCCAAACAGAAGTTTTTCCAGACTTAAACACAGGTCGAATCATAAGCGCACCATTTACGCTCGATTGCTGCCAAGGTTGCTGAAATCCGTTGTTGTAAAAGACTTTTGTGGCGTTTGTTGTTCCGCCCTTGTCATTTCCAACAGGAAGTCCAACGCTTCCGCTTTGTACCCATCCCACATAAAAGTTTCCTGTAACTGCAATGGGGTTGTCGTATGCATAATAGGAGAAGTAGTTTTCTCCATGCTGATAGAAGGCGGGGTGGTTGTAGTTGTAATTTTCTCCAAGCTCCGCCCCGGGTGAAGTTCCGCCATCTGCCCAAGCACGTAATAAAAATGTTTCCGAAGTTACATTTACACCCGTAGGTAACCAATATACAAACAATCCCAAAAGAGAATCAGTAACCTCAGTGCGGAATTTCACAGCAATCATTCCACCCGCCGCGGAAATCGAATATCCGCGTTCTGCCGTACCGTCGTCGTAGGCGTAATAGTTATAAAAATACTGACGCAATGTTGCTGTATCATTTTGAAGACGCGCGTCTGTAGGATTGATGTATGTTTTTACATCGAAGTAAGAACACGTGTCATCAGGGGTAACGTTGTATGTGAAGCCGTTCAGGTTAATGGTTCTTGTAAAAGAAGAATTCGCATTCAAAGCGGTGTTGAAATCAACAGCATTGAATACTTGTGAAGTTCCATCTTGCTTCGTAATGCTGTAGCTGGTAACAATGTTTTCGTCGTTTCCTAAGTTCCGCTCTTGAACACCAATGCTTGTAGCCATGTTGTTGGATGCATTTGCGGCGAAGTGGGTCAAAGGCATAGCGGTGTATTCGTTTAACAAAGTTCTTAACGGATACTGCATACTCACCTCATCGAAAATAACATTGCTCGAATCTACACCAGCATCTAACTGAACGTAGTCAATGTTCCAATGGTCGAAAGCCCCACTGAGCGTTCCGTAGTTTCTGAATCGAAAACGAAAGCCGTCGAGGAAATGTTCCGTAGCTGTAACTGCAATAAAAATTTGTTCGAAAGTGTCTGTTGGGAATACTTCCGGACTGGTCCATACTTGCGTCCACTGTCCGGCGCCAAAGGGCGAGTAGAACTCAACAATTAAACTGTCACCCGCATCTGGATTATTTCCCATTCCGCCACCTTGGTAAAAGAAAGAGAGAAACACTTGGTCGGTAGAGGTATAAGTTGAAAGGTCAATTGGAAGTGAGGTCAAAGTGTCTGCGCTTCCGTATGAAAATTCATCGGCGAAGTTGTAGGGATATCCATCGGCCCGTAATCCGTCGAGAGTAGCTACTCCAATGGTAGGTGGTGCAATAGGAAATCCAGTGTTAATGAAAGCACAGGTATCTGACCAACGATTCCAAGCGATGGGAATTGAGGGGTCGTTGGTAGGTAATGAGTTTCTTGAAAAATCGTCGAAGAAAGGAAGTGTTAAACTGGCTGTGCCACCGCGTAAAGAACCTTGCTGTTTCCAAATAAATTCTCTCTTCGATTGGGCATGTCGTTGCGCATCAAATCGAATAGCAGTCTCTGTTTCTTGAGCGAGAGAGCCGAAGAAAGAAAAAGCGAAAACAATTGAAAAAAGTTTTTTCATTAAGGTGCGAATAGGTCTTGTTGTGTGTCGAACGGACTTATGATCGTGTCTATTGTGCAGGGCTCCTTACTTAGCCAAAAATCCAAAATGCGTCCAGCTGCCATAGGTATGGCTTGCGACGAATATTTAGGGTCTTGGCGGCAAACGTGATACAGAGCCGAGTCGGCGGAGCTATATGCTGCAGGTTCGAAAAATCCTTGCCCCGATAAATTCAAGCTGTTCAGCATATTTATGGCTTCGTTGTATGAAAGTCCAAATAGGTTTGGAACAGGCACAGTAGTTTTAGTTCCTTCGCCAACTGTGAGCACTACAGTCTGCCCATGTTCTAACAATTCGCCATACTTAAGTGATTTGCCGTTGTATTCTACTCGCATAACCACTCCAATCATACTGTTGTTCGGAGCGTATTTAATTTGGTATTTGATTCCCTTGTTGGTCAAGCGAAGTGAAGCAATCTGAATGTGGTCACCTTCCTTCACATTAATAGGAACCATCGGTGGGGTTCTTTTAAAAATGCTTATAAAGATAACGCGTCCGTCTTTTACCATACTACCCGGCTTTGGACTTTGTTCTCGCACTGTTCCCGGAGCTGCGGTGGCTACGAACAAACTGTCCGTTACAACCATTTCCAAATCGAGGTCATCCAAAATGGCTCGAGCTTCCGCTTCTGATTTTCCTTTTAAATCGGGAATTTGAATAGCCTCGTCGTGACGTGTGTAAAATTTCAAAAAGAAAATAACGAAAAGAAAAAGGAAAAGGTTTACGCCCAAAATGAGGAGCATTTGCTTCTTTCCGTATTTCGATTTTAAAAATTTTCCAAACGACATAGTTTCAATTCAAGGAATTAGTTTGCCATTTCTTTTCCAATTGCATTGTCATAAAGTTCTTTATAATCTGCAATCATTCCAAAATTTTGTTCATCAACGGTGCATCTTCCTTTGGTTACGTGTCCAAGAAGTAAACAAGGAATGTTCTTTTCAGCAACAAAGTCCAAGAATTTATCTTCGTCTTCTTCCACCACAGAAACAACGATGCGGCTTTGTGATTCGCCAAACAAGAATGCGTCTTTGCGAATCTCGCTATCTGTTACTATGTCGAATCCGAGGTCGTTCGGCATACACATTTCAACCAATGTAGTAAACAACCCGCCGTCGCTAACGTCGTGCGCTGCATTGATAAAGTTGTTCTGAATTAATCCTTTCATACATTGTTGCAATTCGTACTCTTCATCCAAGTTGAACGACGGTGCCGGAGACCCAACAATGCCAACAATGTTTGCCAAGTATTCACTTGAATTAATTTCATTTTGAGGTGTCCCCAAAAGGAAAATTAAATCGCCTTTGTATTTGAAATCCAAAGTCATTTGCAAACTCTTGTCCTTCATAACCCCCAACATTCCTATGGTTGGAGTAGGGAAGACCGGTGCTGCAGATCCGTCTGCATTTGCCGTTTGATTGTAGAAGCTCACGTTTCCGCCTGTTACAGGAGTTTGGAACTTCGTGCAAGCGGCACCCATTCCTTTAATCGCTCCTACGAACTGCCAATACACTTCTGGATTATACGGATTGCCAAAGTTCAAGCAGTTCGTAATAGCCGAAGGCTCGCCACCTGAACACACAATGTTACGCGCTGCTTCCGCAACCGCGATTTGTGTTCCAATTTCGGGATCGTTATTTACGTAACGCGCGTTGCAGTCAACAGTTAAAACAACTGCCTTGTTTGTTCCTTTCACATTCACTACAGCCGCGTCGCTCTTGCGATTGGTGCTCATGTTCACAGTACCTACCATACTGTCGTATTGCTCATACACCCAACGCTTGCTTGCAATGTTCGGTAAGGCAATCAGCTGTCTTGCAGTCACAACATAGTCCTTTGGTTCAGCGACGTTGTCCATACTGAACTTCTTATTCTCTGCATAATACGCCGGCTCGCTGTATTCTCTTTCGTAAACCGGAGCTCCTCCGCCAAGAACCAAGCTCTCTGCTGGAATTTCACTCACTGTTTCACCATTCATGAAATAGCGAACCATAGGCCCCTCAGTTACCACACCAATTTCCGCAGCGTGTAAATCCCACTTTTCGAAAATCTTTTCTACTTCGGCTTCGTGTCCTTTCTTAATTACAATAAGCATACGCTCTTGCGATTCAGAAAGTAAAATCTCAAACGGCTGCATGCCTTCTTGTCTGGTTGGAACTTTGTCTAAATGAATGTCCATTCCAACACCGCCACCTGCGCTCATTTCAGAGGTAGAGCAAGTGATACCCGCAGCACCCATGTCCTGCATTCCTGCAATAGCATCGGTTCCAGCTAACTCCATAGTGGCTTCCAACAATAATTTTTCCTGAAACGGATCGCCCACCTGCACAGAAGGAAGATCCTTCGCAGATTCAGCAGTAATATCTTTCGAAGCGAATGACGCTCCTTTAATTCCATCTTTTCCTGTCGCAGATCCAACAATGTAAACCGGATTTCCAACGCCTCTTGCTTTCGCACTAATCATCTTTCCGTTTTCAACCAAGCCCACAGACATAGCGTTTACCAGCGGATTCACTTGGTAACTCTCGTCGAAAAACACTTCACCACCCACAGTAGGAATACCAAAGGCGTTTCCATAATTACCAATTCCTTTCACCACGCCTTCCAACAACCATTTGGTTTTCGGATTTTCAAGTTTCCCGAAACGCAGTGAATTTAACTGTGCAATGGGGCGCGCACCCATGGTAAAGATGTCGCGATTAATTCCTCCAACACCGGTAGCAGCACCTTGGTAAGGCTCAAGCGCACTCGGGTGGTTGTGCGATTCTATTTTGAAGGCACAGCCCAAACCGTCGCCAATATCTACAAGTCCTGCGTTCTCTTCTCCAGCCTTCACCAACATATGCGGTCCGTCTTTCGGAAGTGTTTTCAACCACTTGATACTGTTTTTGTAAGAGCAGTGCTCGCT
>CAYLOT010000030.1:0-16242 GCA_964385405.1 uncultured Chryseobacterium sp. | reverse complement strand
TACAGCCTTCGCCTCTCCAATTATATTCGTCATACCCTTACCCAAGACCAAACTTCAATCTGGATAGCCCAACGCGAAGGAAGAAGTAAAGACGGCGATGACAGAACTGCAACTGGATTGTTGAAAATGTTTGCCATGAGCGCAGACAATATTGAAGACGGTCTTCAAGCTTTGAACATGATACCCATGGCCGTTAGCTACGAGTACGATCCATGTGACATCATGAAAACCAATGAACTCATGCATTTGAAAGTTCTTGGAGCCTACGAAAAGAAGTCTGGAGAAGATTTTCTTTCCATGTTGAAAGGAATCACCGGACATAAAGGCCGTGTGAATATTTCAATGGGAAATTCATTGAACGAGCACATTGAACATATGCGTTCGATTCAGAATAAAAACGAGAAGTATCGCTATTTGACTCAAGCCATTGACAACGAAATGCATCGCATTTTCAAGTTGTGGCCAACGAATTACATTGCCTACGATTTGTTGAATGGTACCAAGGAATACAAAGACCATTACACGCAAATTCAAAAGATTGCTTTCAACAATTACATACGCGGAAACACTTTCAAGTTAAGTCTTCATAGAAAAAAGACAAATCTTCCTAAGGAAAATTTCACGCAAACAGCGCGGGACATCATGTTACAGATGTATGCTAACCCCGTTATTAATTATCGGAATCTGACGGCTTAACTTCGAAACGCTCGTTTCTTTTCCCTCTAAAAAGCTCTATTCCACGAAGTTCGCATTCGAGCTTACCATTCATTAGTTTTACTTTTCTTTTTGGACGAAGTCCAATGGCATGCAATGCTTGCAAGTCTGACGAAATAACCCATGCCGTAGAACCTGAATAGCGATGCTTGAAAACCGAGCCCATTTCAGAATAGATTTTCTCTAACTCTTCAATCTCCATACGCTCGCCGTATGGTGGATTTAGCACCACCACTCCTGGAACTTCTGGAACACTGTCTTCACTAAAGAAATCCAATTTTTCAAAACGAATGGCATCTTTGAAAGGAAGGTTTTTTCCATTTCTACGAGCCACATTTAATTGATCGTAATCGATGTCGGAAGCCACAATGGTTAGTTCTTTGTTTTCAATTAGTGCGTTCGCATCGGCATGAACGGTCATCCAAAGCGCTTCATCGAAATTCAACCATGATTGAAAATTGAATTTAGGATAAGCCTTTTGAGCTGGGATATTCAACGCTGCGTATGCCCCTTCAAAGGCTAACGTTCCTGAACCACAAAAAGGATTGTATAAAGGAGTTTCCCCTTTCCAACCAGTAATGGCAATGATACCCGCAGCAAGCACTTCATTCATTGGAGCTTCGCCACCGTTTATGCGATACCCACGCTGATTCAATGAACGCCCGGAACTGTCGAGCGAAATCTGAACTTTCTCTTGATCGATGAGTAGATGAATTTGGACATCTGGATTTTCAGGATTTACATCTGGACGAGAACCATGAACTTTCTTCAACCGGTCTGCAATGGCATCTTTCACGCGAAGCGAAGGGAAATGCGAATGTGTAAAAAGAGAAGAAAACACTTGCGGATCTATGGCAAAGGTGGTGTCTACATTCAAGTATTCCTCCCAAGGCATTTCATACGCTTTCGTGTACAAATCATCTGCCTTGCGAATTTGAAAGGAACTCAACGGACATAGCACACGCAAAGCCAAGCGCGCGCGATAGTTGATTTTATACAATGTTTCGAGATCGCAATTCGCGCGAACCACTCTTCTTCCCTCTTCAACATCTGTTGCGCCCAATGCAATCATTTCTTTCGCCAACAAAGGCTCAAGACTTTGCATGGTCTTCACTACGATTGGAAATATTTTTTCCATTTATCCTCCTGCTTTTTTTGCTGCGTACCCCATTTCGATAAGCAACTTGATTATTTTTTCTCTGTGGTCGCCTTGAATGATGATCTCGCCATCTTTCGCACTTCCTCCTGTTCCGCATTTATTTTTGAGCACTTTTGCCAACTGTTCCAAGTCTTCATCGTTTCCAACAAAGTCTTTAATTACAGAGGCTGTCTTGCCGCCGCGGTGATTTTTTTCCAACCAAACTTTCAATTTTTGTTCGTTTGGCGGAAGTGTCACCGCAGCTTCATTTTCATTTTCTAGGTTGAAGTTTGGATTCGTGCTAAATACGAATCCACCCTCACTCTTGTTGTTCTTCTTGCTCATGTGCAATTGGAATTACGGTTTTCTTCTTCAATTCTTCGTACTCCGATTGAATACGATGAAAAGCAACGATGTCATAAATAATGTGTGCAACAATAGCAGCTAATAAACCAACAAATTCGCCAAGTATTCCTAGCACGGTTCCAACGGCGAAAAGAATTAATCCGAAGATTACCTTTGGCCAAGAGCTGTAACTCATGTATCCGTGTAATGCAATAAATAAGAACGATGTAGTTAGAATTCCTAACCAAGGTTGAATCATTCCACGAAAGACAATCTCTTCTCCTACACCTGCGCAGAAACTCAAAAAAAGAATTTCTTGTTTGCTGAAATTGAAAATTCCTAGACGTAAGGTGAAATCGAAGTTGACTTGTTCGAGGTATTTCCATTTGCCCATGAGCCACGTGATGCCACTGAGAACAAATCCTCCGGCTATGCCAAGGAACAACTGAAACCAAACATTCATTTTTCCGATTATCACAGGAATCATGAAGGCCGTTGAACTGAAATAATACAAGATGGCTACAATAAACAATGGAACAAGTAGCGTAAGCAAACCCATGCGCATAAACAATTCCCGACTCGCTCTCATAAATGCAAAGGTAAGCTTTGTAACTTTGTGCAATGGATTTTATCTCATCTACTTTATTAGACTACTGCGAGAAGCACTCAGATGATGAATCTGATTTGTTGAAGTCGCTTTCCGCTGAAACCTGGCAGAAGGTGATTAATCCGCGTATGTTAAGTGGACATCTCCAAGGTCGATTTTTAAGTTTGCTTTCACAGTTGATTCAACCCAAGCGTGTACTAGAGATTGGAACATTCACGGGGTACAGCGCGCTTTGCTTGGCTGACGGTCTTTCCGAAGGAGGCGAACTTATTACTATTGATGAAAACGATGAGCTCAGCTGGTTGCACGAAAAGTATTTCCTTCAACATAAAAATGGAAAAGAAATAAAACCCATTTATAAAGCCGCCTTGGATGCCTTTCCTGAAATTGACGGAAGTTTCGATTTGATCTTTATAGATGCAGATAAGCGCAATTACGTTCATTACTGGAACTGGGCAATGGAACATGTTCATGCCGGGAGTGTGATTTTAATTGACAACGTCCTTTGGAGTGGCAAAGTTCTAGAACCCGCAGCTGAAAAGGATTTCGATACACAAGTGCTTCAAGAATTGAATGATTTAGTGGCGAAAGATTTTCGTTGCGAGAAGGTGCTTTTGCCGCTTCGCGACGGATTAATGATGGTTCGGGTGAAGAAGTAGCCTACCTTTGCCCCCGCAACAAGTTCCGTTGGCAGTTCAACTTTGAAATACGATTGGGAATTTGGCGACCACGTATTTTATGTCATTTGAAAAATTAAATTTGATAGAGCCGATTCTTAATGCTCTAAAAAAAGAAGGTTACACCACCCCCACTCCAATTCAAGAACAAGCCATTCCGATTTTGTTGGAAGGAAATGATTTGCTCGGTTGTGCGCAAACCGGAACCGGAAAAACAGCAGCTTTTGCTATTCCCATACTTCAGTTATTATCTGAAAAAACACCTCAAGGCAAACGAGCTATACGCGCGCTAATTGTAACTCCTACCCGCGAGCTAGCCATTCAAATTGGTGAAAGTTTTGCGAGTTATGGTAGAAACTTGAATCTTCGTCATACCGTTATTTTCGGCGGCGTGAACCAATTCTCTCAAGTGAATGCTCTAAAAGCTGGAGTAGACATTCTTATTTGTACGCCCGGAAGATTGCTCGATTTGGTTCAGCAGAAACACGTGAATTTGAATCAAATTCAAATGTTTGTTTTGGATGAAGCAGACCGCATGTTGGACATGGGATTTGTTCACGACGTGAACCGAATTATAAAGCTCATTC
Organism: uncultured Chryseobacterium sp.; assembly: GCA_964385405.1. Classification (GTDB taxonomy): domain Bacteria; phylum Bacteroidota; class Bacteroidia; order Flavobacteriales_D; family Sanyastnellaceae; genus CAIZGX01. Next base: position 12,174 of record CAYLOT010000030.1, on the reverse strand, counting down.
CGAAACAAAGGCAATCTCTTTTCTTCTCGGCAACCATGCCCAAGACCATTCAAGAGTTGGCTAATTCCATTTTAACCACTCCGAAAAAAGTAGAGGTTACGCCGGTTTCATCGACAGCCGAAAAAATTGAACAAGCCATATATTTCGTTGATCAAGCGAAGAAAAACGATTTGTTGGTTCATGTTCTTCAAGACAAATCGATTAAGTCTGCTTTGGTGTTCACCCGAACGAAACACGGAGCAGATAAGGTTGTGAAGCTTTTGCAGAAACACAGCATTAAAGCCGAAGCCATTCACGGAAACAAATCTCAGAACCACCGTCAGCGCGCATTGAGCAACTTCAAAGGCGGACATACACGTGTGTTGGTTGCAACAGATATTGCTGCGCGAGGCATCGACATTGATGAGTTGGCCTTTGTTGTGAATTTTGAAATTCCGAATATTCCTGAAACTTATGTTCATCGAATAGGTAGAACAGGCCGCGCGGGTGCCGATGGAAGAGCGATTTCGTTTTGCGATATTGAGGAGCGTGCTTATTTGCGAGACATTCAGAAATTAATTGGATTGGAAATTCCTGTTGAAGATAATCATCCGTTTCCTGCAGAGAACAACCCGGCTCCGGGTGTTGCACAAAAGCCTCAAGGAAAGAAACCCTTCTCAAGATCGGGAGGCGGAAAGAGTCATCGTGGTGGCAGCTCAGGTAAAGGAAGCGGAAACGGAGGTGGTGGAAACAGACCTAAGAGTGGCGGCGGATTCAAACCGAAATTTTCAGGTAACGGAGATTCGAAAAAAAGGTCTTCTTAAACCCGAACCATCCAAAGGTATACGCGCATTTGCTTCCACCAATTGAACTTCACTACCTCTGAAGGCGTGCATTTGAGTTGGTTGGAAATGGTTGTTAATGCATCTTGATATCCGATTGTTTCAGATTGAAACAGATTCAACTTCGATTCATTTTCTATAAGGAAATCGGCTACTGCAATGGGCAGGTCAATTTTTTGATATCCCGATTTATGCATGAATAGCACCTCTATGTTCGGACCGTTTTTCTTCAGCGACTTGAGTGAAGTTTGATGAAGGAAAAGAACCATGCCTTTTAGGTCGATCTCATCTTCAGGAAGTTTCTTCACGGCCTTTTCAATCATGGATCTTGGAACCAATGGATTTGGGATTGGAAATTTGAAGAATTTCTTCAATGGAAATTCGAAGCCAATGCCGTGCATGTAATTGTACAATGCCTTTTTCAATCCTTCCGAATATTGCTCGTGATTGGCCCCTTTCGGATCATCGTGGTACAAATCGTTGTTCGCGAAACCTTCGAAAACAGGACCGATACGCACCACTCCGTATTTCTCGGGATCTTTTCCCACTGGGCTGTGCACGGTCATGGCGAATTGGTGCCAATGTCCGGAATGAAGCAATTGGTTTTCGAATAATTGTCTAACCACTTCCAGCGAATCGATGGTTTCTTGTTCGGTTTGCGTAGGGAAACCGAACATTAAGTAGGCATGGACTAATATTCCGGCGTCGCGGAAACCTTTACAGACCTTGGCTACCTGATCTATGGAAATTCCTTTGTCTATCAACTCTAAAATTCTTGGACTCGCAACTTCTAAGCCGCCGGTTACTGCAATGCATCCGGAGGCTGCTAGAATTTTACAGAGATCGGGAGAGAATGTTTTTTCAAAACGAATGTTGGTCCACCAAGAGACTTGCAAGCCTCTACGAAGAATTTCAATGGCTAAATCGCGCAGTGCAGCTGGAGGCGCTGCTTCATCTACGAAGTGAAATCCGGTTTCACCCGTTTCGGCAATGAGCGCTTCCATCTGATCTACTAAATGGGTTGCGCTGGCTTGGTCGTATCTTCCAATGTAATCGAGTGTAATGTCGCAGAAGCTGCATTTCTTCCAATAACATCCGTGAGCCACCGTCATTTTGTTCCAACGCCCGTCGTTCCACAAGCGGTGCATGGGGTTCGGCATATCAATGACCGATAGGTATTCGTTGAAACGAAGCCCCGTATAGCTTGGTGCTGGTTTTTGAGCGTGAAGAAAATCTCCGCCAGCTTTGTTATCGATGAATTCAACTTCGTTGTTTGAATTTCTACGGAACGTTCTTTTCAGTTCCGGATGAACTTCTGCATCTTCCAGATGCTTCAACAGCGCTAGGAACGGTCCTTCCCCATCGTCGAGGGTAATGTAATCGACGAAGTCAAAAACGCGCGGATCGGAAAGTTCGCGGAGTTCCGTATTCGGATACCCTCCTCCCATTGCAATTTTCACTTCCGGATAGTGCGTTTTGATCCATTGTCCTGACTTCAAAGCTCCGTATAAATTTCCACCAAAAGGAACCGTGAATCCCACCATGGAAGGCACTTCCTCTTGGAAATAAGTCTTTACTTTTTCAACCAAAATATCATCGAGATAATTGTTTGGTTTCATTAATTCCTCCAATATTGGAGTGAACGAAACGGCAGTTCTTGAAATTCGTTCTGCGTATTTCGAAAAACCGAAATGCGGACCCACGGTAGCTTGAATGAGGTCTGAGATGTCTTCCAAGTACATGGTGCACTTGTATCGCGCTTTGTCTTGCACGCCAATGTTTCCAAAGAACCATTCGAGGTCTTTTATTTGTTGAAATCGCGACCCTTCGGGCAAATAAGATCCTGCGGCTATTCGGTATCCGAGTGTGTAATTTTTATTTTGAAGGAAGGAAATCACAGCATCTACGGTGTTCTCGTAGGCCTTGCGATTTTTCACCAATGCATCGAGTTGGTGATTTAGGTTGAAGTTGGAAGATTCAATGGCATCGAACAGTTGTTCGAATCCCTTTCTGGAAAAAACTTCCAAAACCATATCGAGTCCCAAATCTTTTTGTCTCGACTCATAGCCTTGCTGACGCAAAAATCCGGTTAGGTATGCCGTTGCTGGATACGGAGTATTCAGCTGGGTCAATGGCGGAATTATTAGCAGGGGTTTCGACACGAGTGCAAAGAAACGAAAAAGAGCCGCGTGTGCGGCTCTTTCAATGAAATGAGAAAAGAATTATTCGTAATTCCCGTATTCATCTGAATAATCCGGATAAACATCTGGATATTCTTGTGACGGTAAATACTGACTCATTGTGTCAATTGGCGCAGGTTCAACAAGAATCGACTCCTCAACCTCTTGCTTATCTGCATTAATCTGCTCAACAACCGCATTAGCTTCAGCGCTCGGAGCAGCAGCATTTAGCCCTGTTAAATCATTGAACATATCTAAGGTAGTAGTTTTAGCCTTTTCCCAAATTGCTTTAGGGGCAGTTAAATCCATTTGCGATACGTATCCAAATACCATCAACGATGTCACGAATGTGAGTAACAATCCAAGAAGTGGTTGGTTCTTATTTGCAGCATGTGCATCACGTATTTGCGAAGTAATTAACCAATCTGAGTGATCGATTGAATCATATACTACGCTATTAATATGAGCATAAATGCTAAGCACATATCCTATTGCGATCGCTGCAAGTGCACACATCCAAATACTCATAAAGAAATAGCCAAGATGTTTCGCAAGATTCTCATTTCCAACCATGCCGTTGGCATCCTCCTGCATTTTATTCAAATGAGATATAACTGCTTCCTTGCGAGCTTTCATCTGAGCAATTTTTTCATTTTCAGCTTGAATGTCGGCAATTATTTTATCAATTCTTTGACGATCGGCTTCACACTGGTCTAAAGGAATTTCAACTATAGGAGTTGGTTCAGCGATTACAACAGGCTCTTCAATGACAGGAGCTACAGGTTCTTCTACTACTGGGGCAATATCGGAACATACAGCTGCTTTCTCTGCTTGCCAAGACGCTATGCTTTTATTGTTTCTTACAACCGAAGAATCCATTTCACTTACCTCGCCTTTGTAATCTTTGGCAAGAAGAGCGAAAGAAGAATCGCTATCTGCCTCAGTATTCATTGGCTGAGCCTTCAAGTTTTCACTTATCATTTCAGAATAACTGTTGTACATGTATGCTAACAATCCGACAGTAATTGCACCATTTCTATTGGCAAAAGCTGAGTAGGAAGAATCTAGATAGGCTTGTCCACGACCAACTCCATTTAGTGCAACGCGAACCGATAGCATGCGCATATCGGCTTCCATAAGCTTACTCAAGGAGTCGTTTGAAACTGAATCTACATTACACCAATCAGAATAAGGAACCATGCTCTCTTTGGAATCCTCAGTAATACTTGCAATACGCTGCTCATATACATAGTCGGTTGCCTTTTGAGTGAAGTAAGTCATTCCTTGCGTTATCAGTCCTGGAATAATTGACAAAATAAATGCTGGAATAATAACAGCAGGAATAACCAAAAGGTATGAAGCCCAACCGTAATAGAGATGCGAGAGAAATGCACGATACACTCCTTTTAAATCTCCAGAATATGCATTCGCAAAGGACGGTAAGGCACTAATTACAAAAATGATTAAGATTGAATTTATTAATATGAGGAAAGAGGCAAAAAGACTACCTCCTGCGAGTAAGGTTGAAAGTGAGAATTGGAATGAGGTACGTGAACCCGCATTAATTAATATGTACTCAATACCAACGAGAACAATCATAGGAATGAGGATTGCTGATGCGATTTTAGCGTAATTCAATCCTTGTGCTTTCCATGTAGCACCTGCATTCTTCCTATTGAAAGCAATCATGCTTGCTGCCATTCCAATTGGAATAATTGACAAAAGTGTTGTTGCGTGTTGGATGAAACCTTGTACCGCCAAGTGCTCTTCTCCGATAAATGAGTTGATATATCTGCCTAAGAAGGCAATTATCAATCCCACGAAAATTCCGATTGTTGCAATTTTATAGCTCGACCATTTAGAAGCGTCGCCTAAAAGCCTGAACGCTTCTCGGAACCAGCCCCACGGAATACAGATGAGGTAATGCCAAACCAATTTCCACAAGAAATAGAAACCGGCAATTATTACTTCGTTATATATCCATTTGACAATGGTTATGATGAGTTTAATTAAAGCGGTTCCGAGATGAAGAATCTCACCGAGAAACCATAACACAGAGACAATGGCCTCAAAGAATAGGATAAGTACTCCTGAAACTGGAACCATAAACCACCATACTCCGCTGTTTTTTTGAAATGCATCTTTCAATTCTGAAAGATTAAATCGGCTACTAGGTGTTTTTCCAGTGACACTGGAATACAGGCGACTTATGGCATATAGCCCCAATACGCCTAGGATTAAGTTCATTTCCATAGGTTTTAATTTTAGTTAAGGTTTGACTAAAGTAAAATAAAAATTGTAAAATGTCAACCGCGATTTACAAACTAAAAAATTCTATGAAAAAGTTTGTGTAATTGAAAATTGAGATTACTTTTGCATCGCTTTGCGGCAACGGTCGGGTAGTTCAGTTGGTTAGAATACGTGCCTGTCACGCACGGGGTCGCGGGTTCGAGTCCCGTCCCGACCGCTAACAAAGAAAAAGCCTCTTGAAATTCAAGAGGCTTTTTTTATTACCTGTTAACCCCTCTTACCTTAGGATTTAGACTTTCCCAACCGCAACCTTAACCCCAACGAAGGAACGACAGTAACCCCTTTCATCTGGAACGATTCGCCAATGAAATTCTGAAGGGTGCCGTAATTCTGATAATAAACCGCTACGGCTGGGACGAAATAGAAATAACGGAATCCGATCTTCATGTTGGCGAAGGCGCCGAAACTGCTGATATTCTTCTTTTCTGTAATAGCTGCTGTATTCAACACTGTAACTACTCCGTTCACATCCTGAATTCGAGCATAGGTAAACGGAGTAGTCGAATAATGCATGCGCGTGAAATTGTATGCCAATCCAAATGATATTGCACCAATAGATTCTTCATTGCCCAAGCCATAGCTGAAGATTAATGGAACCAAAATATCTCTTCGACTGAAATCATACTGCAAACGCGAGTTAATGGGACGTGCCCAAAATGGAAGAGATACATCCTGACTAGAATATTGAAGTCCAATGCTTCCGTACCACTTGTCTGTAGTGGATTCTGAGAAGTCGTCTACGTTACCCAGACTTCCTAAAAACTGATACTGCACATCGATTGCTTTGGCCCTTCCAGCTCTTTTAAATCCAACATCGAATCGTTCAGCAATTCCGTAACGAACGCCAAATTCAAATCCACCACCAATCGGATCGAAATTATTGGCTATTAACGCTTCACCAACCTTCTGCCAATCGGTAGATACCGCATTGGATTCAACAAGTGTTAATGTATCGCTTGAAGCATTCAGTAAATTATCGATGTTAATGTCTACTGCATTCGCTACTTTTCCAGCTGGTGCAGTAGCAATGTTGTACGTTTGATTGGTTGCAACCACCCAATTTCCTTTCGGAGTCACTTTTCCTGAATTGGTAATAGCTCTTGGAGCAACACAGCTGCTTACAGAGACAAGCAATCCGAATATCCAAACGTATTTTTTCATTCTATGAATTCTTTTTTAATTCTTTGGCTTTGTTCCAGTACTCGTCCATTTCATTCAAACTCATCTCCCCCATCTTCTTCCCGTCTTTCGCGCTTTCCGTTTCCAAATACTGAAAACGATAAATGAATTTCTTGTTGGTCTTTTCTAATGCATCTTCCGGATGAATTCCCTTAAAACGCGCGTAGTTGATGAGTGAAAAAAGTAAATCGCCGAATTCTTCTTCTTGGTCCTCTTTCGTTTTCGCTTCTTTGAATTCATTCAATTCTTCCAAAACCTTTTCCCAAACCTGATCGGCATTTTCCCAATCGAACCCCACTCCTTTCGCTTTGTCCTGTATGCGTTGCGCCTTTACCATAGCCGGCAATGAACGAGGTACACCTTCCAACACACTCTTCTTTCCTTCCTTCAATTTTAATTTTTCCCAATTAGAAAGAACTTCAGCTTCGTCTTTCACAACAGTATCTCCGTAGATATGCGGATGTCTTGAAATTAATTTTTCGCAAATGACATTCAACACATCGGCAACATCGAAGGCTTCGGTCTCGCTGGCAATGCGCGAATAAAAAACCAAATGCAAAAACAAATCTCCCAACTCCTTCTTAACCTCTTCCATGTTTCCATCTAGAATGGCATCTCCCAATTCATAGACTTCTTCAATGGATAAATGACGAAGACTTTCCAGCGTCTGCTTCATGTCCCACGGACACTTCTCACGAAGCTCGTCCATAATGGTTAACAAGCGCTCGAACGCTTCCTTCTTCTGCTCTATTGTATTCATTCGCCTTGAAGTGCTTCGATCATTAATGTTAAAATTTCTTGCGCTGCTGTGGCAATCTTAGTCCCTGGACCAAAGATGCCTACGCATCCGGCGTTATACAAAAACTCGAAGTCTTGCTCGGGTATTACTCCGCCTGCAATAACCCCAATATCTTCACGACCCAATTTTTTCAATTCGGAAATTAATTCCGGAATTAACGTCTTGTGTCCCGCTGCTAATGAAGATACTCCGACCATGTGCACGTCGTTCTCTGCAGCTTGTTTCGCAACTTCTGCAGGCGTTTGAAACAACGGCCCCATATCTACATCGAAACCGATATCTGCGAACGAAGTGGCAATCACTTTCGCTCCGCGATCGTGTCCGTCTTGTCCCATTTTCGCAACCAAGATGCGCGGTCTTCTTCCGGCCAATTCTGCAAATTCGTCGGAACGTTTGCGTGCTTCAATAAAGTCTTTGTCCATTGCTGATTCATTCGAGTAAACACCTGAAATACTTCTAATTTGTGCCGAATATCTTCCGTACACCACTTCCAATGCACTTGAAATTTCACCTAAGGTTGCGCGCAAACGAGCGGCTTCAACCGAGAGCGCCAATAAGTTTCCACTTCCGCTCTGTGCGGCTGCTGTTAAGGCTTTCAAAGCATCTTGACAAGCCTCTTCGTTACGCTCTGCTTTCGTTTTTAATAATCTTTCGATTTGTGAAATACGCACAGCGTCGTTGTCTACTTCAAGAATATCCATGTTGCTTTCTTCTTCCAACTGGAAAATATTCACTCCAATAATCTTGTCTCTTCCGCTGTCAATGCGCGCCTGCTTCCGCGCTGCTGCTTCTTCAATGCGCAACTTCGGAATACCCACCTCAATGGCCTTGGTCATTCCGCCCATTTCTTCCACCTCTTCAATTAATTTCCAAGCGGCATCCATGATTTCTTGGGTACGCTTTTCAATAATTTCGCTTCCTCCCCAAACGTCTACCACTTCGCACAATCCTGTTTCTTCTTGAATAATCAACTGCGTGTTTCGTGCAATGCGCGCGCTGTTATCGGTTGGTAAGGCAATGGCCTCATCGAGCGCATTCGTGTGTAAACTCTGCGTTCCGCCCCAAGCAGCGCCGAGCGCTTCAATGCATGTGCGAGCCACATTGTTGTAGGGATCTTGACGCGTTAAACTCCAACCACTGGTTTGACAGTGGGTTCTTAACGCCATTGATTTTTCATTTTTCGGGTTGAAGGATTTGATGAGCTGTGCCCACAATACGCGAGCTGCGCGCATCTTCGCAATTTCCGTTACGGTGTCCATACCAATCGCCCAGAAGAACGACAAACGCGGGGCGAAATCATCTATGCTCATTCCCGCTTTCAAGCCAGAACGAACATATTCCAATCCGTCTGCTAACGTATAAGCCAACTCAATTTCTTGAGTAGCGCCCGCCTCTTGCATGTGATATCCTGAAATGGAAATCGGATTGAACTTCGGCATTTCCTTCGAACAGAATTCAAAGATGTCAGAGACAATGCGCATGCTTGGTGTTGGCGGATAGATATACGTGTTTCGAACCATGAACTCTTTCAAAATGTCGTTCTGAATGGTTCCAGTGAGCTGTTCTGGACGAACGCCTTGTTCTTCAGCGGCTACAATGTAGAATGAAAGAATTGGCAGAACCGCACCGTTCATGGTCATGCTTACCGACATTTCATTCAACGGAATTTCATGAAATAAGACTTTCATGTCTTCAACTGAATCTATGGCTACACCAGCCTTTCCAACATCTCCCTTCACTCGGTCATGATCGCTGTCGTAACCGCGATGCGTAGCTAAATCGAAGGCCACAGACAATCCTTTTTGTCCCATGGCCAAGTTGCGTTTGTAGAATGCATTCGATTCTTCAGCGGTGCTGAATCCGGCATATTGTCGAATGGTCCATGGGCGAACGGTGTACATGCTTGCATACGGACCGCGTAAAAACGGTGCTGCGCCTGCTCCCCAAGTGGCAGCCTTCACTTCTTCGTTGAAGTTGAAGGAAGATTCTTTCCAGTTCAATTTACTCATGAGCGCACATATTTGTTTTCACCAACTACTACACGTTGTGCATGTTGATGGCTTCTTTCTTCTTTGTTGTTTTGTATGAAGTTGAACAACTTCTCAGATGTTTCGAAATTCTTCATGATGCCGAAAGCCTTTAAAGACAGGTCTTCCGTAAGTTTCTCCAACGAATAACTTCCTTTAGCTAAATCTGAATATTGATCGAAGTAAGACTCTTCAATCAATAAATGCTGAATGTTTCTCGCCCAACGAAGGTGGTTAGCAACATCGATTCCTTTTGCAAATTCCATGGGAAGCACTTCAATGCGATTCGCTCCGCCAACACTTGCAGCCAATGCTTGAATAGTAGAACGAATGAGGTTGTTGTCAGTGTCTTTCTTCGCTTGGAAGTATCCGTCTGTCTGCACTTTCACAAAGGCGTGATTCGAACACGCGTGTTCAGGAGAACCTGAATTCATCACGTGCGACCACACTGCGCGGAAAGCGCGCAGCTTGGCGATTTCAACATACAATTCACTTCCAACCGAAAAATGAAAAAGTAGTTGAGCGGAGGCCTCGTCTATGGTTAAATGTGCATTTTCAATAAATTCAATTCCAGCTAAAACAGCAAATGCAATTTGCTCTGAAGCAGAGGCGTGAGAGGCAAATACTTGATTTGCATGAATGTGTTTGGAATGAAAAAGTGGCATCACACCAGCGCGGTCTTGTTGCTCGTAAGCTTGTTTAATGGCGTCTATCTGATCGTCGGCTTGCTCGGCGTGCGCTTCCAATTCCCAGTTAATGAAGCCGACGAAGATGTCTTTCAACGCCACCTTCAACTCATTTGTATTGAAAGAAGCGGGAATGGTTAAGCTGTTCACACCACCATTGAGAGCTTCCAAAGCCAAAGTGTTCCAAGCACTTGGATCTGTCGTTTGGAAAGACTGGTGCAACTGCCACAAAGGCGTTGCACGAAAAGTTACTTCGTTCGTTGAGCTACCTTCGGTAGCGTATGGATATAAAAAAATCCCTTCTTCTTTTTGGCGAACCAAAGAGTCGAGGGATTTTCCTTTTAATTCTTTTTCGGCTAGCGCTTGCCAGTCTTGAAGATATTGATTTGAAAAAACTTCGTTCCGAATATTCATGCAACGAAGTTAATTCGAAAATGCTTATCTGAATAGTGTCAATGTGCCCATTAATTCCAATGGCTCGAGTCCACCAATTGGTCTTACGCGAAGCTTCCAAACGTAGGCATCATTCATTACATAATGACTTCCATTACCATTGAAAGTTCCGTTCCAGCCCTTCTCTGGATCATTGGTTTCGAAAATCAAGATACCCCAACGATCATAGACTGCAAAATGGTAATCACTAGGATCGTATGCATTCAAAACGGGGATGAATACTTCATTCAAATTATCATCGTTCGGAGAAAAGGTGTTTGGAACATAATACAAGAACGGTTCTTTCGAGAAGTTAGCGATAATGGTATCCGTGGTATTGAAAGAAGCTGATACCTGATCTGCAGTAAGGTTCGGATTTATAGGTGTTCCAGCCACCGATTGCCATCCAGTGAACATCCAATACGGTTCTGGAATTGCAGTGAAATTCACAGGAACATTGTCTTCGTTTTCAATGGTGAGCATGGTTGTTGTTGCGTTACCCGTATCGAAAAGAACTGTTCCTGAAGTAGCAGGATTTACAATTACCGTAAGCGGATGATGCGGTGTTACATCGAATACTGCAACCAATGTATCTTCTTCAGTAAAGTTGAAATTCACATTCGTGCTCGAAATATTCGGAGCCAAGACGTGGTTGTTGATTTCCCAGTGATTGAAGGTTGTCCATGAATCTGCAGGTGATGCTACGAAATTCATAAACGTATTTTCAGAGAAAATTTGTGTTGAAGGAAGCGGTGTCCAAGGATTACCGTTTAGAGTAACTGAACCCGCACCTGCTGGCTGAACATCAACTGTTAAAGGAAAATCATCAATTATCGTAAAGACCGCAACCAAAGTATCACTCACCATTAAATGAAGAATAACATCCGGAGTAAGAGTATTTGGATTAAGCGGATGGTTGTTGATTTCCCAATGGTCGAAAAGAGTTACCCCCGGAATTTCATTTGCAGTGAAAGCGTAATCGATATCGGCTTGAATTTCATTATTCCATGGATAAGCAGCTAAAACTGTTCCGTCCATTGTAACCGTTCCCGCTCCGACCGGCATTACATCTACTTGCAGGATAGCATGCGGTGTTTCATCGAAAATGGCAACAACGGTATCTGCAGCGCATGGGTTCAAGTAGATAGATGCTGATGTTGAGTTTGGAAGAAGCTCAGCGTTGGTAGATTCCCAATGACTGAATGTAAACCAAGGATTTGCTGTAACGCTAACTGAAGTTGAATCTCCGGCATTCACGCTGAAGGTCTCTGGGTAAGTGATTTGAGGAGTTCCGTTGAACACAATGTTCCCTGCTCCTGCCGGAAGCACATCGCTTACAACTGGAACGGGTCCTGAAGCTGGAATACCGAAAATCGCTTGAACTGTAACATCGGACTGAATAACTAAAGTTGTAATTGGGGAAGTTGGATCGGCAATGATTCCTGTTCCGCTTACAATTTCCCAACCTTGAAATGAGCTGCAAGGTCCCTCATTGTTGTTAACCAATGCTTCGAGATCTATTTCTAAATCTGCAAAGTAGGTTCCTGAGAATGGCGTTTCGTAGGGACTCAGCTCAGTGTCACCCACTTCAATATCTCCTTCTCCTTGAATTTGAAAAGTTACGTTAAAAGGCACTACATCGTAACAATCAGCGATACCATCAATAATCTCACTGTTGCAGCGAGCTAGAATGAAATCACGTACCTCTTGAACGTTGTTGTTCCAAGTATTTATATTTCC
>CAYLOT010000029.1:0-23209 GCA_964385405.1 uncultured Chryseobacterium sp. | reverse complement strand
GCTCCTTTGAAAAACATGATGCTTGAATATTCTTTGAAACTTCCGAGCATGAAGATGTTTTTCTTCTTGAAAGTATAAGCTGGGAGTCCCCACTTCACTTCTTCGTCTAATCCGGATTCCAATGCAATTTCTCTTAGTGCTTGCATCTCGGCATTACGTATTATAATTCGGCATTGCGGAGTGCCAACGAGTTTGCATCGGCCACAGCCTTCTTCGAGTATGATGTCTACTTGAGGGTTCATGATGTATCAAAGATACGAATGTCCTGCGGCCGAATGTGCGAAGCACTAATGTCTTTCAGACGAATGCCGATGGCGAATGCCTTTCGGACTAATGTGCGAAGCACGAATGCCGAGGCTTGGAAAAAGGGAAGTGAGGAGAGGAAGGGGTAATAGAAGGTAAGATATTCTTATTTGACCAATCCCATTCGTCTGAGTTTTCGACGCTGTTTCTTCGTTATAAAGGAAAGAATAATGTATGCAATACATAAAGGAATTAAGAATATTAACCCGAAAAGGAATATAAACACAAAAGTAAAAAAGACAGAATCATTGCTCAATGATCCATAAAGCCAAGGGATAACAAAAATCCATGTCATTAAAAATCCGAACGTAGTTATAATGAAAGGGTAAAATCCAATTTTTTTTATTTTCTTTTTTGCCTTGTGGTTTTTTTCGTATTTAACTAAAAGTACTTTTCCCTCGTCAGGAATGGAGTCGGAATAAGTTCTGGTCAGAATTTTATTCGTCTGGATAATATCTGAAAGATTGTTGTCTTTTATTATTGAGTCAGAATAATTTAACGGCAAAGTTGAAGTTAAATGTTCTTCAGTTGGGACAACAACTGCTTCAGATGCTTTTTTTATGGTGTGTAACTGTTCAAAGACAATAGGCTTTGTTTCCTTGGGAATATCAACATCATCATGGGATGAGTTTCTACCGGAAATGTAATAACCCGATTGATAAACTCTTTTTTCAATGCTGCAAGAACTAAGAACTACAGCGAGAAATAAAGTGAATGCGATGCGATTCTTCATTCGATAAAGATATTAAAACTCCGGAACTCCGATGGTGGTTGGAGTTTTAGCCTTAGCCTTAGCCTTTTTCTTTTCTATCGTATAGAAGTAATCCACTTGCATTACCCATGCATCATTCTTTTTCGTCTTCAAATTTCGGTAAAGTCCTCCGATCTGAAATTCGTGATTATTTGGCAAATCGAAATTTAATCCGAAGCCATATCGCATTTCGGTCACAGCTCCTGATGTTACTGCAACACCGTTTACGAGTTGGTAATATTCATTAGTTCGTAAAAAGTTTTCTGCACTCAAAAAAGGAGTCATTCTTTTCAAACCAATGTGAAGGTCTAGCGATAATCGATTTCTCCAAAATATTCGCTCGCGTTTATACTTGAAGAATTCTTTTTGGTACTGAGAGGTGTACTTAATACTTGATTTCGCCTTTGGTTTGATTGTTCTTAAAATGTCCCAAGAGAATCCAACCGCAAAGCGATGTCCGTATGTGTTTTCTTGATTGTCTAAATAGAAAAACTCATTCGGCATCCAGGTTCTTCTGTAGGTTGCTAAAATCGACAAGGGTTTCGCAATATCGTATTTCAAGCGAGTAGTGAATAATGTTTTGGAATAGAGCCTTTCAGAAACGTTCCAACGGTATTGTCCCGAAAGCGATGCAGTAAAGCGCTTTGCAGGCTTTATTTTAATGCCAACTTCGTATCGATTGAAAAAATCGTTTTGTGCCCAAGATAAGCTCGGGGCAATAAGCATTATTAAAATGGCAATGCGTTTCATTAATGATTGATGAATAAGTTTCCAACTTCAAAAACGCTTCCTTCGGCAGTAATCTCTATTTCTTTTCGAACGGGAATGGTATACTCTTGGGTGCTGCTGTCCTTCGATAAAACATACACTGAGTATTTTCCAATTTGAAGATTTCTAAATGCGAAAGCGCCGTTTTCGCCTGTTCTAGTTGATTCATCGTACATTTCATTTTCACCGTAACATAGGTATACGCGAAGGTCTGTCATGGGAGTTTCTTCTCCTATTAAACTAACTTCTCCCTGATTAGATACATCGACCAAAAAAGACGTTGAAACATCGTCAGGATCGGGAATATTTCCCATTTCTGTGGCTGTTAGTGTGATGATATCACCACTAAGGCTAATGTTGAATCCTTCTGCAAGATTCTCATTTAAAGCCGAGTTAACTTTAATCGCAATATCGAGATCAGTATCGTCGTAGGAAAATTCAATTTGGACCCCTGTTCTCCCTTGAAGCTCTGGATCTGCACTCGTAACCCAAACCGGATTACTAAAGTAGAAATAATAGTTTACTCCGGAAAGCTGATTCACAATGAAGTAATCGCCATGCTCTAAAAGGCTTCCTGGAGTAACGGTAATTTCAATGGTTTCGTATTGTCCATAACTCTCGTTGATTCCCGTTACAGTTCCGGTAATAGAAGAGGTTCCACCTGGGCCCGCGATTTTTTCGCAAGATGAAAAGACAAAGGCAACAAGAGCTGCAAGGAATAATGATTTTATTTTCATTGTACGATAATTTTCTGAGTGATCAACGATTGACTGTCGTTTTTAATTTGAATGAAATACATTCCTTTTGGAAGATTAGCAAGAGAGATTGATGTGCGCGTAGCATTCGCTCTTTGAACACGTTGTAACAATGTACCTTGTGTTGTGTAAACTATTATTTCAAAGTTTTTGTCAAAGGGCGTTTCAACATGTAAAATGTCGTTTGTTGGGTTCGGATAAATATGGAAAGGAACATTATTCAAATCGGAAATATTCACCGATGTGTCACACGTGCCGAACATGTTTGCGTCCATCCATGCGATGCGTTCGCCAATCCACAATTTCAAATAATTGACCTCTTCTTGGTAAGTGGTGCCAACGTAATTGTTCGGCCACACATAGTTTCCCAAAATGGGCCAGCGCTGATAGTGACGTGTAGCAGGAACCTCCAAAATTTGAGCAAGGCTGTCGATGTAGTTATACAGATAGGTTGTGTCGAGCAGTGTGGTACGCAATTCATTCCATCGGCAATGAACTTCGTTTGCGTATGAGCTGTCATCTAGTAAACGATTCCACCAAGAAGGGTTATTTCCTCCAATGCAAACTTCATTGAAATTTATTTCCCAACCGTATGTTGCACCCCCTTCGCAATAATTAGAGTTCCCCCAAGCAATATTGAAATCCCAAAGGGGCCCTGCCACTAATTTATTTCCTTCACTAAATCGTTCTTTGTAGAAGAATGAGGAGATGCGGTATCCATCGACATTTTTGGATACTTCATTGACAAGAAAAAAGTCAATGAATGAAGGGACATCTATGAAATTCCGATATCCAAGAACGGGATCAGTAAAATTTGGTGAAACAAGAGCGTCTTCCCAATCGGTGAAGTAGGTTTGAATGTAATTTAATTGTGTTGGATGTAGTTCGAAGAGTTCAGGGTCGTGAAGTTGTATGCCGATAGTTGCATTGCTAGGAGCTTGGGCAGGATAGGGGGAGTCCCATGCAATTACTCCGCCTGCTGTTGTCTTGTCTACTTTGAGAATATAACCTCCAGTGAGCTCGTTGTTCAATGTATCGTTCGGCAATAGTTCATCAATATTTACTCTCCCCGGATTTTGTTTTATTCTTTCCATGAAGACGTATATGCCCATGTACTCACCGTTTAATACGAGTTCGCAGAGTTTCGTTCTTGGTGTCCAACGTCCCATTTCATTACCTAAATGATAGGTCAGAACATTTCGAATCATGGCCTTATCGGTATAAGGTGCATAGAGAATCCAATCATTATCTGCCGGCCAGTTGAAAATAGACGCGTTGTAGTTTACACTATCCGGACCGCGCGTTTCAAGTCCGTATGATTTTGCAGGAAATCCGCTTGAAGAAGAACCTCTGGTTTCAATGGCTATGAGTCCAAAAAATTCATTTAAGGAGTCATTCA
Source organism: uncultured Chryseobacterium sp. (assembly GCA_964385405.1). Taxonomy (GTDB): domain Bacteria; phylum Bacteroidota; class Bacteroidia; order Flavobacteriales_D; family Sanyastnellaceae; genus CAIZGX01. The sequence goes on along the minus strand of CAYLOT010000029.1, from coordinate 19,233 downwards.
AATGGTTGACTTCACCTTCACCATTGAATATAATTCCCATCTCAGCATCGATTTTAGGCTCGTCAGGAATGTCAACGCCGTAGGTGTTTAAAACTATAATAGGAAGGGTAGATGAAACGAATTCGAATGGAGGGGTAAACCAAGATGGCGTTGGACCGAAATAGGTATTGGATGTTGTTAAACCAATGTGCAGGAAAGCGCGTGAGGTTATATCTTGAGAGTTTACCGAGATATTGTGTGTTTCAATGCAAAGGACATTGTCACCATTATTTAAGATGGATAAATAGTCATGGGTAAGAAATATAACTTCATCGGGATTTCCACCTTGATACATGTTGGCCTCATGTTGTCCGTCTGCCCCTTGGTTCCAAGCAGGTTGTCCAGAAGAAGTGATATTTGAACGGGAAATTTCAGTTCCATTTAAGTAAGCAACATAGCCATCGTCGTAATCCATATTCAATATGAACTTCGAAATTTCATTCCAGTCGTTTATGTTGAAATGAATGCGCTGATACGCGGAAATGGTTCCTGATGGAATTATAGTCCCATCGTCTCCATCTCCGAAACCGAATCCTCCATTTCCATTTGGCCACGCATCATCATCGAAACTTGGATCAATCCAATTGCTCGGTGTGCTTGCGTCGGGAACAAGGTAGTGCCATTCAAGGGTATCGTAAATAACAGTTTCCCAATGATCAACTTGTCCGAATGCACGGGCAGCCATAAACGTAAGTAGTAACAAGCTATATATATTTCTCATTCTTAGAGCAAGTGAACGGCTAATTTAACGCAGAAGTTACATATTTGCTTTTGCTTGATTTTTCTGCGACCTTGCAGGAAAATTTATCTTATGGAAAACTTATCGAGTATTCAAACCGAAGTTGATGCTTCATTTTTATATGCCCTGTTAGCGGAGCATGAAGAAGATTCGAATGTTGCGCATGTCTTTCGTGAGATGAGTGAGATTGAAATGGGACACGCGAAGGCTTTTTTGAAGAGTAAAGGTCTTCCTGAAAATGCTTTGCCTGGGCCTTCAGGAAGAGCGAAGATATTGAGAAGAATTGGAAAGATATTCGGATATGATTATGTCTTGGGTGTGCTGTTAGATACTGAAAAGGGATTGTCTGCAGGCGTCTTGAATGCACGCAAGAAACAGAACATGCAAAATTCAATTTCAGATACAGCGCATGTTTCCATTCTTCGCAATATTCTTCATTCGAATAAAAACATTGCGGGTTCCTCTTTAGCGCGATTTGAAAAACGTCATCGCAATGTTGGAGGAAATGCTATTCGAGCTGCGGTCTTGGGAGGAAACGACGGATTGGTTTCAAACTTCAGCTTGGTCATGGGTGTTGCTGGGGCAAGTGCTGGAAGCGGTCCTGTACTGATGACTGGACTTGCAGGCATGTTAGCAGGTGCTCTTTCGATGGCATTGGGTGAATGGATAAGCGTGAAGTCTTCGCAAGAGCTTTCTGAAAATCAAATGGAATTGGAAGCGGAAGAGTTAGAGATAAATCCAGAAGGTGAGCAACAAGAAATTGCTTTGATCTATATGGCGAAGGGAATACCTGAATCTCAAGCAAGAGAAATGGCGGCTTCAATCATGCAAAATAAAGATCAAGCATTAGATATTTTGGTGAAAGAAGAATTGGGAATTAATGCGGAAGAATTGAAGGGCTCGGCTATGGAAGCGGCGTACTCTTCATTCTTTTTGTTTATCATGGGAGCTATTATTCCGGTGATTCCGTTTTTCTTCACAACAGGATTTAAAGCCATTCTCCTGAGCGCCGCTTGCAGTGCGCTAGGTTTATTTGGAATTGGTGCTGCAATTACACTCTTTACAGGAAGAAGCGTTTGGTACAGCGGATTCAGACAAGTGTTGTTTGGATTAATTGCGGCTGCCATTACCTACGGAATCGGATCGTTGATCGGAGTCTCTCTCGGTTAAGGTTCGACCAATAATTTCTGAGTAATGATTTCTTCTCCTAATTTAAGTTGAAGAACATAAGTGCCGGGATGTTCGAAGATTTTCCAACGGTTTTCATCGCTATGCTTTCCTGGCGGGAAATTCCCAAGTTTGTCATGCGCGATTTGCTTTCCATTTGAATTGAATGCTGTTAATTCCACATCGCAATTTTTAGAACATGAAAATTCAATACGGAATTTTCCACTAGTAGGGTTCGGATAAATAGTAAATACATTCTTTGGAAGTGCATGCGCTGAAGCAACATCAACTGAATTCGGAACCAACCAAACCTCATAAAGTGTGTCGTTTGGTGCACTTTGTGTTCCGTTATTCGTCCAGAAAATGTTTTGCCCTGTGCTGCGGATCCCACCGAGCATGTGTCCCAATAAAATTTCACTGCCGTCGTAAGCCGAATTCAAGTTGATGATATCTCCTTCGATGAATGGTAAGTTCTGATTTAAAATAATTTCTGAACTCGAGCCAAGGAATGCAGGCAAGACCGAAGGATTCAATTCTTCCACCCATTGATTGTTCGCATTGCGCGTAACACAGGCAATGTTCTTCGTGAAAGGCACATCGACATTTTGTGTGAGAACATCACCTTCATAGTAGTACTCTGAAATTCCACCAAGAAACAAATAATGTTGTTTTTGTAGCACCTCGTCGTACAAAGAAACATGGGCGGTGTGATACTGATTCAGTAAATGTTGAAACTCGGGGACTTCTGAAATTCCTTGTTCATTCACTTCAACACAATTCATAAATGGCAAGTCAGCCACTTGCTGAAACACCCCGCTGAATAGTGTGAAATTCATTTGTCCGTTAGAATCAATTCCTTCCACCACATTTAGATCTCTTCTATGAAGCAAAGCTGGATCACTGAATTCGGGCAACCATTCCACTTGAATTCCGCTTTCAGTTAACGTAGGAATAAATCTCGATATTTTTTCCGTGTAGGTCTGCGTAAAGGATGGACCGTTCATGGGGTTATATCGTCCTTCAAACTTATGTCCGCCAGCTAAGTAATAAACGCCATTCAATTTTTTTAAAGATCCTCCAGTCACAGCAAAGCGATCATCGATTAGATATTGAAAGCTTGGAAAGGCAAAGGTCCCGTTGTCTTGAGCCTCAAAGAAGGTCTTCAAGTTAATTGCAGTAAGCATCGGATAAGTCACGTGATCTTGTGTGGTTGCACTATAACCATATCCCCCCACCAGCCACAGAATGCTATCGGTCTGATAAAATTGAATATTGGTGGAAGAGAACTGTTCTGCTAACTGAGTATCAATAATATCGAATTCAACTGGAGTTGAAGAGTAGTTGTTTAAATCTAATATTGAAATGTTACAGGGCATTCCATCTGCAGCGAAAGATGCGAAAGGTTGGCGTTGATGAAGGCCGTCTTTTCTTCCGCCTATGAGTAATACTCTGTTTTCCCAAATTCCGTAAGCGTAAGATTGCAACGCAATATCTGGACTCGAATAGACCGGATTTAAAACAACTGTGTACGGAAATTCTTGCGCAGCTGTATGAAGCGACAAGAATACGAGCATGAATACTGACAGGATTCTCATAATACGAAAGTAGGAGTTGATTCGAAATCTTTAAGTGAGTTTAGTCACGATTTTTCGCAACGAGGAAACTTTTTTGATAAAACGCAAGTCTATTACATAATGGAGCTTCGAAAGGAAATACTAGGAACATACATAAGGATTGGTTTGATGTTTTTAGCATGGGGTCTCTTGATAGCGCTTCGTGCAATGATTGTTATTCCTGAAGAGCCTGCTCCGATTGTCTACGAGTACCAACGTCCAGAAAAGAGGATTGAAAAAAAAGTTGAGCAGCGCGATACAATTTTCTTGATAACAGGGGATTGGCATTTCCCGCTTAATTTTTTCGCCTATAATTATCCTTTCTACGGCTGTGGAGGAGTTATTTATTTGGATCAATGGGGATATCCAGGATTCGGATCTCCGTCATGGGGAGGCTTCCCGTTGGGAGGAGGAGATGTTACATTGCCTGGCGCTGATTCAACAAGCACAGATTCTTTGAAAACAATGAATCAAGATACATTATTCAATGCGAGTAATGATTCCAATGCAGTTAATCAAATGACTCGAGCAAGTATCAATTCTTCCATGAAGAAAGGAGTAGGTAAAAGGTTCTTCGATAAATTGAGTCGAATGAAGAACAATAGGAAATCCCGCAGAGAGCGCCGATCTGAGCTTCGCAAATAATGGAGATGGCAAATTATTTCTTTGAGTCTTGTAACTTTTATTAAGTTGGAACGTCTTGGTTTTGTCGAATGAGCATTAGAGAATACAATGAAGCTGTTGACCTATGGTCTGACCGAATCTTCGGGTTTGTATTGAAGTTAGTGCGCGACAAAGAGTTGGCAGAGGACATTGTGCAAGATGTGTATGAGAAGTTGTGGAAGAAAAAAGACGATGTTGAAGCGAGTAAAGCAAAGTCGTATTTGTTTACTTCGTCATACAACGCAGTCATTGATTGGTCGCGCAGAGAGAAGTTGAAAAAGAATATTTCTGTTATTACGGAAGTTACCGAGCAAGATCACAGCGGTGAGTTGAAGGCATTGATAGACGAAGGATTGGAACGGTTGAGCCTTCAACAAAAACAATTGATTTTGCTTCGAGATTATGAAGACTATTCATACGCTGAAATAGGGGAGATAACTGGACTATCAGAATCCATGGTGAAAGTGACACTCTTCCGAGCGCGAAAAGAATTGAAAGAATTTATTACCCTTCATTGGACAGCATGACAGAATGGAATGAACATATGGAAGAGGAGTTTCCGAAGGTTGAACGACCCGAAGTTTCGTTCGGTAACAAGGATGCTTTGAAGCATTATGCTGTTTCCGATGAGGAAATTCAAAGTCATTTTCAACAGGAAATTTCTGAAGTTCGTTTGAATGAAAGTCGGAAACAAAATTTAAAGAAGGAAGAAAACAATCGGAGCGTTTATTTCTGGATAAGCGGCATGGCTGCAGCATGGATTGTGGCACTGGTGCTTCGATCGTTCATTGTTATACCCGATGCCCCCGCTCCAGCCACGTATGTTTATCAGCGTCCGGAAAAGAAAGTGGAAAAGCCTTTGGAACAGCGCGACACGATTTATTTAGTAAGTAGCGAATGGCTTATACCATGGGATGATGTTAATTTTTTGAGATATTCTAGTGGAACGGTTTTTCCGAACTTGAGGAATTTGGGATATGAATTTCCAAATGGTAACATTCCTTGGCAGAACCTGGTGTACAATACGGTTGTTGATTCCACCTCTAATGATCTGAATGTTGAAGTCAATCAAGATTCGATCTTGGTAGCCAAAATAGATTCAAGCATTCAAATTTCGAAGGCATCTAACAAAGAATACCTTACTGTTCGAGAATTCATTGCACAAGAAATAGATCAACGCGTAGAAAAATTTCGAAAAGTTAAGCGGGTGTTTCGCGCGGCAAGAAGGAAGGGTCGCGATGATAATGAAGATAAAATGGTAATTGAATGGAAGGGAAAACGTTTTGGCTTATAGGGGCGAGGGTGTTTTACACGAGGGTCTTCGACGAGGGTGCTTCGCACGAGGGTCTTTGACGAGGAGATTAGATGCAGGGGCGAAATATTTTTCGCCAGAGAAGTAATAGAAAATCGTTAAAAGTTAAAATCAATCATATGAAAGCAAAGTTTTATCGAGAGGGTAAGAGAGGTTAAGAGAAGGTAATAGAGGGAAAATTGAAATCAGTGAAATAAGTTTATCTAAATAGTTATAGAAATGAAAAAGAATTTGTTATTGGTTTTATTAGTTTTTGCGACGATTGGAGTAATTGCACAATCTGATGAGAAAGTTAAAAAAGAAATGAAAATTGTTGTGACAAATAGTGCGGTGAAGGATACCACAATTAAAGGAAATCAAGATGATACCCTGCACATTCGTTTAGGAGAATTGAAAATTGATATTTATCCCGATTCAACATCGAAACTTTCTACAAGCAATAAAAAGTGTGAACCACTTCCGATCAGCGATTTTCCATGGTATGGATTCGCGGGTGTGCGCTTTGGATTCTTAACATTTATGGACGCGGATCGAAATGCTTATGATCCAGAGTGGTTGCAGAATCAGGGCAAAAGAAACTCGAGCGGCTACATTGGAATGAATGTTATCAATACTTCTTTTGAATTGGCGAAAGACCGTTTTCGTCTTGGAACTGGACTGGGATTTACATGGGAAACCATAGCCTTAAACAAAAATTTGCGATTGGCTGAGGCAGATACACTTGGTTTTCAAACAGGAAGTTTCCCTGTTAGTGAAGTGGCTACATTAAATTCAACCTACATCTCAGTTCCCTTAGTTTTTCAATACAACGGTAAAGTAACAGAGAAAGACAGGGAAGATCTTTGGATGGATCAAGAGCGAAATATTTTTCACATTTCATTCGGAATTATTGGGGGTTATCGAATTAGTTCCAATGCTCTTTACAAATGGAAGGAGAATGGCGACAAGCGTAAACAGCGGGTGGCAGGAGACTTTGGTGTAAATGACTACATGTTGAATTTATATGTTGAAGCTGGATTCACAAGCAGCCTTTCATTCTTTTTGGAGTCAGCTTTGTTACCGCAATTTTCAAGTGGAAAAGGCCCTGAGATTTATTCAAATGCTTTTGGTCTCAAGATGAATTTCTAGCAGTGGTTTTGGTTAAGGTGAAGTTTACAACAAAAAGAAAGCTCGCAACGGCGAGCTTCTTTATTTGAATAACTCAAGAGAATATTCTTCTTCTGGAAATGCGAATTCAATATACTTATCGAATTTCGATTCGTTTACCAAAACCGGAAATAAATGCAACTTTCGTTTCGCAACTACAGGAAAGGAATACTGGTCTCTATCGAACGGATTTTCAAATGTGAAAAGGAAAAGACCCTTTTCTTTGTTCATTGTCTTAACAGTTAGGTAATATTCTAGAGATTTGTCAATGTCTTCATAATTGAATGACAATATTCTGAATTGAATTTCATCTTCGCTTTCAGATTCAATAGCAGCAATTGGCGAGCCTTCAGGACCGTCGTACCAGATGTGAACAAGAGCTGAATCGTTGAACGACCATGCCGACTCGAAGATGCCATCGCAAGGGTCGTAATAGACGAGTTGGCCTTGATAAACGTTTAAAGGAAGGTAAGTATCGTTTAAATTGAATTTGAATTTTCTGAATTTTGGAACGGGCGGATAAAAAATAGTATCTGAGGCTGTCCAGACATCGTGCGCTTGAAATTTTCCTGGAGGTAAAAGATAGATAGCATGTCCATTCTCCCAAGGTTGAATAAACAAGGTGTCTGATTGGGCAATGGCTGAAAGTGAGGCTCCGATAAATAGAAAAGAGAATAACAGTATTTTATTCATAAAGCAGTTCTTGTAGACTTGAGCCAGCATCTAATCTCTTTGAAGCAATTCCAAATGAGACTCCGAATCGAATGCCGTATTGCTCATCAAAATTCGCTTCACCGTAGCGATAATAGATTCCAACCATAGGTGTTACATAGGAGGGGAAATAGGATTTCAATTTATAGTGAACTCGCGCTACTGCACTGCAACTCATTCCAACATAATCGAGTGTTTGGTCGGGTGAGCCGAAATAATCCATACCTAACGGATTCACCGAAAGATGCAAAGCTTGTCCGTCAGGACCGAGATACATACCAACTCCTTCAGGAATGGCCAAGCAAATAAGCCCAAGTGTTCCAATGCCAGGATAGTCTGGGTTCAACGCAAGCAAGTAGGTCCCAAGCAATGTTGAAACAGGTGAATGAAAAGCAATGTTATAATCCTTGCTGAAACCCAGTTTAAAGCTGTAGTTCAATGTGAATCGTTTTCCGATAGGCGCGAAAACATCTGTTCCAATCGAATAGACTGACGACTTGTTGTAAGTCAATTGCTCTAAAGTTATTCCTCCGTACAAGTCATTCTGTTCCTGCGCATAAAAGGAGTAGGGCAGAGAAATAAAAAGAATGAACATCAGCTTGAATGGCTTCATTCTTCAAAAATAGGTGAATGAAGTTAGAATCTGATTATCTTGCATACCTAAATAAATTTCAATGAAACGTAAACATATTGTACTTCTTGGAGCGAGCTTGTTGGTATTAAGTTCGAACGCAATGGATCAAGGAGATAAAAAGAAGAAACCGAAGGAAGAACCAAAGAAATCCTCGGTTGTTTTAAAAAATGAAAACGACAGTTTGTCTTACGCAATAGGCGTGAGTATAGCGAACAATATTGCTTCAAGCGGTATTGAAGGGTTGAACGAAACAATTATGGGTCAAGCAATCTTGGACCACGCGAACAAAGCAAACCAACTTCCTAATGAAATGGTAGATCCATACATTCAAGGGATTTTAGCAAGAAGAGAATCAGAAAAAGCAACGCAAACAATGGAAAAGGAAACAACATTTTTAAAAGAAAACGGTCAAAAGCCAGGAGTAATAACTACAGCATCTGGTTTGCAATACAAAGTTATTCGTGAAGGAATTGGATTGTCTCCGGATGACAATGATACCATTGTGGTTCACTACAAAGGTTCATTGGTAGATGGAAAAGTATTCGATAGTTCGTACGAAAGAAATGAACCAATCACAATTACTGCAGGTCAAGTGATTTCAGGATGGGGAGAGGGATTAAAATTGATGAAAGCGGGTGGACAATACGAGTTGTACATTCCCCAGAATTTGGCTTACGGAGAGCAAGGAGCGGGTGGAGTAATTCCTCCGTTTGCAACGCTTATTTTCGAAATGGAAATAGTAGAAATTAAACCTGCGAATTAGAAGTATGAAACGCTTAGTATTGTTGCTTGCATTGTTGGCGTTGTCAACAGCAACCTTTGCTCAGAAGAAAAATGGGAAGTCTGATTCAAAAGCCTTGGTTACTCATGATGACAGCCTGTCTTATGCTTTCGGACTTTCGGTTATGGAGAATGCGAAGAATGCAGGATTCGAAAATTTGTCAGATGAGTTAATCATGCAAGCTATCATTGATAGTAAAGCAGGTGCTGTAAAATTGGACAAAGACAAGGCAACAGGAATAATCAATTCAGAGGTTCGCAAGAATTCTCAAAAGAAAAGTGAGATGAACAAAAAGCGTGGGGAAGCATTTCTTGTTGAGAATGGGAAGAAGGCTGGTGTAAAAACAACATCTTCTGGATTGCAGTACAAATCGAATGTTGAAGGAACAGGAATTGCTCCGGATAAAAACGATAAAGTGACTGTTCACTACCACGGAACAACCATTGACGGAGTGGTCTTCGACAGTTCAGTTGATCGCGGTAAGCCTGCAACATTCGGACTTAATCAAGTTATTCCGGGGTGGACTGAAGGATTGCAACTGATGACAGAGGGTTCCAAGTATACTTTCTATATTCCCCAGGGTTTAGCTTATGGTTCTAGAGCTCAAGGAAAGATTGAAGCTTTTTCAACTTTGATTTTTGAAGTTGAATTGATAAAGGTGGAGAAAATAGATTAAATAGTAAATTCAATTTACAGACAAAAAAGCATCGCAAGGTGCTTTTTTTGTTTGGAGAATTCCACTTGGACCATTTAAAAGAAATCGCTAAATTGCTCAAGTAAATATGCTGCAGAAAGCAACCCATTGATTTCAATTGCAGTCTTACAACTGACCCTTTAAACTGATGCATTGAAGAAACTTATATTTTCTATTTTAGCTTTATTTGTTTTTTTTACTCATTCCCATGCTCAAATAGATTGTGCAACGGCTGCCCCATTTTGTACTTCAACGGGGGTGACATTTCCAGCAGGAGTTGATAATGGAGAGGCGCAAGTAGGTCCTGATTATGAGTGTTTACTTTCACAACCCAATCCCGCTTGGTACTACTTAAACATCTCTCAGGCAGGAAACATTAACATTACCCTGACAAACAGCGCCGACGTTGATGTTGACTTTATTTGTTGGGGCCCCTTCAGCAATATTACTTGCAACAATGCTCTATTAACCAATAACAGCTCTTTTGGGTGCTTTTCTTATCCTTGTGGAAATACTGTAGATTGTAGTTTTGATCCGCAGTCGACAGAGGTAGTAAACATTCCTAATGCCCAAGTTGGTCAGTGGTATATGCTGTTGGTTACTAATTACTCAAATGAACCTACGGAGATAACTGCAACACAAACTGGAGGTTTAGGCGCCACAAATTGCGCTATTCTTTGCACTTTTAATGGAATTACAGCCAATCCAACTGCTTGTGACCAAACCACACAGCAATATAGCGTCAGTGGAACAATTTCGGTAACAGACCCGCCGACTACTGGCACACTTACTATTTCGAATTCATGCGGAGGAGCGCCAATTGTCATTAATCCTCCATTTGCCTCAAGTATTCCCTACACGTTTTCTAATTTGAATGCGAATGGCGCAAACTGCAATGTAACCGCTACTTTTTCTGCTGACCCGACGTGCACCGGAACTGTAAACTACAATGCACCCGCACCATGTCTTGCAACTCCGTGTAATATGGATTTTTTACAAGCTGATATCGGAGCATGCGACTTTGCAAATAATTCGTATGACGTAACAGGATATGTCGAATTTTCGAATGCTCCAGCGACAGGTCAATTGATTATTGAAACGTGCGGTGGGCAGCAGGTCACTTTCAACGCTCCTTTTGTCTCTCCAATTAATTATTCAATTTTAGATATTCCTTCAGACGGTTTGGCCTGCGATGTTACCGTTTATTTCAGTGCAGCTCCCACCTGTACCAATTCTGTTGCTTATATTGCACCAGAGCCTTGCGTTTGTGCTGTTAGTGCAGGTACTTTTAATGCAGTGACAACAGGAAGTACGAATAATTCGCAGTACCTCTGTTTTAATGATCAGTTCGCAATTATGTCGAACAGCGATTACTTATTTTCAGCGAACATTTTTGATGATGATACCTTGTATAACCCTGCTATTTGGTACCTGGTATACGCTTGTCCGCCAACCGTCGGACAAGGTGGATATGTAGAAACAGATCCTTGCTTAGTAGGAACACTTTCAACACAAGACATTGCTGATTTAAATGACGGAAGTTTTTTAGCACAATTTCCTGCGGGAACTTTCACTAACAACACGGTTTATTTCACCCCAATAACCATGTATGATGAGTCCACAGGAACATACTCGTTTACAAACTTTGAAGGAATGTGTTATGATTTAGGACCTACTTATATATACACTTATTTACCGGAAATTATTGAAGGAACTTCAACGCAAGATTGTGTCGGGCAGACTTTGACCGTGAGTTTTTCAGGTGGTGCACCTGAACTTTTAGGTACGTCTTTCACTGCTACAAATTTGTCTCCGGCCAATGCATTTTTTTTAGATGCTACAGTCTCGAACAATGGAACTATTGTGGTCGGTGGGTTACTCGACGGTGATGTGGTAAGTTTTACGATTGAAGATCAATACGGCTGTCCCTATGTATACACATCGGCGCCTTTTGTTGGTCCTGCTATTCCCTCGATAACCAATCAGAATCCATTATGTGTTGCTGATGCGCCGGTACAATTGAATGCTATCCCTGCTGGAGGGACATGGTCAGGACTTGGAGTCTCTGCAACGGGACTATTTAACCCGACAACTGCTGGAGTTGGTCCTGAAGTGATTTCATATACACCTGCAGGATGCGCTTTAACTGGAACACTTACGATTACTGTTTTTGGACCTTTGGATGCGACTATTGTAGATCCCGGCTCGCTCTGTGTTGATGCGAATCCAATAACGCTCACAGCAGCAAGTCCAGGAGGAACATGGAGTGGAGTGGGTATCACCAATGCAGCAACTGGATCTTTCAGCCCGAGTGTTGCAGGTGCAGGTACGACAACCATCACGTATACCATTCCAGGTAACTGCGGAGATACAGATACTCAAACCATTACTGTGAATCCATTGCCTGTAGTCTCTTTCACAGCCGATGTTACTTCTGGTTGTGCGCCACTAAGCGTAACACTAACGAATACAAGCGTTCCTGTGGGTAATGGATGCACCTGGTGGGTAGACGGGGTGCCAAGTGGAAATAATTGTGCCTCGTTAAACTACACATTTAACTCACAAGGGTGTTTTGATATTCAGTTGTCTACAACAGACGGAAACGGTTGCAGTAGTAATTCGTCAATAGCAGATTACATCTGTGTTTCACAACAACCGGTTTCAACTTTCAGTTGGTCACCGATTTCTCCAAATGTTGGTAATAGCACCGTTCAGTTTATTAATTATTCCTTGGGAGCTGTGAATTACGATTGGACCATTATGGATATGTATTATATAAATGCTCCCGAGCCGGTTTTCACATTTCCGAATGAAGCTCCCGGAGAATACAACGTTTGCTTGTTGGTAGCGAATGCCGATGGATGCACCGACTTAAGTTGCGGAACGGTTGTCGTGAATGATCAGTTCAATATATTCGTGCCGAACTGTTTCACTCCGAATGCAGATGGCAGAAATGAATTGTTCAAACCATCTATCAGAGGAGAGTCGCTGATTCAAACCTATGAATTTAAGATTTTCAATCGTTGGGGCGATGTCATCTTTAAAACAAATGATATACATGAAGGTTGGTCTGGAAACGTGGATAGGGGAGAGTATTTTGCGCAAGATGCAGTTTATTCTTGGCTAATAAAAATACTCCCATTCAATGGCCAAGAACCATTTGAGCAGACCGGTCATGTTACAATAATAAGATAAGAGTTTAAAGGCTTTTAGAAAAGATCGAGGTGTCTATGTGAGTATGTTATACTCATTCGTTTTTGCGTGTTGTTGTTTTGCCATTTTACCTTAATTAAATAAGGTTATTGTAGCCCCTAAATGTGTTCAATTCAGATGTACTTTTGCAGACGCAACTTTTGTTAATGGAAAACAGTTTGGGGATAAAAATAGGTTCGTTGTTCTTGTTTGTTCTTTCGTCACTTTTGGGGAGCGCCCAATGTGTTGTCATAAATGAGGTTATGGTAAATGCTGCAGGCGGATGCGACGGAGGCTGCACTCCAAGCACAGCCGAATGGGTTGAGTTGTACAATTCATGTAACACGCCACAAGATATTTCATGCTACATATTGACAGACGGGGATTTTGGTGTGACATTTCCGCAAGGAACCATTATTCAGCCCTACAGTTTTTTTGTTATTGGTTCATCGAATTCAGGAGTAGCGCTGAATCTTGATATTGGCACTTGCGGATGTACTTCAGGCCCAGCATCACAAGTAGGAATATTTACAAATTCCTCGGAGCAATTAGCTTTTACAAATGAGAATGGTGTAATTCTCGACGGTCTTTTTTGGGGAGGTGGACAATTCGCTCAGACACCATCTTTTACAACCACTAATAACTTAGGTTGTTCTAGCGTAACAATTAGCTTATCTGCAACTGACCCTGTTTTTAATTCTGTAAGTGGACAGTCCAATAACGATGGTGAGTCGATCTACCGCGAGTGTGACGGTCAAGACAACTGGTTAACTGGGTCAACGGCACCTACTCCAGGCTCATCAAATTCAACATTCATTCCCTTAGTTTCGTTACCAGCAATTGTGCAACCGTCATGCGGTACAGGTGGTTCCATAGATGTTGCTATTTCGGGCGGAATTGGTCCATATGCATACGAGTGGTTAGGAACGACCAACACAACTCCAGGTCTTGGAAACCTTTTACCTGGAGATTATACATTGGCAGTTACAGACTTGGGTCAGTGCGGAACGCCACAACTGTTTGAATACACAATTACACCTTCACCCAACGATCCCGTCTTAACATTAACGGCTACCGCTTTATCTATTTGTATAGGTGAATCTGTCACACTGAATGCGAGTGGAAGTGACAATTACGTTTGGAATGCAGATCCTACATTGAACACAACTGTTGGCGATGTAGTTCTTGCAACTCCAACGGTTACGACTACTTACGTTGCCAATGCGAGTATAAACGGGTGTTCTCAAACCAATTCAATTACCATTACAGTAACGAATTACCCCAATGCAACAATCGGAAGCAATGCCCCAATTTGCGAAGGAAGTGCCTTGAACCTAACAGCCTCCGCTGTGCCTGGCGCCACATACGTCTGGAGTGGGCCGAATGTATTTTCTTCCTTGCTTCAGAATCCTACGATAAGTTCTGCTACAATTGCAGCCACAGGGACCTACACGTGTCTAGTGGCTTTGGGGAACTGCACTTCTACTTACACAACCGATGTTACAGTCGATGCATTAACTCCATCAATAATAAATCCTGCGGGACCGTTCTGCGTTTCAGACGCCGCATTTGATTTAAGCTCTCCCAACGAGCCTGGCGTTTGGAGTGGGCTGGGAATAACGAATGTGACGACAGGTTTGTTTCTTCCTGCAAATGTTGGAGGGAATGTAAATACACTGATCTCTTTTGACAGCGATAGCTATTGCACTTCACCTTCAACCTTAAGTATTTCAGTGGCCGCGGCAGCTGACGCTTCAATTGCATCACAAATACCCTTGTGCGTAAACGGAAACCCGGTTCAACTTCAAGTTGTGAGTGCCGGAGGTATCTGGAGTGGAAATGCGGTTAATTCTGTTGGTGTGGTTAATCCTACTTCTTTAGGAGTGGGAGACTTTGAAGCTATTTACACCATAACAGGAAGTTGTGGAGATGCGGATACCATATCCGTTCAAGTGGTACCACTTCCGCAATTTAGTTTTGCATCTTCTGGAACTACTGGATGTGCTCCATTGAATGTCCAGTTTACAAGTAATTCTACTTCTGTGCTTTCTAGCTGCGTTTGGAGTGTAGATGGACAAAACGTAGGGAACGGATGTGGGAATTTCAATTACAATTTTCAATCGGCTGGATGTTTCACTGTTGCATTAACATCAACTGACGGAAATGGATGCTCGAATACTGTTTCAATAACAGATATGGTTTGCCTGGATTTATTCCCAGAAGCAGCATTTCAATGGATACCCATTACGCCATCAATAAACAATCCCGTTGTGGAGTTTTCAAATTTGTCTTTGGGAAACACAACGAATCAATGGAACATTAATGGCGAAATTTCGAGCAATGTAAATGCTCAATACACTTTCAACGAAACCATTGGAAGTTCTTTTGAAGCATGCTTGGAAGTGAGCAATCAATATGGATGTGCGGATTCAGTTTGTTATACCATTTTTGTGAATCGAGAGGAAATGGTTTTTGTCCCGAACGCATTTTCACCGAACGATGATGGGACGAACGATGTGTTCTTCCCTGTACTTTCAGGATTCAATTTGAATGAAATTCAATACGAATTCGCTATCTATGATCGTTACGGGGAAAAGATTTTTTATTCTCAGGACCCCGAACAAGCATGGATTGGCAATGTGCATGGAAATGAATATTATGCTCAATTAGATGGTTACACCTGGACTTTGCGAATCATCACCTCATCTTTCTCAGAACCCATTGAACTAACCGGTTCGGTCGTTATCATCCGCTAAGTTTTGTTTTAACCAGCGAAGCATTCGTCGCAGACATTAGCCTCCGGCATTCGTTGCTCTGCAACATTCGTCCTGTGGACATTCGTTGCTCTGCAACATTCGCCTGCGGCTAATTGATCATCTTTTTGAGATAATCCAAAATACTATCTTCCAACCCCGCCATATCGCTGAGTTCAATTTCCAACGAACGGGTAGAATTGATTAGTTCTATTAAAGAGAGGAAAAGAGAAATACAGAATAATATCAGCGCAGTTGCAAATGTGAATTCAGCAATATTCATCTCTTCTCGATAAATGAAATACATAGAAACAATAGCCAAGGTGAAACTGAGAACACCAAATATCTGCATGTTCTTTATCAGTCTTAATCTAAATTTTAAGTTCTTTATTTGTGCGTGCAGAAGCGCAGCTTCCTTTGGCTCGCGCCCTTTGTAACGATCATGAAGATTTCGAATCACATTAGCCAATGCTAAAAACCGATTGGTATAAGCAAGCATAATTAAGCTAATGGCAGGAAACAATAATGCGGGAGTGTTGATAGTTATATCCATGCACGCAAAGTAATTGAATTTCGGGTTTACTTTTATTTCATATTTGTTCTTAGCCTATTTTTACAGCATGCCAATTAACTTCGATCGATCATACATTCAATCTTATTCTTCGCTTGAACTCATTGCGAAACAAGCGGTGGAGGGTTTTATTACCGGAATGCACCGATCTCCATACCATGGCTTTTCTGTGGAGTTTGCCGAGCATCGCTTGTACAATGCTGGAGAATCTACTAGGCATCTCGATTGGAAATTGTTGGCGCGCACAGACAAACATTTCGTGAAGCGTTACGAAGAAGAAACCAATTTACGCTGTCAATTGGTAGTCGATGTTTCTTCTTCCATGTTGTTTCCAACCATTAAAAACGCAGAGGGCAAGGATTGGAATAAGTTGAAGTTCGCGTTGTATGGAGCAGCAAGCGTAATGGAACTCATGAAGCGTCAGCGCGATGCAGTGGGGTTAAGCGTTTTCAATAAAGATCTCGAACTTCATACCAAGGCAGGAAGCAGCCAAGCGCACATTCATTATCTCTATTCTGAAATGGAAAAGTGGCTTGAAAACAGCGCCTCTTCCTACCAAACAACCAGTTCTGTTTCTGCGGTTATTCATGAAATAGCTGAACGCATTCATCGAAGAAGTTTGGTTGTTATTTTCAGCGATATGCTCGACGATTCCAAACAAGTAGAGGAAGTCTTTCAATCGCTTCAACACCTTCGTCACAACAAGCATGAAGTCATTCTTTTTCATGTGGTGCATCAAGAACAGGAATTGGATTTCAATTTTGAAAATAGACCTTACTCGTTTATCGATTTGGAAACAGGCGAGGAGGTGAAGGCGCATCCGCATGAGCTGCGTAACGCCT
The DNA here is from genome assembly GCA_964385405.1 of uncultured Chryseobacterium sp. Lineage (GTDB taxonomy): Bacteria > Bacteroidota > Bacteroidia > Flavobacteriales_D > Sanyastnellaceae > CAIZGX01. Next base: position 2,376 of record CAYLOT010000029.1, on the reverse strand, counting down.
ATCAAGAAAAGATGAATGCGTTCCGCACGTCGTTGCAATTGAAGGCAGGACAAATTGGAGTAGACTATTTTCAAATGCCTATTGAAGAAGGAATTCAGAATTGTATGCTTCAATTTTTATTGAAGCGTCAGCGCATGATGGTTTAATCTTATGATACATTTAGTAGTTCTCACTGGCGCTGGAACCAGCGCCGAAAGCGGTATTAACACCTTTCGCGATTCAAACGGACTGTGGGAACAATACCGCATTGAAGACGTTGCAACCCCAGAAGCTTGGCAAACCAATCCCGAGCTTGTAACCGAGTTCTACAACCAACGTCGATTGCAATTGAACGAAGTAGAACCCAACAAAGGGCACCTCATTCTTGCTCAATTGGAAAAACACTTCCGCGTTTCTATCATTACGCAAAACGTAGACAACCTTCACGAACGCGCCGGTAGTTCAAACATCATTCATCTTCACGGAGAGCTCACCAAAATGAGAAGCGAATGCTGCGTAAATGAAATTGGGCAAATTGCCCAATCGACTTCCAGTTCTTGCGAACACGGAAAACGATTGCGTCCGCATATCGTCTGGTTCGGAGAAGGTGTTCCCTTGCTTCTAGATGCTGCAGAGTTAGTGGAAGAGGCCGACATCTTTCTGGTTCTCGGAACTTCGCTGGAAGTTTATCCGGCAGCCGGATTGCTCTACAACGTGCCACTGAATGCAGAACGTTGGGTCATAGATCCAAAAGTTCCTGAATTAGCGACCAAACTAGGCTTCAACGCCATAGCCGCTGGTGCATCTGAAGGCATGCTGCGCTGGTGTGAATTTCAAAAGATTAGTCTCTAGCGCGAAGCTTCCAACCACTGACTGCTTGCTCTGAACTTCTTTGAGTCGAAACTGATTTGTTGTTTTGCTGAAACAATATCTCTGCTGCAATAGCCGCTATTTCTGTTTCTTCAACAGACAATCCTTTCTTCAAGATTTCCGGAGTGAAATAGTCCTTCACGAAATGCGTGTCGAAATTTCCAGATTTGAATGCTTCGTGATTAATGGCCCACGAGCAAAAGTCCAACGTAGTCTGAACTCCTGATATCTTATATTCCGCAATGGCTCTGGTCATGCGCTCAATCGCCTGCTCGCGATTCGCAGCATGCACAATCAGCTTAGCAATCATGGGGTCATAATAAATAGGAATGTCCATGCCTTCTTCAAAGCCATCGTCGACGCGAACGCCCGGTCCTTGCGGACGAACATAGGTATTCAATCTTCCGATGTCAGGAAGGAAGTTGTTCGTTGGATCTTCGGCATAAACACGAATCTCGAGCGCGTGTCCGTTGATTGAAAGATCTTCTTGACTAAACGCTAATTTCTCTCCGCGAGCCACGCGAATTTGTTCCTTCACCAAATCAATACCTGTGATGCATTCTGAAACGGGGTGCTCCACTTGCAAACGGGTGTTCATTTCCAAGAAGTAGTAATTCATCTTGTCGTCTACCAAGAATTCCACCGTTCCTGCGCCTACGTATTCGCAGCTTCTAGCCGCATCGCAAGCGCTCTTGCCCATGGCAGCGCGAAGCTCGGGCGTTAAAATAGCAGAAGGTGCTTCTTCTACAACTTTCTGATGACGACGCTGAATGCTGCATTCACGCTCGAAGAGGTGCACAACATTTCCGTGTTTATCTGCTAATACTTGAATTTCAATGTGACGAGGTCCACTAACGTATCGCTCAATGAAAACCGATCCATCTCCGAAAGAACTCACTGCCTCAGAAATGGCGCGCTCCATTTGCTCTTCAACTTCTTCAATCTTTTCAACGATACGCATGCCTTTACCGCCGCCACCCGCGCTGGCTTTAATAAGGATTGGAAGTCCAACTTCCAACGCTACACGCTTCGCTTGTTCCACATCTGCAATTGCGTCTTCGGTTCCAGGAACCATGGGAATGTTATACTTTCTAGCAGCGGCTTTGGCTGCAAGTTTACTTCCCATCATGTCTATGCTATCCGGATTCGGACCAATGAAGGTGATTCCGTTTTCTTGAACTTTTCTTGCGAAATCAGCATTTTCAGAAAGGAATCCGTATCCCGGATGAATGCCTTCAACGCCCAGTTCTTTACAAATTGCTATGATCTTGTCGGCTTGCAAATACGACTGGTTGGAAGGCGGAGGGCCTACACAAACAGCCTCATCGGCGTATTTTACGAAAGGCGCATTTCTATCGGCTTCACTATAAATAGCAACAGTGGCAATTCCCATTTCTTTCGCTGAACGCATAATGCGCAAAGCAATTTCTCCGCGGTTCGCAACAAGAATCTTTTTCATTTAGCAAAAATGAACATACAATGTCCATTTTGAAAATTATTCGTCACTTTTTCTTCGGTGGCGTTTTC
>CAYLOT010000028.1:16069-29330 GCA_964385405.1 uncultured Chryseobacterium sp. | reverse complement strand
TATGGACAGTTGTTTGCGCAGTAACGAGTACCAATGCAACGGTTGTAAGCCATATTGTTCAATCCTTCATTGCTGTGTGTTGTTGCTGCAACTGGACAAACTGTTTCACAAGGAGCGTGGTTACAGTGTTGACACATCATTGGCATATGCACTGTGCGTGGATTCTCTTCTGGATTCTCCATTTCGCGGTAAGCACCAATAGCACCTTTTCCTGTTGCCTCTTCAGTCTTCTCAAGAGTCTGAGCCAAATCAATTGGTTGGTACTCTGAAGAGAAATAGCGATCAATACGCATCCAGTGCATATCGCGGTGACGACGAACTTCGTCCTTACCTACAACTGGAACGTTATTCTCTGTATGACAAGCTGTGATACAAGATCCACAACCGATACATGAAGACAAATCAATAGTCATTCCCCAACGGTGGCCTGCGCCCTCTACTGGGTGATCTCTCCACAAATCAAATTCTTTAACTGGCTTGCGGTCTGCTGGATTAATTTTTCCATCACCATTCACATCTTCGTGAACCGGTAAGGTCGGAACCATATTCCATGAAGCAGTACCTTTCTCTGCTTCTTTCTCTGCTAAGAATTTTGCAAGAACAGTTTCTTTCACAACTGAATCACGACCCATTACAGTGTTGTGAAGTTGTGTTGAAGCCAATTCATATGTTTCGTCGGTCACTTCGATTGTTGCTGTGCCGATGTATTGACGAGTTGTAGAAGTTGAAACGAATTGGAAAGCGTTTTGTCCAATTGTCTTTGGAGTTCCATTTTCGTTCAATTCATATTCTCCGTTTGCTGCTGTTTGATAAGCTGCCTTACCAATTTTCTCGTTGTTTGCACCACGGCCGTAACCCAATGCAATTCCAATGGTTCCTGGCTTTTGACCTGGGGTTGGACATACCGGTAAGGTTACAGTTTTTCCGTTGATGGTAACTTTAACAACTGATGCTGGATCATCTTGAGCGATATAAGAGTTTAAATTCAAACGCTTAACATCGGTTGGAGACATGGCCACGTAGTTGTCCCAAGTAACCTTAGTAATTGGATCAGGAGTCTCTTGAAGAATTGGGTTATTTGCATAATCACCAGCACCCATAGTTACTTTCTGGTACAAACTTACCTCCCACTCACCTGTTGCCATTGAACTTGCATTCGACAAGGCCGATGCTAAGTCATAAGTAACAGGAGATGCTGCAATAACAGGAGCAGCAATTGCTGCAGCTGCTGCTACAACTGGAGCAGCTTCAACTACAACGTTCCCTGCTGGAGCAACTGAAACAACTACTGGAGCGTTCTCTGCTTTTGGCAATGCTACGTTGTGCGTAGTACCGTTGTGGATACTCATGTTGAACAAGTCTGCTGACAAGCCTGCATGTGTAGCTTTGATATAATCGTAGTAAGAAGCTGAATTACCAGACCAACGCAACAAGCTCTCTTGTGCTGAGCGTGTGTTGTATAGTGGGGTAATTGTTGGTTGAACGAAATCAATACGTCCAGCCATTGGCTCTAAATCGTTCCAAGACTCTAGGTAATGGTTATCAGGAGCGTTGTATGTTGCATGAGTAGAAGTCTCGTCTGCGAAGCCATTGAAGCTAATCACTGTTGAAACTTTACCCATTGCCGCCTTGAAACCAGCAGCATCAGCGTATGAATATCCTGGATTTGTTCCGTAAACGATTAACGCGCCAACTTGGCCGTTATTCATTTCAGCAACCAAACGATCCATTGCTGCATCGTCTCCTTGATAGAAATTAACTGGCTTATCTGCGTTCAATGTAGAACCGTAATTTCTCAATTCATTGTTGATTGCGCAGACAATAGATTGAACATCTACGTTATTGCTTCCTGCAACAACGATGCTTTCGCCTGAATTCGCTTTCAACTCTTCTGCAATGCGTGCAATGCGCGCTGAATCCACACCTGCAACCTCAGCGTTACCACCTTTGATTGCGTTGTACAATGCAGCTACAACAGCACCCTCTTGCGAAGGCTTAATTGGAATACGAACGTCTGCGTTCGATCCAGTCAATGACATAGTTGCTTCGAATTGGTAGTGTTTGCTCATCCACTCACCTTCTGGGCGACGGGTAGCAGCGTAATCACCTTGGAATAAATTCGAAGACATCCATGTGCCTAAGAAATCAGCACCAACCGAAACAATTGTTTTCGCTTTAGAGAAGTCCATAGCAGGAATTACATCCTTACCCAAAACATTCTTGTGAGCTAAACGCATACCTTGGTATGAAATAGCGTCCCACTGAATGTGCTGAACTTTTCCAGTATACTTTGCCGAGAACTCAGCGATCGCGCGCTTTGTACTTGGACTAATTACCGTATTCGATAAGATACGGATGGAAGAGGCACTAGCCAATGCAGAAGAAACTTCAGCATCTAGTGTTCCCCAGTCGGTTGAAGCACCACCTTTCAATGGCCCTTGCAAGCGAGCGCTATCATAAAGACCCAATACAGATGCATTGATTCTTGAAGAGACAGCACCACCGCCGATTCCGTGTTCTTTATTTCCTTTAATGAAGATTGGACGACCCTCGCGTGTCTTAACGAACAAGTTCGCATATTCATTTCCATCATAGAAAGATGATGCGTAGTAATTCGCAATACCCGGAGTAATTTCCTCTGGCTTCACTACATAAGGAATACTCTTAACTACAGGAGTCTCACAAGCAGCAAGCGTTGCAGCAGCTACGCTGAATCCCATGAACTTCAAGAAGTCACGACGTCCAGTGTTACTTTCAGCAAGCTTGTCATTGCCTAAAAAGCTTTCAACGCTTTCAGACTTTGCAAACTCTGTTGACATGCTTTCTTGGAAAGAAGAGGTGTTCTCCAACTCTTCCATTCCTGTCCAGTATTTTTTATTCATACCCATGATATTCAGGTCCAATCTAATTAATAGTGACATTTTCCACATTCCCATCCACCCATTCCTTTTACAGAAATCTCTGGACGTAATGTATCTAACTTTTCTCCCAACTTCATACCGTCGATGTTCTCTTGAAGCAACGCACGCAAGTTGCGCTTTCCAGCTTCAGTCGATTTGAAACGCTCGTGCATTTCCTCGTAGTATCCGTTAGTAGACAAGTCAATTTTCTTTTCTTTGTGACATTCAATACACCATCCCATAGTAAGAGTTGGTTTCGTCAGCTTCACCAATCCTTCAACATCTTCTTGAAGATTAATCTCCTCGGTGGTTGCTTGACGACCCGTCGTGTAGGTTTGAACAGGACCGTGACATTGCTTACAATCAATCTTACCTACAGTTACGTGTTGGCTGTGATTGAAGTAAACGTGGTCTGGCAAGTTGTGAACCTTGTTCCATACAATAGGCTTCTGATCGTAATTCGCAATGTATTGCTTTGTTAAAGTATCGAATCCGATTGCAGCGTAAATTTTAGCAATCTCTTTTGATCCAGTGATAGGACCTTTGTTGATACCCTTGTGACAGTTCATACAAACGTTCACTGAAGGAATACCCGCGTGCTTAGACTTTCCAGCACTGCTGTGACAATATTGACAATCGATTTCGTTCTTACAAACGTGACTTGCGTGAGAGAACCAAATTGGTTGCTCAGGATTGTAGCCTTCGTAAACACCAATATCCATTAATGTTCCGTATCCTACTACTACAAAGTAACAAACCAAGAATACACCAACGATTCCAACAAAACCTTTATTCTTCCACATCCAAGCTTTTATAGAAGCCCAATATCCTTGGTGCTCTTCTTCGTCTGAAGAATCACCTTCAGCATTCGCAGCTTTCAATGAACGAGAGATGTTTGCGGCAGAAACCCCAACGATTGCAAGAATTAATCCGATGATGATAATCCAAATCATTCCACCACCGCCATTGGCTTCTTCTTCCAACGCCTTCATCTTAGCCATGTCTTCAACAGTGATGCAATTAGGACCTTCATCCTTCTTAGCACCTGCTGCTCCACCACCCGACTTAACGTAGGTTAAGATGTGGTTGATCTCTTCTTTGGTAACTGCTTGAGCAGCCATCCATCCGTAAGAACCAACATACTTGTCAACTAAGCCCTTGATGTAAGCATCTCCAGATGCTGCAGCAGCTTGCGGATTGTTAATCCACTTGACAATCAATTCGTCCTTACCCGCCCAACGCTCTGAAATACCTTTCAAACCTGGTGCAGCCAAGATCTCATCTGTTATTTTATGACACGACGCACAGTTGGCGTTAAAGAGCTCGGCACCTTTAACAGGGTCTCCCCCCTCGTGAATGTTAGCAGCGTAAGCCGCTGAAAATAAGGATAGGTTAACAATCGTTAACAACGCTAATCCTTTTAAACTTGCTAGAAGTCGCTTCATTGCTGGTTTTTTACAAAAATCCTAATTTATAGCGTCGCAAATTTACTTCACGAGGTTTATCACAGAAATGTCATTTACACGTATTTCTCAATTTATACCTATTCTAAATAAGGGACGCGAAGATTTAGACTCTTACTCGATTGATTCATCGCTATTTAAGTTTTGTAGTTCAACACGCACCGCCTACTTTTGTTGAGAAATGTATTTTATCATGTTGAAACAGTTCGCCTTTGTGTTTATCCTTCTTCCAATGTTTGCTTTTGCGCAACCCAAAGCTTCCAAAACCTTTGGATCATCGGGTAGAATTGTCGCAGATAGCCTTGGTCAAGGGGCAGTTAATTTCGTTGCATCACCGAGTGTGATTGCTCTAGAGAAGAACTCAAGAGGTTTAAACAATCTTCAAGGTTACCGCATTCAAATATTCTTTGGACCACTTGATCAAGCAAAAGCAAAGCGTCAAGAATACATGGGTAAGGGACTCATTCACCAAGCATACCTTGAACAAAATGTTCCAGACTTCAGTTTGCGAATTGGCGACTTCCTCACTGAAAGTGAAGCAAGACAAGAATTGAAAAATTTACGTCCAATCTATCCCAATGCTTTTCTGGTTAAAGGACACATTGAGCCTCCAAATTTGAATTATTACATCAACGCAATTAAGGAACCCGAAAACTAATCTCACACTTTGAGAAACATCAGTCTTCGAATTGCCTTTACTCATATATTTTTCTTTACTCTTCATTCGTAACTTCGCCGCATGCCTATTTACCACACACTCGGAAAAATCCCACCAAAACGTCACACTACGTTTTACAAGGAATCTGGCGAATTGCATTACGAACAGCTATTCGGAACAGAAGGATTCAGTGGCACTTCTTCGCTGCTCTACCACCTGCACAGACCCACTCAAATAAAAAGCATCAGCGCACCTGTTGATGTTACTCCCAAAGCGGCAGTTCAACACAACATTGAACCACGCATGTTAAGCGGATTCAACGTTGCGCCTCAAGATGATTTTCTCGAAAGCCGAACGGTGTTGCTTTTTAATAACGACTTGCATATTTCGGTTGCAGCACCAAGAAAAAGTCTTACAGAATACTACTACAAAAACGCAGATGCTGATGAAGTTATTTTCATTCATCGCGGTTCTGGAAAATTAAGAACTTTACTTGGAAATATCCCTTTCGAATACGGCGACTATCTAGTTATTCCAAGAGGAATGATTTACCAAATTGAATTTGAAACGGAAGACAACCGCTTGTTTATTGTTGAAAGTTTCTCTCCAATTGTAACGCCTAAACGCTACAGAAATCAATTCGGTCAATTGCTTGAACATGCGCCATTCTGCGAACGTGATATTAAGCGACCATCGGAACTAGAAACACACGATGAAAAAGGAGATTTCACAGTAAAAATCAGAAAGGAGAATCACATGCACACGTTGGTGTATGCTACACATCCTTTCGATGTTGCGGGATGGGACGGTTATAATTACCCTTACGCGTTCTCAATTCACAATTTCGAACCGATAACTGGACGCATTCACCAGCCCCCTCCCGTGCATCAAACTTTCGAAGGACACAACTTTGTAATCTGCTCTTTCGTTCCGAGACTGTACGATTATCATCCGGATTCTATCCCCGCTCCATACAATCACAGCAACATCGATTCAGACGAAGTACTGTACTATGTAGATGGAGATTTCATGAGTAGAAATCATATTGAAAAAGGATTCATTTCCCTTCACCCAGGTGGCATTCCGCACGGACCGCACCCAGGAGCTTACGAAAGAAGCATTGGTCAAAAAGACACGCAAGAACTTGCGGTCATGATTGACCCTTTCAGACCGCTTCGCATTACAGAAGCTGCCCTTCAAATTAACGATCCAAATTATATTAAAAGCTGGTTATAATGAATATTTACGACGCTGGTTCAGAAATAGAAAAAATATTTCCTGACGCACAAGATTTCCTACCTCTATTAGGTACCGACTACGTTGAATTGTATGTTGGAAATGCAAAACAATCCGCACACTATTACATGAGCGCATGGGGATTCAAACCTCTTGCTTATCGCGGTCTTGAAACCGGCTCTAAAGACGCGGTTTCGTATGTTCTTCAACAAGATAAAATTCGTCTCGTTTTAACTACTGCGCTTGGTCCAGGTGGTCCAATAAACGAGCACGTTAACCAACATGGTGATGGCGTTAAAGTCATTGCTCTAATGGTTGAAGATGCAACAAAAGCATGGGAAGAAACAACGGAACGCGGCGGAGTAACTTGCCTTGATCCGATTCGTTTGAACGACGAAAACGGAGAGGTTATCTTAAGTGGAATTCGCACCTACGGTGAAACCTTCCACTACTTCGTAGAGCGTAAAAATTACAACGGTGTTTTCATGCCAGGTTATGTGAAGTGGGAACCTAATTTCCAACCGAAAGATGTTGGATTGAAGTACATCGATCACATGGTAGGAAATGTAGGTTGGAATGAAATGAATCAATGGGTAGAGTTCTACGCGAAAGTGATGGGATTCACTCAGCTGGTTAGTTTTGACGACAAAGACATTTCAACGGAATACACCGCGTTAATGAGTAAGGTAATGGCGAACGGAAACGGACGCGTTAAATTCCCAATTAACGAACCCGCAGAAGGAAGAAAGAAAAGTCAAATTGAAGAATACATTCAATTTTACAACGGCGCAGGCGTGCAGCACATTGCAGTTGCTACCAACAACATTATTGAAACGGTAACCGCTCTAAAAAACAACGGGGTTGAATTCCTTACCGTTCCTAACACCTATTACGAAACTGTTTTAGATCGTGTTGGAAAAATTGATGAAGACCTCGCTCCACTTCAGGAACTTGGAATCTTGATCGATCGCGACGACGAAGGATACTTGCTTCAAATTTTTACGAAGCCTGTTCTCGACAGACCAACCATGTTCTTCGAAATCATTCAAAGAAAAGGTGCGCAATCTTTCGGAAAAGGAAACTTCAAAGCGCTTTTCGAATCAATCGAACGTGAACAAGAAAGACGCGGAACACTTTAAGTCGTGAAGCTATCGCTCTTCATTGCTAGACGCTACTTGTTCGCGAAAAAATCGCGAAACATTATAAATGCCATATCGCTCATCTCCATGAGCGTTGTGGCATTTGTTGCTTGTGCAATGATTCTTGTAATGAGCGCCTTCAATGGATTAGAACTACTCATCGAAGATCTCTTCTCGAGTTTCGACGCACCCATTACCGTGGTTGCCAAACAAGGGATTCAAATCGAAGAGAAAACCATTCCCTTCGAAAAAATTCAAAACCTTGAAGGGGTAACAGTAATCGGAAAAGTCATTGAAAACGATGCGTGGTTGCAGTACAACAATTCCAACACTGTCGCAACAATCAAAGGCATTGAACCGCATTATGTAAAAACACTTCCAACCGATAGCATGATGTATTCGGGTGAGTTTTTGTTGGAAAAAGATTCCTCCAATTTCGCTGTTGTCGGTTTAGGGGTTCGTGGTGAATTGCAATTTCCAACCTCACTTCAACCGCCGGTTATTTTAAATATTAAAACGCCTGTTGCAGGTAGAAGGCTTTCCACCAGCAGAGAAAATGCTTTTAACGAAACCAATCTCAATGTTACGGGCATTTTTACTGCCAACGCTGAACTCGACAAAAAGTACATCTTCCTTCCTTTCCGATTGGCACGCGAACTTTACGAGATGGACTCTACGTTTACATCACTGGAAATTCAAACTGCGCCTAACACCGATTTAAATGAGTTGAAAGAAAAGCTTCAGATACTTCTTCCACATCTTAACGTGCAAACAAGAGAGGATAAAAATGCGTTGGTATACAAAACCAATGAAAGTGAAAAGTGGGCCACCTATCTCATTTTGGTGTTTATCCTTATCATTGCTAGCTTCAACATCTTAGCTTCTCTTACACTTCTTATTATTGAAAAGAAAAAAGACATTCATGTCATGTACAGCATGGGTGCAACTAAAGCAACCATTCGAAATATTTTTATTCTAGAAGGTGTATTCATTAACCTTACTGGTGCAGTCATCGGAACATCTATTGGTTTGCTGCTCACCTACCTCCAGCAAAACGTTGGTTTAGTTCGAATGCAAGGTGCTGTGGTAGAATTCTACCCCGTACACATTATTCCTTCTTCTGTTACACTCATTTTTATAACTGTTTGTGCAATAGGTAGCATCTTCTGTATTGCATTTGTTCCAGCACTCTTGAAAAAATTTCAATACAACAAGTCTCAAGACTAAGTAAGCTCTACTTTATTACCTGGCAAGCAACGCACCACTCCTTTCAATTCTAATTTGAGCAAGTGAAGCGCTAAATTCTCACCTTCAAATTTCCACTTCAACACATCCAAATCCAACGCGTGCTCCCTTCGCAACAAATTGAAAATCTTCGTCTCTTCTGAACTCAGTTCCGGAATAACCAACTGCGTATGCTTCGCTTCTAACTTCCAGTCCATAAGCAAACACAACTCTTCAGCAGAAGTAATGAGATGCGCCTTCTGTTGGCGAATCAAATTGTTACACCCTTTGCTGTAGGCATCGTTCGCACGTCCTGGCAATGCGAATACTTCCTTATTAAAATCATTCGCGAAATTCGCCGTTACAAGCGCTCCACCCTTCGCTGCCGATTCAACGACCAAGAGCGCATCTGACAATGCCGCTATGCACCTGTTTCGCGTCTGAAAGTATTCGCGCTCGGCCTTAACCGTTGGAGCTAATTCTGAAAACACCAAACCATTCTCTTCTATTCGTCGAACCAACTTCTTGTTTTCCTTCGGATAAATATTCTCGTGTCCATTGGCAATGCACGCCCAAGTAACCATATTGTTTTCCAACGCAGACGAATGAGCTTGTGCATCTATGCCCAAAGCCAATCCGCTAATGACAACAACATCCAATTCACGGAGCGATGCAATGAGTTCGTTGCAGAATGACCTGCCATAGGCCGTTGCGTTGCGAGTACCCACAATGCCTATGGTGCGCAAAGGGTTAACTTCCGCATTGCCCCGTTTAAAGAGATAAACTGGCGCATCGTCGAAGTACTTCAATCGCTTTGGAAATTGCTCGCATTCGAAACTTACTATTTCAATTTTATGTTGAAAGGCTTCGCGCATCTCGCGCTCGGCCTTCTTTAGAAATTCAGTTTGTTTGGTTGTGTCGAAAGAAAATCGAATGGGTAACTCCCACTTCGAAACAGGTGTGCGAAAAGCAATTTCGGCCGAGCCGAATTTCTCTATGAGTTTTCGAAAACGAATGGGACCCAAATGTGGCACATTGGAAAGTGCCAGTGTATACAAAAGTTGTTGCGCGTTTTTCATGCGCGCAAAATTCATGAAAGGTGTTCAACACCTTCACAAACACTTATGCCATAAAAGAGAATATTATTTCTGCTGAATGAACAACTCGATAGCTTTACTCATGCTTGGCGCCTTTGGGTTCGGTGCCATAACATCTATGCGAAGCTTTGCGTTTTCAACTGCCTGAGCAGTGGTTTGTCCGAATACAGCAATCTTCGTTGTATTCTGTTTGAACTTCGGGAAGTTCTTGAACAACGATTCAATATCTGAGGGAGAGAAGAATACGAGCATGTCGTATTTAACATCGGCCAAATCACTCAAATCGCTACATACAGTTTTGTACATAACCGCCTTCGAGAAATCAATTTTTTCCTTCGTTAAAATTTCAGGAATACTTGGCTTCAACATATCAGAACAGGGAAGCATAAACTTTTCAGTTTTGTGCTTCTTCACGAAATCCATAATCTCTGCAAACGTTCCGTTTCCGTAGAAAATTTTACGTTTTCTAAACTGGGTGTATTTCTGCAAGTAAAAAGCTATGGCCTCACTCAAGCAAAAATATTTTGTTGCGTCTGAAACGGTAATGCGTAACTCTTTCGCTAAACGGAAATAATGATCCACTGCATTTCTGCTTGTAAACAACACCGAAGGATGCTCAGCGAAATCCACGCGTTGCTGACGGAAGTCTTGTCCACTAACGCCTTCAACATGAACGAAAGGACGATAATCAATTTTTAACTTATGCTTTTTCGCAAGATCAACGTACGGGTTTTTGTCGGACCCTGGATCTTGTTGCGTAATTAAAATTGTTTTAATTTTCTCTGCCATCTCTGAAGGTTGAGGATGTCCTCTAAAAAACGTTTAGCCAAATTATTTTCGAAAGCACTGCCCAAGGCAAAACTTCGAAGGTGCAAAGGTAAAAAAAGATATAGAAAAATGGTACTCCCATTTGCATTGCTGAAAACATTGCTTGCAGTGTGCTTAAAAAGGGTACCGTCACCAACAATACCAAAGACAAGTTCAATGCAATTTCGCTTACACTTCCGGTAGAATAAACTGCCAAAAGCAAAGGAACTGTTAACGCAAGCACTGCGAACCTTGAAGTTAATGCCAAGTATTTGTTGTAATCTTCCAAAGCCGATGATGCACCTGCAGTTATGAAGGCAACCAACCAAGTCATGAACCATTTGATTCCAAAGAGAAAAACGACAAGTGAAACGCTAACCAAAAACTGATAAAAAGGAAGCAACGTAAATGTCTCTGCGAAATATTTCTTACTCGCTAAGGTCAACACCAAACCTCCCATCAGAAAAAAGCAAATCAACATTCCAAAATTCTTCCATCCGTGTCCTTCTCTTCGGTCTTCTTGTTTGAAAAATCTTCTGCTTAATACCGAGCGTAAAATCGCACGCAAAACCGTATTGTCGCGGTTTACCCATGCAATAACTCCCAACGCAAAGACGAAGATGATAAACATCCAGTCTTCAGAAAGTTGATTGGCTATGCGAACGGTTGGATTCATTAACGAATCATTTTCAAGAATCCGATTTCGCCCTCTGTAAGCGGTCTGTATCTTCCTCTTGTTAATTCTTTTTTCGTTAAACCAGCATACATCACTCGATCTAATTTCACTACGGTGTAACCGAAGTGTTCGAACATGCGACGCACAATTCTATTTCTACCACTGTGGATACGAATACCCACTTGCTTCTTCGCATTAACGCCCTCCACATATTCAATCTCATCCGCTTTAATGAATCCATCGTCTAAGACAAATCCTTCGCGCATTTGATCAATGTGTTCCGATCTAACTTTCTGATCGGTTTCAACGTGATACAATTTCGGGAATTCATGTTTTGGATGCATCAAGCGTTTCGCTAATTCACCGTCGTTGGTAAACAACAACAACCCTGTGGTTGCGCGGTCTAATCTTCCAACCGGATAAATACGCTCTGCACATGCGTCTTTCACTAAATCCATAACCGTTCTTCTTCCTTCCGGATCTTCCATAGTGGTTAAGAATCCTTTTGGCTTATTCAATAAGAAGTAACGCAGTTTTTCTGGACGAAGAACAGCATCGTCGTATTTCACGACGTCGTTTTTCGGATCGATCTTCAATCCCAATTCTTTCACAACAACACCGTTCACGTGAACCAAACCCAATTCAATCAATTGATCGGCCTCTCTTCTCGATGCAACACCTGCGTTGCTTAAGAACTTATTCAAACGAATCAATCCTTCACGCTCGGTCTTGCTTATGTATGCTTTTTCAGGAACGAACTCTTTGTGAAGTCCGCCACTCTTTTCTCTCTTCTTCTCTTCTTTTATGCGCTCACGAGCGTTTGAACGATACGGCTTCGGCGCATCTTCGTCGCGAACAAATTTCTTTGGCGCCTCGGTGCGTTTTGGTCTTGAACCCAAAACATTCCTTCCTCTATCGTGGCGGCTCGTATCCTTTGGCGCTTTTGCTGGACGCTCTGGACGTGCTGGAGCTTTTGGTTCAGGGCGCTCGGCGTTGAAACGACTTTCGTTTCTTCCACCTTGACGGTTTGAACGTCCACCTCCTGTTGGTCTTGCAGAATCAGAGCGCGTTGGGCGATCTGGACGTGAAGAACCTCCACGTGTCGGGCGGTCGGGACGTGCAGAACCAGGGCGTTCTGGGCGCTCCGATCTCGACGAACTCGAGCGTTCCGGACGTGCTCCTCTTTCAGGGCGTTCCGATTTTGATGAACCCGAACGAGCCGGACGGCCTGTACGAGAACTGTTTGGTTTTGAGTTGCGCATAATGAATTATTAATGCAAAAATAAAGGGACACCTTCAAATTGAGGTGTCCCTTTTTTAATTGGGCGAAAATTATTTTTTCTTCTTTCCTTCTGGAGCTTTTTCTGCAGTTGCAGCAGCGATAGAAGCACGAGTTGCTTGAATTGCTACAACAGCAGCAGCTTCAGCTTCCAATACTTTACATCCAGGAAGAGAAATTTCACGAACACGAATCATATCACCAATTTTCAAGTTTGTGATATCAAGCATGATTTCGTTTGGAAGTTCTTCAGGTTTTCCGAATACACGAACCTTACGGTAGTTGATAGCTAAACGACCACCCGCTTTCACACCTTCAGAGTTACCAGTTACACGAACAGGTAATGCTGTTT
The DNA here is from genome assembly GCA_964385405.1 of uncultured Chryseobacterium sp. Classification (GTDB taxonomy): domain Bacteria; phylum Bacteroidota; class Bacteroidia; order Flavobacteriales_D; family Sanyastnellaceae; genus CAIZGX01. Next base: position 16,499 of record CAYLOT010000028.1, on the reverse strand, counting down.
TAACTTCTTTTCCAGGAACCAATTCCAATACATCCATGTGTACCACTTTGTCGGTTACTGGGTGACGTTGAATTTCTTGAATAAGACCGTGACGAACAGTTCCGTTGATGTCTATTAATAATTCCAAGGTGTCTGAAGACGCCATGATTTTGTCCATTACTTTTTCGGTAATGCTAAAGTGTGTAGAAGATGCACCACCGTAGATAACGCCTGGGATTTCTCCTTTGCGACGTAATTCCGCAGCATTTTGTCTTCCTACGCTCTCGCGGAGAGAGCCGCTCAATGAAAATTGCTTCATGTTATTTGATTTTAAGAGATAATAAATTTCGAACTTATACTTTTATTTTCAATCAGGTTTTGAAGAACGCTTGCGAATAATTCGGAAATGTCTAACACCGTGATTTTATCTTTCGGCTTTCCATCTTTCAAC
>CAYLOT010000028.1:0-16059 GCA_964385405.1 uncultured Chryseobacterium sp. | reverse complement strand
GAACGCTCAATGCACCGTGCTCCATCATCATTTCAGCTGCTTTGCACAAGGTACCTGCTGTATCTACCATGTCATCTACGATAATGACATCTTTTCCTTTTACATCACCAATAACGGTCATGCTCTCAATTTGGTTAGCAGCCTTGCGTTGCTTGTAGCAAATGGCAAGATCACATCCCAATATTTTCGCATAAGCACTTGCACGCTTTGTTCCTCCGGTATCAGGCGCAGCAATAACCAGGTTGGTCATGTTCTTTGCTTGAAGGAAAGGAATCATGATTGTGCTTGCGTACAAATGATCCACTGGCACTTCAAAGAATCCTTGAATTTGCTCTGCGTGAAGGTCCATGGTAATAACACGGTCAACACCCGCAGCAGTAAGTAGGTTAGCAACAAGCTTCGCCCCTATTGGAACACGTGGCTTGTCTTTTCTGTCTTGTCTTGCCAATCCGAAGTAAGGCATAACAGCAACAATACGCCTGGCAGACGCGCGTTTCGCGGCATCTATCAAGAGTAAAAGTTCCATTAAGTTATCTTGGGGTGGGAAGGTAGACTGAACGATAATGACATCTTTTCCGCGCACTGTTTCTTCGATAGAAGGAGCAAACTCTCCGTCGCTGAAGCGCTGAAACAAAACGTTTCCGAGCTCAGTTCCAAAAGCATGTGCAATGCCTTCGCCTAAGTATTTAGACGCCGAACCAGAAAGAATTTTAACCATGTCGTTCATAACAGTACCCTGAAAAGGAGTGCAAAGATAGTTAATTTATTGAGAATGACAAGGGGAGGGAGATTGAATCCTCTATTTCAATGAAGTTCAATACAGTTTGTCGAAAAACTGAAACCACGGTCGTTTTAATACTTTTCCTAAAATATGAACCCAAAACAAACAGCCTATTGGAACAATGAAAAAGGATAATTTATTGAATTGCCAAGCCCCTTGGAAATCGAGATGAATCAAGTGCATAACTCCTCGGGTAAGTCCACAACCAAGGCATTCGATGCCAAGGAATACTTTAGAAGGGCAAATCGAAGTGCCAAAATCGAAATAATCGACAGGCATCAGCAGTAACAAAAATGGCCCAAGAATGATTGACATCCTCAGGCCATATTTCAAGTAATTCAAACTTTTATTTTTTTCCGAAAATATTAACTAGCGCATGTATTAATCCTGGGATTACACACAGTAATGTCAAGATTAAGTTCGCTGTAACCTTTTTAGTCCAACTTCCCTCATGCAAGTACATTGCAATGGTTGTTCCGAATGGCACCAAGAAAATTAAAAGGATATACACCCAAGATTCTGGTTGACTTGCATTTTGGCTGCTAGAAACAACCGTCTCAGCAGAAGCAACTGCTGACTCATTTGCAACTAGAGCAGAAACCTCTTGCTTCATTTCTTTAACCGCCTGTTTCAAATCTTTCTTTGAAATTTTAGTCGATTTTTCAACTGGAACTGCCACTGGTGTTTCCACAACCTGAGGGATAGCAGTTTCATTTGAACTTGCAACCACTTCATTGGTCATTGCCACTTCTTCTTGGTTCGCAACTACTGTTGACTCGGTAGCATTTTCATCAACATTTGCTTTGTTTTGAGCTTCATGAATTCCTTTCCACTCAATGTACAATCCGGGTTGATAAACACGCTGCTGAATAGTACAAGATGCCAAAAGCATTGTCACGGCAGCTACTGCGAAGATTAGATTTTTTTTCATTTTGTTTTTTATTTTAGGTTAAGGTTAACTTGTCAAAAACACTGCTGAGGTTTTTTCTACTATAAATTAACAGAACCATGCAATGATGAACAAGTATACAACGAAAAGCAAACTTTAATTCAACTTGTTAATAAAATTTATTAAACTGTTTTATTCATTTAATCCTGATCATATTTCAATTGCTGTACACGCCCATAGCTACAACTTCAATAATCACTTTCAATCCATCAAATTGATTATGATTTTGAACGCCAATCCAAAATTTCGGCAAATAAAAATCAATGGTACCCACAGTTGTTCTTGTATTCGTTTTGTTCAGTTGCTGGTAAGATTTATAGGTACTCAATCCTTGGTAGAAAGACTCAATTTCACCGGAGTGATTGAAAAATTTGATATTAACACCATAGGGACTTGGAGCATACAAATCGATCTTTTTATTGTTTGAAAGCAAATAATAAAGCGTCTCGTTACTGGCATATGAATAGTTACTCTCAATTGGCATCACTGTCGCTCTATAAAACCATTTGGTCGTCCCTTCTGGAAGTGGAACCTCACAATAATCTCTTGTATGTCCACCCGACCAAAATTCATTCGATGTTGAATTCACGGCAAGGGTAACAGTTCCGATATCTTTCAATGAAGGCCTACTCGCATTGTAAGCATTGTTGTAAGCATTTAATCCTTCGCCAACAATATTAAGAATCTCCAATAGCGTGTTTTGAGAGTAGACACTTCCGCTAAGGAAAAAAGTAAAAATGGCCAGGGTAAATATCCTTTTCATTGATTTTATTATTGAATAATCAACTTCTCAACTTTCGAATCTCCCAATTGAATAAAGTAAACCCCATTGGAAATTCCATTTAAGTCAATTGAATTACTACCTGAATCTAAAACCACATAGCGAACAACTTGACCTAATTCATTGGTTATGCGAAGACCTTGTTTTTCGTTCTTTGGATTTTCAATGGTAACAGCACCATTTGAAGGATTCGGATAAAAAGAAAATTCATCAACAGAAAGTGTTGCAACATCAGCAGATGTATACGACTTCAAACTTACATCATCAATTCTGAAAATAGTTCCAAAACTTGCATCCACGTCTGATTCAAAACTTATTGTTATCATCTGACCCGCATACTGCTGAGGAATTGTGTAAGCAAGTTCAACCCATCCATCACAATCTGCAACCGTCAAAGTAATATCACAATCTGCATTTGAAGCATAATCGAAAAAAATCTCTTGCCCTGCAGCATCATAGATAATGATATCAAGAAAATCATATTCATTGACATCATCTTGCTCATCAGAAACGGCGCTATACCAACAGGCAAAATCTGCATGATGCATATTCGCTGGCAACTGAATATCTTGAGATACAAAATCAATCATATCAAAAGCCCCAGTTTCTTCCCAATAATCTCCAAAAAAGAGATAGTTGTCACCTCCATGGGGCTGACACAATCCTATGTCTGCCCATGCACTGTCTGCAAGTGTGAAATCCCAACCTTGTTCGAAATTTTCAAAACCGCCGTTGATGACTAATTCTTGTTGTGCAAAAGCTGCTGATCCCGATAGGACCAGGGCTAAAGAAAATAATATTCTTTTCATTTTCTTGATTTGATTCTTAAATTAATTCTATTTCGTTCTTTTGAAAACTGTTGTTTTGCTGTAACCAACAAGCCCAGCTGTGAAATAGGCTACAGAATAACTAAGAACATTTCTTTTTGTCTCAATGGTGTAATGCTCAGCTCCAATTTTCTGAGCCATTTTATCTGTTGGAGCATCTTCTAGGATGTTTATCCCCAAAATATAAAGAGTACCAGAACAAACATAATCCTCACCTTTCTTCATACCTGCTTTCGATTCACCAAAAACACGCCCACCGTTTTCAAATGGTGTTATTTCTGAATTCACTGAAAATTGTTGAACTTGACAAGAACTTAAAAACAAAGCCATTGCTACAACAGCTAAACCAAAAATCTTTTTCATTTTACTTAAATTTTAATGATGAATTAATACAACTTAACTGTCTTGCAGCCTTCAGTAATTGTGACTGAACCAGACCACGAAGCAGTACCATCAGATGCCGTGTAATTGTAACTGCCTTCATCCAAACCGTTGAATACTGCGCAACCAGATGTCCCGCAAGAAGGAGCGCTCGCATATTCCGAAGTAATGTTCGAGGTTACTCCATTAATTGAAACAACCGTTACCCCGTAACCGCTGCCGGTTTGCTGCCAGAAAGTAACATCTCCAGTCTTTGTTTTGCCACAGCTGGCAAGCGATACAGCAACTATTGCTACAATCGCAAATAATAGATTTCTTTTCATAAAGGTGTTTTTATATGTTGTGCAATAATACAACTTTGACTTTAACCTCCAAACCTTTGTTGTAAAAAAAAACAACTCGTTGTGTTTTATAACAACAGCTTAACATAGCACTATGGCAATTTTGCTCCATGAAAAAGGGCTATTCGGTGGAAACAGAGTTCTTGTCAAAAGTGGGCGAGAAAGTCAAGCTGTACCGAACGAAAAAGCAACTCACCCTACAAGAATTCGGTGAAGATATTGGCCTCGACAAAGGAAATACCCAACGACTCGAAACGGGTAAAAACATGACACTCCTCACGCTGTTTAAAATAGCCGCTATCCTGGAAGTTGAACCCAAAGATTTACTCGACTTCCCCCTTCAATTTAAAATTCAAGACGTAGAGAAGTTCATTCAAGAAAAAAAAGAGAACCGTTCGAAAAAATAACCTACTTCGAATTAAAAGTGTTCATGGTTAACCCTAATCCAATGAACGCGAACGACAAACATCCTTGTGCCGATTTCTGAACCACAGCCTCAAGACCTTCTTTCTCTTCACCGGTCCATTCGCCCAAAACATAGTCTACTTGCTGACCTTTAGCGAACTCCTTCCCTACACCCACACGAATCCGCGCGTAATCTCCTGTATTCAAAATCTGTTGAATGTGCTTCAATCCGTTGTGCCCACCGTCGCTGCCCTTGCCGCGCATACGAACCTTCCCGAAAGGCAAGGCCAAATCGTCGGTTACCACCAATACATGCTCCAACGAAATCTTCTCTTGCTGCATCCAATAACGCACTGCATTCCCCGATAAATTCATGTAGGTGGAAGGTTTAATGACAATGAATGTCTTTCCCTTCGAACGAAATTCTGTTTTGTCGGCGTAACGCTCTGTGGTGAAAGTCGCATTGTGCTTGGCCGCTAACTCATCGGCAACCAAAAACCCAATGTTGTGACGGGTATTCGCGTATTCCGCACCTATGTTTCCCAGTCCAACAATTAAGAACTTCATCTTACTTCCAAGCTTTAACAATTAGTCCTGTTCCTGTGCTGTGCGATCCTTTCACATCGAACACATTCAACAACAACGCGAAGGGCATGGTTACCAAATAATAAAAAGGCAACACAATGAAAAACGCCTTCGACTTATTCAACATAAGCATCGGATACTTCATAGACAACTTCCAAGAAATCTTTCCGGGAGCCCCGTAACTGTATCGCGCATCAACTTTCGAGAATCCGGCACGAAGACATTTCTCTTCAATCTCATCAATGCCATAACCATCGCGCACGTGCTCTTCAATAAACGAAGTCTCTCCGTCATCGTGCACGTCACTTCCACCCATATTACTTGGTGTGCTAATTAAAAGCATGCCTCCAGTTTTCAAACTGTTGCAATAGTTGGTCAACACCTGTACGTCTTCTTCAATGTGCTCCATAACGTCTACGCACAACACCAAATCGAATTTTTCCGGCTGAACAAACGTCACCAGATCACCCACTTCAAACTTCACTTGCTTCTTTCCCAAATGTTGGAAAAACGCATTGCAATCGGCAACCTGCTCTTCCTTCACATCAACCGCCAAAATCTCGGCTTGAGAAAACTTCTTGCTCATCCAGAACGAATACTGTCCGAATCCAGACCCAGCATCCAATATCTGCTTCACCCCACTAACATTGAGTTTTCGAAGCTCACTGCGTATGTGCCATGAACGAAGAAGTAAAACGTCTAACAAAAAATAAAACAACTTACGCAAGAACGGCGTGCTATTGAAAACACTTCCTAAACTGCGTTTAATCGGATCGTAATGCATGCTTACTTCTTCAATAAATTATCAATGGTCTCGTAATAATCCAACGAGTCGTCAATGTAATACTGCAACTCTGGAACTTTACGCATTTGCTTTCCCACTTTCAATCCCAATTCTTTTTTCACAGAAGAGTGATTCTGCTTCAACAATTTCAACGTTTCTTCTTTCTTGTCTGAAGGAAAAACACTGATGTAAATGCGTGCTAAACTTAAATCGGGAGCCACACGTGTTTGCGTAATGGTTACCATGGTTCCACCCAACCACTCACGAGAATTTTGTTGAAACAACACCGATAACTCGCGCTTGATTAATGAACCGAATTTTTCTAAACGTACTCCTGCCATGTTGCAAAGGTACAACAGGATGTATTTGATTGTTTTTTGCTTTTACTTTGCGCCATGGAAATGACAAACGTTCGAAAAGGAACGAAGGCCGATTTACGTGCAGCACTTGCCCTCATTCAAGAATTAGCAGTGTATGAAAAAGAACCCGAAGCGGTTGTTGTTTCTGTTGAACAAATGGAGGCATGGGGATTTCAAGAAAATCCATATTTCGAATTTTTTGTTGCAGAGCGAAATGAACAAATTGTAGGCATTGCCTTTTATTACATAAGATACAGTACCTGGAAAGGTCCTATGATTTATTTGGAAGATATTGTGGTGAAGGAAGAATCTCGCGGAAACGGCATTGGCGCGCGATTGTTTGAAGCGGTTGCGAATGTTTGCGCTGAACGAAATTTCCACGGAATGACCTGGCAGGTGCTCGACTGGAATGAACCCGCGTTGAATTTCTACAGAAAGTACAACGCTACGTTTTCAGCGGAATGGTTAAATGGATATTTATTTACTGAACAAATAAGAGAGGCAGCATGGCACAAGTAACAGTGCATAAATTCGGAGGAGCTTCAGTTCGAAATGCTGAAGCGGTAAGAAACGTGTGCGACATTTTGAAAGGGTTCCCTGAAAACAAAATCGTGATTGTCTCTGCTATGGGTAAAACCACGAACGCGTTGGAAGCCATTCACAGCAAACGTTTCGAAGGAAAGAATTTCGAAAGTGAATTGCAAGAGATTTTCTCATTTCATCACACCATTGCAAAGGAATTATCGGTTGACACCGATACCGATTGGATTTTGGTGTTTGACATGCTTGCACAAATTTGCAAGAATGAAATCACTGCAAGTTTCGACGAAGAGTACGATCGCATTATCGGTTATGGCGAGTATTTGTCTACCGCCATTGTGAATGCATACTTCAATCAGAACAATCTTTCTTCGAAGCGTTTGAACAGCGCTGATTATGTGGTTACAGACTCGCGCTTCCGCGATGCGCGGGTGCTTTGGGAAAAGAGCGAAGCTAAAGTTGCGACGCTTCGTCAAGAGTTCGATAAGCATGCAACGCTTGTCCTACAAGGATTTATTGGCGTCTGTGTTGCACAAGATGCGTTGCAAGATTCTATGAAAGGTCGTTCCGAAAGTGTAATACAAGATGCTTTGCAAGATTCTTCGAAAGATGTTTCACAAGGTCCTGCGGAAGGTCTTGCGAAGCACCTTCGGAACGACCTTGCAAAGCACCTTCATAATGATCTTTCGAAGAATCTTGCAAAGCATCTGACCTCCTTAGGTCGCGAGGGATCTGATTTTTCTGCGGCGATATTCGCCTATTTGTTGAATGCTGAATCGGTAACCATTTGGAAAGATGTTCCCGGTTTGTTGAATGCAGACCCGAAGTGCTTCATGCCGACACAACTTCTTAAAGAGATTTCGTTTCGTGAAGCAGTAGAGTTGGCTTATTACGGTGCGAGTGTGATTCACCCAAGAACCATTAAGCCGCTTCAAAACAAAAACATTCCGCTTTACATAAAGTCGTTCTTGAATCCGAGTGCAGAAGGAACGCGGATTGTAGAGAAAGCCAATTCCGAATTGGAAGTGGCCTCGTACATTTTGAAACAGAACCAAACCTTGGTTTCTATTTCAACCAAAGATTTCAGTTTTGTGGTGGAAGACAACCTTACGTTTATCTTCAACACCTTCGCTAACTTGGGCATTCACGTGCACATGATGGAAAACTCTGCGCTAAATTTTTCAGTTTGCATTCCTTCAGAAAAAAATAAATTGCAGTCGTTGATTGAACAGTTAAGCGACTTCAATGTTAGATACAACGACCACGTTTCGATCTTGACTATCCGCCATCCTAGGCCAATGGTTATGCAACAGCTCCTTCAATACAAAGAAGTTTTGTTGGAACAACGCAACCGAACAACCGTTCGGTTTGTAGTACGCGGAACTTGGAATTTACCAGAACCCATTAAAGAATAAGAGTATGAAGATTTACACGAAGAAAGGCGACGACGGAAAAACCATGTTATTGGGCGGAACGCGACTTCCAAAGCACCACATTCGCATTGCTGCATATGGCGATATAGATGAATTGAATTCATTTATTGGTCTGGTTGCAGATTTGCTTCCTTCTCACCAACCCACTCTTCGTGAAATTCAGAACAATCTTTTTGTCGTTGGAAGTCACTTCGCAACAGAACCTGATCAAGCTGAAAAGATTCAACTTCCTGCTCTTCCGGAAAACGCCTCTGAAAATCTTGAAAAAGAAATTGACCGAATGACTGCTATGCTTCCTGAATTGAAGCACTTTATTCTTCCGGGTGGACATGCAACGGTGTCGCACATTCACATTGCAAGAACGATTTGTAGAAGAACCGAGCGCACGGCGACTGCTCTTGCTGAGCTTTCAACTGTGAATCCAATTTTCATTCAATACTTGAATAGATTGTCTGATTACCTCTTCACGCTTTCACGAGCAGCAGCGGATGAGTTAGGTGCTGAAGAAAACAAATGGGTTCCGAAAAAATAATTAGAAGTTCTGCTCAGAGACCAACTTACCGTCTTTGAATAAACTTTGCTTCACCAATTTTCCAGCTTCGTTGTAATCGAGAAACACGCCGTTCTCTTTGCCTCTGGTGTAATACTGATTGCTTTTCAATTTTCCATTCGGATAATAATACTTCCAAGACCCATCTTCAATGGAGCGCTTGTAAAAGCCTTCCCACTCTAAATTTCCATTCGAATAATATACTTCTTCTTTCACTATTTCTCCAGTTGTATTCTTAATGTATACAACCACATACGGTTTTCCATTCGGATGCTTACGAGCAACATCACGCGTGGTGTTTTCCAACTGCGCAAACGCACTCTTTCCACCTAAAAAAAACGCAAGGGAGAGTAAGAAAATTTTAAAGGAAGTTTTCATACTAATTGAAATCGGTGTAGAGTAAATATTTTTTTCGAATGATCTTGTAAGCCTCCAAATCGTTTTGCCACGAAGCACGAATTTCTTCTTCAGAAACTCCATCAACAATTTGCTTGCGCAATTCCGTGGTCCCTGCTAATTTATCGAAAAAATTCGGTGATGTAAAGAACTTTTCTTTGTTCGGATAACTGTTAAACATGTCCATTAACCAAGAGAGATTCAATTGAGTCGGACGCTTCTCGAAACTAACCTTTATGCCCTTGCAAAGTTGATTTTCGAATGGTGGATTGGAAGACACTCCGGGTATTTCTTTGGGTGTGAAAGATGTTTCACCAATCTTGCAATTTGGAAATCCGAATTGTTGAAACGGAAGGTTTGTTCCGCGACCAATGCTGATGCAAGTTCCTTCAAACCAACATAAACTTGGATACGCATAGATGGAAGTAATGTTAGGCAAATTTGGAGACGGTTTAATGGGCAATTCGAAATATGAATTGTGCGTGTACTGGCTGCAAGGAATAACAGTAAGTTCGCAATATTTTCCAACAGTTAACCAGCCTTCCCCAATAATCATTCGTGCCATTTCACCCAACGTACATCCGTGCACCACCGGTATAGGCAGTTGTCCAACAAAAGAATATAATTTTTTCTCGGTCATTACAGGCCCGTCTACATAATAACCGTTTGGATTGGGTCTATCTAAAACAATTACCTCTTTGTTACTCAACGCTGCGGCTTCCATTACCTCTTGCATGGTTGCTAAAAAAGTATAGAACCGAACACCCACGTCTTGAATATCGAAAACAATTACATCTACGTTAGCGAGCATTTCAGGGGTAGGCCGTACATGACTTCCGTAGAGTGAAATAATTGGAAGCTTCGTTTTTTTGTCGGTGCCATCGTTTACATGATCTCCGTTTCCGGCTTCACCGCGAAAGCCGTGCTCGGGTGCAAAAATTTTCACCACTTCTATTCCACTTGAAAGAAGGGTATCTACCAAATGGACATTTCCAATAACACTGGTTTGATTGGCCACTACCGCAACACGTCTATTCTTCAACAAACCGAAATAAGCTTGTGTTTGAGAGGCGCCGGGATTTTGTGCAAAAGCAAAGCATGCATTCAGCGCAAAAAGAAAACTCAAAAACAAATGAATCCTGTTGTGTTTCATGGGCACACAAATTTTGCTCATTCTTAACTAAAATCGAACCGAAATAAATGAAGTTAGTAACTTTCCAATGTCGAAGTCCTAACTTTGAGCCGCAATGAAATCTTTTAAGCTAGCATCCTTCTTGGCTTTTCGCATGCTTCGCGCGCGAGACAACGGGCGTATTTCGAAGCCCATTGTTCGCATTGCTATGTGGGGAGTGGCTATTGGTATTGCACTCATGATTCTATCTCTCGCAGTAGTGAAAGGGTTTCAGTCAGAGGTGCGCGCGAAGGTCATTGGCTTCGGAGGTCACTTTCAAATTGTTTCCAACGGAGACAATGCAGCGCAGGAATCTGTTCCCATTCTTTACGATAAAAAATTAATTAACGAACTCAAGAAAATTCCTGGAATAAAAAACATCAGTGTTTATGGGCAAAAGCCTGCCATAGTAGAATCGAAGGCGGGACTATCAGGAGTTATTGCGAAAGGAATAGAGGAACAATACGACACTACCTTTTTACACAGTGTTCTTACACAAGGGAGAGTCATGAAGTTGACTTACGAAGCAGATACACTTCCTGAAGCTGAAATTGTTTTATCTGATTATATCGCCAATCGACTTGCGCTTCAATTGGGACAGAAGATGAGTTTGTATATCGTGAACAGTGAAGACGATATTCAACAACAAAATTTCACACTTGTTGGCACGTACAAAACTGAATTGGAAGAGTACGACGAGAAATTCATTTTCGTTCACCTCGCCTACCTGCAGCAATTCGGCGGATGGGGACTTCAAGGTCAAATCATTGTAGACACTGCATCTGTTCCGCTACTTACGATAATTTCTCCTATCGGTTTCGGAAACAACGGCGAGTTTGAGCAGCACTGGCTCGACGGAACACCTGCAAAAGAGCCCATCTTATACTTAGGTATGGTAGACACCACATTGGGATTGGTTACAACAGCTCCTTTTCAAATTGCAGATACCACTTATGTTCATTTGAAATTTCCTCCGCATGGCGAAAATGAATTCGTCACACCACGTTGGACCTACTCCAATCTTCGGGGCAGTGAAGTGAATTACATTGGTGGATATGAGGTTCAGGTTGAAAATTATGAAGCACTTGAAAAAGTAAGAGACCCACTTTGGGAAGCTGTACCTTATGATTTATTCGTCATCCCACTCACCGATCGCAATCCGGAAATCTTTGCTTGGTTGGAAATGCTCGACGTGAACGTGGTGATTATTGTTGTGCTTATGGTGGTGCTTTCCATTGTGAACATGACCTCGGCCTTACTCATTCTTATTTTGGAAAGACAATCGTTTATTGGCACGTTAAAATCGATGGGGCTACCGAATCCAATTTTGTTGCGCGTCTTCCTTTGGCACGCTGCGCACATCATTGGCAAAGGAGTTATAATTGGAAATATTTTAGGAATTGGCATTGCGCTTTTCCAGAAATACACAGGCGTATTCAAGCTTGATCCAGCGAACTACTATGTTTCTGAAATTCCCATTCTCATGAACCCCATGGAAATTATCATTTTGAATGCGCTCACCCTTTGCGTGTGTGTGTTAGCGATGATTCTTCCATCATTATATGTTTCTACTTTCCGTCCAGCAGAGTCGATTCGAAAAAATTAAATCTTCCAACCTACCTTCGCATCATGAAGTATTACGAAAACATTCTCGGCACCATTGGCAATACCCCTATGGTGAAATTAAACACCATAGTAAAAGACATACCTGCTTTGGTTTTAGCCAAAGTTGAAACCTTCAATCCGGGTAATTCAATCAAAGACCGCATGGCTTTGAAGATGATTGAAGATGCTGAAAAAGATGGAAGATTGAAACCCGGGGGAACCATTATCGAAGGTACTTCAGGTAACACCGGAATGGGCCTAGCCATTGCGGCTATCATGAAGGGATACAAGTGCATTTTCACAAGTACTGATAAACAGAGTAAAGAAAAGTTCGATGCGCTTCGTGCGTTAGGTGCGGAAGTAATTGTTTGTCCAACAGATGTAGATCCAGAAGACCCTCGCTCATACTACAGCGTTTCTTCTCGTCTTGAAAAAGAAACTCCAAATTCTTGGAAGCCGAATCAGTATGACAACCCGAGCAATGCGCAAGCGCATTACGAATCAACAGGTCCAGAGATTTGGGATCAGACCGATGGTAAAATTACCCACCTAGTTGTTGGTGTTGGAACAGGAGGAACCATTTCCGGCACTGCGCGTTTCTTGAAAGAAAAAAATCCGAATATTCAGGTATTGGGAATTGACACCTATGGTTCAGTTTTCAAGAAGTACAAAGAGACGGGCGAATTCGATAAAAACGAAATTTATGCATACGTTACAGAAGGTATTGGTGAAGATTTCCTTCCTGAAAATGTTGACTTCAACCTCATTGACCATTTCGAAAAAGTAACCGATAAAGACGCTGCCATCTACACACGTAAAATCGCGAAAGAAGAAGGCATATTCGCTGGAAACAGCGCTGGATCAACCATGGCTGGAATCATCCAAATGAAAGATCGCTTCAAAGAAGGAGATGTGGTAGTGGTTATTTTCCACGACCACGGTACTCGCTACTTGGGCAAGATGTTCAACGACGATTGGATGAAATCGAAAGGTTGGTTGTAAGAGTATTTCGACTCTTACTTCGCGTGTGATTTTATAACGGTTGAAATTATTTCAACGCATTGCATAATCTCTGCTTCAGTAATACACAATGGCGGAGCGAAACGAATAATGTTCCCGTGTGTCGGTTTCGCTAACAATCCGTTCTTTGCAAGGTCTACACAAATGTCCCAAGCGGCATGGCTGTCTTCGTGATCATCGATAACAACGGCATTCAACAATCCTTTTCCGCGAACAAGGGTAACGAGTGAAACTTCACTTTGAAGTTTTCTCATTTCATTTCTGAATAATTCTCCTAAGCGCTCTGAATTCTCAGCCATATTCTCATCGCGAAGAACTTCCAAAGCAGCGGTAGCAACTGCGCATGCCAATGGATTTCCACCGTATGTGCTTCCGTGCTCGCCTGGCTTAATGGTTAGCATTACTTCATTGCTGGAAAGAACAGCACTTACGGGCAATACACCTCCTGAAAGCGCCTTTCCAAGAACCAAAATATCTGGCTTCACATTTTCGTGATCGCAAGCCAACATCTTACCTGTGCGCGCCAATCCGGTTTGAACCTCATCTGCAATCATCAACACATTGTACTTGGTGCACAACGCGCGAACCCCAGCTAAATATCCTTCATGCGGAACAACCACTCCTGCTTCTCCTTGAATAGGCTCGAACATGAATGCTGCAATATTTGAATCACTTGCTAAACATGTTTCCAATGCGTTTAAATCATTGTATGGTATAGAAAGGAATCCGGGCATATACGGACCGAAACCGGCATAGCTGCTTGGATCCTGCGAAGTAGAAATTGCAGCTAGCGTTCTTCCCCAAAAATTTCCTTCTACGAAAACAACTTTCGCTTGGTTCTCTGCAATACCCTTCACTTTATAACCCCACTTGCGCGCGAGCTTCACAGCAGTCTCACCACCTTCAACACCTGTGTTCATGGGAAGAACCTTTTCATATCCGAAATATTCGGTGATGAACTTTTCGTAAGCTCCCAATTCGCTATTATAAAACGCACGAGAAGTAAGGGTTACTTTCTCGGCTTGATCTTTCAAAGCTTGAATAATCTTTGGATGACAATGTCCTTGGTTAACTGCAGAATATGCCGAAAGAAAATCGAAATACTCTTTCCCTTCTAAATCCCACACCTTCACGCCTTTTCCCTTCGCTATTACAACCGGAATAGGGTGGTAATTGTGCGCTCCATAATTGTCTTCCAAATCCATGGCTTGCGCCGAAGTAAGGTTCGTGTTCATCTCAGTTAATTTTCAGCGAATTTAGAATGGGAATGTTGTATTTTTGCAATCCAAAATATTTATTATGTCAGGAAATCGCACTTTTACAATGATTAAACCAGATGCAACAGCAGCTGGTAACACAGGAAAAATCATTGACAAAATCATTGAAGCAGGATTCTCTATCCGCGCAATGAAATTGACTCAACTTACCAAAGAAGATGCTTCTCGTTTCTACGAGGTTCACAAAGAGCGTCCATTCTACGGAGAATTAGTAGAATACATGACTAGCGGTCCTATCGTGGCTGCTATTCTTGAAAAAGATAACGCAGTTGAAAGCTTCAGAACACTTATCGGTGCTACTGACCCTTCAAAAGCAGATGAAGGAACTATCCGTCGCATGTTTGCTACAAGCATTGCTGCGAACGCCGTTCACGGTTCAGATAGCGACGAGAATGCAGCCATTGAAGGTTCATTCTTCTTCTCTAAGCGCGAACAAGTTTAAGTTTTAAACAAAAACTGAAAAAACATCGGGAGCTCGCTTTAATTAGCAGCTCCCGATTTATTTTTGTACCCTAATTAATCAAGACATGAATAAAATCAAAGTAGCCAATCCTATCGTTGAAATGGATGGCGATGAAATGACTCGAATCATTTGGAAATACATCAAAGACAAATTAATTCTTCCATACGTAGATCTAGACATTAAGTATTTCGATTTAGGAATTGAAAATCGCGATGCTACGGAAGACCGCGTTACTGTTGAATCTGCTGAAGCTACTTTGAAATACAACGTAGCTGTTAAATGCGCAACAATCACTCCTGATGAAGCACGTGTGCAAGAATTTGGATTGAAGAAAATGTGGAAGTCACCCAACGGAACCATCCGCAACATTGTTGGTGGAACTGTTTTCCGCGAGCCAATCATTTGCAACAACATTCCGAAATTGGTTCCAGGTTGGACCAAGCCCATTAACATTGGTCGTCATGCATTCGGAGATCAATACCGTGCAACCGATGCCGTAATTAAAGGGAAAGGAAAGTTAACCATGACTTTCACACCAGAAGAAGGTGGTGAAACCAAGTCTTGGGAAGTCTATAACTTCGAAGGAGATGGCGTTGCCATGGCCATGTACAACACCGACGAAAGCATTTATGGTTTCGCGCGCAGCTGCTTCAATCAAGCCATCATGCGCAACTGGAATTTATACTTCTCTTCGAAGAACACCATTCTAAAGCAATACGACGGTCGCTTCAAGGACATTTTTGAAGAAGTGTATCAGAATGAATTCAAGTCGAAATTCGACGAACTTGGAATTACGTATGAGCACCGTTTAATTGACGATATGGTTGCTTATTGCTTGAAAAGCAACGGTGGATTTGTTTGGGCATGTAAGAACTACGATGGCGACGTTCAAAGTGATATCGTAGCGCAAGGATTCGGCTCACTGGGACTTATGACTTCAGCATTGATTACTCCTGATGGAAAAACCATGGAAGCTGAAGCTGCTCACGGAACGGTGACTCGTCACTACCGTCAGCACCAGCAGGGAAAGAAAACATCTACCAACCCGATCGCTTCAATTTTCGCGTGGACCCAAGGATTGGCCTTCCGTGGAAAATTAGACAACAATCAAGAGTTGATCACCTTCGCTCAAACATTAGAAAAAGTTTGTGTTGATTTGGTTGAAGGTGGAAAGATGACTAAAGACTTGGCAGTTTGTATTCATGGTTCTGAAACACGTGAAGAACATTACTTAACAACAGAAGATTTCTTAGATGCTATAGATAGCGAGTTGAAATCTCGTTTATCGAGTTAATTCAGCCATAAATCTATAACATTCAAAAGACTCCGTTCGCGAGTCTTTTTTTATGGCTTCACATAAATAGGTGAATACATTGTGTTCGAGAAATTCAAATCACGATCACAAATGCTT
>CAYLOT010000027.1:0-31989 GCA_964385405.1 uncultured Chryseobacterium sp. | reverse complement strand
ACCTTCGACTCGGGGTCTTGTGCCAAGAACGCATCAATTAACGCGTCTGAAATTTGATCGGCTACTTTATCTGGGTGCCCTTCAGACACAGACTCTGATGTGAAAAAATATGACATATCTATTTAATTATTTTCTTTATTAATTTGAATTCAACGACTCACTCCACTTCGTTCTAATCGGCGGTGTGAAATCTGGATTCGGCACTTGCTCTGGATCATATCCGAACAATTTGTTCTCTTTAATCAATGTGTCAACATAGGTCGGAACCATTTCCTCCCATCCCTCGTGTCCATTCTGAATACGCTCTAACGCATCGCGAGAATAGATTGAAAGAACATCTGGATTGTATTCTGCTATATCAACAATACGCTTGTTGTCTACCATGTAGCGGAATAGCGGAAGCAAACGCGGATGTACAGGACAGTTTTCTGTCGTGTACAAAGTGTTTGTCTTCTCGTCGACCCACGGGTACAAGTATATTTTCAAATCTCTGCTGAAGAGAATTCCAAATGCCGCTAAAATCCCGCCGTTCAAATTGCGGTAGTACTTTTCATCAAATAATTCTACCAACATGTTTGTACCCATAATAATACCCATGCGTTCGTTGGTGTATTTCGTGAAGTACTCTGCCAATTTGTAATACTTCGAATAGTTTGAAACCAATACGGTTTGTCCCAGTGAACACAAAATCTCTGCGCGATCTAAAAAGTCTTGCTCATCAATCTCTCCCTCTGAACGCAAGTTGTTCAAGGTTATTTCGAACAATACTTGCACCTTTTCTGGATCAACTTTACGATCGGCTTCGAACATCTTCAGCCCTTTCGCAATCATGTCAATGTTTACCTTTGTAACAGGTCTAAAAGATCCGCGCAATGCTAAGATGTGTTTCTTGTAAAGAACATCTGCCGCTTGCAGGTTCTCACCATCTGGAGAGAAAATTACCGCTTCAGTCATTCCGTTCTTCACGAGTTGCAAAGACATGATACGATTATCTACACTCTCGAAATCGGGACCTGAAAATTGAATGGTATCAATCTCAACCTGATCGCGATTCAAGTTATCATACAACGAAAGCAACAATTCTTTTGGTTGTTTGAAGGTGTAAAAACACCCGTAAAGCAGGTTCACACCTAAATTCCCTACAGTGGCTTGCTGAAGCAACACATCGCTTTCGTGCAAACGCGCATGAATAATTACCACATTTGGTTCCCTGTTCGCAGCTGTCTGAAACTTCACTCCCATCCAACCGTGACCTTGAATGGTCTTCTGAAAATTAATAGTAGCAAAGGTGTTTGCGTAGCTGAAAAATTCTTTGGTTGGATGATCATCGCGATTCAATCTTTCTTCAATCAAACGATATTCGTGATTGAGCATATTGTCTACGCGCGCTTTGCACACGTATCTTCCCTTCTCCTCTTTTCCGTAAATCGCATCACTGAAATCTTTGTCGTACGCACTCATAGCTTTCGCAATGGTTCCGCTAGCACCACCCGCACGAAAGAAATGACGCACAACTTCTTGTCCAGCACCAATTTCTGCAAATGTTCCGTAGATGTCTTTGTTGAGGTTAATTCTCAACGATTTCTGAGCGGGCGATAAAACAACGCGATCCAATTCCACTTTCCTAAAGTTTATTCAAAATTAAACTACCTTGACTGAAATGCCTTAACAATTCGATAAAATATTCATTGAATTACGAGCGCATTGCCTTCTCTAAAGCCTCCATGGCAACCAAGGTGGCAGGACATCTGTGAAGATTTGCAGTATAGACCTCGGTTTGATCGAAAAAATCTCTGCGATACATGTGCGGAAATGTTGCGCAATCGTGTGGACGCAGTTCGTACACACCGCAAAGTCCTTTCTCCATATCAAAGAATTGACAAGGCTGAGTTGTATTCACAAGGTCTCCGGTTTCTTCGTCTATGAATAACCACTTATCGAAAAATTCTTGATAGGTCATTCCCAAATGCGCTGCAAGCCTTTTCACTTCTGATTTTTTCCAAGTTGGAGTCATGGTTCTGCAACAGTTTCCACAAGCCGTACAATCGACTTGCTTCCATGCTTCTTTCTGGGCAGCAACAATGTGAGGCCTCGCAGTCTTGGGTTGATTCTTGGAGAGTTTTTTAAGAAATGCAGTGAGCACTTTTTTCTTTCTATAAGCGCGTAATCTGAATTTTTTGGCGAAGGGCGATTCTGACATGTCGCCAAAAATAAGACAAAAAAAAGAAGGCAAGCCCCTTATATCGCACCGCTACAACTTTCTACCTTTGCTGCCTTCCGGCCCTGGAGGATTTGAAAGGAGCTGGTCGTATAAGACTTGCCTTTGTGCAAATGTAAGGCAAGTCTGTTATTCGCAAAAATCATTGCTTACTTTTGTTGGAAATAATTTTTGAATGGAAGAAACACGTGAAAATATCATAGACCCAAAACTTAATAGAAAGGCCACCCTTTCCATTCTTATCAAATTCGGTGTGGGCGCGGCTTTGTTAGGAATGCTTTTCAATCAACTCGCATATGCTTTTCCTTCCGCAAGCTTCCTATTCTCTTTTCTCAGTTCTTTGCCGCCAGTACTCGCCTGCACCATTGGTTTGGTCTACTACAAACAATTCACTTCCAACCTCAAATTCGGCAAAATATACTGGTTCTGCATTCGCATGGGACTCGTTATTGCAACACTAGAGTCACTACTCCTTTATTTGAATTTGAAATTTTTCAATCGCGGATTGCTTGAAAACATGAGAATACATAAAAAAGAAGAACTGATAAATTTCAACAACCAATACAACTGGATTTCAAGAGAAGACCTGATTCAACAAACCGATCCTTCCTATTTCAACACATATGTTTGTGGCCCTGGGGTTGAGGCAACAGGCAATTTCTTTTGGACCGTGGTGTTCTTCCTTTTTATTGGATTATTCGTTGCGCTTTTCAATAGAAACAGAAATTCGAAAAACCCTTTTCAACAAGCTTAACACATGAACTGCTCCCTCGTCATTCCTCTTCTTAACGAAGCCGAGTCGCTTCCTGAATTGCAACGTTGGATTAACGAGGTCATGCAACGCGAACAGATGTCTTACGAAGTTATCTTCGTTGACGACGGCTCAACCGACAACTCCTGGAATGTTATTCAAGAATTGAAGGAAACCTATCCTACCGTTCGCGGCATTCGTTTTTCGCGCAACTACGGAAAGTCGGCTGCGTTACACATGGGATTTCAAGCGGCACAAGGAAACGTGGTGTTCACGTTAGACGCAGACCTTCAAGATTCTCCGGAAGAAATTCCAGCCATGGCGCGAATGATTTTGGAAGAAGGATACGATGTTGTTAGCGGCTGGAAGAAGGAACGCTTCGATCCACTTTCGAAGACCATTCCAACGAAATTATTCAATTGGGCTACGCGCAGAATGACGGGCATTCACTTGAACGATTTTAATTGTGGGTTGAAGGGATACCGCAAAGACGTGGTGAAGTGTGTGGAAGTGTATGGTGAGATGCATCGCTACATTCCTGTATTGGCGAAGCAACAAGGGTTCAAGAAAATTGGTGAAAAAGTGGTGAAGCACCAAGCCCGCAAATTCGGTTCAACGAAATTCGGAATGGAGCGTTTCATGAATGGATTCTTAGATCTACTCACCATTTCTTTCATGTCGAAATTCGGCAAGCGTCCCATGCATTTCTTCGGAACGTTGGGAACGTTGGTGTTCATGATCGGATTCATTTCTTTCGCTTATATCGGCGGTTCGAAATTGTATGCGCTTTACTTAGGCGAAACTGCAAAGAACATTGCTGAACAAAGTCCGTTCTACATTGCACTTACCTGCATGATCATTGGAACGCTTTTGTTTTTAGCCGGATTCTTGGGAGAACTCATTTCGCGAAACAGCGCTACACGCAACGATTATAGCGTAGCTGAAACGTTGAACTAACGACTTCCGAAAATTGCACTGCCAATTCGAACGAGCGTGCTTCCTTCTTCAACGGCAATTTCCCAATCGCCGCTCATGCCCATACTTATTTCATTAAAGTCTTCTCCGAAGATTGGCTTCAACACAGTAAATATGCGATTCACTTCTTGAAATTCTTTTCGAATAAGCGTCTGATCTTCTGTGAACGAGGCCATGCCCATAACTCCGCGAAAGTTTACGTTGGAATACAACTCTTGTTGCGAAGCAATTTCCAACACTTCCTCTTCCGAAAATCCGAATTTGCTCTCTTCCATTGCAACATGAAGTTGCAATAAAATTTCAATCTGCTTATTTAATTTCTTGGCTTGCTTATCTATTTCCTTCAAGGTAGAAATTGAATTCACTCCGTGAATAAGTGCAACAAACGGAGCAATGTACTTCACCTTATTCGACTGCAAATTCCCAATGAAATGCCATTCAATATCGGCTGGAAGTTGTGCCTGCTTGTCTACCAATTCCTGAACATAATTCTCACCAAAAATGCGCTGTCCAGCAGCATAAGCCTCTTGTAAATCTTGAACAGGTTTCGTTTTGGAAACTGCCACCAGCTTCACGTGTGAAGGAAACTGTGCAGTGTAGAATTTTATTTGATCTTGAATGTGGCTCATCGCATCGGATAAATAACCAATCCACTTCTTAGTTTCGGCAAGATGTAAGTACTCTTCGGTGGCATGGTAGACCCTTCGTCGGAGATACGCATGAGCGTTTCCGTTGAAATTGGATGTAGCAAGAATGCAAAATCTGCTTTTCCTTCATCAACCATTTTCGCTATCTCGCGGGTTGGCACCAATCCGTCTGCATGCGCAATTCGCTTGTCCGTGCGCTCGTCTTCAATTCCAAAAATTGGATGTAGAATATTTTTCGAAAGCCATTCGGCATCGATGACATTTTTTTCTTTTTCGAATTGAAATGCATACCACTTTCCGCAGGTGTAAACACCTATTCTTCCTTCACTCAAATTCAATTCGGTTTCTTTTACTTCTTGAAGTGCACCCAATTTACTCAAGTCGGAAAGGAACACATTCAAATCGGACTCAACCACACATTTCACCAATCGGTGAAAACCTAAAATTTTCAACTGCACTTGTGAAAGTACCAATGCCATGAAGTATTGATATGCTTCCTCATTGTTCCCCTCTTCCGCTTTGCGTTGCTTCAATGCAACACTGCTCGCGCTTCTGTGATGTCCGTCTGCAATATAAAGCTCTGGCACTTTGGCCATGGCTGCTTCAATTTCCTGAATATCCTCTTGCGTACTTACTTTCCAAACTGTGTGCTTTACGCGGTCGGTGGTAGAAAAACAATACAACGGCTGTTGCTTGCAAATGCGTTCGATTAGCGGCTGACAAGGCTCTTCTTTCGACATGAGTAAAACAGGCTCTGCGTTTATTCCTGTTGTGTCCAAGTAATCTGTGAATCTACCTTCACGCTGACTAATGGTATGCTCGTGAATTTTGATCTTCCCTTGTTCGTAATCTTCAACAGCAACAGCACCTAGCAACCCCTGAAAAGAAAATTCAGGTGTGTCTTGTCGGTAGATAAAAAAAGATTGAGTCTCTTCTTGCTCGAAGATTCCTTCATTCAAAAACTTTACATAATTCTTTCTTACTTCTTCGAAATACGCAATGCGTCTTCCGCGGTAATCGCCATCTACATCGGGGTGTATGATGTGAAGAAAGGTGTAGGGATTACCCTTCAACTTATCTATTAAATCTTCCTTCGAATAAGATACGTACGAGCGCGAAGCAACCAAGTGCACCTTATCTGCTGCAGGCAATACCGCTTTGAATGGTTTGAACTTCATCTTATGCGCCTTGCATAATTCGTTTCACATTCTCTGCAATCTCTAAACCAATGCGCTCTTGCGCTTCTGCTGTAGCTGCGCCTATGTGCGGAGTGGTAATAATTTTAGAATGCTTTAACAAGGCTGCATTCGGACGAGGTTCGTTTTCGAATACGTCTAAACAAGCGCCAGCAATTACGCCGTTGTCGAGTGCTTCAATAAGTTGCGCTTCGTTAATGGTTCCACCACGACTGGTGTTAATGACCACTGCGTTTTTCTTCATGAGTGCGAATTCTGCCGAACCAATAACCGAACTTCCGTTCGGTTGTTTCGGAACGTGCAACGAAATGAAATCGCTTCCGCGAAGAACTTCTTCGAATGAAGAAACATTCAATTTCACTTCAATTGGAGAACCGTTAATGGAGAGCGCTACCGTTTCTTCCGTTTTCGAACGATCGAAGAACATCACGCGCATGCCGCATCCCAAGGCGTATTCAGCCAATGATATTCCAATGCGTCCGAAGCCAATAATTCCCAATGTCTTTCCCTTCACTTCTTTTCCTTTCCCGTAATTCTTCTTCAAGACTTCAAAAGTATCTTCTCCGTTTACGGGCATTGCACCTCCGGCTTGGTAAAGAAATCTGTTCGAAGCGAACATCATGGCCATCACTAATTCGGCTACGCTGGCGCTGCTGCTAGCAGGAGTATTGAAAACGTCTACACCTTTTTCTCGCGCATACACGGCGTCAATGTTATCGATACCTACACCACCACGACCAATGAACTTCAAATTCGGACAAGCGTCTATCAATTCTTTTCTCGCAGTGGTTGCGCTGCGCACCAAAAGTCCGTCAATATTCTCGTTATGAATGAACGCAGCCAATGCATCTTGACTTACCTTTTCTGTAAGCACCGTGCAGCCCATTGCTTCCAATGCCGCTTGTCCCTTTGCGTCTATTCCGTCGTTTGCTAAAATCTTCATCTTATCCGTTTTTACGTTCGAATTCTTTCATAACATCTACCAACACCTTAACACTTTCCAAAGGAAGTGCATTGTACATGGAAGCGCGGTATCCGCCAACACTGCGGTGTCCAGCGATTCCACTAATGCCTGCTTCTTTCCACATGGCGTCGAATGCAGCAGTGTGCTCTTCGTTGTTCAGACGGAAGGTTGGGTTCATCCAAGAACGACTTTCCGGAACACTATGTCCATGGAACATGCTATTGCGATCCAATTCAGCATAGAACAACTCTTGCTTCGCGCGGTTGTGAATTTCCATCCCTTTCAATCCACCGTTTTCTTTAATCCAACGAAGCATAAGCATACTCGCGTAAACTGAAAACACTGGAGGCGTGTTCGCCATGCTGTCTTTCGAAATATGAGAGGCAAGGTCTAAGTACGAAGGAAGTTTTCTTCCTGTCTTACCTAACATTTCTTTGTCTACGATGTACAGCGTTGCTCCTGCAGGACCCATATTTTTCTGTGCACCTGCGTAGATCAATGAGAAATCATTCGCGTTGAATTCCTTCGAAAAAATATCTGAACTCATGTCGCACACCAACGGAACATTCACTTTCGGCGTGTACTGATATTGTGTACCGTAAATGGTGTTGTTCGAAGTGTAATGGAAATAATCGTATCCGTCTACCGAAGGCAACTCAGGAATATGATTGTGGTTCGAAGCCGAACTGTCGGTAATCACATCAATGTTTCCAACCAACTTTGCTTCTTTAATTGCACCGCTCGCCCAAACACCTGTGTTTGCGTAGGCAGCCTTTCCACCTTCCTTCAAAATATTCAAAGGAACCATGTAGAATCCAAGTGTTGCGCCACCTTGAAGAAAAAGAACTTCGTAGCGATCTTCGAGATTCAAAATATCTTTCACCAACTGACGCGCTTCGTCCATTACACGCTCGAAGTTTTTGCTTCGGTGTGAAATTTCAATCAACGACAATCCCATGCCGTCAAATTCTCTGATTGCCTCTGCTGAACCTTCAAGAACTGAAGAAGGAAGAATGCAAGGACCCGCGCTAAAATTGTGTACTTTTTTCATGGTTCAAATGTAATCTTTAAATGTTTCTTAGGGATTTTGTAATTGCACTATTTTCTGTTGAAGGGCCTCTTTGTTTCTTTCAAGAATAACCAACCCTAGTAATTCATTCATGAACTCTAAATCGTAGACCTGGTTTAGTGAAGCCAGAATGCAATCCATGCGATTTTCTTCCAACTCAATGGTTGAAATAATCTTCGCAATGTCCTTCACGTAAAAACACGATTCCTGCAACTGCATGCGCGCAATCATCTTCCTTTCGGTGTCGAAAGATTTGGAATGAAGTACCGAAACAAGCGAATCTACTTTTGATTCGGAAGCAGGGCTCTCGCATCCTTTTCTTCCAACATAAACATTGTAATTAGTTGCAACTGGAATTGCACTGTTCTGCCATAACTGAAAGGCTTTGGATTGTAGCTTTAATTCGCCGGAGGGAACAAGCTCTAATTTGTTGTTCAACACAGAAACCGTAAAGCTGTGTGAAATAAGATTTTTGGCATTCAATAAGAAGATAGCTTCTTGCGCTTGAACCACCACTTTTACGTTGTGTTTTCCAACATTCAATTTTGAAATATGAATGGCAGAAATCGGTACTGTATTGATTTGCGCTTCGTCTACAAACAAAAGGAACGACAAGCTATCGGGACTGTGAACCACCAACTTACTCTGAGCAGCAGCGCCCAGTGCATTCAATATACAAAAGACAAAAACAACTACTCCTCTATTCTTCATCGAAGGCTCTATAAATTCTATTTAAAAAAGGAAATTTCCGAAATCTTTCTGGAACAATAAAAAGCGGATTTACACTTCTTTCACCCAACCATTGCGGACGTATGTAGACTAAAATACATCCGCCAACTGCTACACAAAAAATAGCAAACAGCAACAGCCAAATGCCATCGATGTGTGAACGCACCGCCATGTATTTCGCTAGGTAAGCAGCAAGCAAGGTCATTGCTCCAATGCGTGACCCAGGAACCAATGCCGCAAGCTGTTCTTTCACTGGTACTCCAGATATTTGATGCGCAAATGAAATCATCATGAGATAATGAATGCCCGTTGTTACCGCTATTGAAATAGCCACCATTTCAACTGAATAACGCCCGGCAACCATGACACCAACAATCATAATAATGAGATAAATGCCTTTGATCCAACTGCCCTTGTAAACGGCTCCTTTGGCGCGAAGCAAAGAATCAATGGGGCGTGTAAGTGTTCGGAAAATGACTGCTACAAACAACCAACGAAGCAAATCGGAAGCACCCAAGTAATTTTGTCCAAGGTAAATGCGCAAGATGTCTTCGCTGAAGACAAACACAAAACATGACACTGGGAATATTAAAATACTCAAAGCATTTGTTGCGGCAAGCACCACACGCTTCAGTCGTTCTGTTTCTTCTTGTAATTTCGACATTCCACTGAAAAGTACGCTATCGCTCAGTTTCGCCATGATTGTAATTGGAAGTGACGCTACGTATGCGCCTCTTTCATACATACCCGCCTGATTCAACGAAACAGTATTCGGAAAGAGCGCAGTGCCCTTCGAAAAGAGCGGAAGAACGGAAACGTCGACCTTCGTGGCCGCGTAATTCAGTGCGTTGAAGAGCGAACTTCCTGCGCCATAATTCAGCAATTGAAGTGTAGCCTTTTTATTCCATTTGAATTGAACGCGCGTAGGCTGAAGAATCCAACACGCCAAAGTCATGAGCGCATTTTGTGCGAAAAGTGCCCACACGTAAGCCCATATCTCGTATCCGCCATAAGCCAACCACAATCCAACGATTAGGTTTCCACCAACTATGCTTAACATACTCGCCGTGAAGAACGATTTGAATTTCATTTCCTTCATCATGAGGTTTCGCGGAACCACACTTAAGGCCGAAATGGTAAAGCTCGAACACACAACTGGAATAATTTCCTTCAACGTATCAATGCCGTAGGCTTGAGCAATAAGTGGTGCCGCAGCAACGAACGACAACGTGAAGATGAGTCCCAACCCAAGAGAAGTGGTGAATGCCGAATTGATGTGCGATTGCTCGATGTCCTTTCGTTGAATGAGTGCAGGGCCTAAACCAATCTGTGAAAAGATCTCGGCAAATCCCATAAGACTAAGCACAATTCCCATTACAGCAAAATTCTCGGGTGCTATAAGCCTTGCCAGCAAAGCGGTGTAGCCCAACTGAATCAGAATTTGCAAAACCACCGTAGCGGAATTCCATGAAAAACTAGAAACGAACTGTCTGCCTTCGGATGCCAATGGTTTGAAATTAATGTTCTGCAAAGGTCGAAAATCGACCGTAAAATAAATTCTTCAAGGAAAGAAAAGACGAACACCTTACTTTTGATAGCTCAATTGAATGTTATGTTGAAAAAGCTCAGGACCTTAATAACCGTTTTCGCACTGGTACTCGTTTGTGCCTTCGCTTGCACCCTTAAATCATGCAAAAGCTGCAATTCAGGCAAGGACTTAGGCATTGAAGAAACGTCAGATACAACGCTTCGTGCTATAAACGCCAAAATCACAGCTGAGCCAAACAACTTCGCTCATTACTTAGAACGCGCACGTTACTATGCCGGATTGAAAAAATATGCTGAAGCGAATGCCGATATCGTGCGCGCCAAGGCAATCGATTCAACGAAGGCAGAAATATACTTCACTGCAGGGAAGATTCATTTCGATCAGCAACGTGTGGTTGAGGCTTATGAAGATTATAAAAAATGTCTTGAAAAAGATCCGAAACACAAAGAAGGATTGCTCGAGAAAGCCGCTATGGATATTGCATTAAACAATTACGAATTGGCGATTCAGCAAATTAACACGGTGCTTCGTCAAGACGAACGTGTGGCCTATGCCTATTATTTGAAAGGCCGCCTGTACCGTCAAGTCAAAGACACCACGCTAGCGTTAAGCTCCTACCAAACCGCCATTGAAGTAGACCCGAGCTATTACGACGCTTACGTGGAAGCCGGATTGGTGTGTGCCAGTTATGGAAATCCACTCGCAAAAGAATACTACAACTCGGCCATTGAAATTCATCCGAACTACATAGAGCCGTATTACAACAAAGCCATTTTCCTTCAAGAAACTGGAGTGAAAAATCCGAATAACTATCAGGAAGCACTTCAGTGCTACGACAAGATTATTGGCATCGACGCTAATTTTTCAGCAGCTTATTTCAACAAAGGATTTGTCTACCTCGTTTATTTGAAAGACTATCAAAAGGGAATTGAAAATTTCAATTTAGCGTTGGAGAAAAATCCGAATTACTATCAGGCTGCATACAACCGCGCGCTATGCCACGAAGGCAAAGGAGATAAAACCAATGCTGAAGCCGATTTGAATTTAGCCTTGAAACTGAAACCCGATTACACCGAAGCTGCTGTTGAGTTAGGTAGACTTCGCGGAGACGATTAATTCGGTTTTACAAACGGATGAATAATGAGCTCTTGCTCATGTTCGCTTCCTGGAAGAATTTCATACGTAAACACGACAAACATTCTTTTCATGTACGTCATCTTGGGTGCATCGATCGGATGCAACACCAATTGCAATCCCAATTGAATAAATCCCATCTCCGTTCTGTTCGCAGGCACTTCCAAAACCAAGTCAACCTTTCCATCGGTTAACACTTCAGCCGATGCAGTTACTCCCGAATTCTCGTCTATGAACACACCATTCTCTTCGGTATTCAACAAGAAATAACCTGGTGCGTCGATGCTCAATTTCAAGGTAGTCTTGCCGGGTTCCACTATCACCGGTTCTAACGCCACTGCCTCGCCAGCATTGGGCGATTCGCCCGAGTACAAAGCCTCTTGGCTCACGACAGGATAAAAACTCTTCACTTCATTCGACACCATGCGCCATTTGCGCAAGACGCCGTATCCGCCTTCGCACACAAAAATTTCACTTCCAATTTTATTTAACGCCATCGGACGTGTGAACTGTGCTGTGTCAGCTGCCCCGTCTTTCAATCCGATTATGCCACTTCCTGCCGAGTTTTTCACACTTCCTAACCATGAAATTTTCTGGTTGAAGGGTTCGCTTACCACAAGATCGTTGTTATAGAATGTGAATCCACCCGCGCGATTCAAAGGCGTTTCCGGCGCATAGGCGATTTGTTCTTTCTTCTTTTTGAATTTCGAAATCGTTCCGTTGCTTTTCAGCATGTAAAATTCTTTGTTGAAGAATTGAAGAGAGAGGGCGCTAAGAGCATTCCCGCTGGCGTCTTTGTTTTCGCTTCTCCAAATTAATTTCGAAGACTGGTCAGCAGTGTTCAATTCCCACACGCTGCAATCGTTTCCGGCTAAGACATAAAACTTGTTCTTCACAATGAGAATATCTGTCGGATAAGGAATAGCGCCCTTCCAAGTTGTAGCCTTCTCAAAATTTTCAAGGTTGGGCTGATTCCCGTTACCGAGAATAGATAACAAAACATGTTGATCGTTGTCGAAAATACGAATGGCGTGGTTAAGTGGATCGGCAATGTAGAGCAATTGTTCTGCAAAACTGAATGCCACGCCCATAGGCTTTTTCATTTGTGCAACGGAAATATCTCCATCGGCAAATCCGCGCACTCCGCCTATTCTCTTTTGAATGAAACCGTCTTCGCTTACAGTGCTTACGCGAAACAGCGCTGGCTCTGAAACTGCGAGTTCTCCTGAGAAGTAGCACAAGTCGTTTGGAAGTTCAATAAGGGGGTTCGCCCAATGTTTTGGTTCAGGAGAAACCGTAGGTTGCCACAATGAATAGCTGTTTAGTTCTGCTTGAACTGCGTTCTTCACAAAAGCAATCAAGTCATTCTTTTCACGCATTCCTTGCATGCTGAAGACAGTTTCTTTCATGGATTTATTGAAGACCAAAACCTGAGGCAGTCGCGCGTTGTCTACCAAAGGAATGTCTCCCCAATTCGGAACAATTCCAACCGGATGACTGATTCCGTTTTGTTGAATGAAGTCGAAGATTTCTTGTCTGCTGTATGCAGGCTCTCTTGCAGGAATAAGTGTAATGCATTGCACTTGCGGAACGGTCAGAAATTCTTCTTGCAGATCTACCATTGTCCCAATACCCGTTATCTCCTCGGGTTGAACACAGCCTAGAATTACTAATTTATCACGAAGTAAATCGGTGTTGAATTGATAATCTGTGTTGAACCAAACGGTGCCGGCGGGAAATGTGAAAGCGGCTGCCGAATGAGCAGAAAGCATGAAAGCAAAAATGAACGAGCGCAAGAAAATGTTCTTCATACCAACAAAGAAAAGAAATTTCGAAAAGAAAGAAGTATTTCATGATCATCTTTTCGAACTTCGCAATTAGAAATTACTATTATGCAACAAAAGCCTTCTGTATTTTTCAAAGCCACCTTTCAGCTAATGCTAACTTGTTTAGCGCTTTTCATTGGTGATTATTTACTTGAAGGATTCAAAATAGAATCTTCGACTACTGTCATCGTTAGCGCAATTGTCATTACACTATTAAATCGCTTTTTAAAACCAATCTTAATTGCTTTGACAATTCAAGCGACGCTTTTCACTTTAGGACTTTTCCTGCTGGTCATCAACGCCTCCATGTTATTGATTGCCGGGGAGCTTGTGGAAGGATTCAAGATCGATGGCTTCTGGACTGCGCTGTGGTTGTCGTTTGTGATTTCGCTTACGCACATTTTCTTGGGCGGAAGCACTAAAGTCCGTAGGACGAATGTTCGCTAGCGAACGAATGCTGCAAAGCAGCGAATGTCAATTACGAATGTTTACGACTCGCTTAAAAATACTTTACATTTACCTCATGATTAAATTGAATGTATTTTCAATTTTACTGGTATTAATTGCATTCACATTTTCTTCTTGTACATGGGAGAAAATGGAAGAGCACGTCTACACCGAACCTTTAACAATTGTGCCTTCTAGTTATTACCCTGTTTTTCCGGGAAGTTGGTGGATTTACGAAGTGAACGACACCACCATCGAAGAGGCTACTGTTAGTGCTACTTATCTTCCTCATTCATACACGAACAGCCCACAAAATCTTGCTGGTGTGCAGTCGCATTCCGACACTGCTTTTGTACCCTTTTTGAATGGAAATCCAATTTACGGTTACTCCAAATTAGATTGGGTGAGTGCTCCATTTGGAAATTACTATGTGCAATGGCCCATACTTTCAGAGCAAGTTGGATTTGAATTCGAGCGTGACTGGACAGACAAACGCTTCGGTGATTTCTCTGAAAAAGTTAAAGTAACCAACAAGTTTTTTAATGGAACAGATTCAATCATTACCTTGGAAGGACATTGGGTATATGGTCCCAATGTTTCAAGGAAAAGTTATCAGACCTACATTAAAAACGTAGGCCTGTCCTTTGAGATAATAGTTGACACAATTACTTCAGACACTATCTATAAAAAAATTCTTACGAACTATTTCGTAAATTATTAAATTCAGTCTCTGTGAGCTTTAGAGCAATAAAGTTCTCCACAAATAACTTAACACCAACTCATCGGCGTAACTCGAAAATTTCATTTGCTCTTCCGCAGTCGTGGTTACTTGGTCTCCGTTCAATCGGTTAATGAATGTAGCGCAAACAATGGCTGCCGGAATGTTCGCTCTGCGGCAGAACGAAGCGAATGCGGTAGATTCCATTTCTATGTTTCGAACTCCCTTTTCGTGAGCAAGCTTTAAAAAATTCATGCGCTCTTCTTCAGAATATGCCGGTAACAACGCGCCGTCCATTCTTCCTTGTCCTTCATAAAAATCATCGGTACCGAGCGTTAATCCGAACACCGCTTCAAAGTCGCCACGCGACTGCAGCAATACTTCAGCCAACGGCAAATGAATCCCCGTCTCATACCGAAGCGTTTTTCCCAATCCAATTTGCTCGAAGAAGGGTTCTAACTTCCCATTCAATACACCTTCTGATACTACAACGGTTCCGGGTGTAAGTCCCAATGCGCCCGATGTTCCAATGCGAATAAACTGAACATCTGAAGCACGCGCGTATTCAATCAACTTCGATAATTCATGCAAGAAAATTAAGATGGAAGGCGCACCCATACCGTGCGACACACAGATCACCGGCCCCACTTTGTACAACGAACAACGTTCTGTTTTTCCAATCGGCTGAATACCTTCTTCTGGAATTTCAACTCCTAAAGAACGACTCACCTTCTCTGCGAAATCCTTGATGCGCAAAGAACTTCCCATCATGCATACGAACTTCACATCTCCAAACATTGCATGAAGATCTTGAGAAGAATCCAATCCCAAGTGATACAAATGGTCGACTTCAATGTTATTTAAATTCGGATTTTTCATGATTCAGATATTCGGAGCGTGAAGGTAATCATTCTTTTTTTTCACCTATTTCCTGCTATCCGTTCCAAGCTTTTCGCTTCGCTCAAAGGCTTTCCACTTCTATCAGGGGTATGGAGTAATTGTGCCATTGCAAAGTTGGCATGGATCTTTCTCTATTTTCGTTAACAAATTCATCTAAATGAAAACAAATTTCACTCTTGCCCTGCTCCTCCTTTCATCGATCGCTATAGCGCAACCAACAGATAAAAAAAATCCGAACGTGTTTATTCCTGCTGGATTCGAATTGGTAAGTTCTGTGGAAGGGGATTTGAACAAAGACGGTGTTGCAGACAAGGTGCTTCTCATTAAAGCTACCGATAAAGGTGCATATGAAAAAAATGAATTTGGCGAATTTGTCAATCGCAACAGAAGAGGACTCGTTGTCCTTTTCAAAAAAGGAGATCAGTATGAACTTGTATTAAAAAACGCAAATTGTTTTTCTTCCGAAAACGAAGATGGCGGCGTGTATTACGCACCTGAACTTTCATTGGACATAGCCAAAGGAAACCTCTATATTCATTACGCCCATGGCAGATATGGCTATTGGAAATACACCTTCCGCTATAGAAATTCCGATTTTTATTTAATCGGTTACGACTCCAGTGAGGGTGGAGCTGTTGTAGAAAATGAAACCAGCATTAACTTCCTTTCAAAGAAAAAACAAGTGAAGGTGAACACCAATGAAAACGCACAAGGCGGCGACGAAGTGTTTCAAGAAACCTGGACAAATATCACAGTGAATAAATTACTCAAGCTTCGCGAAATCAAAGACTTTGACAATTTCGATGATGTGGATATGGGAATTTATTAGGAACTGCGCAAATTGAAAATCGGAGATTTTATTCTTTCCAATAGCTATCGTGATTCGTAATTGAAAAAGTGTTGTTGTACATTAGCAGATACAATTTTTTCTACATGGCGGAACTTAATCTTCGAAATTTATTTTTTACAATTTGTCTTGCAATTTTCCTCATTCCAAATCTTTCAGCCCAAACTAAAATCGAAGGAACGTACGATCGGGCGACAAAGAAATTCACTCCGAAAAACGAAATCTATCGCATTTACGATTTCAGAGACGGGTTGGCGAGTTTTCGAACCAACGATAAAAAAGGAATTATAGACACGCTAGGCAATGTGATCGTCCCGATGAAGTACGACGAGATAGAACCGTTCCTTGATGGTGTTGCGCGCGTGGAAATTTTCGGAGACTATCCTACTCATTACGGATACATTGACAAACAAGGAAACGAAGTCCTTCCTGTTATCTATACCGACGCCGACGATTGGTTCTACCGCAGCATGCGGTTTTCGGATTTAATAGTTGTTGGAATAGATCAGAAATACGGATGCTTCGACAAGAAAGGAAAAAAAATTCTACCGTTGGAATACGGAAGCATTGGAAACTATTCAAGCGGATTAGCCACCATTTACAAAGACGGAAAAATGGGTTGCATCAACAAAGAAGGCAAAATTGTTATTCCCATTGTTTACGACCGAATCAACGACTTTGGTCCCCAATCATCCGTGGTGCAAAAAGATGGAAAGTGGGGTATCATTGATCAAGCAGGAAAAGAAATTCTCCCCATTATTTACGAAGCTGAAATTCGTTTCAGCGGTGAAGGCGCCATTACCAAATTGAATGGCAAATTCGGAATCATTGACAAATCAGGGAAGATTCTTATTCCCTTTCAATACGAAAGCATAGCCTACTACCGCGAAGGATTGGCACACGCCATTCTGAATGGCAAACATGGATTCATCAACGAAAAAGGAGAAATCGTAATTCCATTCGAATACGATTGGGCAGGGAATTTCAGCGAAGGATTTGTCATTGCGAAAAAAGACAATCTTTGGGGACACCTCAACAAAGAAGGAAAAATAACGACTCCCTTCGAATATGAATTAACCGGCGACTTCAACCGTGGACTTTCCAACGTGAAGAAAAATGGTAAATCGGGAAGAATCAACACATCTGGTAAAATTGTCCTCCCTTGCAAATACGACGGCATTAATGGCTCTTTCTCAGATGGAAGAATGATAGTAAGCATCAACTTCCCCGAAGGAAGAAAAAAAGGATTCGTAGACGAAGCCGGTAATGAAATCATTCCTTGCATGTATTACGACGTGAAAAAATTCTCAGACGGAAAGGCCCAGGTGCAGAAAGATGCCAACGGCCCTTGGATAACGATTGATGTGAATGGGAAGGAAGTGAAACCTTAATTTCGTTTTTTTCAAAATGAACCAAACCATCTATTCAGACGACGATAAAAATGAGATTCGAATTTCTGAAATAAAGAAAATCGAAAGCGAAATCGCGTTCAATGGGTTTGGTATTAAATACGTTGTCT
Organism: uncultured Chryseobacterium sp.; assembly: GCA_964385405.1. Taxonomy (GTDB): domain Bacteria; phylum Bacteroidota; class Bacteroidia; order Flavobacteriales_D; family Sanyastnellaceae; genus CAIZGX01. Next base: position 14,500 of record CAYLOT010000027.1, on the reverse strand, counting down.
CCGGAGAAGAGACTTACTACGCGAATGGAAAAAAATTCATGGTGCGGGAAGGAGAATACATCATTGGCAACGACTTCACCAAATCTATAGTTCAAATAAATCAGGAAAAAGCAGTTGAAGGATTGTGCATCGACATTTCCACTCAGATCGTTTCAGACGTCGCAGATTATTACGATGTACAGGCATCCCATCTGAAGGAATTCTTACTCTCTGATCAGTTCTTTGTAAACAGATACAACGTAAAGAACACAAGCATAGGCTACTCCCTAACGGAAATAAACAAGAAAATTAAAAACGGTTCTTTCACGAGCAGCTTGCAAGAGCAAGAACTCTTTTACAGCCTTGCCGAATCAATTATTACCGATCAACGATTTATTTTCGACCACCTCAATAACCTCGACTTCAAAAAAAATATTACCAACGAAGAGGTATTTAGATCTATTCTTCAAGCGAAAAATTTTATCGACGAGCGCATTACCGAGAATCTCTCCCTCGACGAGATTTCATTAAACATTGGAATTTCGAAATATCATTTCATTCGCGTATTCAAGCAAGTATTTGGAGTTTCCCCTTATCAATATCAAAAGAGAATTCGACTCGACAGAGCAAAACTTGACATTGCCAAAGGATTCACCATCCTAGAAACAGCCATTAAATATGGGTTTGCAGATGTTCCAACCTTCTCTAAAGCATTTAAGCAGCAGTTCGGACAGACTCCAGGAAACCTTAGAATTAGCAATTTTTGACAAGCGTGTTTCTTAAATAGAACATTCCTTTGGCAAAAATTATCTTATGCTTCGCGCCATCCTGCTTATTTTCTTTGGAATTGTATTCTTTCACTCAACAGCCCAGCTCTCGCGCAAACCATTGCTAGGCGCTCGAGTTGAGTATTTTTCAGAAAATGAAATTTCCGGATGTAAAGTTTTAAAAGTAGTAAGAGGAACAAGCGTTGAATTGAAGCTTCAAGAAAACGACATCATTCTGAGCATCGGAGACAACAACTTCAAGTCTTCGGAAGAGTTCAACAAACTATTTCTTAATTGCACACCCGGTCAAGAAGTTCAACTTTCAGTGCTGCGCGATAAAAAGAAAATCACGCTGAAAGCCAAAGTCGTGGCACGTCCGTACGAAACCGACGATAATGCGGAAGTGATTTACGATGAAGCAGATTTTAGAGGCGGACAGTTACGTGTAATCATTAACAAACCCTTCAAAGAAAATAAAATGCCCGCCATGCTGTTTGTTCCGGGATATACGTGCAGTAGTATTGACGAACTCACGAACGACTATCCGTATAAGCGGATAATAGATGCCTACGTAGATGCGGGATACACGACTATGCGAATTGAAAAAAGTGGATTAGGCGATAGCAAAAACACGCCTCCATGTGAGTCTTGTGATCTAATGGATGAAATTGAAAATTTCGAAGTGGGATTGAAAAAACTGAAAACACTTCCGTACGTAGACACCAATCAAATCATCATCGTTGGTCATTCCATGGGAGGAATTATTGTTCCGGCCATTAGTGCGAAAAACAACGTTGCAGGCGTAGTCGTTTATGGAACCACCGCTAAATCTTGGTTTGAATATCAGTTGGAAATGTATCGTGTTCAAAACGCCTTAGCCGGAATGAATCCAATTGAAGTGGAACAATCTGTTGTTGAGCAGTATGATTTAAATTACAGGTATTTTATTCTGAAGGAAAGCCTTGAAGAAATGGCCAAAGATGCAAAGGCAGACTCTGTCTTGAGAAGCGTTTGGGGGTATGATGGAAAAGGAAAAATCTACGATCGCAATGCTGAATATTGGAGACAGATACAAGACTTTCCGCATTTGGAAAATTGGAAGAACACAAAAGCAAAAGTTTTGGTTCAATTCGGAGAATCCGATTTCCAGGCCTTTTCGAAAGCCGACCACCAACAAATCGTGAACACAGTAAACCATTTCCACCCCGGTAATGCCACACTCATAACCTACCCTTCAACAGATCATTACTTTGCAAAATCGGGCACCATGCAAGAAGCGTATGACAAATTTACAAATGGAAAAATTCAAGAGCTGTTCAATGAATACAACCCCGAAGTTGGCTTGTCAGCTGTAAAATGGAGCAATGAAATTCTCAGACTAAACACTTTCAACAAATAATAAAAAAGATGAAAAGCAATCAGAAAATCATGAGATTCTTATACATAGGATTTATCTCATTGGGTATTTTCACCGCCGTCCGCGGCGACTTTAGTCAGGCCGGCATATATATGGGCATAGCTTTGGCCTTTGACCCTTTCAATCCGGAACAACCCTGGAAAGAGCGCCCAACTTGGCAAAAGCTTGTGCTCATTGCCAATCTCGCTTTGTGCGCTGCATTCTTCGGATATGAAATCGGATTCGCTGATCGCGGTTAACAATCAAGACAAATCAATCATTAAAATTCAATAATGAAAACAAAACTATCTCTTTTTACTCTACTGATTTTTGTTTCAATTAGCAGTCAGGCGCAGTTACTCTATAAAATCGAAGGCAAAGACCTTCAAAAACCGAGTTACATCTATGGCACAATTCACATCATGCCGAAAAAACAATTTGTAATTTCTGAGTCTATAACTACCGCTTTAAAGGAATGCGAAACTCTTGTTATGGAAGTGGATATAAACATGGATTTAAAAACACAAATAGATGCAGCGCAGCGTTCTCTGTTGCCCGACGGAAAAACAATTGCGGACATTACCTCTGCTGAAAACGCAGAGAAAATCAGACAATTCTGCATGGACAGTTTGCACTGGAAGGAATCAAAGTACACGAGAATGAGCAGACTTACTCCGTTCTTTCTAACCTCTGTGATCTTGCAAGATTTGATAGGCAAATCCAAAAGCTTTGAAGTAGAGCTAAACAAACTTGCAGAAAAGAATAAGATGACAACATTGGGGCTAGAAACTATTCAATTACAAATGGATCTTGTTAATGACCTTCCATACGATGAACAAACAAAATTGCTTTTAGAGGGGCTCACAACAAATAACAGCGAATACAACAACATGTTGGATTGTTATTTAAAAAAGGACATAAACAAATTAGCAGAATTAATGAACGATGCAGATCTCTCTCCTGAATTCTATTCTAACTTTTTGGTAAAACGAAATCAGAATTGGATGCCATTAATTTCTCGACTCGCTCTAGAGAAACCAATTTTCATTGCTGTAGGAGCGGGTCATTTACCAGGAGAGCAGGGTGTTTTGAAGCTACTACAGGGGGCTGGATATACAGTCACCTCAGTTGAATAATCGAATCGAATCTTTGCTTCGCAACCTAAGCTCCGCTTTAGTATCTTCGCTAGCGGTATTTCAAACCATATTTAACACATGAAAAAAGTAACTCTCTTTGTTGCTCTGCTCTGCTCTTTCGCGGCGCAAGCGCAAAACATTAAATTCATTGAATACGATTTGCCAAACGGCTTGCACGTTATTCTTCATGAAGACCACAGCACCCCTATTGTAGCCGTTACCGTGCTTTACCACGTGGGTTCAAAAAATGAACAAGTGGGGCGCACAGGTATGGCGCACTTCTTCGAACACTTGTTATTCGAAGGTTCTGAAAACATTGGTCGCGGAGAATACGCGAAATATGTCGAGAACGCTGGTGGTGGTCTAAACGCAAACACCACACAAGACCGAACTTTCTACTACGACCTTATGCCAAGCAATCAGCTTGAATTAGGTCTTTGGTTAGAAAGCGAGCGCATGCTTCACGCGAAAGTGGAAAACAAAGGAATTGAAACACAACGCGAAGTGGTAAAAGAAGAAAAGCGCATGCGCTACGACAACCAACCCTACGGAACCCTACTTCCTGAAGCGTTGAAACATGCGTACAAAAAACATCCTTATGCTTGGTCCCCAATCGGAAGCATGGAAGACTTGAACGCAGCGAAAGATGAAGACTTCGTGAACTTCTACAAAACATTCTACGTTCCAAACAACGCTGTTCTTTCACTAGCTGGAGATATGAACGTGGAAGAAACGAAAAAACTTATCGCGAAATACTTCGGCGACATTCCAAAGGGAACAAACGCAATCCCACGTCCAACCGTAAAAGAAGACATCAACACCGGAGAAGTGCGCGACACCATCTGGGGTAAAGACGAATTGCCTATGGTTGTTCAAGCTTACCACATTCCTGCTCAAGGAACACCCGAGTTCTACGCAGTAGACATGTTGAACACCTTGCTTTCAAACGGAGAAAGCTCTCGCCTAAACAGAGCCATGGTTGAAGAACAACAACTTTCGTTGTTCTGCGGTGCTTTCACCTTCAACCTCGAAGATCCAGGATTGACGTTAGCTTTCGGATTAGCAAACATGGGCGTAGATCCAAAGACCTTGGAAGACGGCATGAACAAAGAGTTCGACAAAGTGAAAGAAGAATTGATCTCAGAAAAAGAATTCGAGAAATTGAAAAATCAAATCGAAAGTCAATTCGTTTCAAGCAACAGTTCAATGGCAGGTATTGCCGAAAGTCTTGCGAACTACCACACCTACTACGGTAACGCAAATCTCATTAACACCGAGATTGAACGTTACATGAAGGTAACGCGTGAAGACCTACGTGCAGCTGCGCGCAAGTACTACACTCCTGAAAACCGCGTGGTGTTGTACTTCCTAAACGACCCTAAACTTTCTGCTAACTAAGATTCGAATTAAAATGAAATTCATATACACCTTACTCGCCGCATTGCTTGTTTCTACAGCCATTGCGCAACCTTCAAAGAAAACAACTCCGAAGTCGACACCACTCGACAGAAGCATTGTTCCTCAGCCCGGTCCTGCTCCGAAAATTCAAATTGGAAAAGCAACGACCTTCAAACTAGATAATGGAATGAAAGTTATTGTGGTGGAAAACCACAAGCTTCCGAACGTAACGTATTCGCTTTCGTTGAACCTAACGCCTATTGCCGAAGGAAACAAAGCCGGATATATTTCTATTGCAGGAGATTTACTTTCTGCCGGAACAACTTCGAAGACAAAAGGTCAAATTGACGAAGCCATTGATTTCATTGGCGGATCGCTTTCTACATCTGCTTCAAGTGTTTCAGGTTCTTGCTTAAGCAAACACAGCGAAACCTTGCTAGGACTTATGCAAGACGTGCTGCTTCACCCAAGCTTCCCTGCTGAAGAATTAGAGAAAACAAGAAAGCAAATGATCTCTGGTTTAACCAGCGAGAAGACTGATCCGAACGCGGTTTCAGATAAAATTGGAAACGTGGTGCGCTACGGTGCTCGTCACCCGTACGGAGAATTCGTTACCGAAAATACCCTGAACAACATTTCGCGTGAAGACCTTATGGGTTACTACCAAACCTATTTCTCTCCGTTGGTTGCTACACTTGTGGTAGTTGGAGATGTAACTCCGGATCAAGCCTTGGCTTCTGCGATAAAATATTTCGGCGAGTGGACCGGCAACGCGGTTCCAACAAGAACCTACCCTGCTCCTGCTGAATTGAAAGCCAATCAAGTGGCGTTCGTGGCAATGCCAGGTGCTGTGCAAAGCGTAATTGACGTGACTTACGCGGTTCCGTTGAACATTAACTCTTCCGATTATTTAGCAGCAACTGTGTTGAATAACATTCTTGGTGGAAGCGGATTTCAAACACGCTTAATGCAAAATCTTCGTGAAGACAAAGCGTATACTTACGGTGCATATTCATCTATGACTCCAGACGACGTAATTGGAAACTTCAGCGCAGGAGCTAGCGTACGTAACGAAGTTACCGATAGCGCCATTGTGCAATTGTTGTTCGAAATGGAACGCTTGTGCAACGAAGCTGTTTCTGCGGAAACCTTGAAATCTGCTAAAAGCATTATGTCTGGTGCTTTCGCTCGCCGACTTGAAAACGCTGCAACAGTAGCGCAGTTCGCTTATAACATTTCGAAATACAATCTTCCTGAAAACTATTACGAAACGTATTTGGAAAGATTAAATGCCATTACTGCGGAAGACGTTCAAGCTGCTGCTAAGAAATACTTGAAGCCAAACAACTGCTACATTTCTGTAGTTGGAAATAAAGACATTCTAGACAAGTTGAAACCATTCAGCAAGAACGGAGAGGTAATGCAATTCAACACCGACGGAACGGTGTCGAAAGGAATTATTCCTCCACCTGCTGGAGTTACCGCCGCTACTGTTGTTGAAGCATACTACGCTGCTAACGGCGGAAAAGATAAATTCAAGAAAATAAAGTCAATTAAGCAAGAAGGTAAGATGAGCGTTCAAGGAACTTCAATAAACATTGAAACCTTAACCTTCGACAACAAAATGCTTCGTCAAGAAGTAAGCATGGGTCCAATGAAATTATCTACTCAAATTTTCGACGGAACAAAATTGGTTGTGAAGTCAATGGGGAAAGAAAATCCAACCGACGAAAAAGACGTTTTAAAAGCGAAGATGGAAGCAGACTTCTTTGTGCGCGATCACATGAGCGATTTCGGATATTCGTTGAATCTAGCTGGAAGCATTATGCGCAACGAAAAAGAAGTGTATATGCTAGAGACCTTAGACGAGAAGAAGAAAGTGGTGAAGACCGAATACTTCGACAAAGCGTCTGGGCAATTGGTTTCGATCTATTCCATTGAAGAAGGACCTGAAGGAGCTGTGACTTCTGAAACAAACATGAAAGAATTCATGACTGTAGATGGAATGACATTCCCGAAAACCATTCAGATTAATGCAGGCGGACAAGCACTTGAAATGACTATGGAGAAAATTACCATCAACGGTAAAGTGAGCAAGAAAGCTTTCAAAATAGATTAATCATTCGAATGAAAGAAAACACCAATTGCATTGTATCGCTTGAACGCGCATCTATTTTTCAAGGAAAAATTTGCGTGTTGGAAGATATAGACTTCGAAGTATTCGACGGTGAATTCGTTTTCCTTATTGGTAAAACCGGAAGTGGAAAATCGAGTTTATTGAAAACGCTTTACGCCGACATTCCGTTGAAGAATGGGAAAGGTCACGTGTGCAACGCAGACTTGCGCAAGCTCACGCTGAAGCGCATTTCAGAGCTTCGTAGAAAATTGGGAATTGTATTTCAGAATTTTGAATTGCTTACCGACCGTTCGGTTTCAGATAATTTGGAATTCGTTCTGCGTGCAACAGGATGGAACAAAAGTTCGGCCATTCACAGTCGCATAGACGATGTGTTGGAGCTTGTTGGGCTTTCAGAAAAGAAACAAAAAATGCCTTTTGAATTAAGTGGTGGAGAACAACAACGCTTGGCTATTGCCCGAGCGTTGTTGAACTCGCCGCATCTCATTATTGCCGATGAGCCTACTGGAAACCTAGACCCTTCCACCGCCAAAGGCATTTTAGATTTATTGAAAATGATTAGCGAAGGCGGCACCGCTGTAGTTATGGCTTCGCACGATTACGACGCTATGCGCAAATACAGCTCACGTATTGTTTTGTGCAAAGGAAAAAAACTCATCGAGTCTCCTCGTCCGGAAGAAATAGAAGAAGCCATCGCCTAACGCTTCCTTATGCAATGCACCGTTGTTATTCCAACCTTTCGAGATGCGCGCATTGCGCAAGCCCTCGATAGCATTGCTTCACAAAAAAACATTCAACTTGAAGTTGTAATTGTAGACGGCGCGAATGAACCCGAAACGTTTCAATCGCTCCCCGCTTACCCCTTCCCCATTACCTTCATTCACGAGAAAGACAACGGCGTTTACGATGCCATGAACAAAGGCATTGCTGTTGCGAAAGGTGAATGGATTTACCTCTTGGGAAGCGACGATATTTTAGCGAATGAAAACACGCTTTCAAATTTAATTTCTCGCGGCGCACAAGCAGACCTCGTCTTTGGAAACGTTGAAAACACAGGCCTTTCACACAGCGCTACTACAAAAATTCACACCCCTTCATTTCCAAATGGAATGATCTGGAAGCACACGCTTCACCAACAAGGTGTGCTCTACAGACGCGCGTTATTTCAAGAACGAAACTTCAATACGTCGTACCAAATCTTAGGCGATTACGAGTTTCATTTCCACCTAAAAAATAAAAATGTAAAGGTGGAATATGTGAATGAAACCGTGGCACAATGCGACGCAAACGGACTTTCAAAACGTTACGTTTGGAAATTGTATAAGGAAGAAATTCGGTTGAAGAACGAATACTTAAATGCTCTTCAAATGTTGGTTGTGGTTCCGTTTATTGTTTCGAAATATCTCTTCAAACGCCTGACTGCGTAAGCGGTTTAATGCGGTGCCCTTGCGGAGCATCCATAAAATACTGAATGAATCCAGCGCTCAATTCTGAAATTTTCAGCGGGATTAATCGGTCTTGTAAATCTTCAACCGAAGTTATGGTGTCGAGGTGTTCATGAATAAACCCGTAGCCTTTCGGAAGTCCGTCCTCAACCAAAACAAAAACGTACTCGCCATGCTCTCTTCCTCGGTGAGTTATAATTGCGTGTTGCGGATTGAAAGCCTTCGACATGGCTTCTTTTATGCGTTCGTTGTGTTCTTCACGCGTTGATAATTCTTCTTCGCTAAACATGCCAATGGTTTTCAATGAAAACCCGTGATAACTGCAGAACTTCACCAACCACTTATTAGCGGCAGGAAGGGTTGGAAAAATGCGAAGCGGTGTGGCTTGTCCGGAAAGCTGCGCAGCCATTAAGCGTATATAGCCTTGTTGGTCTTCGAATTGAAAGAGCCCAACTTTCGGGCGCTTCTTCTTCTGCGCGGCATTGTGCTTCGGCATGTGGGTGCGAATCTCTTGGTCTTCCAACAAGAAAGCCACCAACTCGGAAGAAGTTTCTACGTAATCGATGTGATGCACTTCATTCGAAAATGAAATCTTCTTATCGGCTTCTCCGTTCTGAAAATGTTCTTTGATCCGCTTGCGAATGTTCTTCGCTTTACCAATGTATATGGGCTTTCCCTTGTTGTCACGCATGTAATACACGCCCGTGGCCTTTGGAAGTTTGTCAATGGTATCTTCCGGAAGGTGATGCGGTAAATACGCTTCAGCGCTACCTCTGCCGAGCATGGCGTTCACGCCGTTTAAACCTATTTCTTCAATAACCTTATCGAACAACTCGGCTGTAGCTTGTGTATCGCCCATGGCGCGGTGGGCGCTGGCGTTGGTAATGTTTAATTCGCGGCAAAGATTGTCGAGACCGTAACGCGTCATGTTTGGAAACGCTTTGCGCGCCAGCCGAATGGTGCACAAACGCTGTGGCGTCCAAGAATATCCAATAGCGCTGAATTCTTCCTTAATGAAATTGAAATCGAAGTTCACGTTGTGCGCCACGAATACCGCGTCTTTCAGCATATCGTAAATTTCATCGGCTACATCTTCAAAAATTGGTGCGCGAGACAGCATAGCGTCTGTAATTCCTGTTAGCTGAACTACAAAAGGGGGAAGTCTTTTCTCTGGATTGATAAGGGTTTGGTAGGCATCTACCACCTTTTTTCCATCGTGCAGAAGAATAGCAATTTCGGTAATGCTACCTTGCTCAGCTTTTCCGCCGGTGGTTTCAATATCTGTAATGGCGTACAACATCTTTTCTCCGTGGCCTCGAATTTCGGCTTATTTTTGAAGACTAGCACCCATTGTTATGAAAAAAAGATTCTTGTTCATATCTCTCGCATTGTTGTCTCTTGTTTCTTTCGCTCAGGATCGAGACGAGCGCAAAGGATTTCGTTTCGGATTAAATATGGGGATGTATTTCCCCTCGAAAGTTTCGGCGAATTACTACAATGGTAGTGGTTTCTACGACAACAACATAGATCCGAACGGGGTGCGTATGTACAGCATTGAAGAGCGTTTGAACCTCACTCCGCAAGAGACTCAGTACATTACCTCTTATTTCAATGCAACCGGATTTCAATTTCCTTACGATGCCTATCCAACGGCCATGCGTTACAACGGAGGTTTCAACATTGGATTTCAGACTGCCTATGACTTCAACAACAAGTCTTCTTTCATTTTCGATTTGAATGTGTGTAAGGTGAAAGCGTTCGACAGATTCACCATGCAACTGAACGGGACTTCTGCACAACAAAATGGGCAAAATGACATTCGGATTTTTAATATTGAAGGAAATGAACAGCGCTTGCAACTGGGCTTGGGATACAGAACCGGATGGGCGTTAAGCGGCAATGGATTGTATTTCATGCAATTTGGCGGAAGCATGTTGGGAACAAAGGTGATTAACAACGTTGCAATTGTTGGAGATCGCAATTATGAATTAATTATCGGGGCTGCAAATCCAGCACAAATGATCAACTACCAACCGCAAACCGGCATTGGCTTTGGCTATTACGTAAGCACGGGATTCTTCCTTCCTTTAGGGACAAATAAAAACGCCGAGCTTTCGCTGGCGTTTTCAAAAGACAAAATGATCTTGAACATGAACGAGTTCAAGGGTTGGAACAAGATTCTAACTTTCTGTTTTTCTATTTAAGTTGAAACGAATCGGCATCGTTTAACGCGGGAAACTTTTCGCGGAAGGCATTCAATTCTTCTAGCGAAAGTTCTTGAACAAGTTCTCCTCTGTAATTTACAATGGCTGAATCGCCGCTGTAGCCGTGTCCGTTTCCGTCTTCCCCAATTCTGTTTACACCAATGACGTAGGCCACGTTTTCTATAGCACGTGCTTTCAACAATGTCTTCCAAACTTCTGCGCGAACGCTTGGCCAGTTGGCCACATAGATTATTAGATCGAATTTCGGTTGTCCGTTTATCGATTCATTGCGCGTCCAAACCGGGAAACGCAAGTCGTAGCAGATGTTCAGCAGAATATTCCATCCGCGCCATTCCACCAGGCATTCCTCTTGGCCTGCCTCGTAGTGTTTGTGTTCACCCGCGAAGGAGAACAAGTGACGTTTGTTGTAGGTTGAAACTTCTCCGCTTGGACGCACGAAGAACAAACGGTTGTATGCCTTCCCTTCTTCGCTAACAGAGAGGCTTCCAACGATAGCGGCGTTTAAACGAGCAGCTTCTTCCTTCAACAATGTAACACTCGGAAACTCGCCGCTGGTGCGTACTTCAGAAACAGCGGTATTCATGGTGAAACCGGTAGAAAACATTTCGGGAAGAACAATGAGGTCCCATTGATTGGGTTGTTGTTCTTGCAGGAGCGATTTGAAGTGCGCGCGGTTGGCCTCTTGATTTTCCCAATACAGGGACGTTTCGAGTAGAAGTGACTTTAATTTCATTTGCATTCGAAGTTAGAAGAAAATGGGATAAATCAACTATCTTGGCTTCATGAAAAAATGGATCTTTCTTTCTATTGCAGCAGTAGCTGTAGGATGTGCCGCTTCGAAGCAAGTAGCAATTACTGAAGCAGATGTAACCTTAGCGAAAACGGAATTCGCTGGCGTAACGCTTGCTGAATTGCAAACCGGACAGGTATTGTACACAGAGCATTGCCAAAGTTGTCATGCGTTGAAAGATCCAGCATCTGAAGGCATTCGCGGTTGGAAGCACCATGTACCCGAGATGGTAGAAATGGCGAACAAAGACAAAGCTGCTGGCATTGACAAGAGCGAAGAGCAAGCGATTCTTCGTTATTTGATTACGATGGGGCCGTTGAAAAAATCGTAACAGGAACTTTTTTCAATCACCTTTGGTGATCAATCATCTGCGATGATCAATTGCAAGCAATCAATCCTTCGGATCAATCATCTGCGATGATCAATTGCGTTGCAATCAATCACTACGTGATCAATCGTTCCGATTTCACCGAAGGTTTGATCCGCAGGATTGATTCGAAGAATTGATCACGAAGCGATTAATCTGCAGGATTGATTCGAAGAATTGATCACGAAGTGATTGATCTGATTACATCAGATTAAAAACTCGGACAAGCAATCGTTCTAAACTTCGCTTTCGAAACCTGCATAGACTTCGGAGTCTTAATGCTGTAGCCCAACGTGACAGTTTTGCTTTCACCAGGTGCTAACTTGATATTCCAAGAAAGCTTACCGGTGTTCTTTTCCAATGCGGCGCCAGAGATTTCCAACATAGCCACTTCAATTTGTCCGTCGGAAGAAATAGGCAGTTGATCTTCCAACAAAACATTAATTTCCTTGTCGCGGTTGTTGCGCACTGTTGTTTCGAAGTAGAACGTTTCCTTCTCGTTGTTACCCAACAACTGACGCTTACTTAGTTCAGATTGCTTCTTGCGCGACAGTGCCACACGCTTGTCTCTTCCCAACGAAAGAGAAAGCGTATCGTCTACAGATGCGGTGTTAATGAAACTCTGTCCCAAGTAAGCACCTGCAAAATAAACACTCGCCTTTCCACTTACTAAATTCAAGGTATTCCATCCTACAACCTTCGCCATTAAGAATGCATCGGTGTCTTGCTTCGGAACAGCATAATGCATGTACTTTGCTGGCAAGTTGTACGAGGTAACGTCTACCACATAAGGCTTACCGTCTGACAAAATCGTATACGGCAATTCAATCTCGAACTCGGCACTCAACTCCTGAACTGCTACTTGCTGAAACGCCACAGCACCCTCTCCGTCTTTATCTTCCTTCTTCAAATAATCGCTACGGTTGCTCTTCATGTCCATAATAGTTACAGACTCTAAATTCTTCTGAACACCCGCCACTCGTTTTGTCGTCTCTGCAACATCCCACGTTTCTAACGTTGGCTTCTCTGCCCCTTGCAGCGGCTCGCTGGTGCTTAAAATCATAAGCACTTCGGTCCAATCCAATCCCGATTTATTGAACACATTCGCGTGGTAATCGAGCTTCACCGGATCAATAGCATTCTCTGCACGAACGTCGTACTTCGGCGCCCAACCGGCGTTGCGAACCAAATACTTCAGCGTGAAGGTGGCGTTGCCACGAACCTTCGCATCTAACACCACTGTTACTTCAGAAGTAGGTGGATTGGTTTTCGCATTCAACTCTGAAAGCTGCGCACTGTAATTGGTTTGCTCTTTCACCAACTTGCGTTCTTCAGCATCGGCCTTCAACAAGAACGCATTGATCTCGTTGTTACGCTTACGGAAGAAATCGGCTGCTTTTTCAATTTCTGCAATAGGTACATTGTTCGCTGTTCCGCCAATGGCTTCGTTGCGAAACAACATGTCGCGCTCTTTCGCATACACGCCTTTCTCTGCGCGAAGCGTTGCCAACTTCTCTTCAACCAAAGCTAACTTTTCTTGCAGCTCGGCAATCTTCGCATTCGGTGCTTGCTCTTTCAAATAGTTGTTTCGAATGGAAACGCTTTGAAACACCACGTTTCTATTTCCACATTCCAAGACCACACTCTCGGGCTGCATGTCGGCACTTAATCCTGTAAACACTACCGTCTGCTTTCCCTGAGCCACCTGCGTTTCGGAAGTATGCGTCAATTGCGCACCTTGCAAGTACACCGTCACTTGCGTAATCTTTGAATCTACATTCGTCTGCGCAAAAAGTGCTAAACTTGAAACGACAGAAAGACAAAGAGCAATTAGTTTTTTCATAATTAAAATTTATATTGAAAAGAAATTTCGTGATTCCATTGTTGAAGTGAACGGTTCTGGTCACTCGCTAAACCCGTGTAGCCAATGACAAATTTCCTGATGAGATAAAATCCACGAACATACGCACCCGCATGTGCATTGTCCCATGCGCGCACACCCAAACCGATCATGTATTTTCTAGAGGTGAAACCCAATCCTGTTTGAAATTGTCTCACTTTTTCTTCGCCTTCAAATCCGCGTTTGTAAATTCCTGAAAACCCGAGGTTCGATCTACGCGAAAGACGAGCCACCGCTATTCCAACTTGAGCACTCATAACATTTGAAAGAACTGTGACTTCATTTTCGAACGGAGTCACTTGCAAGTCTTCGTTCTTATACGAAACTCCTGCAAGAAATCTTCCAGCCGGATTGCTCATGACATTCAATCCGAATGAATAATTGAAGGTGTGATTTTCGTAGTTGGTGAATTCAGCGCGTGCCCCGAATCCAACATGTAGGTTTCTTCGTGAAGTATACGAGTGCGTGGCAAACTGAAGAGCCGAGGCATTAAACGCCTTTGTGTTGTTGTACAGATCAATTCCAACCGCAGAATAAATGCGATCTAAATTTAGCTGACCTTGAAATCCGCCTGCACCGTTGGTCTGACGGTATACACCCGCCTTGTTGTAGTCGAGCGGAGACACGATGACCGAAGGATTTTCAGAACCGATATATGCCATCGGATTTAACTGACGGAACTGCGCGAAGGCGGTAACTGAAAAGAAAAATCCAAGAAGAAGAGTCAGCTGCTTCATGCTAACGAATATAGTTCTTTAATCGATTAGCCGCTTCAAGAATGTCGGCATCTTCCTTCGCGAAACAGAAACGCAAACGTTTTGCTTCACTTCCGTTTTCATAGAAAGGAGAAAGCGCAATGCTTGTCACCTTGGCTTCTTTGTTCAAGCGAACTGCAAAATCGAAATCTGGTTCGTCTGAAATAGCGCTGTAATCGAGCACTTGAAAATACGTCCCTGCGCA
>CAYLOT010000026.1:3922-32830 GCA_964385405.1 uncultured Chryseobacterium sp. | reverse complement strand
ACCGTGAAACTTAATGAAGGGCAAGGTGAAGAACACCGCTAAATACACCCAAGATAGATAACTTCGAAGGTTATAAAAATAGCCTTTGGGTTTCTTCGGAAAGAACCACACGCGTTTTCCTTCCGCACTGATGTGCGCGACAGAATCTCTAAATTCTTCTTCGTCGTCTATCATTTTTTCGCAGTGGCTGTGCTATCAGGTAAAATTGCGGCAGCAGCGCTTGTGGTGTCGGCTTGTGACGTGTACAAAGTTCCTTCAGGAGCTTTTCCGTTTGCAGGATTGGTTCCTTGTAAAGAGAGAATGTAATTGGTTACTTGTGCCATTTGCATAGCAGACAAATCGGTCTTCCAAGATTTCATACCTGTTCCGGTTACACCCAGTTTTACTGTTTTGAAAAGATCTTTAATGTCGCCTCCGTGTTTCCAGTATTGGTCTGTTAGGTTCGGACCAATTTTTCCTTCCGCATTGGCGCCGTGACAACTTACGCAGTTCGCAGCGAATAGGGCAGAGCCTGCTTTTAAATCTTCAGAACCGGTTAAGAGAACAACAGAAGTTTCATCTACCAAATTCTTCGCGTTTTTACGATATTCTTCCATTTGCTTTTCAGCATCTGCTAATTGCGTGTTGTATTCTTGTAAAGAAGAAGGTCCATTTCCGCCAGCATGATAATAAAAGAGGTAACCGAATGCCCAAACAATGGTTAAGTAGAATCCATACTTCCACCAAGGTGGTAACGCATTGTCTAACTCACGAATGCCATCGTAGTCGTGGTCTGTAAGAATTGCTGCTTCGTCTTTAATTTCAACAGACTTATTGAATTTATCCCAAAAAGAGGGCTTTACACGAACCGGATTTGCTTCGGGGGCACCTTCCTTCAATCCAATAAAATCTGTAGTTAAATACTTAATCATGCGGTTGTAGTAGAGCACTACACACAATTCAATTACAATAAGCGTGAACAATGCATTGAACGGAGTATTTCCAAATCCATCGTGAAGAAATCTTAACACTTGATCTCCGGGTGCCGCAGAAGCGTTGTTCGAGAATCCGAATGAAATAAGAATAATTAAGATTGCTGTAGGCCAATTGCGCGATTGCTTTTTCTTGTCGGCTTTCGCTTTTTGCGCAACCGCTTTCATTACGCCTTGCAATTGGAAAATATATACTAAAAGCATGGCTGCAACCAATACCAAGCCGTAAAAAATGGGATCTTGGTAAGGCGAGTAATTGCCTTCAGCAAGGGCTGCCATAGCTTTGGCATTTACAGCAGTGGTATCGGCTTGGGCGAAGGCTTGTGTTCCAACAAGCAACAGTATTCCCAATATTGTGGTAGCTTTTTTCATGGCTTTTACAGATCTAGTGGAATGTTTTTTTGTTCTTCAATACTTGCCTTGTCTTCACGAAGTACGCGGTATAGAACGCCAACGAAGAAGATGACGAAAATGAACAGGGAAGTAAGCGGATAGATACTTACGTCTGTAATGGATTCGAGGTAGTTAATAAATTTCATCTTGCTTCAGTTTTATTTTTGTACGGGTGCTGCGTCTCTACCCAAGCGTTGCAAATAGGCAATAAGCGCTAAGATTTCATGATCGGGCTGAAGTCCTTCTTCACTGGTAAGCAACTGGTTTTGCTTGAACTCAGGCTGAAGTCCGTCTGCGATGTGTTGCGCTTGAGAGCGAGCACTGTCGGCCCCTGCAGCAATGTCTGCATCGGTATAAGGTACTCCCAAGGTTTGCATCGCTTTCATCTTGTTGGTTATTTCAGCGAAGTCAATTTTGTCTTCGAACAACCAAGGGTAGCGTGGCATAATAGATCCGGTAGAGATAGAAGATGGATCCATCATGTGGTTGTAATGCCAGCTGTCCATGCGTTTCAAGCTACCTGCTCCTTCACGAGCCAAATCAGGACCTGTGCGCTTCGATCCCCATTGGAACGGATGATCGTAAACAAATTCTCCTGCTTTTGAATAGTCTCCGTAGCGCGCAGTTTCAGAACGGAACGGACGAATCATTTGCGAGTGACAGGTGTAACATCCTTCACGAATGTAAATGTCGCGACCTTCCAATTCAAGGGGGGTATAAGGCTTCACAGCGGCAATGGTTGGAATATTTTCCTTCACCAAGAAAGTTGGAATCATTTCAATAACACCACCAATGGCAACAAGAACCAAGGCAAACACCAACATTTGAAGTGGTCTTCTTTCAATAACTCGATGCCAGTGTTCGTTTCCAGTAATACGTGCTTTTTGAAGTGGAGCAGCTTCTGCTTTTTCTTCAGCCAAGAACACCCCTTGCTTCGCGGTTTTCACCAAGTTCACCACCATAATAATTGCACCCACCAAGTAAAGCAATCCGCCTAAAGAACGAATCATGTAGAATGGACGCATGGTTTGAACCGTTTCTAAAAACTGGTATTGCAACTGTCCTTCTTGCGTAAATTCTTTCCACATGCTACTTTGCATCCAACCCGCCCAATACATTGGAATGGCGTACAACAAAATACCAAGGGTGCCAATCCAGAAGTGCCAGTTCGCCCATTTCTTAGAGTAAAGATCTGTTTGCCACATACGTGGGATTAACCAATACAATACACCGAAGGTTAGGAATCCATTCCATCCCAAAGCACCCACGTGAACGTGTGCAATGGTCCAGTCTGTAAAGTGAGAAATAGCGTTAACGTTTTTCAACGAAAGCATAGGTCCTTCGAAAGTAGCCATACCGTAGGCCGTAATGGCCACCACCATGAACTTCAACACCGCGCTTTCACGCACACGATCCCAAGCGCCGCGAAGCGTAAGCAATCCGTTAATCATACCTCCCCAAGACGGAGCAATGAGCATAATGCTAAACACAGTGCCCATACTTTGCGCCCAATCTGGAAGCGAAGTGTACAACAAGTGGTGCGGACCTGCCCAGATGTAAATGAAGATCAAAGCCCAAAAGTGAATAATAGAAAGTCTGTACGAATAAACCGGACGGTTTGCAGCTTTCGGAATGAAGTAATACATGAGTCCCAAATACGGAGTGGTTAAGAAGAATGCAACCGCATTGTGTCCGTACCACCATTGCACCAACGCATCTTGCACACCTGCGTACCAAGAATAACTCTTCGTGAAAGAAACAGGAAGCTCAATGCTATTTACAATGTGAAGCATGGCCACAGTTACCCAAGTTCCAATGAAGAACCAAATAGCTACGTACAAATGACGTTCGCGACGCTTAATTAACGTTCCGAACATGTTTATACCGAAGATGACCCAAACCAATGTGATAAGTATATCAATAGGCCATTCCAACTCTGCGTATTCTTTCCCTGTTGTGTAACCCATTACCAAAGACAACGCGGCCAATACAATAATGAGCTGCCATCCCCAGAAATGAATCTTACTCAGGAAGTCGCTAAACATGCGCGCTTTGGTTAATCGTTGCAATGAATAGTAAACGCCCATGAAGATCCCGTTTCCAACAAACGCGAAGATGATCGCATTGGTGTGAAGCGGTCTCAGACGTCCGAAGGTGGTCTGTGGAACATCAAAATTCAAAAATGGCCAAACCATTTGCAACGCAATGGTTAATCCCACCAACATACCAACCAATCCCCACATGGCAGTGGCAATGGCAAATTGCTTTACAATTTTGTTGTCGTAGTAAAAAGTTTCCGTGTTCATTTGGGGTGTTCTTCGGTTTTTATTTCTGTTTGAGTTTTTGGTTTTTCATCGAATAAAATGCGCATAGCTGGAGTATCTAAATCATCGAATTGTCCGCGCTTTGCATTACGCAAAAACACAATGAGAAAGCCCATTGCAAGCGGTAAACTGAATCCGATAAGTAAATAAATAACACTCATGTTTTGGCTATTTTTCGCTTCATCAAAACTATTTCTACACTACTTCTAGAGTTATGAGGTGCATCAAAGCTTCGAATGATTTTTGTCACGCAAGATCCTGTTGTAGGCATTGCGCGTTGCAGATGTGGTGAACAAAATAATAGTGAAGGTGCTAATAGGCATGAGCACTGCGGCAACAAGCGGAGAGAGATTTCCGGTAAGTGCATAAGACAGTCCAATCACATTGTACAGAAGTGACAATCCGAAACTCATAAACACAATGCGTCTGCACGCCTTCGCGTAAGCCACTATTGCTGGAAGATTTTTCAATTGTTCTCCCGGAATTAAGATGTCGGCAGATGGGGTAAAACGCTGGTGCGAATCGCTTACCGAAATTCCCACACTGGCTTCTTGCAAGGCCCCCGTGTCGTTCAAGCCATCGCCCACGTAAGCGCAGCGAACAGACTCTTCCATCTTAGAGATGCCCTGTGCTTTTTGAATAGGACTAAGATTGTAAACCAGTTCACTTCCGAATGGAAAAAGTTTTCGCATGCGAAGATCATCTGCGTTGGTATCTCCAGACAGCAGTCCCAATTTATAGCCCCTCTTCAATTGCTTCAGCATTTCTTCCATGCCTGAACGAATTTCAAATTCTAGGTTGAAGACGCCACGCCATTTTCCATTGACCCAAAGAGCGGTTCCGTGCGCATCGGTACTTTTTTTCAATTCGAAAAAAATACCATTCACCTTTCCTGAAGTGCCCATTCCCGGAGTCTCAGTAAATTCAGTAAGAACACATCCGTCTTGTCTTGGGAAGGAAGACAACAGCGACTGACTAATGGGGTGAAGAGAAGCGGCAAGCAATTCCCCGAATGCATTTTTTTCTTCGGGTTGAAGGGCTTCGCCCGTGTAGGTAACGCGCACCTCGTGTGTGTTGGTAACGGTTCCCGTTTTATCGAAATAAAACGCCTGAAGCGTGGCCAACTTATCAAGAACAAAACTGTTCTTAAAGAGCAACTTACCTTGTGCTAAGAGTCGCAACGCTGTTCCTGTGGTGAAGGTGTGCGAGAGTAGGAGGGCGCACGGACAAGCCACAATGAGTGCGGTGGTGAGCGCGCGAAAAGCTTTGTCTGCGTTGGTTGGATAAAGAATGAAAAATGCACCGAATGACATGAGTATAAGGAAGAGCGTGAACCATTTGGCCACCACGTGCGTGAAGCTTTGACGTTCGGCGTTTTCTTCTTTGCGAGCCTCTTTGTTCCAAAGCAAACCCAGGTGACTGTCTTCCATTACTTTTTCAACCCGAATACGAATGCTACCGCTGCAGTTGCGCGCGCCTGCGTAGACACGGGTTCCAGCAAGCACTTCCTTGTGATCAGACTCTCCGGTAACGAAGGCGTAATCGAGTTCGGCTTGAACGGAAAGCAATGTTCCGTCGGCCGGAATCACTTCATGATTGTGAATTTCAATCTCGTCGTTTTCTTGTACTTCGGCCAATGGAATGTTTTGAAACTGATTTCCTTTTTTGGTTGAAATAACAATGGGGAAGTAGCTCTTGAACGATTTCGCGAATCCGAGTTTATCGGTTCGAAGGTCTTGAAAATGTCGTCCAATAAGCATGAAGAATACAATACCTGAATACGAATCGAAGTAGCCCGAACCGGTGTTCGAGAGCAATTCGTAGATGCTTCGCGAATAGGCCACAATTAAACTTATAACCAGTGGGAAATCGATGTGCATGAATTTATTCCGAATGCCAGAAAGGGCACCGCGGTAGAATTCGAGGCTGCTGTAGAAGAAGACGGGTAGGGAGAGAAGCACGTTTATGGTTCGAAAGAAGTACACGAAGTTCGGATCGTTTTTCATTTCAAGATCCATGTATTCTGGAATGCTGAAGAGCATAATGTTCGCGAAGCAGAATCCGGCAATGACCAAAGCGCGCAATCGGAATTTTCGAATTTTCTCTGTTTCGTTCGAAGTAGATTCTACGGTTTCAATGTCGGGAGCATAACCGACTAGCGCCAATTGTTTCGCCACTTTGGAAAGTGGAATGTCTTTTCGCAGAACCATGCGAATGGACTTTTCAGCGAAGAAGACTTCGGTTTTAAGAATGGCGGGTTCAAGTTTGTGAAGGTGTTCGAGTACGAACACGCAAGAAGCGCAGTGTATGTTTGAAAGGTTGAAGCGCACATGTTTCACCTCGGTATCTTCATAGATAATGAAGCGATTGGCAATGGAAGGAAGGTCGAGTTCTTGCCAGTTGCGTTTGTTGTTTATTTGCGGAGCGAAGTTTTCGTAATCGGGAGCGCATAGAATGGAGTTGTCGATAAGCAGACGTGCTTGCAGGCAACCGTTGCAGCAATAGTTTTTTTCAAGATGAACAATACGTTCTTTGTCGCAGGCTTCGCCACAGTGGTAGCAAATCTCTGCCATGGTTAGAGGTTGCTTGAAAGTTCAGCACCCTCTTGGTTCTGTCTATCGAGGGTCCATTGATCGGTCACGGAAGTTTCGATGTAGAGCTTTCCGCTGCTTCGTAGGATTTGCACTTTCCATCCGAGTGCTTTTTCGAGGTAATCAATAAAATCGCGCACTTTGGTAGAGCTTTCAAAGATTATCTCCACGCTTTTTTCTCCGGTTTTCAGCGCGAAGTCGTTTTCTGTCGCCGCGCGTTTCTTCGAACCAACACCTTCATACAGCGCCAGGCGCAGGAATGGGAAGTGCTCAGCGAACTGGCACATCAGTTCATTCACGGTAGTATGTGTGGTAACGGTCATGCTCATTTTTTCAAACCCCGAAATTCCGATAATCGTTGATTAATGGAAATGAGTGCGCTCAATTGGGGTTATGATAAATGTCAAACTTTCTCCCTTCGGGATACATCCACAACGTGGACTTGTCCGCAAAGCGGATTAGTCCCTACGGGATTGGTCCTGAAAGGATTTGTCCCTCCGGGATTGGTCCACGAAGTGGATTAGAAATTCCTATTTGCTAATTGAAATATTTTTTGTTGACGAGTCTCAGACCCTCGTCCAAAGGACCTTCGCGATGAAATCGCCCTCGCAAAGCCATTTGCCCTCGCAACGCTAGTTGCCCTCGCAAAGCCATTTGCCCTCGCGTAGCATTCGCATTTAGAAGTCTAGCATTAAGAGCCTAATTGATCAAGGACCTTATTTAGAAATCCATCCATTCTCGAAAAGGCAAACCATCGCTTCCCCAAATCTTTCAAGGAAGCTCCAATATGATACAACTCTTTTTCATCAAGAATCAAGAATCGGTCATGAGCGTTTTTCAGAATTCGAATCTCAATCGATGGATATTGCACATTGTGTTTTTCTAAATCAAGTTTCAATTGTTCAGTTATCTTTTCAGTGTAAATGGTACAAGAAACTTTTCTATTTCTTTTTGAAAGCTGAAGTAAAGTAGTTTCATCAATGTAGTTGTCTATTAGTATTAGAGATTTCTTGGCTTTGCATATTAATTCGCTACTAAATACATAGGCATCAAATACCTGGTCGTTGAAGAAGATGCCGGTGGCAGATTGAAGATAATTTGTGTTGGTTTCTAGTGCGTTGAACTTTTTTTGATGCTCGAAAAGGATGGATTCTACATTCGAAACTCTTTGCAACAAAGTCTTGTTAAAGTAATAATCTTTTCTCAAAGCAACAAAGACTCGAATAATCAGAATGTTCAAGTCTATTGCAGTCTGACTTTTGAGTATTGAAGAGAGCATGGAAATTCCGAGCTCAGTAAATGCAAGCGGAAAGGTGCTACGATGCTTTTGATTATTGAACCGGTCACAATTTGTGACCAGTTCATAAAATTCGTGTGCATTCAATCTGAAAATGAAGTCATTAGGAAATCGTTTTGAGTTTCTTTGTACCGACTGGTTGAAACTTTTGGTAGGTATTTCATACAAGTCAGCTAAGTCGAAATCTAGCATTACTTGCTCACCTCGAATGTTAAAGATTCGCGATTCAATTTCCGATTTAATTAGTTTTTGTTCCATACCTGCAAACCTATTTCGGAGCTTTCGAAATTGAGCTAATTTTTATATGCAGTTTATATGCTGTTTATTCGGTGGAACTTCGTTGTTAGAACTACGTTGTTTGAACTTTGTTGTTGGAACTGCGTTGTTGGAACTGCGTTGTTGGAACTGCGTTGTTGGAACTGCGTTGGTGGAACGGTGTTATTGGATAACCAGTCGAAGACATTCGCGAAGCATTCGCCGCAGGCATTCGTCTGAAAGACATTATTCCCCTCTCTCAACTTCTCTCCCCATTTATGCCAACTCGCGAGTTTCCAACATTAACCAATATCACCAAGATATCTTTTGGATATTTTTTTTTCAATCTTGAAATGTCTTGAAGGACGTTTTCTGAAAAGTAGTTTGTCCAGATGGCCCAATGAACAACGAAGGTGTAGGGGTGAGATTTTGATTTCTCAATTATTTCTTGGCGCTGTATGTCTGAAAGCTCAAGTAAATCCAGCTCGTCGGAAAGTTTCAGGGCGGTATTTATATTCGGATTTTGATTCAGCGGGGGAGGAACGGCAGTTATGTTTCTATTCTTTTTGAAGTCGCCTCCACATTGCGAGTAGGCAGAATACAAATTCCCCGAAGGTTCATACACACGAAGCTGAATGGCGGTAATGAAGTCAGAGGTGGTTATGTAGATATTATTCTTTTCATTGGAGAACGAAGCGTAGGTAGAATCTACACTGCAAACACTGTAGTCATAGTTGTATCGGTGATTCTCCAGAAATTCATTGATCTCTTCCTTTGACTCATCTCGCGATTCAGTGGTGTTTTTCAATCGAATCAAATTGCAAGATTGAAACACACATGCGGCTGCTATTACAATCAGAAATCGACGAAGATTTTTGTTAGTGAAGGTCATGTTTTCTTAGAATTCATTTTTAGAACGATGTTGTTTGAACTATGTTGTTTGAACTGCGTTGTTTGAAAGTCACAGACCCTTGTCCACCGGACCCTCGCAACACTAGTTGCCCTCGCGAAGCAATTCGCTCTCGCAACGCTAGTTGCCCTCGTCCTTCGGACATTCCCCGCTTCGGGCTTTCCACTTCTATCCCTCACGCAACGCCACTCATTCTGTTTGTCTTTCTGATTCTCATTCTAATAAAAATCAAGAAAGAGTAGGAGAGAAGGCTTTGAAAAACACATCGAAAGACTTAGGAACGAAGTTCCCCTCGGGATACGTCCATACATTTATTTCAAGAATTCACGCGTGCTAGTATATTTCCTGATCTCGTTTGTTTTGAGATCTCTTGTCGTCATTTCATTAAAGTATTTATTTAAATTTATAACCACGCGCTTTGGTTCTCCTTCAGAATAAATAGTGTCGTTTCTCAATATTGAAAAGCCATTATCAAATCTTATTATTCCCCCAGATTCGCTTAACCACTCAGCTTCTGCAATTATATATTGATTGTCGATTGGTGAAATCCAACTTTCTAATGTGCTTGAGAGTGATCTTCGAAACGTTTGAGAAAAAAAAGGAACACAAAGTATAAACACGAAAACGAATATTACAAGTTTGAATTTAGGCTTCATGGCTTTACGGATGTAGTTGTCTGAAATTCTGTCTTTCTGTTTCTCATTCTGCTTCTTAAAGTAATAGTATTCCCAATAGCTGTCGGGACTAAGTTTGCACGTCAGCCCGCCTGACGCAAGTCCCGTATCATAGGCAGTTTTTATTTTTCTTAAAGTCGTGTCCATTTAATTTTATAATTGTCAAACTGTTTTTCAAGATTGTTCTTAAAATTTGTCAACGTTGTTTCGTCAATATTGCTATATTCAATTTCAAGTCCTATTAAATGGTCGTCTAAACACCAACCTTTACAATTTAGAAATCCTTCATTAGTTTCTGCTGTCAATTTTGTTCTTTCTCCAAATTCATGTCCATAAGTCATTAAGTTAACATAGCTTAAAGCCTTTTGAATTTTAATCTTAACTGTTTTCTCACTTGAACGCTTTATTTCAGAGACGTCTATTTCATCCGTCTGTTCTATTTTAAAACCACTTTCTTCAGCAACCGTTTTTAGTTCTTCTTTATATTCTTTCGCCCAAGAATAATTCCTGTCATAGGTCATAAATTTGTAGAATCCAAAAAGTCCTACAAGCACAGTAAGGAAAATTGCCAATATTTTTAATAGTCGTACATTCTTCATGGTGTCTCGTAAAATTGCTTGTAACGTTTTGCAGATTTGAGATGGGCGGGATATTTAACAAAAGTGTTAATTCGGAGAACGGAACTTTCATTAACCACAAAACTGTCATTTGAACACGGAACCCCGCCTTTTGGGTAGGTGTTGTTATGCCCAGTAATTATTTCCATTCCCATTTTTCGTCTGTCTCATATTTAATTTTCAAATAGGTCGCAAGTTCTCTTAGTCTTGCTTTCACGTTGTCAAAGTTTGCTATTTTGTCTTTTGGTAAAATGAATGATTGTCCGCCCTTTAGTCTAACGAAAATTGTCGTAGGTATTTCTCATATTTCTTCTAGTTCTGTTGTCAAAACTTTGCTTTCACTACCGTTGTCCTTTGCTAAAATAAAGTCATTGTTAAACTCTAAAGTTGCAGTTCTTCCAAGTCTGTCTTGATAATTTTCTTTAATGAAACCCGTGTAATGTTTGATATAGTGTCGTCTTTCCCAAAGTGGGTAAATTAGAAACCATAGAAGTCCGATAATGAAAAATATTATTGTCAATGAAACTTTGTCTTGAAAGAGAAATAAAAGTCCAAAGGCAACATAAATTAATGGCAATAATATTTTACTTCTTTTTCTTTTCCTTTTAATACGGTCAGACTTTGACGCAACAAAAAGTTGATGTGTCAAGAAGTCGTTTTCGTCAATTTTATAGTCTATCGTCATTGTCTTATATTATTGGGCATAACTAGTTTACACGCGCTACAAACCTTCCCAATACATTCCAACATAGTCTGATTGGCAAAGTTTAATTGCGCAATTTAAAAGTACTTGAATTTCCATTTCATTTCACAGCAGATTCCATCAATTTTCTCCTCCCCAAAAAGACGTTATAGTCTATTCGCTAGTGTTGTAGGGCATTTGAGAGCATTAACGAGAAATAGTGTAGGAGTAGTGGGGTAGAAAAATACGTCGAAAGACGTAGGTGCTTCGCAATTGGAAAATCGAAGATTTTATTCCTACTGCGTAATTGGAACTGCGTTGTTGGAACTGCGTTGTTAGAAAGTCGCAGACCCTCGTTCACTGGACTTTCGCAACGCTAGTTGCCCTCGTCCTTCGGACATTCCCCGCTCCGGGCTTTCCACTGCTATCCCTCACGCAACGCCACTCATTCTGTTTGTCTTTCTGATTCTCATTCTAGTAAAAATTAGGAGAGAGTAGGAGAGATGAGGTGGAAAAAATAAGTATAAATGCCTAGGGAACTTTGTAGTTGGAACAGAGCAGTTGAATCAGTCCGCGAAGCGCATAATTATTCTCATTCCATATCGCGATATTCCTTTTTGTAAATAGGAAGAGCGAGATTTATAGAGTAGATACTTCCTGGTTTAATCAAATTTGAATTACCAGGTAATTTGAAATTATAACCGTATGTAATGGTTAACAAACTCATGAGAGAATACCCTATTTCGGGTCGGACAAAAAATTGGTTACTGTGAAAATCAGTATAGTGAACTACGTTGAGTCTCCCCCCCCAAAACACCTGGTTGAAATATTCATATCCAACTTTATTGCACATCAGATGACGAGGTTCGGAAAGAGTGATTCCACTTTCTAAAAAGGGACCATTATATTTACATGGAAGTTCCCCATCAAAATCAATTGTGGTTAATCCGACATTAATGCTTTGAACACTTCCGAACTCATATTTGACTTTAGGTAAATATGAAAGGAAATCAGGATATCTCAGTAATGGAGACGGGTTGGTAAAAAGAAAAGAAGATTTCTTTTTGCTATTGCCATAAATTTTAAAGTTTGTAATATCATTTCTAGTTTGTCCGAATGTCGCAATGGTCAAAATGATTAATATGAATGTGGTAATAAGTCGGGTCATGTTAATGCTTGTGATATTTATTTAGTGTGATTGAACAACTATTTCTCTGTTCCATATGTGAAATTCAATTCTTTACATAATTCTGTAATAGCTCTTTTTCCACTTTCGGTAAATCCATTTAGTGCATATTCTGTATCGGTTCCCTCATTTACTTTTTTGTGCGTTTCCGCTGGAATTGGAATATCAGAGATTAAGTAATTGCAGTCGAGGCAAATATTAATTTGATGAATCATTCTATTTCCCTTGTAAAATACGAGTGCAAAGTGTGGATGGAAACATGCTGCTGTTGCTTCCCCATAGGTTGTTTTACTTGAAAGAGCAGATAGTATCTTATCGGCTTGTTCTTGGGTTAAGTACTGTTGTTTTGAAATGACAGGAACAAATTTACCTTCACGATCAATGACAGTCGGATAAGGTTCTTCGCTACCCGCAAAGTCGTAAGCAATTATTTTGTCGTAATCGAGATTGCCAAAAGGTTCGCCATTCTCGAGATTGGGTTGAAGGGTCTTTGCCGAAATAATATAGTCTGTATATACTTTATCTAGGGGTGTTTGCTGATGTTTCGTTTCTGAATTACCGCAACTAGTGGCTAAAATTAAAAGTGTAGAAAGTATGTAAATTGGTTTCATGTAATTTAAAGTTTATCCGCGATTATTTCATTCTACTCAAGAATTTCGCGAAATCCTTGAGTTGGTTTTCCGTTTCTATAGTCATGCATTTGATAAATGATTTTTCTTACATCTAAACGTTCAAAATATATCCCATTCTCATAAAAATGAAATCGAATCTCAAGTGCCAAAATTTTTAATGAATCAGTTGGGTATCTGCATTCTTCTAAATCTTGATGTATGGCATTGTTCGTATCTAGTTTTTCGAACTCAGTCTTGAAAAATGGATGAATGAAAGTTAAACATGAACCTGAAGAATCCAGTTCACAATTCTTAAATTGAAGTATGTTAATGAGTGGAATGCCCCGTTCCATATGATCAAAAAATTGTTGAAGTGTTTCAATTTTTTTAGGTGTCGGTATTGTGCTCTCTTGGCAGGAAGTGAAGAACAATGCAAATGACATGACAAGAAAGAACAAAGTTCTTTTGATTATAGTTTTCATATCCCACTAATCAAGATTAATAGAACGACAGTACTTATGATTCCAGTATTCATTATGGTCTTTTGATCTATTTGAAGATATTGACGCGTGCTTTCCTTGAAAAGAAGATAAAGTATGGCTCCGTTGAATAGAATGGACAATAGATGTCTGCTTGTGTTATCCACTGGGGCTATGAGGGTAATGAAACCTTCTTCAGATTCAGGAGTTACAAATTCAATAACCATAAACCACACAGCACTAGCGACAGTTATTAGGAGATAAACAGCTGATACTGTCCAACCCAATTTTTTCTTATACCACATAAGAACTCCGGCAACAGGCAGGAGCAGAGTTACAAAAATGGAAAGAACAAGGTTGAGCTTGAATTCTTCCTCTAGGGTTAAAAGAATAACCTCGAGCATTTGATAGCTTCGTATTACTTCAATTAGAAAAGTAAGAATGAGAAGTATTCCAATGCGCTGTATGAGTTTTTCTGGAGTCATTTTTTGTTACTGTCTAATGGTTATGAAGCTCTATTCTGAAGCTCTATCTGGTAGTTCAAAAGGTCTTGCTTCATTTTGTGGTATTTGAATTTGACCAACTGTTGAAATGTATCTAATGCCAAATAAAGAATTCGAAGATTATCTTCAACATAGGTGTTTTTAACGAAATATTCCAATTCCTTCTCGAGGTAGTTGTTAATGCTCTCTACTTCATAATTGGCAAGTACAGCCTGAACGCTTTCATCGGTTAGAAGAGATCGAAAAGCATCTTTAAATTCATTCTCAAGTTTTAGAATACCTAAAAAATTAGATTTAATATCAGAATAATGCATCTTCACATGCACAAATTGAAAGGCTCGAAGCATTCGTTGGTGAACATTGTTTTCCGATTTGCTTTCCCTATCGTATTCAAAAAGTTCGTTATATCCTTTGAGGAGAGTTGGTGAAAGATTCAATTTAGTTTCTATCCCTACGAAATAGGATAAAATGTGCAAGTCTGATACTTCAAGTAATGCTGAAAGTTGTTCTTGTTTCTCTTTTAATTCAGGTATTAAGGTGCTTAATTTTTTCTTCGTGAATCGTTCTCCTTCGTAGTCGAAGGAAGAAATTTCAATTTGGCCAGTTTCTATGAGCTGAAGTGTTGCCAAATCATTTTTCAAAGTACGCTCCTCATAGATGTTCTGAAGTTTTTCATCGCTAAAGAGCTCTTCAAATGAAAACTGAATGTCTTTCAGAAGGTTTAACTCTTCATAGAATCTGCTAAATCCTCTGTTATCAAAATAACCTCTATAGGCTTTGTTGTATTCCGATTGCTCGTATTCTAGTTTAAGATCGCGAAGCAAGATGTCAGTTTGTATAAACTTAGGACTTTCTGTAAATTCAAAATTGAAGTTCAATAATTCGGTGAAGTGAAGTTCAATTTCCTCGTGATTTACTAAAATCGTAAAGGCTGGAAAGTCATGCTCTATTGGTCTACTTTCAAATTTCGATTCAAGATTTGAAATGCGTTGGATTATTTCAGGATGGCTAGACCATTGATTATTTAGAACTAATTTTGAACTTGTATAATTGGAATACATGGATTTTGAAATCAAGGGAAGTCCATTCTCTACTGGTATTTCATTCCATTGAGATAGGTTTTGCATGTATGTGAAATAGTCTCTGTAGATATTTCGTCCCATTAAATTCTGTTTTGCCTGCTTTTCGTAATAGCGCGCAACGACTCCTAGACATTGCTCTGAATATTCAATTCTTAAGAAGTAATTTATCAAGGGAGTGGGACCACAGACTGTTGCTGAAATTTCATCGGCGTGATATTCAAGTTGTCTGGAAAGCGCAAGAAAATTAAGCGTTACGAGTTTCGAGAAAAAAGCAAGTATAGATCTCACACAATTATTATACTTGGTAGCAACATAGATGAACACGGCGTAAATGCCTCTGTCGAACCATTTGGTTACCCAATTATCATATGCTTCATTGTCATAAAGCATGTCCCATATGGCTCTGTTTACTTGATATGCAAGCGTGTTTATCCTTAACGATTTCTGCGAAAAGTGTCCGAATTCATGTGCAATAATGGCTTTTAATTCAAGTGTGGTAACGGAATTAATTAAGCCAATTCCAATAATTAATTCGAGTTTGTTCGAAATCAATGTTCCAATAAGTGTACGCTGCGATTTTACGTGTGCATTATTGCTTCCATCTATGTATATTTTATCTGGAAAATTAGTTCCTACTTTTTCGGCAGTGTCTTTTATCAATTGGAAAAGTTCAGGAGCCGATTCTCTTGTAATTTCAAATTGATCGTCAGTGTATTTTGAATTTTTCTTGAATAAGAATTTAAAAACAAAAATGGTTATGGCTAAGGAAAGCAAGAGATAGCCCAAAGCGAAAACCAATAGAAAATGAACGCCTGATGTTGTAAAAGAGAATAAGAGAAACCAGATGGCGGAGTATGTGAGTCCAAGGGTAATTATGCCAATGGAAATGTAAACTAACAAGAAAAGTGCAATAGCCAGTAGCGATTTTACGATTTCCCATTTATAGGTTGAGACAGGTACTTGTTGCTTCAATTGCATTTTCAATTCGTGTGGTTCGTGTTTTTTTCCTATTTCTCTTTTCTTGGTCTTTGTTGATCTTTTCAACTGTTTTCATGGGTATGATAATCAGTTGGTTTGTCTTGCAATTCCAAGTATTCAAGTATTTTTCGGAAACGACATTATAGGTTTCCCATTTTGCAAATTCCTCATAAAGCATCAATGTGCAAATGTCTGTCGCTGTAATAAAGTCACCTGTTTCTGGAAGATGGCTGTGCATTGCCCCAACAACTTCTTTCCCATCTTCAGCTTTTCCGTATTCAGTTGGAATTATGTTTTTATGAAGCTGTTTCTTCGTTACAATTTTGTTACTAGTATCAAATGTCAGCAAGTAGTCGTTTCCGAAAATCACAACACCGCTTTGTTGCGGTCCAGTCAATATGTACACTTTCTTTTCTTGTCCGTTTATAAGCGGGATAATATTGGGATTTGTGTTCTTGTAAAACTTGAAAAGTCCGTCTGTGTTTGAATTCAATTCGTTTAATGCAATTTTTCTCATTTGATACAAGTCGTTTTCTGCTTGTGAAAAATCTCTTTCAGTCAAGTCGGTTTTTGCTGTCTTTACATTGAAGGTGCTATCAAAAGAAATTGTCCCGATTACTTTAGCATTTTCAGCTTTCGAGAAGAAAATACATTTTACAATGTCATTGTCTGAATAAGAAAAGTAACCACCAATGTTTTCTCTGACTTTATAATTTTCTAAAAACAAATCTGTTCCATACCACGAGGCCATTTCTGATTTATATAAAAGTTTACCTTCCGCTACAATCGGTTGAGCTTCGTCTGTCGGATTTTTTTGTCCAAATACACTCAATGCAAAAAGTGTCAGGAATAATGTCAATGTTTTGTTCATTTTGATGCTTGTCATTGTGATTGCAACAGTTTTTTTCCGATGTCAAAAATTCGGAATTGGATCAACTTTAAAAGTTGAGGTTTAACGTTATTTTTTAATCTGTTAATTCAAATTTAATGGGTAGAGTGTAATTCATTCTCTCCTTTTGTGCCTCTAAATCAGACATTGATTGAATAGTTTTTATTCTTTCTGATTTTAGTTTTTCCTTAAATTTTTTGTTGCATTTTTTACACGTTATTTTAGAAACAGACACATTCGTTATTTTACCAGTGGTTTCCACAGTGAAGGATACAAAATCTTTTACTGAGTCAGCTTGGCTGCTTTGATTTAAAGTTTTTTCATTGGTTTTTCCAATGGAAGAGGAGTCAGATTGCCCAAACGACACGTTTTCAATCATTAATAGCAATCCGAATATGAATATAATTCTAGTTGTCATAGTTGTTGCTTAATTGCGCATTTTAAAGGTACTTAAATAATCTATTCATTTCATTCAAGCCCTCACCAGTTCTCTCATTCCCAAAAACCATTAAACTCTATTCGCTAGTGTTGTAGGGTGTTTTGGAGCATTAACGAGAAATAGTGTAGGAGTGGTGGGGTTGAAAAATACGTCGAAAGACGTAGGTGCTTCGCAATTGGAAAATCGAAGATTTTATTCCTACTTCGTAATTCCTATTTCATAATTGAAACTTTGTTGTTTGAAATCTGTTGTTAATCTTCCCCTCTCTTACCTTTTCTTAACTTCTCTTACCTGTCAAAGACATTCGCGAAGCATTCGCCGCAGGCATTCGTTGCTTCGCAACATTCTACTTCATACTTCCCTCTTATGAAGAAAGAAACAAGTTGTTAAGCATTCAAATCTTTCTGACCATCCAACAGCCCCATGTGAAGCGCGTACTGGAACAACTGCATGGTGCGCTTGCACTTCGTTTTTTTCAAAATGTGCTCCTTGTGCTTCTTCACCGTGCCAATACTAATGTTCAATCGCTCGGCAATTTCTGAATTCGATTGGCCTTCTATTAAACAATTCATGACAATGCGCTCTTGAGTAGATAATTCCTGAGAGACTTTTTTTCTGTCTTTGAATTCAAGCATGCTCTCCTCAGAAACAAGATGATTGTAATACAGCTTCTTCTCACTAACCGCAATCAATGCATTTTTAATCTCATTAATATCCGCCTCCTTCGGCAGATAGGCTTTTGCGCCAGCAGCCATGACCTTGTCAATCATATAATCCATGGTTATCATGCTTAACACAACTACAGATACTTCCGGATGGAACTTAGACAGAACCTCAATGGTACTGTCCCCAGACTTTACCGGCATCTGAATATCCATGAGCACAACGTCGCACGAGTCGTCTTTTAAGAAATTCAAGAATTCTTTTCCATTTGAAAAATCTCCAACAACTTGAAACCGGTTGCTGAAATCTTGATTCAACAATTCCTTAATCCCTTCTCTGGTAATCGTGTGGTCATCTACTAACGCCACTTTAATTGGAACGCTCATGGCATTGGAATTTGAATGTTAACACAGGCATATTGATCTAAAATATGGTAAAATTCGACAGTCCCCTCTAGCAACAAGGTTCTATTGAGAATGGAAGAACAACCTCTTCCGTTCTGACTTTGAGCCAAGCCAATAAACTCTTTTTGACTAAATGGAACACCGTCGTGGGTGAATACAATTTGCAAATAGTCATCGACACCATTCACTTCGCAGTCGAGAAAAGTGGGTTTGCCGTGACGAAGAATATTATTCAAGACCTCGTTCGTTATTCGGTAAACAGCCAATTCTTTCGAATCGTCGAAATTCAAGTCGCGTTCCAAATTGTTGAAAAAGCGGATTTGAATATTTTTCTGAATGTCGAATAAATTCTGCTCCAGCGCATTCATAAGACCAATTTCCTTCAACTGAGTCGGATAAATTTGTGAGGTGTATTTTCGAATGTCTGAAATAAGTTCGTCTAATTTCTTGTAGATGCTCGAGCGCTCGAGTGGCGTTATGTTTATAGATTCATCGGCATTGTGCTCCGGACGAAGTTGTCGGAACAAAAAACTTAATTGCGGACCAAAGTCGTCGTGCAAGTTGTCGGCTAAGACAGCTCTTTCCAATTCCTGAGTCTGAATAACCGTCTCACGTATTTGCTTGCTGTGCAGCTCTTTTTCTCTAACCGCCTGACCCATGCGCCTCACAAGTAAAAACGCCAACACTGCAATAAGCAAAGCAAATATGCCTAGTGCTATTACGGCGTAAATGACAACGGTGCTTATGGAATTCATTGGTCTATTGAAAAGTTGATGGATTGTCGATTAAGCAGGTTCTTTCTTTCAATGAAGAAATATACTGCAAAGAGAATATTGCGAAAGATGCTACCAACACCTAGAACAACATTGTAAAAATCAAATAGGAATTTTTCATCCTCCTTGTTTAAATCTATGCTAAACATACAAACTGGAATGAGACATGATGCTTCAAAAATGAAATATCCGAGAACAGGTATTAATAAGAACTTCGACTTGTTGAATTGTTCTAGATTTCCAGAAAGTATTTTGAAGGAAACAAGGGAAGCGTAAAGGCAAATCATCAGAGAAAAAATGAAAGATAAGTTTGAAGATGCCTCAGAGAAACCATATCTGTAATTGAATATCCCATGAAATAGCAAGTAGGTAATTACCAGGAAAGAGGTAAACAAAACGAATCTTTGTTTGAATTTCACCACAGAGAGCATAAATCCAAGCTCAATGATAATGGCCAGATACTCATACATGTTAATCAAGTGCAAGTTGTTTTCTCGCCTTTCCGACAGATAGGTATTGCCTATATCGGTACACACAGAGAGTAGGAGGAAAGTCAGAATGATACGGCTCTGTATCGACCTCTTTCTCGGTGAGAAAAAGAATACGAGAATACTAAGTATACCAGTGATAATTGCTAAAATTACTTGGGGATTCACAAATAGTTTTCTTTGATATTTACAAATTACTCAATCCACATTTCTCGCAAAAGGTAGCGAAAATATCCGCTCATTGAATCCATCTACCCGACGCAAGATCGACTAAATAATTAAGGTTATCAATACGTCGAAAGACGTAGGAACTTCATTGTTGGAACTGCGTTGTTAGAACTGTGTTGTTGGAAAATCAGTCGAAGACATTCGCGAAGCATTCGCCGCAGGCATTCGTACGAGGTACATTATCCCTTCTCTTATCTTTTACAAAGGCATTGGAATACGAATGTTAACACAGGCATATTGATCTAGAATATGGTAAAATTCCACAGTGCCTTCGAGCAACAAGGTTCTATTGAGAATGGAAGAACAACCTCTTCCGTTCTGGCTTTGGGCCAAGTCCAAAAACTCATTTTGACTAAATGGAACACCGTCGTGGGTGAATACAATTTGTAAATGATCGTCGACACCATTCACTTCGCAGTCTAAGAAAGTGGGTTTGCCGTGACGAAGAATATTGTTCAAGACCTCGTTTGTTATTCGGTAAACGGCTAATTGTTTTGAATTATCGAAATTCAGATCGGTCTCTAAATGATTGAAGAATCTAATGCGGATGTGCAAATGCATATCGAATAAATTCTGCTCCAACGCCTGAACAAGTCCCATTTCCTTGAGCTGGGTCGGGTAAATGTCCGATGAGAATTTCCTTACGTCGGAAATAAGCTCATCCAATTTCTTGTATATATTACCGCGTTCTGCCGATGAAAACGTAATTGAGGAATTGCTATCCATATCCTTTCGCAATTGTCGATAGAGAAAGCTCAACTGCGGGCCTAAATCATCATGAATATTATTTGCCAACACTTCTCTTTCAGATTCTTGAGATAAAATGATCGCTTGTTGCATTTTAAAATCAAATTCTCGACGCTGCTGAATACTCTCGATTGTTTTTTTAGTAAACAAAAAGAATATGGCTACAATGAAAATTAGCATAAGAACCATTATTATTCCCGAAAATATGAGTACCTCATCAATGTTCATTTAACCTTGTGTTTTATATTGAGAACTGCGTTGTATGAAATTAAAGCATCTCGAATCAAATTGCCAGATGCTATGAAAATAAAATATATAACATACGTTTCGATTGGATTGTCTGTCGCCAATTGAATTTGTTTCGAAAGTATAGGTATTATACTCATCGCTTCATAAATGAAAATACCGAGTAATCCGAATAATGGCGCTGCATTGATGTTGTTGAAGCTATCCATTTTTCTTACATAGTGTAACGCAGAAATAAATGTAATGGTAAGTATGTAAAATCTTGAAATTCCCCAATTGAAATCCTGAGGGAAATCAAATCCGTGTATGAAGCTGAGTAACACCACAGATATCCCAAAAAGGAAGCAAAACAAGTACAGAATAAATTTGATTTTCTGATTGAACTTTCCAATTTTAATGGCAAGGAAAGTTGCTACTACCGTTTCAAAAATCTGATAAAAATTAAATAGTACATCTGTATGAATATCAGATAAACAGAAAAACAATCCAAATACATCTGCACCAAAAGAAAATAATGTAAATAAAAGAAAATACAATGAGCCTACATTTTTTCTAGTATGGGACAACCATTGTAAAAATAAAGGCACAAGCCTCAGAAATATGGCTATGTAGACGAAGGTTATCATTTTTTAATTCGTGTTAAAATAAGAAACCTCAGATATGACTGAGTTGTGAACTTTTTCGTTTTCTTCTCTCAGCGATGAAGTACAGGGTGAAGAGTATGTTTCTCAATACACTTCCAAAGACAACAACACCGTTATAGAAATTGTACAGAAAAATTCTTTCTTTCTCATTTAAGTTAAAACTATTTGTTACTAGGGTGACTAAGCAGGTTGCTTCAAAGATCATCAAACCAAACATTGGGAATAGAATATGTTTAGATTGTTTGAAAGAAGGTGGTTCGGAAAGCAGTATTTTAATCATTGCGATTCCACAATAAACACATACTGTTAAAGACACTGAATATGAAATGTCAAAAGACATTTGTGAAAATCCATTCCTGAGGTTAAATTGAATATGAATGGCCCAGCATACTACAATTATAAATGCGGTGAAAATTCTAAAAGCTCGACTGAAATTCAATGACATTAGAATAAAACCAAATTCAAGAACGAAAGCGAAATAGTCGTAGAAATTAATTACAAAGTGGTTGTTAATGTTGTTATCAGCTAAATAACAATTTAGGCTATCTGTGCCTAGAGAGAATACAATGAGTATTAATAGAAGCCAATTCGATTTATTTTTACTTGCACACGTTCGGAAAAAGTAAAAAATTGGAATTACTGCGCTATAGGCTCCTAAAATTATTATTTCAATCATGTATTCTCTTTTTAGAAATGTCGGAAATGAAGTTGAATCTAAATTGTTTTGAGGTCATTGTAACAAGTTCGTTTTCTTCTCTCCGCAATGAAGTACAGGGTGAAGATTATATTTCTTAGTACCTCTCCTAAAACAACGATTAGATTGTATAGCTCTGACAGATGTTCTCGGTCGGCTGTGTTTAAATCTAAGTTCAGGGTAGGTACTGGAATAAGACATGAAGATTCAAAAAGGAAAAATCCCAAGATGGCAATGAGTTGGTGTTTGGATCTATTGAAATTAAGAGTGTCTTCCCTAATGACAATTAAAGTAACTATTACGGAATAGATGCACACGATCAATGACATCATGTAAGACAGAGAAGATGAGTATATGTGGAAGCCGCTGTTAACGTTAAAGATGATATGGGCGGTCCAGCACAAAAGCAGGACGATAGAAGTAAGGAATGTAAATGCTTTGCGGAACTTCGTAATGGTTATGAAAAAAAATAGTTCAAGAAAGATGGCAACGTAATCATAGATATTAATTAGCACGAGATTGTTTTCCTTATTCAAATAGCTATAAAAATTATGGAAGTCAATAGAAACTGAAAGAATTAAGAAGGCGAATACGAAACGACTCGGTATAGATTTCTTAACCTTTATTGTGAAGTAGGCGAGAATAGGAATTAATCCTGAAGCAAAGTATAAGTATGTTACTATTGGGATCAATTGATTTTTTGATTTTACGAATCAAATTATTCATTTCGGCTCAATATGGCATTAAAAATTGGCATTGGCAATACGTCGAAAGACGTAGGAACTTCGTTGTTGGAACTTCGTTGTTCCTACTTCGTAATTCCTACTTCGTAATTGGAACGGCGTTGTCCCTGATTTATAATGGGAACCTAGCTTTTCAATTTAAAACACTATATCTTTCTTTTATTACAGATTTCAATTGGGCTTCTGGTCTTTTTATCACTAATGTCATTGTTTTTGAATACTGAGGATCTATAAATTCTATCTCCAGGTCAATTCCTGATTCCACAAAATTTGTGATTTTAGAATGACGATATTCCAATGTCATTTCTTTATTTGTAAATTCTAGAATGAATGGTGTTAAAGTTCTATTCTTTCCAAATATTTTTGCCTTTCCCAAAATAACAATGTTATTATCATTCAATATTAAGTCGCAATAGTTGAATGAATATGATGTCGCATAAGGGTTAAGTTCAAACATATTTTTCTTTTTCGTGAAATCAAAATTTTTGACCCAAACATTAAGGTTGAAGAATATTTCAGAAGAGCTATCCGAGAAATTTCGAATTGTCTGTTTAGCTCGCTTTTCAAGATTCCATAGATATGTACGAAATAAGAATATCGGTAATCCTAGCCATAATGAATAAAAGAATATTTGAAAAATTGTGTTCACGGCTTCTTATCGATTGTTAGTACTTGTTTTTATTGATTTCCTTAAATAGTTATTTTTCCTTTTGTTTATTCTATCCGCTCCATTTTGACAGCTTTTTTTATGTTAGCAGCGTAATTATTTTCTGTAATTTTCTTTTGTCCCGAAATAAAGAAAAAGGTTTGAAAAATGGCCCCGTTCTTACATTAACAAATACTTTATCCCTTTCGAAAAGTAATGTAATTTCTGAACCATAAGAAAAGAAAGTCATTGGTTCATGAGCGTTAATCATATTTAGTTCATAATTGACAGTTGAACGTAGGAGTTTAAAATTACTATTAACTAATTCATGCGCCTTGTCTATTGTTAAATCAGACTTGGGGTTTATAGTGTGAAATCTTCTTGATGTTGTGAGTTTGTTTTGGAAAAAGACGGAAACCATGATTGCAAAAAGTAACAATAAAATCCCGGAGAGCAATTCAAAGGGTGTTTTACCAAATTTAATAATTGTCAAGCCAATTAAAGCACCAGCCAAAGGATACACAAATACGTAATAGTTCGTGTTGTCATAGAAATTTCTTGGATATTCCTTTCGAACCTTTATGTATTCAACTAGTTCTTTGTCTCTCATGTTCTTTTACACTTGATGGTATGGTTTTACCGCGGGACTTTTACCACAAAACTTAATTTGAAAAACTAAAGTTTGATTAACCACAAAACTGTAATTTGAACACGGAACCCCGCCTATTGCAAATGTGCTGTTAGCAGTAGTTATTCTGTCCATTTATACCAAGTTGTTATTAATTCGTTTTCTGTCTTAACGTATGGATTGGTTGTCGTTTTGTACTTAATAACTCGCCAGTCAACATACTTGCCAAAATAGAAATTTCCATTCTTACTGTCTTTACAAAGGCGACTGATAGTAAGAGTTATGCTGGTGTCAAACTTCACGAAAGCGGAAAGTTGAGTTGTATCTGTTCGATACATTTTTTTGAATCTCTCAATGTCAGTGATATTATCTTTAGGGTGTTGATTATAAACTGCAATGCAAGTTGTGTCCTGATATAGAAGGTAAACGTTTGATAACTGTGTTTTCACGCAGCCACTTGCTTTGGTCGTGTCTATAAACTCAACTCTCCCAAAATCATAATCTACTACTTCAACCTCATTTTTATAAACGAAACAGTCACTACGCGACATGAAATCTTCATGCTCTTCTGGTTCACCCATGCAGGATGATAAAGAAAAACTCATTCCAATTATAAATATGTGAGGTGCTTTTGTCATAATTACTGCTAACTGACTTATACGCGCTACAAACCTTCCCGATACAATCCAATATAGCGTGATAGGCGAGGTGTAATTGCGCATTTTAAAAGTAATTAAAATACCATTTCATTTCACAACAGATTCCACCAATTCTCTCCTTCTTAAAAACCGTAGAATTCTATTCGCTAGTGTTAAAGAGCACTTGAGAGCATTAACGAGAAATAGAGTAGGAGTGGTGAGGTGGTAAAATACGTCGAAAGACGTAGGTGCTTCGCAATTGGAAAATCGAAGATTTTATTCCTACTGCGTAATTGGAACTTCGTTTTTTAAGGCTTTTCAACTGAGCTCGCTCTGCGAGCGGCATGGGTAATGCCCCACAAAAGGTAGGGGAAAGGTGCTAATCGCCTAACTTTTCCCTATAAGATTTTCAATTTCAATCTTCAACTTAGGAAGATGATTTGTGAGAATTGACCAAATATTCTCGTCTGATATATTATCGTATGAATGAATGACTTGGTTTCGCAATCCAATAATTGCTCTAGCATTTGAAATTTTATCCAAGAATATTTTGTCGCGACTTACAATTCGATTAAC
Source organism: uncultured Chryseobacterium sp. (assembly GCA_964385405.1). Classification (GTDB taxonomy): domain Bacteria; phylum Bacteroidota; class Bacteroidia; order Flavobacteriales_D; family Sanyastnellaceae; genus CAIZGX01. The sequence continues at coordinate 7,831 of CAYLOT010000026.1, read as the reverse complement.
TGCTTCTCCTATTATTTCTAGGTCACGCTCAACTGCTCTTTTAAGCATGGTGTTACTTCTATAATCAAAGAAATTACGTTCTTCACTTTCGAAATAACTATCAATTTCGTCAATAGCAAATTTGATATCGAATAACCACTTCAAAATTCGCTCATCCATAAACCAACTGTTTTGATCGATTAATTGATTGAATAAGAATGGGATTTTTCAACGCTTGCTCTTCCAATAAATCAATGTCTCTTCCATAAAGAGACTTCAACTGCTCTTTAAGATTGAAGTAATTTTCAAAATAAAGAGATAATTCTATAGGCTGAAAGCGAACTAAAAAGTCTATGTCACTTTGCTGGTCGTAATTTGGCGTAAGCGCACTTCCAAATAGGTACATGCGGTCAACATGGTAACGCATGCACAATTCCTTCAACTTTTCTTTATTGATATCCAAATTCAACATGCACTAAAATTAAACAAAAATCTGAGAAGGTATAACTTTAATATTCAAGGTCACAATTTGCAACTATTTTAATCCTCGCTAATCTAAATGAATAAATGCTTCATGCTTTTTGCATAAAACAACTAAATTCCTACTGCGTGATTAAAATCAGTCGAAGACATTCGCGAAGCATTCGCCCAATGGGCATTCGTTGCTTGGCAACATTCGCCTTTCAGGCATCAGTTACTTCGTAACAGGAGCGCTGCGTACGATTCCTTTTTCTAGGAAGTAAACTTCCCCGCTTTCCGGACAAACCGCTTCACCGTTAGAATTGAACTGCAACTTGTGCCCGAACTTGCTCATCCAGCCCGTTTGGCGCGCAGGATTCCCCACAACCAATGCATACGCCGGGACCTCTTTAGTTACAACAGCGCCCGCGCCAATAAAGGCGTATTCACCAATCTCATATCCACACACTATCGTAGCATTAGCGCCTATACTCGCGCCCTTGCGAACAATCGTCTTCCGATATTCATCCTTGCGCGCGACAGCGCTACGCGGATTAATCACATTCGTGAAGACACACGACGGACCCAAGAACACATCGTCCTCGCACTCAACGCCCGTGTAGATACTCACGTTGTTCTGAACCTTCACGTTGTTGCCCAACTTAACACCCGGACTCACAACCACATTCTGTCCCAAATTGCAGTTTTCTCCCATCACACAATTCGACATCACATGCGTGAAATGCCAAATCTTAGTGCCTTTTCCAATGACACATCCTTCATCTATAAACGCAGATTCATGGGCGAAATATTCCTTTTCCATTAACGTGAGTATTTCTCGAAGTTCTTATGTTCTACTTTATTCAACTCTTCCGTCGTCAACGACTTGAAGTAATCATACGTAATCTTCAATCCTTCACTGCGATGAACCTTCGGCTCCCAACCCAAAATACTTTGTGCCAAAGTAATGTCCGGTCTGCGTTGCTTCGGATCGTCAGTAGGCAAGGGGTTGAACACAATCTTCTGATCTGTTCCAGTTAACTTAATAATCTCCTTCGCGAAATCTAAAATGGTTATCTCATCCGGATTCCCAACATTCACCGGCTGAGCATAGTCGCTCATCAACAAACGATAAATTCCTTCCACCAAATCATCTACATAACAAAACGAACGCGTCTGCGACCCGTCGCCGAATACCGTTAAATCTTCCCCACGAATAGCCTGACCAATAAACGCCGGCAATACACGTCCGTCGTTCAGACGCATGCGCGGTCCATACGTATTGAAGATGCGCACAATGCGCGTTTCAACGCCATGATAAGTATGATAAGCCATGGTAATGGCTTCCTGAAAACGCTTCGCTTCATCGTAAACTCCGCGAGGCCCTACAGGATTCACATGTCCCCAATAACTTTCCGTTTGCGGATGAACCAAAGGATCTCCGTACACTTCACTAGTAGACGCCACAATAATGCGCGCATTCTTTTCTCGCGCCAATCCCAAACAGTTGTGTGTTCCCAACGATCCAACCTTCAAGGTTTGAATAGGAATCTTCAAATAGTCAATAGGAGAGGCTGGAGATGCGAAATGCACAATGTAATCGAGCTTCCCAGGAATATGAATGAAATTAGAAACGTCGTGATTGTAAAATGTGAAGTGCTCGTTCGGAAACAAGTGCTCTATGTTCTTCAAGTCACCTGTAATCAGATTGTCCATGCCAATCACTTCGAACCCTTCCTTCAGGAAACGATCGCACAAATGACTTCCAAGAAATCCGGCAGCTCCGGTTATTAGTACGCGTTCCATAATTAGTCTTGATTAACAGTTGATCTTCCAATGCTTTTGTAGAAATAACCAAACTCTTGCATTTTGTCGAGCTCATACAAATTCCTTCCATCGAAAATAACTTTCGACTTCAGTGCTTTTCCAATTTTATCGAAATCTGGATTTCTGAACATGCCCCATTCCGTGCAAATCAATAACGCATCTGCGCCTTCCAACGCTTCGTAAGCGTCAGTTGCATAAGTAATCGCATACCCCTTTTGCTTCTGAACGTTCGGCATAGCTTCAGGGTCGTAAGCCACAATGCTTGCTCCAGCTTCCAACAAATGCTCAATCATATACAAGGCCGGTGCCTCGCGAATATCATCGGTGTCAGGCTTAAACGCCAATCCCCAAATAGCAATCTTCGTGTGCGTTAATGAATTGTTGAAGTAGTCTAGAATCGGCTTCAACAACGTCGTCTTCTGACGCTCATTCACCTTCATTACCGATTTCAATATCTTGAATTCATACCCGCTGTCGTTACCCGATTTCGCCAATGCCTGAACGTCTTTCGGGAAGCAGCTTCCGCCGTAACCCATTCCTGGGAACAAGAAACGTTTTCCAATGCGATCGTCTGTGCCAATTCCCAAACGAACCATGTCTACGTCGGCACCAACCTTTTCACAGAAGTTCGCAATTTCATTCATGAATGAAATCTTCGTTGCCAAGAAAGCATTCGCTGCATACTTCGTTAACTCGGCACTGCGCTCGTCCATAAAGATAATCGGATTGCCTTGACGTGTAAACGGCTTGTACAATTCGTTCATCAACTGCTTGGCGCGCTCGCTGCGGGTTCCAATAACCACACGGTCCGGCTTCATGAAATCATCTACCGCAAACCCTTCGCGTAAAAATTCAGGATTGCTCACCACGTCGAACTGAACCTTTGCATTCTCGGCAATGGCATTGTTTACCAATTCAGCCGTCCCAACTGGAACCGTGCTTTTATCTACAATAATTTTATAGTCGGAAAGTAAATGTCCCAATTGCTTCGCAACGCCCAACACATAACTTAAGTCGGCGCTTCCATCTTCACCCGGAGGGGTAGGAAGAGCCAAGAAAATAATTTGTGCGTCTGCAATAGAACTTGCCAAGTCGGTGCTGAACGTAAGACGTCCTTCGCGAATATTACGCTCGAACAACACATCGAGGTGTGGCTCGTAAATTGGAATAACGCCCGATTTCATTTGCGCAACTTTCTCTTCGTTAATGTCTATACACACAACGTTGTTGCCTGTTTCTGCGAAACATGTTCCAGTAACCAATCCAACGTACCCAGTTCCTACTACGGCTATCTTCATAAATTAAGTTTATAAGGGTGCAAAGATACTATTAAGCGACTTACTTTCGTAGAGCTATTTGTCATTAAAAGGAACCTATGAAATACGCCATTCAAGCCGAAGGCATTAATAAAACGTACGGAAAATACCAGGCACTTACGAATGTGAGTATCGCTATTCCGGAAGGAAAAATATTCGGACTCTTAGGACCGAACGGTGCTGGAAAAACCACCTTCATTCGCATACTCAATCAAATCATTGAACCCGACAACGGTTTAATTAAGTTCTACGGAAATCCGCTTCAGCGTTCACATGTAGAAGATATCGGATACCTTCCGGAAGAACGCGGACTGTACAAGAAAATGAA
>CAYLOT010000026.1:0-3822 GCA_964385405.1 uncultured Chryseobacterium sp. | reverse complement strand
AATCGTTCGCAAGTTATTTTAAGTGGAAGTGTAGCCGAAGTGCGCAACAGTTTCCGCACGAAGACCTACACCCTTCAATTCGAAGGAACCTTATTGGAATTCACCATTGCCTTGGGTGCGCGCTTTGAATTAATGAGCAACGAATTAAAAAACGACATACACACCGTTACCGTTCGCATTAAACCAGAATTTAAACTGAATGACCTGTTAAAACAGGTAATTCCAGTAGTTGACATTCTGAGCGCGGAAGAAAAAGTGCCAAGCATGCACGACATATGTGTACAATCTGTTCTTTCATTTAACGAAGCACAAGCATGAGTAAGATAGGATTAATCATTAAGCGCGAATACACCACACGCATTCGCAAGAAGTCTTTCATTGTTATGACCATCTTAGGTCCGCTTTTGTTTGCTGGACTGTTGTTTGGAACCATCTGGATGACCTTAAATGATCAGCAAACGTATACGGTTTTAATCAGTGACCCTTACGGATTGGTTACGGAATACCGCGGAGAACAAGATTCTACCTTGGTTCCAAGATTTCCAGATCAGTTCAAAGACAATGAAAACGTAATCTACGGATTCACAGAAAAGACGCAGAAGCCAGAAGAGTTGAAAGACGGGTTCTACAACATCATGATCGAGCTCGACGAGATTACGATTAACGATGGGAAGTGTAACATGTACTTCGATAATTTTCCTTCCGAAAACATTCAAAGTAAATTGAAGAACGATTTACAAGAATCGCTCGAACGTTTTCGTGTGGTCGATTCGTTGAAAATAGATTACGAAAAGTACAAGCGCGCAAAGCTCGACGTGAGCTTCGCAGAGATTAACATCAATAAACTCGGTGAAGAAGACCACACGCAAGAGCGCGCAGTCATTGGATTCGTATTCGCCATACTTATTTACATGTTCATTTTCATGTACGGTGTGCAAGTGATGCGCGGCGTGCTCGAAGAGAAGACCAATCGCATTGTTGAAGTCATGGTGAGTTCGGTGAAACCGTTTCAACTTATGATGGGTAAGGTGGTTGGAATTGGACTCGTTGGACTTACGCAATTCCTCATTTGGGTTATTCTTTCGGCTGTTTTAGCAACCTTCGGTCTGAATTATTTCGAATCACATCTGGTGAACGGCGCTGCTGTTTTAGAAAACGGTGCTGTTGTTGGCAACGGAATGAATCAGGCAGCCATGGCACAAACGCTCATGAATAACGAAGCCATCAATTGGATCTTCTTAATCAATTGGCCGCTCATGGTGGGTATGTTTATCTTCTTCTTTATTGGTGGATTCTTGCTTTACTCTTCATTATTCGCAGCCATTGGCGCTGCGGTAGACAGCGATTCAGACACGCAACAATTCATGCTGCCTGTGACTTTACCGTTGGTGTTTTCCTACATTGTTTCGGCCATGCTCATTACCAATCCGGAAAGTCCCATTGGAAATTTCTTCAGCATATTTCCACTCACTTCACCCATAACCATTATGGTGAAGACTGCCATAGGAAACATTGGCGTTTGGCATTTAATAAGCGCCATGGCCGCATTGGTGGTAGCGTTCTTATTCTTCATTTGGTTGGGTGGAAAAATTTATCGCGTGGGCATTTTGTCATACGGAAAAAAAGTGAGTTATAAAGATTTATGGAAGTGGATACGACAGTCGAACTAAACGAAAACAAGCGCGTTGCCATCATCGACTGCGGAACCAATACATTCAATTTATTGGTGAAGGAAAAGGTGGAAGGGAAGTGGAAGACACTTTTCAAAACCAAGCTTCCTGTGAAGTTGGGTGCAGGCGGATTCTCAGAAAACGTACTTCTTCCAAACCGCATGGCGCGAGGCATTGATGCGTTGTATACCTACAAGAACGTCATAGATTCTTTGGGAGTGAAAGACGTTCGCGTATTCGCCACCAGCGCAGTAAGAGAGGCTTCCAACGGAAATGAATTTGTAGCTCGCGTTAAGAAGCATTTGAATTTCGACATGGAAGTTATTTCCGGAGATCGCGAAGCAGAACTCATTTTCGAAGGTGTGGTTCAAACCTCCGTAGCTTTGAAAGAAGATTATTTAATTATGGACATCGGCGGTGGCAGCACCGAATTTATTTTCGTCCGCGATCAAAAGCCATTGTGGAGAAAAAGTTATTTGTTGGGCGTTAGCCGCTTACACGGAATGCTCAAGCCCGCATCGCGCATCAATCAAGACGATGTGCACAGACTCAGAGCCCACCTCAACACGGAACTTCAAGATTTAATTTCATTTTTGAAGGAAAATCCAGTGAGTATTTTAGTGGGGTCTTCGGGTTCGTTCGATACGCTTTTTGATATGTACCAGTTTGCGAAAGCAAAAGATTCTTCGAAAGATGTTTCACAAGATTCGATGAAAGGTTTTACGGAACGTTCTACTGAAAGTTCTACCGAAGGTTCTAGGAATTTAAATGAGATTCCGTTTTACTCATACCCATCCATTCATCAGTGGTTAATGGGAAGCACATTGGAAGAACGTCTCGCGCATCCGAGTATTCCGCAGATGCGTGCCGAGTACATGCCGCTTTCGACTTACTTGGTTAAATTCGTTTTGGAGCAATCGTCCTTCAACAAAATGTATCAATCGGAATACGCTTTGAAGGAAGGCGTGTTGGCGCATTATTTAAGTTAAATTTGCAAAATGATAATTGTAACAGGAGCAGCAGGATTCGTAGGTTCCGCACTAGTAGCGCGTTTGAACGAAGACCGTTTTTTCGATTTGGTGTTGGTCGATGACTTTTCACGCGAAGATCGCAAACGCAATTGGGAAGGAAAGAAATACACTGCGCTCGTTCACAGAGATGAATTTCCAACTTGGTTGGAAGAAAATCAGAATCAAGTGGAATGTGTTTTCCACATTGGTGCTCGCACAGACACCACTGAATTCAATGTTGAAATTTTCGATCGCTTGAATCTTCATTACACACAATCGTTGTGGAAGACTTGCGCGAAACACGCCATACCTTTTATCTACGCATCCTCTGCAGCGACCTACGGTGGCGGAGAGCATGGATACAACGACGATCATGCGACCATTCCACAATTGAAACCGTTGAACCCATACGGACAGTCGAAACAAGACTTCGACGTGTGGGCATTGCAACAAGAAGAAGCGCCATATTTCTGGGCTGGATTGAAATTCTTTAACGTATACGGTCCGAATGAATACCACAAAGGCCGCATGGCAAGCGTTATCTGGCATACCTTCAATCAGATTGGAAAGTCTGGAGAAATGAAATTGTTCCGCAGCCACAATCCGAATTTCACAGATGGCGGACAAATGCGCGACTTCGTTTATGTGAAAGATTTGGTTGAAGTGCTCATGTTTTTAATGCACCACAGAAAAGATTCAGGCATTTACAATTTGGGAAGTGGAAAGGCGAGAACATTTTTAGATTTAGCCACCGCTACTTTTCATTCAATGGGAAAAGAACCGAACATCTCTTTTGTAGATACGCCGGAAGACATTCGCGACAAGTATCAATACTTCACCGAAGCGAACATGAACAAGTTAATTTCAATTGGTTACAGCAAGCCATTTCATTCTTTGGAAGAAGGTGTGAACGATTATGTAACGAATTATCTACAACAAGATCTTAAAATCTATTGATTCCTTCGAACAAAGAAGGCACTCATGTGATTTACTTTTATATCAATAATTAAAACATGGAAAAATTAGTATACGCCACACGCAGAGAGAGATTTAACGCAGCGCACAAGTTGTGGCACGACGAGTGGGATGAAGGGAAGAATTTCGAGACTTGTGGGAACAGCTCGAAAACAAATTGGCATGGG
>CAYLOT010000025.1:0-35498 GCA_964385405.1 uncultured Chryseobacterium sp. | reverse complement strand
ACATACAATGTCCATTTTGAAAATTATTCGTCACTTTTTCTTCGGTGGCGTTTTCTTTTTCTTCTTGGGCTGAATTTTTACCGAATCTACAACTATGACATTCGCCTTTTCATCGGTTGTCCATGTGGCTGCAGGAACGCTCAAATTGCTATTCGATGTAGTTGTAAAAGTTTGCGTGGCATTCGTACTTTCAATGGTGGCTGGAGAATCGTTTTCCATGGATCGATCGGCCTTGGCTTCCTGAAGTTTGTCTTCAGGTGCCGTGGTGTTTTCTTCATGAACATCGTCCATAAGTGGGGCTTCGTGGATATGCTCAACCTCGCGAACTTCGGGCACAGAGTAAAGTCCAGATATCGGATTGAGTTCTGCGTATGGTTCGGGATTCACTTTGAATTCTGAGTTTTCAGAGAGAGTGTCATTCGTTGCACCCGGAATGGTATTGTTGTTGGAATTGTTTTCAACGCTTGCGAATTGATTTGAATTATTTTCTTTCGGAACGAACCAAATCACTGCTCCAACAACGGCTGCCATTCCAACCAAAGAAAAAGAAACCGTGCGGAATCCGCTCCACTTGGGAAGAGGAGGGAAGAGAATGTTCAGCCATACTTTGAAGCGTGAAGGCTTTTGCTGATTGAATTCCTTCTTTAAATTTTTCCAGACTGCTGCAGGCGGATCTTGCATCTCGTGTTCGGAAGATTCAATGTTTCCCAAAAGCATTTTGAGTTCATTGAATTCCTTTTCGTTGGAAACATGTTGCAACACAAAGGCGCGTTCCTCTGGAAGCAAACCACTGAATTCCTTGGTGCGCAAGAGTCGCTCCAAGTCTTCGGGCTGATAGGTGAAAGGTTTTTGTGTGCTCATGGTTTTAATAGAATGAAGAGAAATGAAAGTAAAAGTTCTTTGTATTCGTGAAGAATTCCGTTGAGTTCTTTGAGGGTGTAAAAGATGCGTGATTTCACGGTTCCTTCGGAACAGCCCATAGTTTCGGCTATTTCCGGATTACTGAGTTCATGTACGAAACGCAGCTCGAAGGTGGTTCGCTTGGTTTCGTCTAATTGCGACAACGCATCTTGCAGTGCCTCTTCGAATTTAGAACGGTCCATGTCGCGGTCGTGTTCGTGCAACTCGGCTGTCGCAATAGTCATTCGCGCTTCAGCGCGAACTTCATGCTTCGCATATTCATTCTTACACTGGTTGTGCGCCATGCTGTAGAGCCATGTCTTGAAATTACGTTTCACATCGAAGCCTTCGGCATGACGAAAGACTTTGCTGAACAGTTCTTGCGTGAAGTCGGCCGCAACCTCTTTGTCTTTTCGCAGCATGCGAAAGAAGTAAGAATGTATCGGCCGGCTGTATCGGGTGTATAATTCTTCAAAGGCACGTTCGTTGCCGGCCGCAATCAGCGGCATGAGCTCTTCGTCTTTGAAGGAAGCATACGTTTTATGTTTGTTAAATAGTGCCAAAAGAAGGGTGTTTCATGCCGCTGTACAGGTAACGCACAGATCGGTTCAATTATTCATATTTATTTTTTAAATCCAAGCGGTCGCGCAGTTCAAACAACATCATGGCAGTTGCTCCCCAAATCAAATAGTCGTTATAGCGAATAGCAGGCACCGACTTCGTTTGCTGAATGTGCGGCATAAAGATGTCCATTCGTTCAGTCTTCATCTTCGCTCCGAAATGCCCAAGCGGAATAGGAACTAACGCTGCCACTTCTTTTTCATCGGGAATGAAATTCGGAATTTCATTCAACACCGCAGCAAAAGGCTGAACCAACATGCGGCTCGGAGGAATGAATATTTCATTCAACTTAAAATATTTTTTTTCGGTTGGAAGGGAAAGCCCCACTTCTTCGTTCAATTCGCGCAAGGCCGTATGCAAAAGACTTTGATCGCCTTCGTCTTTCTTCCCCCCGGGAAATGCCATCTGCCCGCTGTGAACCCCGTTGTAAACCGGACGCTGAATTAAGGTTAAGCCAGCATCGTCTTCATACGGATGAATCACAATTACCACGGCGCTTTCGCGAGGAGTGGGCGAGAGCTTTCGCGCTTCAGCTGCGCTCTCGCGAATGTAGGCGTCGAGTTCGCTGTAGGCCTTCGGTTCAAAAGGTTTCTGTAATTGTTCTTCAATCCATTGCATAGTTTTTCAATTCGAAGTCAAAGTAGAACTAACTTCGTATCGCGATGCCAATTTACAGACTCTCAGACGAATTGTGGTTCCCCGGTCCCGAGGAATTTGAAGACAATCTTGTTGCTGTTGGCGGAGATCTTTCTGTTTCAAGATTGTTGCTCGCTTATTCAAAAGGAATTTTTCCTTGGTACGAAGAACCCGGAGACCCCCGTTGGTATTGTCCAGAAGAACGTTGTGTCTTTTACATCCCTTCCTTCAAACCTAGTAAATCGACCCGTTTGCTTTACGAAAAAGGTGTTTACACCTATTCGTTTGATCGTGCTTTTTCCGAAGTTATTCGCGCTTGCGCGGGCAATGGTCGAGAAGACGAAACTTGGATTCTTCCAGAAATGATTCAGGCGTATACAGAATTGCATGCCCTGGGTTTCGCACATTCAGTGGAAGTTTGGAAGGGAGATGTTCTTGTTGGCGGATTGTACGGCGTGAACCTAGGCGGTATGTTCTGTGGAGAAAGTATGTTTTCAACCGAATCGAACACGTCTAAATTGGCACTTTGGCATTTGATTCAACGCTGCAAGGAATGGGGAATGGAGTGGATCGACGGACAAGTGGAAAATTCGCATCTCGTTTCATTGGGTGCTCAACTTATCACACGAGAGGCCTACTTAGAGCATTTAGAAAAGGCCCTTGAACAAGAGACCCACAGAGGAAAATGGTAATTTTTCATTTCGAATTAAACCCTTTTCAAACTTTTAGTTCTTACAGGTTATGGTAGGACGTGAAAAAGAAATCTTAACCCTAATTTCTGTTTCAAAGACGAGAAACAAAGGCTATGAGATGCTTATTTCAGATTACCAAAAACAGCTATACTTTTTTATTCGAAGAATGTTATTGAACCACGAAGACACCAACGATGTTTTGCAAGAGACATTCGTTCGAGTTTTCAAAGGAATAGACAATTTTCGTGGAGATAGTAAACTGGGAACGTGGATGCACAGCATTGCATGCAGGGAGGCGCTCGCACACATTGAGAAAACTAAGCGAACCGTGAAAGGAGATTGGAACGAGCTTGTTTTAAATAACGCAAGGCAGTTGGAAGAAGATGTGCACTACAGCGGCGATGAAATGCAACTGCGCTTGCAAGCCATGGTGGCAGCACTTCCGGAAAAGCAACGTGCTGTGTTTGTGATGAAGTATTATGAAGAGAAGAAGTACACCGAAATAGCAGAGATTACAGGAACCAGCGTGGGAGCTTTGAAAGCGAGCTTCCATCACGCAGTAGAAAAAATAAAACAAGACATTCAACACAATGAAATGCGGGTTGAATTAAATGCAAAAGAAAATGAAGAATAACGAGTGGAATATCCCTTCCGATTATTTCGAAAAAAATAAAAAGGCACTCATGCCCGTTCGAAAGTTCCCGACCGGGAAATGGCTGCTGGCTTTGGCTGCGGCATGTGTGATTGGTGTTGGATTTTTTATGTGGAAAGGCAACGATCAAAATCAAGAGATTGCACAAGGTAAAGTAAGGGAAGAGGAGGGAAGAGGAGGGAAGAATGAGGAAGATTTAGGGGCGATAAATCTTTCGACCGAGGTAAGAGAGGGGAACATTGAGAATGAGAAACAGAATGAGAATGAGAATGAGAATGAAGAGAGGGTAAGAGAGGGGATGAGTGGGGAAGAGAAGTTAAGAGAAGGTAAGAATAGAGAAACGGTGACTCAAGGATTAAAAGAAATTCCAAGGGAGGAATTGGTAGCGTATTTATTGGAAGAAGATTCAGATTTTATTGAAAACTTAGATTGATATGAACATGAAAAAGACAATGATTCTTTTACTGTGCATTTGCTCCTTGGGCGCATACGCACAACCCGATCGCGACGAGCCGAAGCGAAGTGAAAAAGTTGAAGCGTTAAAACGCGCTTACATTACAAGTGAATTGGCATTAACTCCTGTTGAGGCTGAAAAGTTTTGGCCGGTTTACAATGCACATGAAGAAACGCAAAAGACCCATCGTAAGGAATTGAAAAAGGTCATGGACAAGATGGAAGCTTTGGGAGAGAATCAGAAAGCTTTTGAATCGTTGAACAATGAAATTTCTTCGCTTCGTGTGAAAGAGGTTGAAGAAGATTCGAACTTTATGATTGCATGCAGTAAAGTCCTTGGGGTTCAGAAAACCGCGAAGCTTCCTGGTATTGAGCGAGAGTTTCATAAAGTCTTGTTGGAAGAAGTTGGAAGAAAGGGTGGCCATCCCGGTCCACCCCCAGGAGGTAGACCTCCGCACGGTCCTCGATTTAAAAATGCAGATTAAGATGATTATCTTCGCCTTATGAAGAAATTCCTTAAAATTTTCTGGATAATCATTGGGTCATTGGTTCTCCTATACGTTATTGCTTGTCTTGTAGGTCCGAGCGAATTGAAAGTAACACGTTCAATCACGATCAATGCACCGGCAAGTGAAGTGTTTGAGCAAGTTGGAGATTTCAGCAATTGGTCGAAATGGAGCATGTGGAGTCAACGAGACCCGAATATGCAAAGCACATTTGAAGGTGATCCAATGATGGTTCATCATAAGTGGACTTGGAAAAGTACAGAGGGTAATGGGTCGCAAACCATAACGTCAATTGTATTGAATTCAGAGATTAATTCAGAACTTCTCTTTGAAGGATTTCAAGACCCGAACAAGAGTTCCTTTACTTTCAGAGAGTCTGGCAATTCTAACGACTTAACTGTTCCTTGCGCAACCTGCACGACAGATGTTTCTTGGACCATGGACATGGGTAAGATTCCATTTCAATACAGAGGAATGATGTTCATGTTTCAAGGCAGATTAATAAAAGACTTTGAAGGGGGCTTAGCCAATTTGAAAAAAGTTTGCGAATCCTGATAAAGGTCTGAAACCTTTTTATCTTGAGTTGAGTTATCTTCGTAGTACCTAAACCTTTTACTATGAAGTCTTTTTTACTCGGATTTTCATTACTTATAATTTCTGCATTTTCAATGCAGGCTCAGGAATATTCTGTTGCGCGTCAGTGGGATGAAGTTGTTCTTCAAGCCATACGTAACGACAATGCTCGTCCTACCATTCACGCACGAAATTTATTTCACATCCATGCTGCAATGTATGACGCATGGGCAATTTTCGACGACACCGCAAAAACGTATTTGATTGGACAAACCTTGAACGGATTTAATTCGCCTTTCAACGGAATTCAAACTCCTGCTAATATTCAATTGGCAAGAGAAAAAGCCATTACCTATGCGGCCTATCGCATGATTGTTAATCGCTACCAGTTTTCTCCAAATTGGCTGAATACACTTACGATGGCCAATTTTGTTATGACAGGTCTCGGTTTCAACACATCCATTACATCTACAGACTACAGTGATGGGGATGCCGCAAAATTGGGAAATTACATTGCTGCGCAATACATCGCATACGGAAATCAAGACGGATCGAATCAGTTGTTGAATTATTCAAATCAGTATTACGTTCCTGTAAATGCACCGATGTTACCCGTTTTTCCTGGTAACCCGAACAACACGTTTATAAATCGCTGGCAACCATTGAATTTGGCAAACTTCGTTGATCAAAATGGTTTTCCAGGTTTACCAACACCATCTGCACTTTCACCCGAGTGGGGAAATGTAAAACCATTTTCCTTGATCGAGGCAGATAAGACAATTCATTTCAGAGATGGTAATTTTTGGAACGTGTACAAAGACCCAGGACCGCCACCGTATCTTTTACCTGAAGATACAGCAAGCCTAGAACATCCATTTGTTTTCGGAAATGTAATGGTAGCGACTTGGTCTTCACACCTCACTCCGGACGACACGACCATGATTGATATTTCGCCAGGGAATGTGTGTAACATTCCATATTTACCAGAAACTCCAAATGATTATCCAAATTTTTATAATTTGCTTGCAGGGGGAGACATCGGAACGGGCCGTTCATTGAACCCGGTAACAGGTCAGCCCTATGCGCCTGAGTTGGTGAAGCGAGGTGATTTTACCCGAGTTCTCGCTGAATTTTGGGCAGATGGACCACAGAGCGAAACGCCTCCTGGTCATTGGTTTAAAATAATGAATGTTGTTCATGACCACCCACTTTTTGTTAGAAAATGGGGGGGCGAAGGTGAGATTCTAGATGACTTAGAATGGGATGTTAAATCCTATTTTGCAATGGGAGGTGCTATGCACGACGCTGCGATTTGTGCATGGGGAATCAAAGGATTTTACGATGGAAGTCGACCAGTTTCGGTTATCCGAAAAATGGCAGATAATGGTCAGTCATCGGATCCAGCTTTACCCAATTACCATTACCAAGGATTACCTTTAATTCCAGGTTTCATAGAAATGGTTCAACCATCAGATACGTTGAACGGATTTATGTCTGGTGACATCGGACAAGTGAAAATTCGATCATGGAAAGGTCCGAGTTATATACCTAATCCAGCAAACACCTACGCGGGCTCCGATTGGATTCTCGCGAAAAATTGGTGGCCTTATCAGCGCCCAACTTTTGTCACACCGCCATTTGCAGGTTATATAAGTGGGCATTCGACATATTCAAGAACCGCTGCTGAGGTAATGACAGCCATTACTGGAACTGAATTTTTTCCCGGTGGGATCGGAGAGTTTTTAGCAAATCAGAATCAATATTTGGTATTTGAAGAGGGGCCTTCTACGGATGTGACTCTTCAGTGGGCAACATATCGAGATGCCGCAGACCAATGTTCCTTATCTCGCATTTGGGGTGGGATTCATGCAGCTTACGATGACATTCCCGGAAGAAAAATAGGAATTGAATTAGGGCCTCAAGCTGTTCACTTTGCAGAGTCTATCAACAATGCAGTTGTTCCTCATGTTGTCAATGTTACTTATTCAGATCCCATCATTTCCTCTACTGATATTGGAAACACAGTTAGCGCTATTTTCCATTTTAACAGAGAGATGTCACCCGCAGCTCTTCCAACGGTAACATTTGTTTCAATTGATTTAGAGTCTATTGGCGTTCTGACGCAATCAAATATGTTTTGGTTAAACGATTCTGCTTTGGTTGTTGAATACACAGTAGCGCAGGCAAGCCAACAATACAGCGGTATTAATTTCCGTGTGTTAGGAGGTAAGGCTACCGACGGATGTTTTGCAAGAGCGTTCATTGGAGGAAACTGGAAGGTAGATATGGTTCTTCCGGAAGCAACGGTAGCCGTAGCTTCCAACACCATGATCAACGACGGAGTTGCTGCAATTGGAACAACCGAGGTGGTTCTTTATTTCAACAAAACCATGGACACCAATTTACCAGCAGAACTGTCTGTTGTAAATGGAACTCCAGCTGGATTTACTCAAGATTTGGCTGCAGGTTATTGGAGTAACGCAAGTACCTACCATGCGGTATTCAATGTTACCGACATGAATGAAGAATGGATGAATTTGAATTTGAAATCCTTGAATGCATCGGATTTAGCAGGTAATCTTCAAGTAGAATATACGTTTAACGATGTTTTGAGCATTGATACACGCAATCCGCAAGTAACGGTTACTTCAAGCGACGGCGTTCTTAACGACAATAGTGCAGGACAAAGCTTCCAAATCGTGTTCTCTTTCGATGCGAATGATGAAGTAAATACGAGTTTAGTTCCTATGGTTTCATTTGTTGAAGGCGATCCTACAATTAACTCGTTAGTTGAAACGAGCGCAGTTTGGAGCACTCCGAACGCATACATGGTAAGCTACGCAGTATTCGATGCGGGAGAGTTTTTCCCAAGTTTATCGCCCGTAATTAATGCATTTGATATTCATGGTAACCAAGCCGAAATGATTGAATCGAATGTCTTCATTATTGATACAGAGAATCCAACTGCAGTTCAAATTACACCTTCAACAACGTTGTACGAAGGATTGACATCTGATTTCTTTATTGATGTGTTTTACAGTGAATCCATGCAAGGAACCTCGACGCCGGTTATTCAATTTACAGATCCGTTTGTATTAAATTATTTCACTCAGACAGGAGGAACTTGGATAGATGAATTCACTTTCAGATTCACTTTCACACTTACAACTGTAGATGCAGGGTTTACTAGCATGAATTTGGGAATTAATTTATCAGGTGGCCACGATTTTTGGGGTAATCCTTTCGAGTCATCGGATTTTGTTGATGTGATTAGTATTGATATTGTTGGAAGCGTAAGTGAGTCGGCATTAAATGCGGTGCATGTATTTCCGAATCCGTCTTCCGATGTAGTTATTGTGGAAGGAATTCAAACCATGTTGAACTTTACGGTTCGCGACGAAGTGGGTAGAATTATTCATGCTACGAAAGCATCGAGCAGAATTGAATTGAACGTATCGAATTGGGCAAGCGGAATCTACTTGATGGAATTCAACGATGGCAAGGGGATGAAGCAGGTGCGCTTCGTTAAAAAGTAATAGTATTTAAGATCAATTCGCAGGCGAATCAGTGCGCTTTGCGAATTGATCTTTTTTCATTTGAGCCTCAGCTTCCATTTTCTCAAACGCCGAGATTACGCGTTTTACAAGCGGGTGACGAATAACGTCGCTGCCCGTGAGTTCAATGATACCGATGCCTTCAACCTCGCGAAGCAATTCTACGCTACGCATGAGTCCGCTCATGTGATTTTTAGGTAAGTCAATTTGCGTAGCGTCTCCGGTAATCACAAATTTTGCGTTCTGTCCCATTCGAGTCAGGAACATTTTCATTTGTGTTACCGTAGCGTTTTGCGCCTCGTCGAGAATTACAAAAGCTTTATCGAGAGTTCTTCCGCGCATGAATGCGAGTGGCGCAATTTCAATCACACCTTTCTCCATGTATTCGGCCAACTTGTCGTATGGAATCATATCCATAAGCGCATCGTACAAAGGTTGCAAGTATGGATCGAGTTTCTCTTTCAAATCTCCCGGAAGGAAACCCAAATTTTCGCCGGCTTCAACCGCCGGACGAGTCAATACGATTCGTCGAACTTCTTTGTCCTTCAAAGCCTTTACAGCCAGTGCAACTGCAGTATAGGTCTTTCCACTTCCGGCAGGACCAATGGCAAACAGCATGTCGTTCTTCTTCATGAGGTCTACCATCTTTTTCTGATTCGGAGTGCGGGCTGTAATTTTATTTCCCCCCGGACCGAAGACCAAAACATCTCCTTGCGGGGTATGAATGTCGGGAGTACTCACTTCGCCCAATGAAATGCGCTCAAGCTGCTGAAGTGAAAGGCTATGATACTTTTCTATGTGCCAAAAAATAAGCGTTAGAAAATCGTCTAAGCGCTGCAGCTCATCGTCACTTCCAACAGCCTTGAGCATGTTGCCACGAGACATGATTTTCAACTTTGGGAATTTCGATTGAACAAACTTGAATTTAACGTTGTTCGGTCCGAAGAATTCAATAGGATCTATTGAAGGAAGGAAGAGCTCTTTTTCTGCCAATTTTTTTGCACAATTAATTGTGTCGAAAATAATGGAAATTACTGTTGCACACCTTTAAATTTCAATGAAATTTGTGTCCATTCCATTTTATCCATGTCAATTGTTGCGCTCATATCAGATCTTGGAACCAAGGATCACTACGTTTCTTTGGTGAAAGCTGCTTTGCTGAATAACAATCCGACCATCATTCCTGTTGACATTTCCCATGAAGTGGGTAGTGGTGAAATAGGAGAAGCTGCATTTCTTTTTCGCAGTGTTTGGGACAGTTTTCCATACGGTACAGTGTTTATGAACGGTGTAAGTAGCTATAAGCTGAGCACACGTGAACACCTTATTATCGAATACCAGGATCGGTTTTTAATCACAGCAGATAATGGCGTTTTTTCACTCATGTTTCCAGAAGTACCTATAGATATGTTGAAAATATATCGTTTAGATATTGAAGGCGAAGAGAACATTCGATTCCCTATGTCGGGAGTTTTTGCTACTGCTGCCGCTCGTATATGCCAAGGGAATTTACCTGAAGAATGGTGCGAGAGGTTACAAGAATTGGCGAGAATAAAAGGGCTGGAACCATACATGAATGGACAAGATCTGGTAACGCAGGTGTTTTATGTTGATCATTTTGGAAATTTATACTTCAACTTAACGCGGAAATTATTCGAGGAAATTGGTAAAGGAAGAAGTTTTGCAATTCCTGTTCGACCACAAACAACAATTAACAAATTCCATGAACGCTTCGCAGATGTAGAAATTGGAAATGAAGTCGCTTTTTGGGGGCAAAATGGTTTCTTAGTTATTTCAATGAATCGTGAAGTAGGCGGAGATAGAGCTAGTTCGTTTAGCAGATTAATGAATTTAAAATTAGGGGACTCTTTAACTATTTCTTTTCATGGTGACGCGAATCGTTAAGATGTCTTTCGACAAAAACAATGCTGAATTGTTTCTTGCAATATTCAACGAACACAAAAGCCAAATTCGAGCAGCTGAGGGTTGTACTTATCTCGAGCTTTGGCAAACGGAAGAGAATGATTCAAGTTTTTTCTTTACACACAGCAGATGGGAAAGCGAAGAGCATTTGAATAACTACCGACGCAGCGATATTTTTAAAATTGTTTGGCCTAAGACCAAAGCACTGTTCAACGCACAGCCAGAGGCTTGGACTGTCAATAGCCTTATAACACTGCCGTAATGAAAGAGCTTGTAACACCGGGTGCGGCTTTTGAAATTATTGCGGAAGTTTTTCCACAGTCTGAAATCGAAGTGGTTTCGTTAGGAGCTGCAGCAGGAAGAATACTAGCGGAAAAAGTTTTCTCAGACCGGGACCAACCGCCTTTCAATCGCGTGATGATGGATGGTTATGCTTTTCAGTTTTCGTCTTGGGAAAAGGGCATTCGTGAATTTGTTGTTGAAGGAATTCAAGCAGCTGGAGATGCTCCTTCAACATTGAAAAATGAAAACGGTTGCATTGAAGTCATGACAGGCGCGGTACTACCGAATGAATGTTCGGTTGTGATTCAATATGAAAAATCTGTTCGAAATGAAACCGTGGTTCAGTTTCAAGTTGAAGAAATAAAGCATTTTCAAAACATTCACGCGAAAGGTTTCGATCAAAAGCAAGGCGAAGAAATATTATCAGTTGGAACATCTATTGGCCCCCTGGAAATAGCCACCTTGGCTTCTGTTGGAAAAGCGAAATTGAAAGTGTTCAAGCAGTTTTCGGTTGCCGTAGTTTCAACAGGAAATGAATTGGTGGAAGTGCATGAAACGCCTGCCGATTATGAAATTCGCTCGAGCAATTTGGAAATGCTTCAAGCATTGTTGTTTCCTCATTGCAGTCGCGTAAGTGTCTTCAGATTGTCTGACGATGAACAGGAGACAACGCATTTCGTTCAACATGAATTAGAAAATTTCGACATCGTTTGCTTTTCCGGTGGTGTGTCGAAAGGGAAATACGATTTTGTTGCGAAGGCGTTAGAAGCGAACGGAGTTCAAAAACATTTTCACGGCGTGAAGCAACGTCCGGGAAAGCCGTTCTTTTTCGGCAGCAAGAACGACGTTATGGTCTTTGCCTTTCCAGGCAATCCCATTTCAGTGCTGCATTGCGCAACGCGCTACTTGCTTCCGCATTTAAAGAATCATGCTGAAGAGAAAGTGTTGTGCATTTCAACCTACAAGAATGCATCAGATTTAACAATATATGTTCCTGCGTTCCTTTCATCCAACAACGATGGAAATAGAATTGCAACGATTGTTCGTCAGAATGGATCTGGCGATTACATGGGTGCATTGGGTGCAAACGGATTTATTGAAGTTCTTCCGAATACGGAAGTGGAAGTAAACGATGTTCTTTCGTTTTACAAATTTTAACCTCCAACCGAGGCCATGCTCTGAAAGTTCTTCGTAACCTGCATTTCTTCAGCCGCGAATCCGTCTTTGGGTTTATTTAAACAAGCAGCTTCCAGCGCATGCTGAATTTCTTCGTTGGTTTTTCCTTCACGAAGCAGCGTGCGAAGCAGGAGTGAAGGCGGAGCGTACAAACAAGATTTCACAAATCCTTCAGGAGTAATGCGAATGCGATTGCACGTGCCGCAGAAAGTTCTGCTGTATGCCGCTATAATTCCGATTTTACCAACGTGTCCGTCTATGGTGTAATTCTGCGCTGTGGCGCCAGATTCGAAAGGCACAGGAGTTAAGGATGGAAAGTGATGCGTGAGTTCTTGTTCTAATTTTTTCCAATTCCACTTCACCGCATGGTGGTATTCTTTTCCGTTGAACGGCATCTCTTCAATGAAGCGCACACGAACGTCTTTCTCTTGGGTAAGTTGCGCCAATTCGAATATATCTTCCTCGTTGTGATGCTCTAAAATGACTGCATTGATGCTTGTTTTTATTTTCTTTTCGAGAAGTTTTGCAAGTGTTTCTTGAACGCGATGCACTTCGTTGCGTTTAGTCATTTGATGAAAACGCTCGGCGTTTAACGAGTCAATGCTAAGGTTAACGGCGTTCCAAGGGAATTGAAAAAACTGTTCTGAATTTTTCTCATTGAAGGTTCCATTCGTGGTAATGCCAATGGAGTGAAAGGTTTTCATTTCGAAAGCATGTGCTGCAATTTCGAAGAAGTCTCCGCGTGAAGTGGGTTCACCTCCGGTAAAACGAATCTTCGTTATTCCGCTTGAAGCAAGTACTTCCAGCATGGTTTTCCATTCAGAAGTAGAGAGCAATTGTGCGTTCTTAAGCCACTGCAGTCCTTCTTCGGGCATGCAATACGTACAACGCAGGTTGCATTTGTCTGTAACAGCAAGGCGCGCGTATGTCAGTGTTCTTCCGAAGGAATCGTTCAACATGAAAAAAAATTAAGCATGAAATCCGTTTCGAAAGTAAGCCAAATCTTTTTCAACCGATAACAGTAAAAGTTTACCGTCTATGGAATATTCTTTGTGCCACGATTCTTTGTTTGATGAAAGAAAGGCTTGAATCTCATAGTCGGGAATGTGAAGTTCTACTTCCGGAGCTTTCCAGATCATTTCGCTCAACTCATCTTTTGAAGGGTGAATGCGAAAGACCAATTCAACGCCGTGAAAAACAATGCAACTGACTTGAACAGGTTTGTTCTTTTTCAGTTGCTCTGCATCTTTTTCTGTAATGCGAAAGCGTAAGGCGTTTTGCTTGATTCTTACCTTCATTTCAATCCAATTTCGGCCAAACGCTGATTCAAAAATTCTTCAGCTGTGATCGGATCGTATTGCGGTTGTTCACCTGCTTTCACGCATGAAGGAAGACAGTCGAGTTTCATTTCGTTTCTCGGATGAAGGAAGAACGGAATGCTGAAGCGAGGCGTGTTCCACTTTTCACGAGGAGGGTTTACCACGCGATGGGTTGTGCTTTTCAGTTGATTGTTCGTTAAGCGCTGAAGCATGTCTCCAACGTTTACAACAATATGGTCGGGCAATGCTGTAACGGGCACCCATTCGTTTTGCTTATTCAAAACTTCCAGTCCGTCTGCGCTTGCACCAATAAGAAGCGTAATTAGATTAATATCTTCATGCTGTCCAGCGCGCACAGCGTCTTTCGGCTCAGAAGTAATAGGAGGGTAGTGAATGGGGCGAAGAATACTGTTCCCTTCGAAAATGTGTTGATCAAACCAATTTTCTTCTAAGCCCAAATGCAACGCAATGGCACGAAGCATATATCGCCCTGTGTTTTCGAGGTCTTTGTAGGCTTGCAAGCCAACAGTTAAAAATTCGGGTAGTTCTTCCACAAAAATATTGTCTGGATACCCCGCTTTATTCGCTTCAGAAACGATTTGACCAAAATGCCAAAACTCTTTCAAGTCCCCAGCATTCGAATCTTTGGCGTGTTCTTTTCCGAAACTGGTGTATCCACGCTGACCTGCAAGGTCGGTTCTTTCGTATTTCAATTTAACCTCTGCAGGCAACGCGAAAAAAGCTTGGACCACTTTGTATAGCTCTGTTATCGTTGCATCCTCGATCAATGGATTTTTCACGGCAACAAATCCAATTTCTTCATACGCATGTCCAAGCGCATTCACGAATTGTTGTTTCTCTTCGGCGGTGCCGTGTAAGAATTGGGCTAAGTCCACAGATGGAATTCCCATAGGAAGTTCATTCGACATAACAAGGTATTTCCACAAATCTAATTGGAGAATCCTTGTCCAAAAATGACTTTTGATTAGATTTCGAACGATAGACCGTTAATAGAAATGAGTCGCTGAAGGGGAATGCGTTGGTTACATTCTGTGTAAATGATCTCTTCTTGTTTTTCTTTTTTCAAATCAACAATTTTGGTGATCACTTCGTGCATTTGTCCTTCGTTCAAAAACTGGATGCGTACTTTCTTAAACATCTTTTTTTTTACAAATTACGTTTGCCAAGATGAAGAGTAGATGAATGTAACATTACGAAATCATCAAGCCTCAATCTGAATTCAATTGTTATCTTCGCCGTATGTATCCAACTTTATATCATGCCTTCTACGATTGGTTCGGTGTCGAATGGTCTTGGGCGAAAATGCTAAATAGCTTCGGGTTCTTTGTGGCCCTTGCTTTTATTGCTGCCAGTTACACGTTAACACTAGAACTCAAAAGAAAAGAGACGCTTGGACTTATTAAAGGCGGCACTCGAAAGGTAATTATTGGTGGAGCTCCAAACATGATGGACATTTTCTTTTCCGGACTCTTGGGATTCATTATCGGTTGGAAAGTGATTTACCTTTTGTTGAATAGCGCTCGATTATTCAACGGGGTGAATTCTCCGCAGCACATTATTTTTTCCAAGAGTGGTTATCCTTTGTTGGGAATTTTAATCGGTGGTGGATATGCCTATTACAAATATTATTTAGAAAAGAAAAAGCAGCTTCCTCAGCCTGAGATTAAGATGGAAGCATATTCTGCCGGAGAATACACGGGAACGATTACGTTTTTAGCAGCAATAGGAGGATTGGCTGGCGCCAAACTTTTCCATTTATTCGAGAACCCGGCAGAATTACGCGAGTTCTTTACCCATCCTTCTTTAGAAAGTTTCATAAGTGGACTAACAGTATACGGAGGTCTCATTGTTGGTGCCATTGTAGTTCTTACCTACGCTAAAATGAAAGGGATGCCTCTTCTTGTGCTTTCAGATGCGGCCACACCGGGTATGATTTTAGCATATGGCATTGGAAGAATGGGATGTCACACCAGTGGCGATGGAGACTGGGGAATTGAGAACTTAAGTCCTAAGCCAGGGTGGTTGTCTTGGCTACCCGATTGGGCATGGTCATACGACTATCCGAACAATGTCAATAGAGTAGGAGAGCTCATGACTTCTGATCAATATCCAGGTTACGGAACTCATTTGGTTCCAGGGGTTTTTCCAACACCTCTGTATGAGATTGTGGCGGCTGTGGCCATTTTCATTTTTTTATGGTCTATTCGCAAACGAGTGAAGGCTGCTGGAGTAATTACTGCTGGTTATCTCATATTAAACGGATTGGAGCGATTCTTCATTGAAAAAATTCGGGTAAACAATAAGTTCGATTTTCTTGGAATGCAAGCAACACAGGCCGAGATTATCGCAGTATTGTTCATGATCGGAGGAGCAGCTTTGTTGTATTTTTCTCTTCGTGGAAAAAAGCTCAACTCGTAGTCATTTTGCTAGAAAACAGCGATTTATTGTAAAAATGTGAATGAAAAGATGTTTTTTTTCTTGAATGTGAATGAAAGTTAGTGTTACATTTGTCCCCCGTTTAGGAAAGGAAATTTAGAAACAAAAAAATATTAGAGCTATGGCAGTTGAAATTACAGACAGCAACTACAGTGAATTAGTAGACGGTTCAGATAAAGTTGTGATGATTGATTTTTGGGCAGAGTGGTGTGGACCATGTAAACTAGTAGGCCCAATCGTAGATGAGCTTTACTCTGAATACGAAGGTCGTGCGGTAGTTGGAAAAGTAAATGTTGACAATAACCCAGAAATCAGTGCGAAATTTGGTATTCGAAACATTCCAACAATCATTTTCGTGAAAAATGGAGAGGTTGTAGACAAGAGTGTTGGTGCGGTTCCTAAGAACGTATTGACTGAAAAGCTTGACGCTGTGTTATAAGCACGTCATTTTTTTTTTTATGAGGACTTCGGTCCTCTTTTTTTTTTTACCATAAATGTGGTATGGCTCAATTGTATTTGTTATTGTTCATTTGCAATTGAGAATTAATCTAAATAGAGAAAATGAGAGCAAGGTTGTTTATTGGGGTGCTGAGTTTTTTGACTCTTTCGGTATTTGGACAAAGCGATACTCTGCCAAAGTTTACCACTCAATTTATTGAAATAAAAGTAGCGGTTTTGGACGAGACAGGAAATCTTCCGGCGGTTGATGGCGTTAGAATTTATGGTGGAAAGAAAACAACATTTGTCACGCCGGAGAAACTGAATATTGATCTTTCATCGAATAATTCACGCCAGCTTTTCGGTAGAGTTCCTGGTATAATGGTTTGGGAAAGCGATGGAAGCGGCATTCAAACAGGAATTGCAACACGCGGATTAAGTCCAAATCGTTCATGGGAATTCAATACGCGTCAGAATGGATACGATATTTCTTCAGACATATTCGGATATCCAGAAGCTTATTATACTCCACCTGCCGATGCGGTAAAAAGAATTGAAGTACTTCGCGGAGCGAGTAGCCTCCAATACGGACCTCAGTTCGGGGGTATGGTGAATTACGTTTTGGATAAGGCGCCTGAAACAAATGGTTCAGAATTGAAGTTCCGTCAAACTTTCGGATCGTACAACCTCATTAACAACTTCATTAGCATTGGCGAGCGCAAAAATAAGTTCTCCATTTATACTTTTTATCACAGACGTTCTGCAGATGGCTGGAGAGAAAACAGTGCCTATTCAACACAAACAGGATTTTTATCATTGGGTTACGATTTCAGCAAGCGTGTAAAGTTGAAGGCTGAGTATACCCATTCGACCATGATGAGTCAACAACCGGGCGGATTAACGGATGCACAATTTCAACAAAATGCGCAACAGAGCTTTCGCACTAGAAATTGGATGCACATTCCTTGGAATTTATTGAATGTGCAGTTGGACGTGAACCTTTCTGAAAAATTCCAACTTGAAATAAAAACATTCGGATTATTGGCATCACGTGAAAGTGTTGGGTTCTTAGATCCGGCTACTGCATTCGACAACGTATTGACGACTACAAATGATTACGCCGCAAGAAGAGTGGACGGCGATTACTATCAAAACCTTGGAACGGAATGGAGAGGGAAGTATGTTTTTAATTTATTTGGAAATGAACAAACGCTTGCATTCGGAGCAAGAGCTTATCAAGCTAAAACAATTCGTCGCCAGCGAGGAAACGGAACTACGGGCTTCGATTTCGACATGGATTTAGATTCTCTTGGCTACAAAGTAAATTATGTTTTCGGCACGAAGAATTACGCTTTGTTTGCTGAGCAAGCGCTCTACGTGGGTAAGCGTTGGTTGTTTGTTCCTGGTATTCGTTTCGAGCAAATCACGGCTACAGGAATTGGAACTGTTAATTACACCAGTGGAGAAATTCCATTTCAAGAACGAACGGTATCAAAAGTGCTCGCAGGCTTCGGAGCAGAGTTTCATTTGAATGAGAAGAATGAAATTTATGCAAACGTTTCTCAGGCCTTTCGTCCGATGACTTTCGCTGAATTAACGCCTGCCGCAACTACAGATATTATAGATCAGAATTTAAAAGACA
This sequence comes from uncultured Chryseobacterium sp., assembly GCA_964385405.1. GTDB lineage: Bacteria > Bacteroidota > Bacteroidia > Flavobacteriales_D > Sanyastnellaceae > CAIZGX01. Next base: position 17,674 of record CAYLOT010000025.1, on the reverse strand, counting down.
GCGAATCATTAAATTTTGATTTGGGAGTGCGCGGTTCATGGAAGAATCATGTAAGTTATGATGTGAGTGTTTATCAAATGAATATTCAAGATCGAATTGGAACCTTCACACAAAGTAATATTCGTTATGTCACAAACATAGGTTCTTCCTTATCGAAAGGCGTTGAGATGTATGTGGAAGGAAACTTATTCCACGCGCGTCATTCGGGAAGAATAATAAGCGTTCATCCTTTTGCCTCAATAGCATACAACGAAGCGGTATACACTTCTTGGAACGATCCTACAATTGCCCCAGGTTCTACTTCCGACCGAACAAACAACACAGTTGAGAATGCTCCACGTCGTATTCAGCGTTACGGTTTGACGTGCAAGCTGAATCGCTTCACAGCAACTTATCAATGGAACAAAGTGAGTGAAGTTTTTGCAGATGCTTTGAATACAGATGTTCCTAACGCTGCTGCAACCACAGGATTAATTCCGGCTTATCAAGTCAGCGACTTAAGTTTCGCCTACAACGGGAAAGATAAGTATACCATTCAAGCGGGTATAAATAACCTCTTTAATGAAAGTTATTTCACAAGAAGGGCCGGAGGTTACCCCGGCCCTGGATTATTGCCCGCAAATGGAAGAACCTTCTTCTTCACATTTGGAATTACAATTTAGATTTGCTTGATCATTTGAACGTTTAACGCCAACTTGATCACTTCGTCCAATACGATTGAACCGTCTTCGCTGGTTGCATTCCATGTTAAGCCATATTCGCTTCTGTTCAAAGAACCGGTGATTTCAAATCCAGTTTTTACTTGTCCCCATGGATCAACCACTGTACCCGTAAACTCAACGTTCATGGAAATCTCCTTCTCTACCCCATGCATGTTAAGTAATCCTCTCATGTTGTACTGACCATCGCCAATTTTTGTAAATGAAGAAGACTTGAAGCTTAGTTTAGGGAATTTTTCAGCGTCGAAAAACTCTGGGCTTTTCAAGTGACCGTCGCGTTGCTCGTTACGTGTATTCACCGAATCAATGTCTGCGTCAAAAGAAATCTCAGCATCTGAAAAATCTGCTGCTGCTGCTGCCATTGTTGCGGAGTATGAATTGAAAACACCGTTAACATTAGTAATCATCATGTGACGAACTTTGAACCCAATTTCGCTGTGGGCGCTGTCGATATTCCAAATTTGTTTGCTCATATTGTTTGTTTTTTCGAATTTAAGATATTTCTGTTTTAACTAGACTAATTTACAATAAATTAAAGTTGTTACATAAAGCGTTGAATTTAGTAATCTTCCGGATTCAATTAATTTTTTTAATAAAGGTGAACGACGCATGGCCTCGAGCAAATTCAAATGTCCAACATGGTGACAGTCGGTTCCAATGAAATCAACCAAGTCAGCTTCAATTAATCTTTCTGCAATGCGCTTCACGCCAAGGCCGTAATGTCCGGTTAGACAGTTCGTGTTAACCTGAATGAGTGTTCCGCGATCGGCCACATCTTCGTACTTGGAAAAGTTTCCGTGCCAATATTCGTAACGTTCAGGGTGAGCAAGAATTGGCTTGTATCCGTTCAATTGCAAATTGAAGACTGCACGCTTGTAGTTGATTTGTTCCGTATCGAACGACAATTCAAACAACACATATTTATCTCCAAAACTTAGAATGTCATCTTTGGCAATCAACTCTTCGAAATGCTCATCTACGTAATATTCCGCAGCGGCTTCCAACTGAACATCGATGCCGCGAAGGACCAACTCGGCTTGAACTAGCGCTTGCTTCTCACGAATAATCTCGGTCGTGTTTTTATACATGTCCCAAAAAATATGCGGAGTGGTAATGAGCTTTCGGTAGCCCATGCTGTGCAAGGCAGAAATAAGCTCAATGGAGTTCTCCATGTCGGTTGCACCGTCATCTATTCCAGGAAGCAAATGGCTGTGCATGTCGGCAACAATAGGAGAGAAGCTAAGTGCTTCTTCCATCTGGGGATTTCTCTTTTTAAAAAGGTTTCCGAATACCGACATACAATAGTTCTTGCTTGCTAATATAACTCAAACGATTGAGTTGTATTAGTTAATGTTGAATCGGAACCCAAGACGGAACCATCTTCCCGGCATTTCAATATACCCTTGGTCAATGTATTTGCGATCGAGTAAGTTGGTTACATCGAAGTTCATGGTGATGTTCTCATTCAACTTCCACATACCACGGAAATCGACAACGGTGAAATTTGTTCCAGTGAAGCGCTCGGTGTAGCGTACGGTAAGATTCGTGCTAAGCGCGTTTGTGATTTGTTGACGATATTGAAAGGTAACGCGGTGTCTTGCGTGATACAAAGCGTACTTGCTTTGCACATCGTTTTCGGTTCCGAGCTGCGCATCAAGGTAGGTGTAATTCAACTTCAAAGAGACATCATCGGCTATTTGCCAATGCATACTCCCATTAATACCAAAGAAATTGACAGTGGTAAAGTTAGAAGGCGTCCATTTATCGGCATCGCTCACTCGCGTGTAATTGATGGCATTGTATACACTGCGATAAAATCCGCTTGCTGTGAAATTCAATCTTCCGAATTTCTTCAATCCGACTTCCATGTTGTGAGCCTTTTCTTCCAATAGCGAATCGTTACCTGTGTTTGCACGATCTGAATAATACAATTCAGTGTAGGATGGAAGGCGATTGCCCGTTCCAACGTTAGCAAAGATGGCGTAATTGTTTCTCAGGTGGCGAATGGTTTCAGCACCAGGAAAAATGCTTATTCCGTTGGCGTTGTTGAATTGCGCATTGACACCAACGGTGGTATTGAATTTACGAATCACAAAGCGCTCTTCAGCGTATACGTTGAAGAAAGAGCGCGAGTGATCACCGAGGTTAGTGCTTTGAATGATTTCCGTTCTTGCTTCAGCTCCTAGTCCAAGTTGTCCAGTTTTAATTGCACGAGTAGCGTGTAATTCAACACCCGCCGCTTTGCTGTGGTGCGTGTTTTCGTAGACACTTGGTTTGTCTTCAATAAGCACGTAATGATCTTTGTTGAAGCGTGCATAAGCAATGGGCTTGAATGTCCAATTACCTCTTCTGTCAGAGAAATTTGCTTTCGCAGAAACAAAAGAAGTGTTCACGTCTTCAACAGCGTCTTTGTCATACGGATAAGCGTAATAGGCATTAGCCCCGAAGTTGTTTTTGAAATGCCCGGCCATAATGTCCAAGGTGTTGTTTCGCTTCAACAGGTAGTGTCCGAGGTAGCTAATGCGCTGCTGATCATTGGCCGAATTGTAGCGGTATCCGTTGGTTTTGAATTGACCTGCAGAAATGCTGTGTTGCGATCTGTTTCTTCCGAATGCGGCCATGGCTTGAATGCCGTTTGCAACATACCCCTCCTGAGAAGAAGCAGTGGCGTTGAAGGTTTCAACGAATGAAGTTCCTGCTCTTGGCAATGAAGTAATAATATTAATAGCTCCTGCCAAGGCGTTCGAACCGTAGATTCTTCCGGCAGTTCCGTTCATGACTTCAATGCGTTCAATTTGAGAAAGGTCAACGGGAAGGTTCAGCATGTGGTGTCCGGTTTGCGGATCGCGCATGGGAACACCGTTGATTAGAATAAGACATTGCTCGAATCCAGCACCCATCATGGAGATGTCTGCTTGCGCACCGAACGGCCCGCGTTCACGAATGTCTAATCCAGATACATAACCCAACAATTCGTTCACACTGCGAACAGGAAGAGACTGAATATCTTTCTTCGTTATAACTTGAACATCGCGTCCGTAATTTCCATTCAAACGTTTCTCTTGAATGTTTGCACCAACAAGGATGTAGGTTTCTATGGTCGGAAGGTTTATAAAGTCTCCGGGAATAACATAACGTTTTTCCATAGGGGGGTTAACAATCACTTTGGTTGAATCATTACCGGGCTGAGCCCAAGAGCTTAATGTTGCAATGGCCGCGAAGGCAGTTAATAGGAGATGTTTTGTTTTCATAGTCACCGAATAATAATCAGTGGCGCGAAGATACTTCATTGTGTTTCGTACATTTGCACTTTAAATATTGAATTATGAATCATGCAGTAAAGTTTTTGTTGGCCTTGGTTTCCCTGTTGTACACGGTTTCTTTGTTTGTCGACGGGTATTGGGGACAAGGAATAGTCATGGTTATTCCATCGGCCTTATTGGTGTTCATGTGTACGCGCAGTGTTCGCATGATATTGGTGTTTTATTACATGCAAGTTCAAAAGATTGAAAAAGCTCGCAAATGGATAGATCGAATTAAAGTAAATCAATTGTGGAAGAATCAACGAGGATACTATTTCTTCATTAAAGGGTCTATGGACGTTCAAACCAACAAGTTCTCTGAAAGCGAGCGTTTATTCAAAGAAGCGTTGCGTCTTGGTTTGAAGAAAGATGTTGACAAAGCAGCCGTGTATTTGAACTTAGCTGTTTTATCTGGAAACAAGAACGATAAGATGACAGCGACGATGCATTTGAAAAAAGCCGAAGCTTTGGATTCGAAAGGCTATTTGAAAAACGACATCAAGCAAGTGAAGAAAATGTTAACGGCAAGTCCGAAGATGGTGCGCCGTTAAGAAAAGGGAAAAGAAGTTAAGAAAAGGGAGAGAGGGGAAGAATGTGCAAGCACTAATGCCTGCGGCGAATGTGCAGGCACGAATGTTTTCAACCTATGCCTTCGGCTAACTAATTTTTTTTAAAAAAAGGGAAATGAAAATTGTAAGAATTATTTTAACTGGACTAGTAGCTTTAGTGCTCTTGTTCAGTGCCTCTGGGAAATTGATTCCGGGAATGCTGCCTGCTGATCAAGCAACAAAAATGGCAACAGATTTAGGAGGAGCGAGCAACGTCATGATGTTGGGGTGTATTGAGTTGCTGATTGTTCTACTGTGGTTTGTTCCAAGAACTGGAATGCTTGGCGCATTCATGGCGGTTGCCTACATGGGTGGAGCAACGGCGGTGCATGTGACAACGCATCAGCCTGTAATGGGCTTGCTTATTATTCAAGCTGTTGTTTGGACAACAATTGCCATTCGTTTTCCGGAAGTAACAAGGAGATTGCTAGGAAAGGATGCGTAGGAATTATGAATTATTTTAATGTTAAGGGCGAATGTTTATTCGCCCTGCTTGTTTGTAAACAATTTCTCAAGAATTTCTCGTTAACCTTTCGCAAATAAATTATTCCATGAAAAAAGCATTTTTCTTTTTATCACTTTCAATTCTATCTTTTGGAATTGTTTCCGCTCAAGAATTGAAACATCCGAAATATAAGATTTCACAATTTCAACTTTCATTCGGAGGAGATCGTTCGTTGGCACCATTGAACATTAATCAGAATGAATTCAATGTTCTTGCTCCCGGAGCACAGATACCAGTGAATTCAATGCCTTATACCACTCAGTTCGGTTGGAATGCACCGACATTAAATATGAACGTGTCCTTTCACCCATTAAAGAAGAACGGATTAGCAGGTGAGTACAACAAGAATCGCACTTTCCGCGCAGGCATATCGGCACAGGGAATCAGCGCTTCCATTTACAATACATCTAATTCTTTTACGACAAGAATAGACACGTTGGTGTCCTCAGCCAATGGCAGTATATACGGATTTGTAGATTCCGTTCATCGCGATTTTACATATAGTTCTTACGTGTCTACAGCGGTGAAATTGGATTTTGCTTACTTGGCATCAACAGATGCTTCTAGGCGCTTTTCATTTTATTCTGGAATCGGATTGAACTTCGGGATTACAATTGCGCCCCGCACCGAGATTCATTCGCATTCATGGGATTCAGAGCAAATAACAGACACCAACGATAATTACATTTCAACCCAATCAGTCTACAATTCATTGAATGCAAATCACCAAGTTTTTCAGAATAGGTCGGGATATATGGCTGCGTTGTACGTTCCAATGGGCGTTGATTTTCGTTTAGGAAAGAAGAACGAAGTCATGAAAAGAACACATCTGTTCTTTGAACTGCGTCCGACCATTTCGGTATTAAGCATTCCTGAAACAAAGACGTATGTTAATCCGAGTATGCAGAATAGTTTTGGTCTTAAAATAGAGTGGTGAAATTTGGATAAGAATGTGTAAACACGAATGTCTTCGACGAATGCCGGAGGCTAATGTTGCAAAGCAACTAATGTTACCATGTAACGAATGTCCTCTGGACGAATGCCATTGGCGAATGTCTTCGACGATTTTAAGGGGGATTTATATTAAGTGATATGATCAAGAAAGAAGTGTACGAAGCGTTGGTGAAGGTGATTCAGGAGCGAGGGGCTGAGATGCAATTGGCGTGGAATGAACTCATGGAATCGAATAAGCAGGAGGGGAAGAGTTCGGCGGGGGATAAGCACGAGACTGCGGCGGCGCAGGTGCATTTGGAATTGGAGAAGATGGGAAAGCAGATGCAAGAGCACAATCGCAAATGCGAGGAGTTAGAGCGATTCAATCCGTTTAAACTAGAATCCAATAATATCGTTCGAAGTGGTTCATTGGTTGAAACCAGCGTGGGGTGGTTTTATATTATTACTTCATTGGGAAAGCTAACGACCGAATCAGGAGATTACTTTGTTGTTAGCGCGTCTTCTCCTCTAGGCAGTGCATTGATTGGAAAACGAGTAGGAGAAGAGTTTCAATGGAATGGGAGGAAGGGGGCTGTGGTTGGGATCCTTTAATGTTGCGAAGCAACGAAGTTCAAATCGGTTCTCCATTCAAATCCGTCGTAAGAATCTCGCTCATATAATCGAAGAACGGACGCATGGCTTGGAAGGTGGTGAAGACGTTTTCGAGGTAGTGGTGTGATTGCGCTTGTTTATCGGTGAAGCGCTTTATGAGCAAGAACTGTTTGTAATTGATTAGATCAATGGCAGGATGATCTTTATCGAATCCTTTCGGAGCGGTCTTCAGTTGTTCACCCTCTAGTTTTCCGAAGGTTGAAATAAATTCTTTCGATGCAAGTATTTCTTGAAGCGGCTCTGGGTCAGCGGCTATTTGCATGCGAATGTGTTTGAGGTCTTCCGGAGAAGGTCCCCAGAATCCTCCGCCCAAAAAACAATTTCCCGGTTCTATGTGGAAGTAGTATCCTCCACGCAGTTCTTTCGTTGCACGCGTGAACGCTCCGCCAATGTTGGTTTTATAAGGCGACTTGTCTTTTGAAAATCGAACGTCTTTATATATTCTGAAAATCGATTTCTTTCCGTTGGCCGTTTCAATGTTGTCAACTTGTTTCATCTTTGCTAGCAGCTCATCTGCAAATTGCACCACCAAACCGTGTTGTACTTGGTAGCGCTCCTTATTCTCATTGAACCACTCGCGGTTGTTGTTTTCTCTTAGCTCTTCCAAGAATAAAAAGACTGAGGCGGGAATAGATTTTTGCATGGGATGGTTATTGTACGCTTTTATTTCTGCGGCACAGTATCTCTAAATTTAACTCCAGCACTATAAAGAGTAATAAAGAACCCCAAGCCTGCAATTGCTGAAATTACGGAAGTTGTAGTTAGAATATTAGGAATTTCTTTGGGAGAGAGCTCGCCTGACATCGCTATTCCTGCACCTATGAAAGAAGAAATAATAGCAACAAATGCCCAAACACAAGCATATATCATGGACATCCCTGCCGACGAAACTTCTTTTTTTAATTTATTATGTTCTTTGAAGCTAACCATTCGTTCTTCTGTTACAGTTTGGTTAGTTTGTTTGACTTTAGGGATAACTATTTCTTCTTGCATTATACGTTTTTGTAAATTTGAAATTGTGTTGTCTGTTATTACCCCCCGATTCATTAAAATGTTGAGGTAGGTTTTTAGGAGTGCATCGGCTAAAACACTTTGTCCAGAAAAGTGCAACTTGAGCTGACTCAATATCTGCTCGCTAGAAATGTTTGAATAAAGATCGTGGCTCATAAAATAAAGTTTAGTAAAGAGTTTGTCGAATTTAAACATTTTATTGTCTATTTGATGACGAATTACTGTTAATATCAGGCTAAACGAATTTCCAATTATATAATAGGAATAAAATCTACGATTTTACCATCACGAAGTAAGAACCACGAATTTCAAACAACGCAGTTCCTACTACGTAATTGAGCGCTTAGCTTTTATCCTTCAACTCCTCATAACCAATAACTCCTGACCCATGCGCGCAGCGACATTCATTCTTCTTCGTATCGACCCACATGACGTGTTTGCCTTTGTGGAAAAGACAAGAGGCTGTCCAGGTATCGGAATTGTGACTTGAAGGGGAAGGTGAATAGCCAAGTCGAACAAGTTCCTGCACAAGGGGCGCGTTCTTGCGCTGCGCTTCCAATCGAATCTGCGCTTCTTTGTGTTTCTTTTCTTCAATGAAAAATTGAAAGGCTTCGCTAGAAATAACCGAGCTGCTAATGAAGGAAATTTGCCCGTTGAAGCCTCCACAATTCACGGCCCAATAGGCGCAGAAGTCTTGAAGTAAATTCGGATTAGCCAAATCTTCTTCCGTGAGCAACTTGCGCAAGTTTAACTTATCGTCTTTGTGCGGAGATCCTTCCAACTCGATGCATTTCGAATAGATGCCCAGCCCTTGTGGGCCTTCAAAAAGGAAATACGTTTCCACCCATTCAATGGGATTGAACTCGTGCTTCAACTGCAAGAATTCTGTATTCAATCTGTCATTTATCCATGCGTTAATTTGAATGTTCTTCATTGTAATAAATGTTAATTATTGAATAAAATGGTCATGCCCCATGGCAATGATCTGCTGCTCGCTGTTCACCAACGTTCCTCCAGATGGAATAGAGGTGCTGAAACGAATCTCACCTTCTTCGAAGTAATAGGCTTGGTCTTTTCCCACCACCACGCACAACCGATGATTCCGATTGTCCTTGGTGTCGAGATGACGTTTGTAATCTGCTGCGACTTCAATGAGGTAAGGAAAGTTGTCGATGAAATTTTCCGCATCTGATTTTACAATAATTCCTTTCAGTCCTTCCTTTCTTTCCGAAACAAAATGAATGGGCATCTGCATATAAATTGCATAATGCATGCGTACAATTACGTAGGGGAATTTTCCGTATCCGCGCGCAATGTATTCCGGAGTGAAGGTTATTCCGATGTTGTTATGATCTGTCTGTTTCATGATTTTAATTTTTTGATTTTGAATAAATAGTTTGAATTTCCTCTAACTGAAAGGGAATGGGGAAGGGAATGAGGAGCACGAACTTGCATTGCGATTGCTGCGTGAAGTCGCCTTCATCTCTGTTTACACAAAACGAAGCGCTCTTCGGTTCAAAGTTGTCTTTCAGGTGCAGCAGAACGCAGTCGGGCACTTTCGAAAGAAACAGATTAGAGACCAGCAGCTCATGCGTGAAATGAATGAGCAGCGGAAAGGGATTGTCGGTGAGCAGAGCGCTCACATCGACGAATGATTTTTCGAGGGTTACCTCGTTCGGGACGAACGTTAGCTCGAGTCCCGATGTTAAGCGAACAATGAGTTGCTTTTCCATACAAAAAAGTATTTAGTTAAACATTAAACTTCTTTGTACTTCGATCTAAAAAAAGGTTGATACGTTTGTTTTTGGCTTGAGGCCCGTATTGTTTTACCACCGTGGTGTCTTCACTCGGTTGGTACCATTTAAGGTTCGAAATACGATGCAAACATAAATAAAAAATTATTTGGGGTGCAAATAAATTTTTTATTCATCGGCTTCGTCGTCATCACAACGTGTTGTGTCATCCGCTTCGCGCTTAGTCCTTCATATAACTCAACACAATCATCTTTTGCTCACCAACAACCATTTTATCACCGCGGAATTTGGCGCATTCTGAGATGTCGGTTATTTTTCCTTCTTTGACAACGAGCACAAGTGAAATTCGGTATCCGGAACGATTGCCCACAAACTCAATTGCGCGGTCGAGGAAGTGATCGCATCCTTTGCCAACACACGTGCCCATGCTAACATTCAGTTTCCAATCTGAATATCCTTTGAGCAAGTCGAACGCACGTTCCAACCTTCGAATAAAACTCGATTTCGGAATATCCATGTAGGTCTCTTGGTCGAGAATAAGATCAATCATCTCCAAATCCATTCGCTTAAAAAAATGAATGAACGCCTCGCGGTGAGTCATGGGTTCTTTTTCTTTTGGATCAATGGTGAAGAGAGTGAGTTGCATCTTTTACAAAGTAAATAATGTGCTTTGCACGTTAGTCTTTGACGAATGTTCCGAAGGAACGAATGTCTACTGACTGAATCGTAAAAAGCGGGTTAAAAAAATATTTGGGAAGTCGAATGTAGAATGAAAAAATGCATTTGAAGTGCACCGGATTTAATTTTTTTCAATCGGAAATTTTATGAACAGTGACATTAATTTCAGGAAAGTCGATGTGAATAAAAATAATTTTTTTAGGATTGAAAAGGGAATCAGAATAATTTGGAAATGTCATGGAACTGACAAAATATTTTTCGGCATGAATTTTCTTGTCGGGGTTTTGTGCTGAAAACTTCTTTTGGATTATTAATACTCTTAAAGAGGATTTGTGTTTGAATAAAGTGCTAATGGGAATGTCAGATTTTCTTATTCCGTGACTCTACGAATGCAGAAAAAAGCTTTTCTCGTTGTTTCTCAAATTCTGAATTTGAAAGTGTATTATTTCTAAGAAGTTTGTACAGATCTTTATATTGATCGGATATCTTGAAATAATGCTGCATTTTTAATTTGTTACTTTGTTCAATGGCATTATTTTTTTTTGTCTCAAACGTTTCTTGATCAATTGAACCACTTGCAAGTCCATTCGAGAGTAGTTGAATACGTTTTTCAATACTCGTATTTAAATAGATTTTCACCAGTGCAAATCTGGAACCAAAGGGAACAAGTTTTGACCACATGTTTTTTTTTATCGCCTGATATATTTCATCTGAAAAATTCGGTTCAGCTAAATGAATTTTATTGGTTAATACCTTAGGGTCAACATTATACGCAAATGCAAGGAAAAATATCAGGACAATGAATTCCAAAATTTCAATTAAGTTTATACCTTTATTGTCTTTGTAGATTCCTATCTCCGTTGGGTTATTCTGATAGTTGCAATTTAGATTGTAAACCAATAATTCTGCTGCTCGGCCCCTTAAAGTTGCTCTAAAATCGTAATGATCGTCTGAATCATCGGCATAGAATTTATGGAAGTTTTCCATTCTATTAAGATTTCTGCTTTCAAGGCTGAAAAGAAAAAGGAAGGAAATGATAAGCACTAAGTATGACGCTAATGCGGGAAAAAGTATTTTAGATGTGGTCATTTCCTTGTAGATCGTTCAATTTTTCTCAAGGTAAATATATTGGTTTTTATGAAATGAAATCTTATGGGCTAATGTCATTCAATTGATTTTTTTTAAAATATGTACGCAGTTCAAAAGTACCCCGGATAGAAGTGTAAAGCCTTTGAGCGAAGCGAGAAGCTTGGAACGGATAGCCGGAAATAGGTTCAAAAAAAAAGCTTCGTGTTGAACGAAGCTTTGAGCGGAGAGAGCGGATTGTGAACCTCGAACTCCAGCGTCTTTATTTTCAGTAATTTAGTACTTCTTACTTCCCTGAGAAACCCCGGTAGAAACCAAGCAACCCATTTGGGGGGCTTGACTGAACTACTTGTGTCTCATTCAGGTTTCACAAAGATAATGAACCTATTGAAAATATCAAAAGTTTCTCTATTGTCCAGATTCGTCAAGAATTTCCTCTAGCTCCCCTTTAAAAAATTGAGTTGGTATTATCAAAGGGCTTGTAACATTTCCTAAATTCGATGTCAAAGTTGTTATAAACGATCTGATATATGGAAACATGATTGCAGGAGCATTCTGATTAACAAATATCTTCTTCAAGTTTTCATCAACATCCGATTTAAGTTCAAATGTTCCTACTGCAACTATGAATAGATTGAAAAATTTATCAGAGCTTAGTTTCACTTCCTGAATAATTTTGAAGTACTCGGGCTTATCTGAAGGATAAAAAACCTTTGGTTTGATATCAATATTGATAACGTTTTCAGAATTCTGCACAAAAGAATTTTCCGAGTTTAGATTTATAACAGGAAAATCAACTCCGTGAAAATTTAGTTGTATTTGATTTGTAACTTCCACTACGCTGCGATAAGATAATTTTGTGGAAAAGGTACAGAACTAAAAGTGGTTTCAAAATGTGATTTACGATTAGTAATCGTGGTTTGAGAGCAAATTTCAGGAATTACCGAAAATGAGCCATCGCCCAAGGATTGAAGATATGATCTTAGTCTTTTTTCTTGTAACCAAGTAGTCAAACTCTCACTTGATTCACTAGCTAAAACTAGTTCAAGTTTTGCTTCAAGTTTTTTTAAGTCTAACATAACTTCAAATTTAAATTTAGATACACTGATCCCTTTTAAGGAATGCAAAGGTAATGATAATATCCGAATTGTACACTGCAAGCTGAATTCGCTTTCGATATGGAAAAATGATCTTTTTTTTCCCTGCCTTGTATTCTATGGGCTTTATTAACAATTTGTTAGGATTTGTTGGTAGATCTTGAAACATAATTCCGTGAACATCTTCCCAAACGCCCTTTTCTTTGAAATAATCGTTAAGCTCCTTGATTGTTGGTTTCATTTTCGTTTTAGCGATTATGGACCTTGCCACTTTTTCAACTTGCGTGAACCAAAAATAGTAATGTTCTTCATTAAAAACTGTGTCTAGAACATTTTCTATATCAATTTCGCTATGATATATTTCATAGTATTTTTTTCCCCTTTTTGAATTGTTTCCCCAATCTTCAGCGTCTTCTATTTCTCTCCAGAAATAAATGGCATCACCAAGCCATGCATCACTTCTAATACATTTTATAGGCGCAGTCAACTGATTAAATCGGCTCTCTTGTGTATGATAAAAGGTTTTGGTATTCACCCTAATAAATTAGCTTTCTCGAAATTCAACTTTTCTGATTGAGGAAATCAAAATCTAAGTAAAGATAATAGTAATTCCATATGTTACAAGTTTATTAAAAAGTAATATGATCATTCAGTATTGCTATGAAAATCAAATTTTGAATCAATATTCGAAAATTAATCTAAAAATTTGTTGTTAAAATCCGACAATGTTCATTTAATACTAAATCAACAAATGAACATTTGCCTTTAAACACACCCCTTCTGCTGGCAAATCTCATAGTATTAGTACTAAAAATAATTGGTATATATACTAAAAGTTTAAACAGTGTTCAATTCAATTGATTTTGGCAAGTAATTAGCTGCATTTCTTGAAATCATATCTATGGTGGCAGATGGCAAGGTATATATATATACCCTTGCCATTTGCCACATGGTGATTTCACCCATTTTCAAGGAGGAAAACAACATGGAATTCCGGGAAACTTCTCACAATTTTATCAGTTATGCCTAATATAAACCTGTCAAACAAATTTAAACATGAAAGAAAAATTAGCCGTTGTCCTTGAACAACTAAAAACAGCCAAAATTCAGGTGAGTAACAAAACGCTCCGAAAGCAAGTAACCCTTTTTGAGTATGATGATTCACATGAAATTGAATTCAATGGTTACCGATCTATTCCGGCCTTTCAGGAGCATCTATATTCGCTTTATGCGACATTTAAGCGTATTGTTGATGAAATGGTCAATGCTGGTAACGATCAGCCCGAATTATTGAAAAAAGAACTAGACCTGATAAGTTTTGAGGTGCGGGAATTTAGGCAGCGTTATTTCCCCAAAGAAAACCCTGATGTTTTATTGCACCGAGTTGAGCTACACAAAGCCACACCGCAGGAACTTACCAGCGATGAGACAATAAAAAAAAATCCTAAATTATTTTTCTGTTCAGTACAACTTGTTGGAACAGTTGGAAGACCTTTTCCGGCATCGAATTTTACATCTTAATAAATTCTGCCTATACACTCCCCCTACAATTATTCATGATCCGGATTCTAATATCCCTACCAAGCAAGAGCTTTCTGCCTATATGTCCGGACAACTTTCTCTTTTTCCTAAAGGTAGCGGATCCACACTCATTCAATGGAAGCGCGATAAGGTTGATTTTATTGAGCTTTTCATCTCTGTATTTGAGAGCAATGCCGTTAAATCAATCTCCAAAAACAAAGTAACTAGGAAAGAGTTTTTCGGGCTTCTGATGTGGTTTTTCAATATTCAAATTGGAAACCTAGATTCCTCACTAACTGCTGCTAAGAACCGTAAAATTGAACATAGTCCATACCTGAAAGAATTAGTAAAGGTCTTTGATTCATACTGCGATAATAGCAACTAAGAAAATCTTATTGTAGTACAATTGTAGTACAATAAGCAACTGGATTCTTCTCGCTAGTCTTGCAGCCGAAATAAATCGGCAGCTTATGTGGAACAACAAATCCAACAACGAGAACAAAACATTACAGTCATTAGTTGATAGACTTGAAAAGGTAGAAAAAAAGCTCAACGAGATCAGTGCAGAAGTTAAAGAGCCTAAATCGGAATTCAAGTACCTGGATGTTGCGAATGCTTCTAAATTCTTGGGGATGTCAAGAGCTAAGCTCTATGTCCTCATGCGTGATGGTGTAGTCCCTTACACCTTTGTCGGCAACCAACGCAGATTGGTTATGGCCGACCTCGTGAAGTATGTCGAAAAGAATTACATCCCGGCAAAGAAATCCATTTTATAACTCTCAAACCTATACGCAATGTCATTGAACAAAGATTCAATCTTAAACCTGACCAATGGTGGCTTGGATGTATTCAAGCATTTCCTAGGCAGCAAGTTTTCTAAAATTGAAAAGTCATTTAAAAGCCCATTCTATGATGATACAAAGGCTTCTTGTTATATCTACCTGGATAAAAAATCACGAGTCTATAAATTCAAAGACTTTGGCGATGCAGAATATAGCGGTGACTGTTTCTTCTTTGTAAGTAAGATTTTCGGTTTAAGCTGCGATGATAAAGAGGATTTTATTCGGATACTTGAAATCATTGACCAGGAACTTCACCTAAACCTGGAAGACAAGGATCAAAAGCTGAATCGAATTGTAAGAGAAAACAAAGGTGAAGTAAAACTAGCAGCTCAAATACCTTCTATTCACGAAGGTTTTGAAACAGCGCAGTCAAAAATGCCATTACAGGGTAAAGAGTTTTCAGCAAAAGAGATTGCCTTTTGGGCACAATATGGAATCACAAAAGAAGTCCTAGAAAAGTACCATGTAATTTCCGTTCAAAGTTTTTTGGGTATTGGAAAGGAAGGACAAGAATACCTTCTTGAAACATCCGATAATGAGCCAATGTTTGGCTATCAAGGACGCAGGTACACAAAGCTGTACCGACCATTTTCAAAACTTCGTTTTTTATATACCGGTGAAGTAACTGAAAATTATGTTTTTGGATTTGACCAGCTTCCAATTAGAGGTGATGTTCTTTTCATTACAGGTGGAGAGAAAGATGTGCTCAGCTTGGTTTCCCATGGTTTAAACGCCATTTGCTTTAACAGTGAAACAGCCAACATACCCAAGAACATGATTCGTGGATTGAGTTATCGATTTAAGCACATTACACTACTCTATGATGTGGACGATACCGGTATTGCAGCCACGCAAAAACTTATCGGTTCACTAAAAGAGTACCAACTCAAAAGTTTACGCCTTCCTTTATCCGGAAGTAAAATCGAAAAAGACATTTCCGACTTTTTTAAACTGGGACACACCCAAGATGATTTAATGATGCTCTTTCGTGAAATGTTAGACCAGTTGTATGAAGATACAATCGCTGTTATGCGCTCATGTGAAATTGACTTTGACAATCCTCCAAAAGCACCGGAACCACTCATCACCATAAACGATGTTACGATTGGGACACCAGGTAATTTGGTTTGTATCGCTGGTTCAGAAGGAAGCGGAAAGACGAACTTCTTAGGAGGTATTTTATCCGGTGCAATAAAGCCTGAAGGAATTACTATTGATACGCTTGGGACAGACATAAGAGAGAATATTGAAGAACAAGCGGTCTTGCTCTATGATACAGAACAATCAGAATTTCAGCTCTACAAAAACCTTACTTACATTTTGAAACGAGCCAACCTAGACAAGCCCCCCGTATGGTTTAAGGCATATTGTCTTGTTGGTATCTCCAGGAACGAGCGTATGAATTTGATTTTGGAATCCATGGACAGGTTCTTTTATGAGAATGGCGGTATTCACATGGTAGTCATTGATGGTATTGCCGACTTATTAGGAGCCGTTAATGATGAGGAAAGTTCTGTGAAGTTAGTTGAGGAGCTATTTCGAATGGCTGCCATCTACAATACCGTTATCATCTGTGTGTTACACATGGCACCTTCAGGGATGAAACTTCGTGGACATCTAGGTTCTGAAGTACAACGAAAAGCTGCGGGGATTTTGCTGATAGAAAAGGACGAGAACAATAATGCAAGTGTGATTAAAGCACTCAAAGTTCGAGACGGATCTCCATTGGATGTTCCAATGATGCAGTTTGGTTGGAGCAAAGCTGAAGGAAGGCATGTTTATTTGGGAGAAAAAAGCAAAGAGGATTCTGAAATTCGCAAATCGAGTGAATTGAAAGATGCAGCACACTCCATTTTTAAGGATCGACCATTAATCTCCAATCAAAATCTAATCAAAGCAGTGATGGAACACATGGATGTCAAGGAACGCACCGCTAGAGCATACATAAAGTATATGAGAGAGCATGAAATCATTGAAAGAAGCGCAGGAAATCCGCAGGAATACCAGCTTTTTACCATGCCTTTCTAACGAATTTCCCATGGTTTTACCATGAGATTACCGGATTTGCCCCCCATTTCCGGTGAAAGTCCTCGGTTTTTACCGAGGACTTTCTGTTTTTGACACGTTCATTCTCAAATTGTAACACATATCAAATTGATAGTAACAAAATGCAACAATAACTTTAAAAATTGATTAGATATAGGTATTTTTGACAGAGTTGTCCACGCAAAAAATTATAATGAGAATAAAACAAGACTTAGGACAGTATTTGCAAAACCTAAGAAAGGAAAATGGATATTCCTTGAAGTATGTTGCAGAACATGTTGGCATTGATACCTCCATGTTGAGTAAAATTGAACATGGTGAAAGACAATTGCAAGGGCACATGCTTAAAAGATTAGCAGAATTATTTGAATTGAGTTATAAAGATCTTCAAATACAGATGTTGAATCAGAAAATCGAGGAAGAATTTGGTGAGGAACCTTTTTTGAAAGAAGCCCTGAAAAAATATTTACAAGAAATATAAAAATGAAATGGAGAAGTCTACAATAATTAAACTTAATAAATCATTCGAAGAGTCCGCCTACGAGCAAGACGGTGTTGAGTACTGGCTAGCCAGGGAACTTCAAGAGTTACTTGGATACTCTGACTGGCGAAACTTCCTTAATGCTGTGGATAAGGCCAAGGATAGTTGCAAAACCACTGGCGAAGCTATTTTGGATCATTTCGTTGACGTCAACAAAATGATAGAAATTGGCAAAGGCGGTAAGCGTGAAGTTGATGATATTATGCTTACAAGATACGCTTGCTATCTCATTGCTCAAAATGGGGATCCAAAGAAAGAACAAATTGCTTTTGCACAAAGCTACTTCGCAATTCAAACCAGAAAACAAGAGTTACTTGAAGAACGGATTCGTTTGAATGAGCGGTTACAGGCTCGTGAAA
>CAYLOT010000024.1:0-38733 GCA_964385405.1 uncultured Chryseobacterium sp. | reverse complement strand
TATAGCTTGTCCGTTTCGGCAGCAAATCGTACCGAGTCACCTGGTGCATTAATCCGAATCCGGATTTGTTGAAACTTATGATTCTTCATGGCTCAGAGCTTTCGGTTTTTTAGGCTTTAATGACAGATGTACCGCGAAGAATGGCTTTCAAGTAAGACTTGTCAGGCGCATTGCTTCCCCATTCCAAGTTGAATTCAATAGACTGCTGATCCTTGATAACCTTCGGGTTGTCTAGGATATACAATCCCTTGAAAATGTCTTTTCCTTCTGTGAAAAACACCTCGTTAGATGTGTTTGGTACAAGCACAGTACCGTTGGCTTTGAACTCAAACTCTCCGTTGCGCACATAGTCAGGGATGACATTGAATGCTACATCGGGAGCTGTTTCAGTTCCTTCAGCAACACCAGCCAACAACTGCATTCCGTACAACAGGAAGAAGTTTCCTTTTTCCAACTTACCGGATGAGATGTTAGAGATACCGACAACCTTGTTGTCATCATCTTTAAACATCTTAATCACTTTGCTACCGGTGATTGATTTTACCACATACAATGCGGTATCAACAGCCTGTAACGAATGATTGGCAAGTCCTCTCTGAATTTCAGCAGGCAGCATGTGAATGCGCTTCTCAAACTCAGCACGGCTGCGAGAACCGGTTGCTAATGAATGGATGCGTGACTGCATCTGCATTTTTCTAAAGAACTTCTTTTTTGCAGGCACTGGGGCTGCATCCAACGCTTCTAAAAAGTCATCTTCGTTGATGGCTCCTAAAAGGTTGTGTTCACTTTGTTCGATTTCTCCGAGCGTAAACATGATTATTGATTTTTAAGGGTTGAACATTTAATTGATTAGATGATTTCCATGAAGGCAGGTTCGCTTTCATTGTCCGTGTCAGCTGCGCCCATGTTGCGTTCAGGCATGTCGATTTGCTCCTGAACATCCATAGGATTTGGGTACGGCATATACACAGCATTCAAAGCTGGTAAATCCGGATTGTAGCGTTCTACGGCTAATTGCACTGGCTCACGGAATACTTTCGTTGGTGCAGCGGTATCAGTGTCATCGTTACCAAGACCACTGAAGTCAGCTAGTCCAGCCAACAAGTCTTTTTTCAAAATGACTTTTACACCACTGAGCACCCCGGCAGCACCGACACCGGTAGCAAGGAGCTTCATGTTTTTTTCTTTGAGCATCACCGCTCCGGCAGCACCGGCTGCGATGAGTACCACTGGACGAGCCATTGCCTTTGCATTGAAGCCGGTTTCTGTACCGTCCACTTTCAATACCTTGTCAATGAGCCTACCGCCCACAGAACCCAGAACGACACCACCTCCGAGCATCGCCAGGTTTTTTACTTCTTCCATTACAGCCTGGCTGCTGAGTTTGGAATTGGTTTTTCGTTGAGTTGCCATGATTATTGATTTAATTGGTTGCTTATAAAAGTTTTACTGCCTTCACTGGTAATTGCTTTGCGCCATTGTGCACATGTGCATTACCGTGATGTTGTTTTGATTGTTTTTTCTTCTTGTGATAGCCCGATAGGGAGGAAGGTTTCTTTGGCTTTGATACCATTTTGTAAATGCCAAAGGCAAGCAAACCACCACCGATTAAAGCAGGCACAGGATTCTTTTTGATGAATGCCATAACACCGCCACCGCTTTCTGTTTCACTGGCTGATTTTTGCGATGAAGCATCGCCACCTTCTGAACCACTTTCTGCACCAGCTTTCTGAATTGCATCAGCTGTGCTTGGATCGTTCGCCATTTCTTTTGCAAGCGCATCGGCATCTACATTTTCGTTTTTGCCCAATAGCCCTGAATCTTTCAATATCTTAATTGCAGCGACAATGATAGGTGTAGCAGCAGCCAGCGTAGCAGCTGTTACAGGCTCACCAAGCCCCTGAAAATCTTCTTCCACAATTCCGTCTAGGTTTCCGGCTTTGCCTTTCAAAATGGCGTTACGAAGTGCATCACGCTTACCCTGGAGCTTATCCGCAAACATTCTCTCCACCTTGGCAAGCGCTTCTTTGCTTTTGTTCCAATGTGCTTCGCTGATACCTTTAGCAGCAGCCTGTTCTTTGGTAGCATAGCCCCATTTTAGTTTAGCAGCCATTTTACCAAGGTTGATTTTCATTGCAACAAGGAAACCACCACGAGCTGCAATAGAAACCGGGTTGAAACGAATAATCGCCTTGCCGACATTCTTTAAGCCTTTACCAGCTTGTTTAACAGCATTGCCTATGCCTTTGAAAAAGCCTTTCTTTCCAGGGCCGTTGAGCGCATACTCATCATGATCGAAAACATCATCTCCCAATCCGGAAAAGCCGTTACGGAAGTTGAGTTGTTCTTCATTTTTTTCAAGTATGGCAAGAGCCTCATCACGCTTGTCGGTATAGAAATACTGAATAGCGTAGTCAAGCATTTTGATAAGTGCCTGCGGATCGTCAATGGAGCTAACCATTTTCGGATTTTCAGAAATACTCTTTCGGGTAGCTACCAAGTGACGGTAGATACTGTCCAAGTCTTGCTTTGCAGTGGTAGCTCCCAAATCAGAGCCAGCCAAGCCCGAACCCATTACTACAGTGTCCAGGTCGCTATTTAAGCCGCTAAGAACAGCGACATTGATTCCATTTAAACTCATGGTGTAATCCATTTTATCTGTGAAAGGTTTCTCATAACCAAAGGGAGACACTACCGCATCGATATTGATGTAACCGCCTTTGTTGTCCGGTACAATCACATACACATGCTGCCAGTGATCGGCAGAATAGCGAGTAATGCGAAAGCTGTGTGGGATTTTAAGATTGGTCAGAATGCTTGAAACGAAAATGCTCATGCAGTCGCAATCGACACCAGTTCTGCGTTCTGCCCATGAGCGAGCAGGTCTGCGGAGTTGCTCTAGTCCACGCTTGTCGAGTTTGTATTGAACATGGTTATATACAAAGTCATAAATGGCTTTGCAGGTTGCCTCAATGGTATTGCGCTTTAGTGTTGGAGCGATGCGAGTTGTATCAGTAAGGTACTTGTGTACCACTTTCTCCATAAGCTCCACAGTATCGTCCACTTCACCGTCTTTGATGATAATACGGTCACGCTCTTCCGGCTTTGGGAAATAGCGGTCGTATTGCTTTCCGTCACGAATCGGTCTTTGACCGGAAGTGATTTCAAAATCGGGTGATATGGTGCGAGCCAGCTGCATTACAAAATCTTTTCAGGGGTTGATTGATAAAAAATGCCGTTGGCGTATGTAGAAAAAGTCATCTCGACAGGAATGCCGAGAATTTGCTTCATGTCGCTATTACTTCCTGGTTTGAAAGCAGCGACAAGCTGAGGGATTTTCTTTAGGATACCGGCAACATAGGTTCCGATAGTAGTCCAGCCAATGACAAGTTCAATCGTATCAATCTGCGACACATTAAGTGGCTCAATGGTGATCGTCTTGTTCTCTGAATTTGACTGGGAAAGGAGTTTACCGTTAGTTGTTAGCGTTACAACAGGCTTTGTAATCTTCACTGAATCTTTCGTGGGATTGTTTATGGCAACCTCAGTGCGGAATGAAATTCCTGCAAGACTTACTTTGTGGATTCGGGGATTGACTAGATTGGTAGAAATGGAATCGCTCACATTTTTCATGCGCAACAATTTGATAAGCCCATAGGCTCCCAAACCAATAAGTCCTATGCCCAAAACCTTATTCATCGTCTTTTGAATTTTGGTTTTGATTACACTTTGCGTTGATACGATCAGCGAGTTTGTCGAGGGCTTTTTTTACAACATAGCCCACAGCAGCCGAAGCAGCTGCGTAAACCATAACATTGGTTAATGCTCCGAATGAAATAGCCATCATCACCGGCTTTACTGAAATTGCTTTTACCACGCCACCAATCATTCCTGAGACTGTGGTAAATGCGCCGGTTTCTTGTGTTTGACTCATAGTTCTTGCCTTTTAACGAGACAAGATTATGGAGATGTATTGAGGGGCAGTTGGCGGTTGTAGACTGATGTGGGTTGTTGTCAACCAATATAGTTATTCTCACATTTTTAATTAAATTTGTATTAATAACTCAATAACATGATTTTGAGCTTACTTATCTTAGAAAACGAATAGATGCATTTCGAATAATTGATCTAGCAGTAACTTTGAATGATTTGAACAGATTTAGAAAATGAATATTGACCTCAAAGAAATATCAACTGGACTCCCTGGACTTTCACAAGCAAGTGGACAACATCTTTTTGAAGGTTGTGTTGTATGTCTGACAAGGCAAAATCACAGCAATCAAGGTGTTGCCTTAGAAATAAAGGGTGATAAAAAAATAACAAGCACTTTAGTTTGGGACAATATTTATGATGACCAGCTTGACAGAACTTGGAAAGATCAATTTTATGCTACAGAACACGGTGCTGTTTGTATTGCAATCCTAATTGCCCTTAAATTGACTAACTTTACAATTATTGAAAAGTCAGCGAGAAAAAATGGATTTGATTATTGGTTAGGGGAGCCAAACGACATACTATTTCAAAGAAAAGCACGTCTTGAAATTTCAGGTATATTTCAAGGAACTGAAAAAGATGTTAAGAAGAGATATAATATAAAAGTTAAGCAGACAGATCAATCAGACAAATTGAATATTCCTGCTTACATTGGGGTTGTTGAATTTAGTAAACCTATTGCTAATTTTGGAGTAAAAAAATGACAGTTCAAGAACTACACATAAAAGCCATTGAATTAGCTGACAACGCCTTTATTTTAAAATTTAAAGATAGTCTTGATGCTGCAACAATACAATTTGGTGAAGCATTTCAATTAGAGAAACAAGCAGCTTTATTAGCAAAGCAGCAAAATATTGGCGAACCAACTATCTCTGTCTTATTAAAAAGTGCAGCTTCCCTTGCGATTAATGCAACTGAGTTTAATGAAGCTGAAAAATTAATTTGTTTAGCTTTAAGTGGTGAACCTCCCTACGAAATAGCAGAAGAACTTAGAAACCTTTTAGAAGAATTATACTTCCAACGACATCTAAAATTGCAAGGTGTTCAATTAAATACAACCGAAATACAGCTGGTTATTGCTGGTCGTGGTATTGGATATGGAATGGCTAAAACGGACTTAGTATTTGATAAACTATCAACTTTTGAAAAATTAACGCTAAGAACAGCGGAGCGAAAATTAGGCAAACCATTTAGACCAAAAGGGGATGTTCCAAAAGCTATAAAATTGAATTTTCAAAATTATATATCTGTGCCAAGGGCGGCAAGTTTTGCATTTACGATAAGACTTGGAGCTCCATCTGAACAATTGAAATTGGAAGGATTTGAAAATTCAGTTGAGATAATTGAAGAACTTGTTGAAAATATCAATCTTATAAACCAAGGAGAAATTGAGAAATTAAAAAAGAGAATAACTGATGAAACATATCTGAAAAATTTCATCAGTTTGTCAAAAGAATTAGCTCCAGACGGGGAAGAAGTAAATTTAGTTGGCTTTACGATAATAAAAAATAACGAAGCTAAAGACGTTCAATTTACAAGATTACGTAGTGACATTTCAATAAGTCAATTTGAAATAAATGAAGAAGTAGAAAATAAAGACCAAAAATTGGAGCTCATTGGCCGACTTTCTGCTGCGGATGACGAGAAAAGCAATATAAGATTGAATGTTGAAAATGATGGCAAATATTTAATTACTGTTCCTGATGGATTGAGTGACATTGTTAAAAAATATTGGGGCGAACAAGTCAAAATTAAAGGAACAAAAGTTAAGGCTAGAGTAATTAATCTTTCTGAGATTGACCCCTTATAATAATTTAAGAAGAACTGTTGAACATTTTTGGCAGTTTTCGTGCTTGTAGGTAAGTTTAGTGATTAACTATTACTCATAATCTACTTTGATCACTAAACCAAAAATCGTTATGCTCTAATTTAGTATTCACTAAAAGGATTAAATAGTTAATGATAAAAAGGAATTATTATTCAGTAAGGACAGGCAAAATTACCCCAGACCAAGAAGTGAATTTTGAGGTATTGAAAAAATTGTTTTCAGTAACATATAACAAATTGAACGCAGAGGGTTATTTTCAAAAGTATTTCGGCATTGACTGTCAGGATGGTTACATTCCTGGTGAGTTAGGTGAAGAAATAGACGCAATTATGTTTGTGAATTTAAGGAAAGACAATCTTTATCCTATTAATGATAACCTACATAACTATTCAGAGGATGACTTTTTTGATATAATTGAATTTCTTCACGACCATTGTTCAAAAGGGTTAAATGGACATTACCACAACTGGAATAATTGCGGCTATCACTACGAAGAATTTAATGATCTTGAAGGACAAAAACATTACAGAGAACTATTGAATCCAATCTTACGAGAATACAAAGATGGTTTTGAAATTTCTCAAAGTGGCGAAATATTAATCTTGTCAGATAATGGACTTTCTAACCTATTTGAAGCAGACATTCCAACTAATGACAAGGAGAATATTTCTAACAGAATAAATTCAGCAATTCTAAAATTCAGGAGACACAAATCTAATCTAGAAGATAGAAGAGAAGCAATAAGAGAACTGGCAGATGTTTTGGAATTTCTTAGACCAGAAATTAAAAAACATTTAAACAGAAAAGACGAGAATGATATTTTTAATATCGCCAATAATTTCGGTATTCGACATCACAACAAAGATCAGCAGACAGAGTATGACAAAGCAATTTGGTATAGTTGGATTTTCTATTATTACTTAGCTACATTACATGCAGTGTTGCGCATGACAAACAAAAAATGACATAAAAAATGTTCTATCTTGGGTTTGGCAAATGTGGAGATTCAATACTCAGTAGACAGATCCTAATTTAATCAGAATTTGGTTCTCCGCATCAAAATAAAATGTAAATCGCACGCTTTGTCTAGCCCGAAAACGTTAAGGCTCCCCAAAAGTTTCAATAATGATTCTTACCTGACTTGGTGTAAGGATCTTCTTTCTTGGCTTATAACCAAATTCAGCTAACCGATTTTTAAGACTTTTATTCTGTCGAACCCACCGCCCAAATTGAGTACTCGCACTTTTCTTTGTACTATTAGGAAAATAGAGCAATGCCAATTCACAATAGGCGTATGATTTTATCTTAAACTGTCCATCCATATTCTTGAAATGTCTTAAAGTGTCTAATAAAAAACCCTGGACTTGCCAGGGTTTGATTTTAAATTGTGAAGGATAATCGATTTTCTATTTTCTTCGAAAGCAAGTGCATATCATCACCAACTTTCTTATCTACAATCCGAGCGTAATGTTGCGTGCTGTTGATGTTTTTATGCCCAAGCATTTTACTTACGCTTTCAATAGGAACACCATTGGTTAAGGTTACCGTTGTTGCAAAGGTGTGACGAGCGACGTGGTAAGACAACACCTTGGTGATTCCGCAGAGGTCTGCAATCTCCTTAATATAAGCATTCATCTTTTGATTGCTGAGGATAGGAAGGATTGGATCATTATCCTGAAGCATTTCAATATTGACATACTTATTGATGATTTTAATAGGCACATCTAGTAATGGAATGTTAGCACGGCCTCCGGTCTTTTGGCGCTTGGTTTTAATCCAGTAACCGGCTTCATTGATTTCAATCTCACTGCGCTTGAGTTTCTTTACATCGGCATAAGCAAGCCCTGTAAAGCAAGAGAAAATGAAAAAGTCACGCACTCGATTTAACCGGTCGAATGGCGAAGTAAATTCCATGAGCTTTTGCAGCTCTTCCTCAGTGAGATAGGGACGGTCAACTTCCTTCATCTTTAAGCTGATTCCGGCAAATGGATCTTTTAGAATCCAGCCATGATGAAGACAGCGATAGGTGATCCTTTTAAGGTTTTGAAGAAACTTATTTGCTGTATTGAAATTGCAACCTCTTTCAGTTTTCAAATACATCGCAAACTCGGTAATCATGTAATGGTCAACCGCCTTTACCGGAACATCAGATGTTTTGTATTTAAGTTTCAGAAAATTGACGAAGTGATTTCTAGCAGAGGTGTATTTTTGGCATGTTGCAATTGTACATTCTTTGCCGATGAGCTTGCGTAATCCGGCGATATGATCATCCCAAATTTCAACGATCATTCTTGCTTTGGCTGTATTTACTCCTAGAATCGAATCTCGAAGCATTTGAGGCGTTATCGTCTCATGGAGGGTAATTAGCTCCGAATACTTTTGTCGTGCCCTGGTGAGCACGGATTCGATGTAACGATTAAATTCCGTAGCCTCATGCGAACGACCGCTCACACGGTTTCGTTTGCTGTCCCATTGATCTGGGTGAATGCTACGATGGAGCTGCATGACTACACGCTCTCCATTGATGTTAATCTTCATCAGAACGGGAACTTCACCGTTCTGTTTTGTCTTGGTTCTGCTGATGTAAACGACCAGCGAGAAGTTTGCTTTTTGAGAAACCATATTGGCGCAATTTTTAATAATTGTGCCCCCCATTTGTGATTACAAAATTACATTTCCAAGGAAGAAAAAGCATGCTTAACTGCTTGTTTTTCAGTCTTATTATGTCCAAATCTGTCTAACTGCTTGGTTTCTTTTTTTGAGGTTTCAAAAAGAAACCCGCTTAGAAACCCAAAGTATAGACAAAACGATACATTTTAAGAACAGAACTAAAACAAAAAAGCGCCTAAATCATTGATTTAGACGCTTTTGGACATTTTTAGATTGTCACTCAGCGGAGAGAGAGGGATTCGAACCCCCGGACCTGTTACAGTCAACAGTTTTCAAGACTGCCGCAATCGACCACTCTGCCATCTCTCCGCGGCAAAGATACTATCTTTTTTCAAACCAAAAAGAGTTTTCTTAAATTCGTTGCAATGAATAACGCATCTTACTCAAAATCAGTGGCAGTTTGCTGCATTTTTTTGTAATAACATCATTTTGCAACGCGCAACACTTCGTCATCCTTCAGAATGGTGATTCAATTTCAGGTGTATGGCTGACGTACGATGCGCCCATTGCGCAGAATGCTTACTTTACCCTGGATCAAAGCAGATGGAAAGCCAATGAAGGTGTTAAATTCAGTTATAAGAACAGAACCTTTTGCAAATCATCGTTTTAGGTACCGTTATCTCACTGACGCCATTTTTCGTTCAAAGCCCGAAGAAAGAAGATGTGTGGATTGCCTTCGATGAGTTCAATAAACCGAAGGTAGTAACGGAGTAATTGTAGCTGCGTTGTTTGAAAAATTTAAACTGTAAATAAACGATTATATTTGGAGCAAATTATTAAGTATGCATCCAGATTTCTTCCATGGGGCGACGGTATTTTACCTGTTCAACATAGCAAAATACTTTTTCGTAGCGGGTGGTTTTTTTCTAGTTTTCTATGTTTTTTTTTCTGATAAGTATAAAAACAGCAAAATTCAGCCAAAACACACATCCAGAAAGTCGGATTTTTTTAGAGAGCTGTATTATTCGAATATTACATTGATCATTAGCATTTTTGTTGTTCCGGTTTTATTATTCACTTCATTAGAGAAGTATACAGAGTTTACATTTAGTTTTACAAAGCTGCCGCATAACATAAGCATGTGGTGGGCTCCAGTTATTTTTTTAGTTGTTTTAGTTTTACACGACGCATATTTTTACTGGATTCATTGGTTAATTCACAGACCTAGACTATTTAAGCGGTTTCATTTGATTCATCATAAATCCTACGATCCATCGTCATTAGCGACATTATCATTCAATTATCCGGAGGCTATTTTAGAATTAATTTTTAACGTGTTAATTTTATTAATTATCCCATTGGATATATCGATAAATTTTGCAATCGGTTTTATCTTATTTGTTTTTCATTCATATCTCCATCTGGGTTATGAAATAATGCCTTTAAGTTTTCGGAACTCTGTCTTTTTTAAGATATTCACAACAGCGACTCACCACAATATTCATCATTCAAAAACGCATTACAATTTTGGATTGTACTTCAGATTTTGGGATCGTGTAATGAAAACGGAACATCCGAAGTATGTAGAATATTATGATGAAATTCAGGAGAGACGTATGTCCAATTAATGAATTAGAAATAATAGCTTAATTATATAACAGGAATTCAGCATGCAAGCAGATTTTTTTCAGAAGGTACTACTGATATACGGTTTTAATTTTTTCAAGTATCTATTCGTAGCGGGTGGTCTATTTCTCTTTTTCAATATCTTATTCAAAAAGGCGTTCGTTAAGAATAAGATTCAACCAAATCATTCGAACAAGAAATCTGATTTTTTCAGAGAATTTTACCATTCAAATTCATCAATTATCATCAGCGTTTTATTTACAGCTCCAATACTTTTAACGCCACTATCTGAGTATACAAATTATTCTTTCAGTTTCACAAAGCTTAAAAACTTGAGTATATGGTGGAGTCCATTAATATTGATATTACTTTTTCTGATTCATGATACTTATTTCTATTGGACTCATTGGTTAATACATAAACCAAAATTGTTTAAGTATTTTCACGTAGTTCATCATAAATCTCATAATCCAACAGCTCTATCTTCATTTTCGTTTAATTATACAGAAGCGCTTTGCCAAATGTTTTTCGGTGTCATCATTCTGTTCTTAATTCCTTTAAATAGAAGTCTGGTATTACTTTTTGGAATTGTTGAAATTTCGATGAATGCCTATGGTCATCTTGGTTATGAGATAGCACCTTTGTGGTTTCGGAGAACCTTTTTGTTTAAAGTGATGGTGACATCTACCCATCATAACCTTCATCATTCCAAAACACATTATAATTTTGGATTGTACTTTAGATTTTGGGATCGTTTAATGAAAACAGAACATCCTAAGTATGAGGAATATTATGATGAAATTCAGGCGAGAAGGCTGGCTAACTAAAATTCATGTTCGGTTTACTTTATTTTTTTTCCATTTAAGAAAACACCAACAAATGTTCTTTTGACTAAGATTACATAACTTAGAAAACATACAAAGGAAGTTCCGAGAAAGAGTATTGAGAATTTAAGGTAAATGTTTTGTGTTATATCCTTAATAAACAGATAGATTACAAAAATAATAAGCACATGGACCAAGTAGGTCCAATAGGATGCATTTAAAATAACATCACTGATTTTAGACTTGAAATTGAAGTTTCTGAGAATAAGACTTAAAAAGCCTAGAATGAGTAATACATGAGAGAAGGCGGAGATGACAAATTGAACATATTTGAAGTTCTCGAAATGAAATATAATGTTTGCATTTGAGACAAAATAAAGAATCAAGCCAAGGATCAGAAGTAATAAAGGCTTTTCTTTCGAAAAATTACTGAGGGTATCTGTTTTATAGACCAACCAGCCAAGCGAGTAAAATATGAAGTAGACAATGAATGAGCTCGGTGAAATTTCAAATTTCAAGGGCGAATAGAAATGGTTCTTGCCCGTGAGTAGAAAATAGATCAATATAATAGCGGATAAACTAAAGAGCCTGAACCAAACATTTGGAATTAGTCTTTTAAATGATGTTTTTATTCTTTCAATTTGAAATAATTTGTATTGAAAGAGCTGTTCGAAAGACCAGCATAGCAGTATATAAAATATTAAGTAATAGAGAAACCAAAGGTGATACAAGGGTTGTGTCAGGAAGAAGTGGAAACTATACGAACTTAGATGGTTTAATGAGTTATTCGTTGTGTTATTGTTAATCAAGTCACTCGCATAGCTTATGAGAGGGCTAAGAATAATGAAGCTAAACAAGAAGGGGAGAACAATGCGTTTTAATCTATTTATGAGCATAACTTTTGACCCTTTTCTCAGATACAAAATCGATGTGGAAAACCCTGAAACAAAGAAAAACAGGTGCATTCGAAAAGAATGAATTAAGCCAACTAAAATGTCGAAAAAATAACTTTGTTCATTATCAAATACAGGCCAGTCTTGAATGTTTTTACGATGACAAAAAATTACAGCGGCGTGAAAAAACACTCCCATAACCATCATAATTGCCCTTAGCATATCTATCGAATAAAATCTTTCTGATGTAGGATTGTTTTTTAAGTTTATCATATACTCGTATAGTCGAATGCAAAAATAGGGATTATTCAATTCCAAGAATTTGTATTCTCCGCTAGTCCGGACCGTTACTCTCGATATAATAATAGACTTATTCAAGCACAGTTTTCAAAGTGCGGTTAGTCATTTCGTTTTATCTTTGAACTATGAACAAAGTAATCCTCTTCCTTTTCGCTTGTTTCCTTTCAGTTGCAGCTATGGCACAAGGAACAACCAAGTCTAAAATTTATTTGAAAAATGGAGACGTGCTTACCGCCCGCATAGTTGGTTACAAACCACAAGAGTCTTTCACCATTGAGATTTCGGTGAATGCTTTGGTTGATATTCCGTTTAACGACATTGAATACATTGTACTCGACGCAAATAATAAAAACACAACGAAGCCAAGTGAAGTAGATGCTTCCAATATAAATGCTTCTCCATCCGAGGTGAAAAAGGAATATGGCGATTTTTATTTCGAGTCGGTGAATGAAGGAGTTGTTGGATTAGGTGTTGGAAAGGTCGGTGGATTTACCATTGATATTCCTTTGTATGATCCTTGGGGAGGAGTCTACGGTTACGATAAACAAACTCTTCCAAATACAACATCATTCGGTGGAATTTATTCTGCCAATGGTATCGGATATAAGAATTGGGCATTCGCTGGAATTGGTATTGGAGCCATGGGATATTCAGACGACATCGGATTCTCTGTTCCTTTCATGCTTGACCTTCGAGCGCGTGTTATGCCAAAGAAAAAAATAAGTCCACTTGTAATGATTTCAACCGGTATTGCCTATCATAAAGGGAGCGTTGGTTCATTCGACTTCAACGACGGCGCTGGAGTTTCTTTGAAATTGAATAATCAAATAAATATCCATGCTTTATTAACGCACAGCTACATGCGTTACTACGGAAGACTTTCTGCTTCTGGTGCTGCCGTTTTAGATGGAATCTACTACAATTATTTTGGAGTGCGCATGGGCGCTAGTTTCAGATTCTAACGAACCAACTGGAACCATCCGCTGCGCTGATTGGGAGTGAGGATTGATTCACCATTCGCGTATTCAGCATTTACAACGTAATAATAAACGCCAGTGGAAGCGTCGTTTCCGTTAATGGTACCGTTCCAATTGTTATTTGGATCCGTGGACTCGAACACCAAGGTTCCCCATCGATTGAAAATCTGCATGGAATAATTCGCTACGGCTGTCGTGCTTCCATCTCCGGCAAATACCAACTGAAAAACTTCGTTGAAACTGTCGTTGGTTGGACTGAAAATATTCGGAACAACCAAATTCGCACATTCTGGAAGTTCCAAGGTATAAGTCCCTGACGCATCACACCCGTTCGGATCAAGCGCAGCAACACTCACAGTTGCATTAGAAAGCAATTCAATACTGAATTCGGTAGAGCCATCGTACCAGAAAATGTTCGAATAAGTAGGGTCAATTCCCAAGGTTGTTGGTCCGTCCCAACAACCCGACTGAGTAAGGTTCTGAATGGTGATAATCGGATTGTTATTCGCGCTAATGAGTTCTGCTGTTGCGGTAGAAGTGCAGCCATCTGGATTCGAACTAATGACAGAATAAACACCCATGTCGACCCCTAAGAAACTTGTAAATCCTGAAGTGAGCGGATTGCCATTCAAAGTCCATTCGTTATTCACTGAAGGGCCGTCGCTCAAAACGCTCAGCGTTAACTGCTGACTTTCCCCAAGACACAAAACTGTTGAAGCAGGGGAGAGTTCGGTTTGAAAATTCTGATAGTCTAACTCAACAGGTGTGCTTGGTGCTATGCAAATGTCGTTCGGACAAGTGAGTGAATAAACGCCATCGGCGGTTGCTGTGTATGAATCTGAGATTTCTCCGGCAATATCAACTCCATTCATTTGCCATTGATAGGTGCTGCAAATACTGGTTGTACTGAAGACCGTTGGTGAGTTGTCGCAAACAACATCGTCTATATTTGGAGTAACATTCAAGGTGCTCAACGGAATAACGTTCACGGTTGCACCATCGATTAGGGTGTCGGCAGAACATCCATTGCTTGCAATAAGCGAATAGGCGTATACTCCCGGGGCATTGTAGCAAATGGTAGGAGCAATGCTGTCTAATGTTAAATCAGGAGTGCCGTTTACAATCCAAGTCCATAAGCCCGGATTACCCGTCGAGGTATTTGTAATTTGAACACAATCACCTTCGCAAACACTATTTTCGGAAATGCTGAAGGCAGCAGTTACAGGTACATCGCTGTTGTTGGAAGCTCCTGGAGAAGGAGGTTGAGTTCCAGAGACCCACGGATTCACACCATCGCAGCTTCTGAATACAGAAAGACCGTCGTTGTTCCCTTGTGAGGGAACAGTTTGTATTTGACTGAAAATAGACAGAACAGGAACAGTTAAATTCGGACAAGGGCCAAAAGGATTAGTAGTAAACGATGTTTGCTGATTCCATTGCCCACCGCCCCAAACAATACCGTCGATAATGGTTCCAAGGTTATCATACAGAATTAATTGTTCTGCGTTGTTTGTTAAAATGCCTACTTGGGCAGTTGGCCCTGTTGTACATCCGCATGTACCAATGTTTACATCAACAGGAACACCTGAATTCGAGGACCCCACAACAATGAATCCGTTTCCGGGAATGGTAGTTCCCGCTGGCATGGTCACCGAAAAGTCCCCGTCTGAAAGTATATAGCATTCAATGTTCCATGGAAAGGGACAGGTGTTGTAAAGTTCAATCCATTCACCAGTATTCGGAGTGCAACTTCCGTCGCATGCGCCCGCTGCATTCACCATGACTTCATTAATAACCACGCATTGACCGATGCTGGAAAGAGAAGAAACAAAAAGTGCCACTAGTAGTAAGTAAACCTTCATATTACAAATGTAATAGGAACGGCCTTTGTAATTCCTATCACACAAAAGAAGAATTCGGTAGTGTATCTTCGCGACATGAGATATTCAAGCATAGTCCTTTTTATGGCGCTCTTTTTTAGCGCTTGCACTTCGAATGGAGGTAATCTAGTACTCGATGCAAAAACATTTTCTGAAAAGTTGAAATCCACGCCTAATGCGGTGTTGCTCGATGTTCGTACCGAAGAGGAATTCGCGAAGGAATACATAGAAGGCGCATTGCTTGCCAATTGGAATGGAAACGATTTTCAACGAAGAATTGATGCCATCGATAAAAATGCTCCTGTGTTTGTTTACTGCCTCAGTGGTGGAAGAAGCTCAAGCGCGGCTGCTGCTATGCGTAAGCAAGGATTTAAAGAAGTCTATGAGCTCCAAGGAGGAATTATGAAATGGAAATCAGCGGGGTTACCTGTGGTTTCGAAAAAGGGTAATGCAAATGGCGGAATGAGTTCTGAAGAATACAGAACACTTGTTTCGGGTGGAAATGTACTTGTTGATTTTTCTGCCGAATGGTGTGCTCCTTGCAAACGTTTAAAACCTTCGTTGGATGAGTTAGCGAAGGAAAATCCTTCCTTGAAAATAGTAACGATAGATGTAGATCAAAACCCGAATATTGCCGCAGAGCTTGGAGTAGATGCGCTTCCAACATTAAAATATTATTCTAACAACGAGATGAAGTTCACGAACGTGGGACTTATTTCAAAAGAAGAATTAAAAGCAATGTTGGGCTTGTAATTCAACAAGAAGATTAAATGAAAACGCCCTCGAAAGAGGGCGTTTCTGTTTCAAACAAAATTGAAATTATTTCTTGTAGAAGGGAAGGGAAACCACCACAGCCTTCAACGCTTTTCCACGAACTAAAACGAAAATTTCAGTTCCAAGAGTGCTCATAGCCGTAGGCACATAACCCAAGCCAATTGCTTTTTCCAAGCTTGGGCTCTGTGTTCCGCTGGTTACAACGCCCACAACATTTCCGTTGGCATCTGCAATCTCATAGTCGTGACGAGGAATTCCTCTGTCGATCATTTCGAATGCAACAAGCTTGCGAGTTACTCCAGCTTCTTTTTGAGCCTTTAAATTTTCAGAATTTAAAAACGGAGCGCTGAACTTCGTGATCCAACCGAGGCCCGCTTCCAATGGAGAAGTGGTATCGTTAATATCGTTTCCGTACAAGCAGAATCCCATTTCCAAACGAAGGGTATCTCTTGCACCCAATCCAATAGGCTCAATACCTTGTGGCGCGCCTGCTGCGAAAATCTTGTCCCACATGTCGTTAGCATTTTCATTTGGGAAGTAAATCTCGAACCCACCCGCACCGGTATATCCAGTTGTTGAAACAACTACATTTTCAACGCCAGCGAAGGTTCCGATTTTGAAGGTGTAGTATTCCATATCGCTAAGGGTCATGTCTGTTAATGATTGAAGTGCTTCCGCAGCCTTTGGTCCTTGTACAGCAAGCAAAGAGGTCTCGTCAGATTTATTCACCATGGTTGCTCCGAATTCCTTGTTCAATTCAGAAAGGTGGTTCCAGTCTTTGTCAATGTTCGAAGCGTTCACCACCAATAAATATAATTCCTCGTTCACACGGTAAACCAAAAGATCGTCTACAATTCCGCCTGTTGCATTTGGCATGCAACTGTACTGAACTTTTCCGTCGAACAATTTAGAAACGTCGTTTGACGTAGCGTATTGAATAAGATCGAATGCCTTTGGACCGCTGATCCAAAATTCACCCATGTGGCTAACATCGAATACACCTACTGCATTTCGAACGCAGTGATGCTCTTGAATTAATCCCGCGTATTGAACGGGCATATTGTACCCTGCGAATGGAACCATTTTCGCTCCAAGTGCAATGTGTTTTTCAGTTAGTGAAGTGTTTTTCATAAGTGGGGCCGAAATTATAGATTATCGGTGATGTATGTGATGATTTTATTCATGAGATGTACACGGTCTTTTCCACGAACGTTGTGCTCGTGTCCGGGGTATACGAAAAAGTCTACCGGAACTTTCTTGTCTACACACGCCTTCAAGAAGCGCATATTGTGTTGAAGAACGACAACATTGTCGTCTGCACCGTGTATCATTAACAATTTTCCTTGAAGTTTATCTACGTGTTTCGTGCAGTTATTTTTATCGAATCCTTCAGCGTTTTCTTGAGGAGTGTCCATGTAACGCTCGGTGTACATTACCTCATATAAGCGCCAGTCGATAACCGGTCCGCCCGCAACTCCAACTTTGAAAGTGCCCGGTGAACGAAGCATAAGCGAGGTAGTCATGAATCCGCCGAAGCTCCATCCGTGAACCGCCATGCGGTTAGGGTCAACATAAGGCTGTTTCTTCAACCACTCAACACCAGCTAATTGGTCTGACATTTCTTGTGTTCCTAATTGACGGTGAATGACTTGTTCGAATTCTTTCCCGCGATGCGCCGATCCTTGTCCGTCAATAGTGAAAACCAAATACCCTTGCTCTGCCAAATAATTCATCCACAAAGAGCTTCCGCCCAAATAGGAATTCGTAATCAATTGAACATGTGGACCGTTGTATACATAGACCACAACCGGATATTGTTTTTCAGGATCGAAGTTCGAAGGCTTAATTAATCGGCAATACAATGGCGTTCCATTGTTTGCAAGAATGGTGAATATTTTGGTTGTGCCAATATTGTAGTTCTTTAATTTGTCCTCTGAATTCAAAAGAAGGTTCGGCATTCCTTTTCCACAAGGAACAACAGATACACGATTCGGAACAGTAAGAGAGCTGAATTGATCAATGAAGAATTTCCCCGTTGAAGACACTTTGCAAGAATGTGTTCCCGCTTCGTTTGTAAGTTGAGTTAATTTTAATGTTGACGTCGAAGCGGAGTAGAGGTGACGCTCTGTGGCGTTTGTACCTGTTCCCTCGAAGAAGATTGTTTTCTTGTCATCGCTTACACCCAAAATTGAAAGCAATTCGAAATCCGCATTTGTTTGCGCGGTCAAATTTCCAGTTAAATCATAGAGATAATAATTGTGGAATCCGTTTTTCCATGTGTACCACAAAAATGTTGTACTCGACAAGAAATAAGGTGCTTGGTCAGGTTCTACCCAACGAGAGTCGTTTTCAGTAAAGATTGTCCGAATAAACTCACCAGTTAATGCACTATACACGTTCAATTTGCAGGAAGTAGTAGCGCGATTTATTTCAGCAATTAAAATGAAATTTTCATCGGGACTCCAAGAAAGGTTGGTCGCGTAGTACGTGTCATTTAAAATCCCATTGTTCAATTGAAGGAAAATGGTTTTTCCAGATTTCATGTCATACACACCCACGCTAATTTTTTCACTGGGATCTCCGGCCATGGGATAGCGAATGTTGTTTACGCTGGCTGGAGTTGTGTTGTAATTGATCAATGGGTATTGCGTTACATTGCTTTCGTCTTTCTGATAGAAGGCCAATCGATTTCCTTCTTTCGACCAAAACGTGCCTTTTGCAATGCCATATTCGTTGCGAGAAATGCTTTGTCCGCTTACGATACCTTCCACATTAAATGTCACTTGTTTTTCTTCAGCACCGCTCTTCACGAAGAGGTTGTTTCCTTTAGTGAAGGCTACGTTTCCTTTGTTGTGAAAGTCTACGTTTTCAGCATCGGCATTGTATGCACTCACAACAGATGCCATTTTATTTTTTAAGTTGAAAGTAACTTCAACGGTTGTGTTTTTTACTGAAGAGGCAGTTGCATGTAGTTCGCTAGCGGAAATCCATTCCCAACGTGGCATACTTGCAGCTTTTTCAACTCCAATTTCTTGAAATACTTTGTTCACTTCAGCAAGCGTAAGCTCTACAGTTGGCTTCGATTTGCCTATTGCCGCTTGACTGAATAGCGTGTCGTTTTTGATTTGAGAATAACGATCGGTGCTTGGAATCCATTGCAACTGTAATTGTTCTGGATAGAATTGTCTGAATTGACCAAGAACCGATTCTTCTAATGTTAGGTTCTTCTTTTCTTGGGCTGTTGCTGCTAATCCTATGAATAGCGCAAACGCGGCAATGAATAATCTCTTCATTTGATCTGCTGTTTATTGAGGTGTCTAAGATAAGCGCAACTTCGGGAAAGTCTTAATCTTCTCCCAATTGTTCCACTCGTGTCTGAATTGTCTGGTGCGATAAAGCTCTGCTTGATCAAGGTAGTGCTTGCTTAACGGATGCCCGCTTTGTCCGGCTGGATTAATGTTCCAACTGTCGTTATTTGCGAAGTCGTGAATGATGCGCATTTGCGAACCGAAATGCACGCGGTATGTTCCTGTGCTGTCGAGTTTAAATCCGGTTTGATGAATGGTTTCATTTCCGCCCCACACGGGCATTTCCATTCGATTAACAAACGGTTTGAAAAGGGCAACGGCGCTAAGCGGATGCTTCAATTCGAGTTTACATACTTTTTTCCAGGCCCATTTTTCAACCACACCTTCTTCTTTCAATAATTTTTGTGCTGCTGTTTCGAAAGCTTTCATCAATATTTCCTCACGGGTTTCAATGTTTTTCGTATTTACATTATCCCACCAAACAGCGTTTTCGTTGTGGAATAAATCCATTTGCGTGCGCTGCATTTGATGCGTGTCTAGGAACAAATTGAAAATTTCTTTTCCCATTTCATCTTCGCAAGCAAACTTCAAATAGTAATAGAGGAAACGATTGAATAGCACTGGGCCCGCGGCTTCTGGTTCGTAAGCACCGTCCCAATTGAATGCAGGAGCAACGTCTTCGTAGTACTTGCTTTTTTTGGCAAGTCGTTCGAGTTCCTTCAACAAACTTGCATCAACAGTCGAAGTAACGTCGTTCAGAACAGCTTTCATTTTTTCCGCAGTCCATTCATTGCTTGTTTCCAGTAACGTGCGAATGCGATCGGCACGATACTGTGGTTTATAGTATCCAGGATAGTATGATCCATCTTCAAGCACTCCGGGCCAATCGTTAGCGCTGTAGATGTAACCCCATTCAGGATTAATGCATCTTGGATTTTCGTTGAAAGAATAATAACCGTTCCATTCGTTGATGGTGTCGCCTGCGTTGAGAATGATCCACGAGTTTACTGCAGGATTGCGCTTTGCGAGTTTAGCACAAGCCCACCAGGCAATGTTGCCCTCGTTGTCTGCGTAATTAATGCTAAGTCCAGGTCCATGAATTTGTGGAAGTGCCGCCTCGAATTCGTTCATGTCTTTCGCAAGATTCATTTCACGGAAGGCTTCAAATGTTTTGTTTTCCACTTTGGTATACACCCAAGAAATAGAGATAGGGGTAGAGCTGTTCATTCCAACAAAAACATCGTTCACAACAGGACCGTGCGGCGTAACTGGCACTTGAAGCACGAGCGGTTCTTTTCCTTTTATTTTAATTTCTTCTGTTCTGAACGTAATCGGAACATATTGCCCTTTGTACCAAACTTCGTTCGGGTTATTCGGATTTCTTTTTTCAGCATAGAAGTCCATTTCATCGTGTTCAAGCATGGTAACACCCCAAGCGTGATTGGGAGTTCTACCAACAAGAGCGTAAGGAATTCCTGCAAGGAAATGTCCGGTTATCTCGAACTCGGGACATTTCACATGTGCTTCAAACCACGTTTGCGGAAGGGCATAGCCAATGTGTGTGTCGTTGCAAAATATGGGTTTTCCTGTAGCCGATTTGCTTCCTGCAACCGCCCATGAATTTGAGCCGTCGAAAGGTGCAACGGGAAGTACGGCTTCAGCTTCGAGAAATAAAGTATTCAATTCCATTAAACTTGAATCGAGTCCGCGACTATCAAAGTGACGAATTTCAGACTCGGTAGAGTCGTGATGCAGCCCAAGGTCGAAGAGGTATTCCTCTCCGTGCTTAAGCGCAATGTGTGTCATAACGGGCTCTGTCTTATTTGCCATTTGAAAGGAGAAGCTCATGGCCGCGCTAATGCAGAACATGTCTTCAACAGTCAGGTCTCTTTTTGGAATTCCCATGAGTGCGAATTCAGGAGGAGTAGGTCCGTTTTGAATGAATTGATTCACACCATCTATGTATGCGTTCACTTCCTTCGACATTTCGTCGTTGACGTGATTTTTTTGAAAATTCGCTGCAGAAGTTTTTGCGTATTCTGAAATTCCGAGCGTTCTGAAAATGCGGTCGACTTTTACCATGTCTTCGCCAATGATTTCGGCTAATGTTCCGCTACCGGCTCTGCGAAGCAATTCCAGTTGGAACAATCGTTCTTGCGCATGCAGATAGCCAAGTGCGCGATATGCGTCTTCAGAATTCTTCGCGTCGATATGCGGAATACCATATTCATCGAAATACGCATAAACCGGCTCGTGCAAACCGGCCAATTTCTTTTCTCCTGAATAAACAGGAAGGCTACTCTTCAACCAAAAATATGCTGCTCCAAGGCATAAGAGCATAAGTGTTATAAGCGCAATGACGCTCCGGATTAGAAGTTTTTTCATAATGTAAATATACACTTCGTGATGACCTTCCGCGAAGGATGACACAACGAAGTTGCGATGACACACTTCGTGTAATGATGATTTTCAATCGATACCGCTCCGTAAAGCGGTCATCACAAAGTGTCATCGCACAGCGTCATCCGGAACGGTCATCACAAAGTGTCATCAAACAAAGTTTGTATTCAACTAGAAAGAAAGCGTCATCCGAAGATTAATTCTTCGTCCGGTTAAATAGGTCGGAATACCATATTGTCTGCCGTTCACATCTTCAATCCATTGGTGATTAATGATGTTGTTAACGCCCATAAGGTTGAAGATTTCAAGGGCTATGTTTCCAGAATCGAAGAACTTATTCTTGCGCTTCACGAACATGTCGCGAGACAAACCTAAATCTGCACGTAAGTATGAACGTGTTCTGAATACGTCGTTGTAGCGCTGCTGATCAGGTGTCCCGTATGGAAGTCCGGTAGCGAAATAAAAATTCAACATAACCTTGTATTCCTCATGATTCGGCATTTCGTCGAGGAAGAGGAGGGAGACGCTTACGCGTTGATCGGTCGGACGCGGAACATATCCAGGATACTGGGTAATGGAATCTACAGGAACATCATTCAAAGTATAGCCGTTGTAAATTGTATCGCCGTCGCTGTTTAAATAAATGTTGTACGAGTCATTGTTAATGTCTTCCATAGTTTTCAGGTAAGACATGCGGAACCACGACTGCACACCTTGAATGAATTCTCCATTAACCATCACGTCGGTTCCATAGGCGTATCCTTTTGCGCTGTTCACTGCAAAGTAACGCTGACGAACATTTTCCAATTCGTATGGAATAATGTTGTCCATTTTCTTGTAGTACAATTCAGTAACCAACTTGAATGGACGTCCCCATGAATTGAAAACATAGTCTGCGCCCAACACATAGTGAATGCTCTTTTGTGCACGAATATTCGGATTTACTTTTCCATCGAAGCCACGCATTTCTCGATAGAAGGGAGGTTGGTAGTAATATCCAGCCGCAGCACGAATAATGATGTCTTTCCTGAGTGAGTCTAATTTCCCACCTTCATTCAATCGTTTTTTAATCCATGTGGGATTGTAGGCCACGTTAATGCGCGGACTTACGACAGTCTGGTCATTGAATGTCCAATGGTTGGCACGAACACCAGCCGTAGCCGTAAGCGTTGCGCCATTCTGCATGGAATGTCTCCAAGTGTCTTGCACGAACACATTTACGCGATTGCTGGTAATCTGATTGTTCGCCTTCACACGGTCTTGAATAGGAATAATCTGATTGCCTTGCGCATTCGGATTGGTATAGCCAATGGAATCTCTCGGATGTTGAGTGGCATAACCAGCGGAATCAACCAAAGTCCATTCACTTAACACGTCATTGATGTGCTCAATGTTTGCGTCGAAACCCCATTCCAACAAATGATGTTGCTTTACATAGTCTACAAATCCTTTGTGCGTGACTTGATAAACTTGAGCGTTCAATTCGTTTCGCGCATGTTCTAAAAATGCACCCACGCCTCTGTTGGTTAATACACTTCCGAATTTATCGGATCCCAAGTCGCGATCCAATTCATCGAGTCTGTATGCACCGAGAATATCGAACTTTTCACTTTCAATCGTATTGAATGCACTGAAGGTTAATCGCAATTGCGAATGCTCGTTCGGATTGTATCGGGTTGAAAATGCTCCGAAGTAGGTATCGTATTTCGAAATTTCTTGTCCTTCAAAATAAACCGTCAAGCGCAACGCTTCGTTAATGCTTCCAACATCGGTTTGTCTTGTTTGTGGAATGAAGTTATAACGGTTACTTGAGTAATTCCCTAAAAAACTAAATTCCCAAGGACCATATTTGGTTTTTGGTCTGTAGGTCAAATAGGTTTGAAAGTCGTTGAAGCGCGGCTTGTAGTCTCCTGATACATCCAGTGAATTCAACGCATATGCGTAATTCTTGTAACGAAATCCGGAGTTGTGTGTGAAGGTTCCTTTTTTATTGCATCCCCCCAATTGCAATTGCGTACCTAAAAATCCAGCTTGAAAATTTCCACTTAAACTATCGGGTCGTGCATATTGAATATCTAACACAGAAGACATCTTGTCTCCGAACTTCGCCTGAAATCCACCAGCAGAGAAATTTATAGAACTCACCATATCTGGATTCGGGAAACTCAATCCTTCTTGTTGTCCGCTTCGAACCAAGAAAGGACGATAAACTTGAATATCGTTCACGTAAACCAAGTTCTCGTCGAAACTTCCTCCGCGAACACTATAGCTTGAACTTAGTTCCGAGGGCATGTTTACCGCTGCTTGAATAAGATACCCCTCAATACCTTGGTTCATGATAGGAAGTTTGGTCGGAAGTTTTAATTCAATTTCTCGAAAACCGCCTTCGCGTTTTCCTTTATCGAAGATCTCGAAGGTAGTTGTAGTGAGGGAGTTATCTAGCAATACTTCAACCTCTTTAACATCTCCATTGGTGAGGTAAAAAACATTTTGAACAGGTTCGTCTCCCAAACCTTTGAAAAGAATGGTGAGTGTAGTTTCTGATTTTAGCTCTAATGAAAAATAACCGCGATTATCTGAAGAAGTGCCAACATTGGGAAACTCTTTGCAAGTAATAATTACACCAGGCACAGATTCTCCTGAGCTGTTT
The DNA here is from genome assembly GCA_964385405.1 of uncultured Chryseobacterium sp. Classification (GTDB taxonomy): domain Bacteria; phylum Bacteroidota; class Bacteroidia; order Flavobacteriales_D; family Sanyastnellaceae; genus CAIZGX01. Next base: position 14,670 of record CAYLOT010000024.1, on the reverse strand, counting down.
TTAATTATGCCTTTCAATGTGGCTTTTTGAGAGAAGGCAGCGAACGAAAAAATAGAAAATAAAAAAATAAAAAATCCTTTCCGCATGCTTTCTATTGTTGTGAGTCTAATTCACCACTTTTCAGTGAGCGCATGAATTTTCCCCAAGCATCTTTGCTAAGTAAATTTCCACCCGAATAAAATCCGTTGGTATACCTGCTTTGAAGTTGTGATGAAGCAGATCTGTAAGATTGAGCACTAAAATCTAACATTCCGTCGTAATTCACAATATCGTTTCCTTCGCGGTGAAAAGAAACATATTCGTCTCCTGGTAAATCGAGCGATAGTATTTCAGCTCGTAATCTTGTTTTGGAAGGGTAGGGAAGAATGTATGCTGTTGGAAGCATATAACTTTCCATATTCATGACCTGAACCATGGAAAGCTGGTTCTCAGTGGTGCTCTCGGGAATTACGAAGTAAGAGTCTTTCAGTCCTGTACATGTAAAGAATAACGTGTCACCAACCATCACAGGTAAAGTGAAATATCCGTCGCGACCCGAATAAGTTCCTCGTCGATCTTTCGCGCGATAAATAGCAACAAATCCGGCAGGATACAATGAATCACTGATGAGGACTACCCCCGAAACTTGAACCACCTTTGGAGGAAGTTGCGCTTTCGCGGAACCGATACCCAAAAGGAGTAAGGCCATGATGACAAAGAGTAGTTTTCCTTTCATTGCAACAAAGATAGTCAGTTGTATTTCGACATTCCGAACTCTTATTAAAGAAAATTATTGCTCAACGGCGTTCAAGTCTTTACTTTGCATTCTGAATTATGAGCACATCCATTGGAATACCGAAAGGAACACGTGATTTTGCGCCAGATGTTATGCGCAAACGAAATTATTTGTTTGGCGTAATACGCGCTGCATTTGAGAAGTACGGATTCCAACCCTTGGAAACCCCTTCTATGGAAAATCTTTCTACACTTACAGGTAAGTACGGAGAAGAAGGTGATCAGCTTATTTTCAAGATTCTTAACAACGGTGATTTTTTGAAAGACGTGGCTTCTGAAAAACTTTCAGATTCGCGCAAATTGTCGTTTGAAATTTGTGATCGCGCTTTGCGCTATGACTTAACGGTTCCTTTTGCCCGTTTCGTGGCCATGAACAGAAATGCGGTTGTTCTCCCTTTTCGCAGATACCAGATTCAGCCCGTATGGCGCGCCGATCGTCCGCAGCGCGGAAGATTCCGCGAGTTCTATCAGTGCGATGCCGACGTGGTGGGCACAGATAGTCTTTGGGTGGAAGTAGAATTGGTGCAGCTGTTCGACGAAGTTCTTTCAAACTTGAACCTTCCCGGATTTTCAATCGTCATTAACAACCGTAAAATTTTAGCTGGAATTGCAGAAGCAACAGGCGTGGCCGACAAATTTATGGGGTTAACCGTTGTGCTCGACAAATGGGACAAGATTGGTGAAGAAGCGGTTCAAAAGGAACTGAGTGAAATGGGAATTCCCGATGAGACCTTTCAGACCTTCAAATCGTTGAACGCTCTCTCAGACTTCAACGATAAAATGAATTTCTTGAAATCTGTTTTAGGAAATTCTGAAACAGGTTTAAAAGGAATTGAAGAGTTGACATTCGTGTGGAACGAAGTTCAGAAGTCGGGCATGAACAAAGGTGAACTCATTTTCGATGTCTCGTTAGCCCGCGGATTGAATTACTACACCGGAGCCATATTCGAAGTGAAGGCAAAAGGCATTCAGATGGGAAGTATATGCGGTGGCGGACGATACGACGATTTAACTGGAATCTTTGGATGGAAAGGTGTTTCGGGTGTTGGAATCTCTTTTGGAGCCGACCGAATATTCGAAGTCCTTTCAGAATTAAACTTATTCCCCGAATCTGCAACTTCAGGAACGAAAGTCCTATTGGTTCAATTTGGGGGTGAAACCACAGCTGCGGCGTTTCATTTGCTAAAGCAAATTCGCAACGCGGGCATTTCATGTGAGATGTATCCGGAAGAAGCGAAGTTGAAGAAGCAATTCAAATACGCCGACGATAATAAAATTCCGTTCGTTATTGTTGTGGGTGAAGATGAAGTCAAGTCGGGAATGTGGCAAGTTCGAGATATGACTACCGGAGATCAGCAAGCGCTGACAACGGATCAACTGATTGGGTCGTTGTCTTCGTGAGGCTCTATGTGCGTAAGCACATCATAGACCTGCGGAAACTTTTCCTTTATAGAGTCAACCACTTCATGGGCAATGTCGTGTCCGACATATACACTTTGATTTCCGTCTAATCCAATGTGAATGTCTACAAACCATTCGAATCCCATCTTCCTTACGAAACACGCATTGATTTTAATCACGCCTTCAACTTGCTGAGCGGTGTTTCGAATTTCATTCACAATTTCTTCTGGCTGCGCTTCATCCATTAATTCAGAAATCGCAGTTTTTCCAATCTTGAATGCTTGTTGTAAAATGAAATAAGCTGCCAGTAGCGACGCCCAGTCGTCGGCTGCGGCATAACCCTCTCCGGCAACCAACGAAATCACAATTCCTACCAATGCGGCCAATGAGGTAATTGAGTCTGTTCGCTGGTGTGAAGCTTCTGCGGCGAGTGCATTGCTCTTGAATTTCTTCGCGTTTCTTTTCATGAAGCGGTAGAGCAGCTCTTTAGCTACTAGCACTCCGAGAATAACAACAATTGTCCATGAATGAGGCGATTCATGCGGTGTCATGATGTGTTGAATGGCTTCATAAACAATGAAGCATGCCACACTAAACATAAGAACGGAAACGAACATGGCAGAGAGCGGTTCGGCTTTTCCATGTCCGTACGGATGATTCTTATCTGGCGGAAGAGCAGCGGTGCGCAGACCAAGCCAGACTAAAAAAGAAGACGCAAAATCGACCCAACTTTCTGCTGCATCTGCAACCAATGCGAAACTGTTGCCAATGATTCCTGCAGCAAACTTCACAACAGATAAAATGAAATTAACCAAGATACTGTATCGAATGGTGCGCTGAGCTTCTGTTGCGAGTTGACTGCTGTGATTCATCAAGTGCAAAGATAGACTTGAAGTCCTATATTTGTTTTATGCAATCCAACCTACATATGCTTAAAACCAGCGGTATCTCTCTATTTATAATTCTTTCTTTGTTTTACGGAATTTACAGTTTTGGAGACAAGCATTTGGAAGGAGAGAAGACCGATGTCGTTTTTGTAAGTGAGGATACAACCACAAAAAATATTACTCTTTTTTTTGTCGGTGATATGATGGGGCATGAGCCCATGATAGGAGCAGCTTTCAATGAGTCGAAGGGAGTTTATGAATACACGCATTGGTTTCAGTACATCTCTGAATTTGTACATTCATTTGATTACCGTTGTGCGAACTTAGAAGTGACATTGGGTGGAAAGCCCTATTCAGGTTATCCGCAGTTTTCTTCTCCTGATGCTTTTGCAGAAGGCATATTTGCCGCTGGGTTCAATATATTTGTTACAGCGAACAACCATTCACAAGACCGCGGGAAGAAAGGCTTGGAGCGAACCATTCTCATGCTCGATTCGTTGGGAATTACGCACACGGGAACTTTTTTAGACACGCTCTCTCGCGATCAGAATTACCCGCTTATTCAAGAAGTGAAGGGAGTGAAGATTGCGCTATTAAATTGTACGTATGGAACCAATGGACTCGTGGTTCAGCATCCGAATGTGGTGAATATGATTGATACCCTTCAAATTAGAAAAGATTTGAAAACTGCTGTTGAACGAGGAGCTCATTTCACAGTTGTGAATATTCATTGGGGAACGGAATACCAACGAAAGGAAAATTCAGAGCAAGATAAATTAGCGCAGTGGTTAGCAGATGCGGGAGCTGATGCAATTATCGGACTTCATCCGCATGTGGTTCAACCCATGCTTGTTCTTCATCCGAAGAGTGATTCTCTGAAAAATGTGCCTGTTGCCTTCAGCCTTGGCAATTTCATTAGCAATCAGCGCGAGCGTTACAAAGATGGAGGCATTGGAGTGGTTCTTCAATTAAGAGTGAAGAATAAAAAGGTTACGTGGGATTCATGGGGGTATGTCCCATTTTGGTGCAGAGCTGGTGGAAGTCCGCGTGGATTTTATTCTATTCCAGTTTCTGATTGGGAAGCCAATCCAAAAAAGTACGACTTGAGCTCAGACGAGCAAGCCAAGATTTCCATCTTCGCGGAAGATACAAGGGGCTTGCTCAAAGATTTACAGGAAATTAAGGTCAAGTAGAGGGGTAAATTAGTTTTTGCACCAAAGGCAAAAACACCTATTTTTGCACCCGTTTAACAGTAAAAAATAAATTATGGGAAACTTACAATGGGGCGATATCGTGCTCTATTCTATTCCAGCGTTAGGTCTGCTTGGAATTTTGTTCATGGCTATAAAGTCGGCATGGGTTACGAAGCAAGATGCTGGTGACGAGAACATGCAAGAGCTTGCAGGATACATTGCCAAAGGTGCAATGGCGTTCTTGAAAGCCGAATGGAAAATCTTGGCTTATTTCGTAGTTATAGCAGGTGCATTGCTTGCTTGGTCAGGAACTACAGTTGAGAATTCTTCTCCAATTATTGCAGTTTCTTTCTTGATTGGTGCTGTATTGTCTGCATTAGCAGGATACATTGGTATGAACATCGCAACTAAAGCGAACGTTCGTACAACACAAGCTGCACGCACAAGTTTAGCTCAAGCCTTGAAAGTAAGTTTCACTGGTGGATCTGTAATGGGATTGGGGGTTGCCGGATTGGCAGTGCTTGGTCTTGGGTCTTTGTTCATTGTGTTTTACACCATGTATGTTAAAGCAACTGGCGCTGGTGTAAACGGAATGGAAATGGAGAAGGCGTTAGAGGTTCTTGCTGGATTCTCTTTAGGTGCTGAATCGATTGCATTGTTCGCTCGTGTGGGGGGAGGTATTTACACCAAAGCAGCAGACGTTGGAGCTGACTTGGTTGGAAAGGTTGAAGCAGGTATCCCTGAGGATGATGTACGTAACCCAGCAACAATTGCAGATAACGTAGGTGATAACGTAGGTGACGTTGCGGGTATGGGTGCTGACTTGTTTGGTTCTTATGTTGCAACCATTCTTGCTACAATGGTATTGGGAAGAGAGTTGGTATCGAAAGATAATTTCGGTGGAATTGCTCCAATTTTATTACCAATGTTGATTGCTGGTTTAGGAATTATCTTCTCAATCATTGGTATGTTGTTCGTTCGTGTGAAAGACGAAATGGGTAACGTTCAAAACGCATTGAACTTAGGTAACTGGTCGAGCATTATTCTTACAGCGGTTGCATCATTTGCCATTGTTCAATGGATGCTTCCTGAAACCATGACTTGGACAGATTCTGCCCGTGGAGTTGAAGTAACGAAAATGGGTGTGTTCTGGGCAATTATGGTAGGACTTGTAGTGGGTGCTTTAATGAGTATTATCACCGAGTATTACACAGCAATGGGAAAACGTCCAGTTCTTTCTATTATTAAGCAATCTGCTACTGGACACGCGACCAACATCATTGGTGGATTGTCTGTGGGTATGGAATCTACCGTTCTTCCAGTCTTGGTATTGGCTGCTGGTATTTTCGGATCGTATGAGTTTGCTGGATTATACGGTGTGGCTATTGCAGCTGCAGGTATGATGGCAACAACAGCGATGCAATTGGCTATTGACGCTTTCGGACCAATCGCAGATAACGCGGGTGGTATTGCCGAAATGAGCCAACTTCCTGAAGAAGTTCGTCATCGTACAGATAACTTAGATGCCGTAGGTAATACTACTGCAGCAACTGGAAAAGGATTCGCTATTGCATCTGCAGCATTGACTTCATTGGCGTTGTTCGCAGCGTTCGTAGGTATTGCAGGTATTGATGCGATTGACATTTACAAAGCTCCTGTATTAGCAGGTTTGTTTGTAGGTGGAATGATTCCATTCATCTTCTCGTCTTTGGCTATTGCAGCGGTAGGACGTGCGGCTATGGATATGGTAAACGAAGTTCGTCGTCAGTTCCGCGAGATTCCGGGTATTATGGAATACAAAGCGAAGCCTGAATACGAGAAGTGTGTAGCTATTTCTACTGAAGCCTCTATTCGTGAAATGATTGCTCCGGGTGCTATTGCGTTGATTGTTCCAATTATTGTTGGATTCGCATTCGGGCCAGAAGTATTGGGTGGTTTGTTAGCGGGTGTAACTGTATCGGGTGTATTGATGGGTATGTTCCAATCGAACGCTGGTGGTGCATGGGACAACGCGAAGAAGTCTTTCGAGAAAGGTGTTGAGATTAACGGTGAGATGTACTACAAGAAGTCTGAACCACACAAAGCATCTGTAACAGGAGACACTGTGGGTGATCCGTTCAAAGACACCTCAGGACCTTCCATGAACATCTTAATTAAGTTAATGTCTATTGTAGCCTTAGTTATTGCTCCGCACATTTCTGAGAAAGGACATGGTGGTTCGGCTCACGGACAGGTTACATTGACTTCAACCAATGATAGTCTTTCATTTGCATTGGGATTGGCTATTGGCGAGAACATGCAACGCATGGAAATTGACTCATTGATTAACTATAACATTTTCGAAAAGGCTGCTAACGGTGCTGCAGGAATGGAAATGGAAGAAGCGCAAATGTTTTTAGATAACTATTTCCAACGTCGTGAAAAAGCGAAATTGGCTTCAGTTAAAACGAAGGAAACTGCGGTAATTGATTCTATTAAGAATAATACACCAGGGATTCAAGTTGCGGAATCTGGATTGATGTACCTTGTGACTCAAGAAGGAACAGGAGCTTATGCGACTGCACAAGATTCAGTTCAAGTGGAGTATGTAGGTAAGCTAACTAATGGAACTGTATTCGATTCTTCTGATGCAGGTAAGCCTGTAACCTTCAACTTGGGTGGATTGATTCCAGGATTTACTGAAGGATTGCAAAAGGTGAAGGAAGGCGGAAAGATTCGCTTATTCATACCATCTTCATTGGCTTATCGCGATATGGATCAAGGACCAATTCCTCCATACTCAACTTTGGTATTCGATATTACTTTGGTAAAAGTTTATTCGAAGAAATAAAAATTCTGAAAGACTTTGAAATGCCTCTTCTTCGGAAGGGGCATTTTTATTTAGGCGTATTGGGTAATACGATTCTCTCTGCAGAAGGCAAAGAGTGAAAGGCCTAATTCTTTTGCGTAGTCTACAGCTAACGATGAAGGAGAAGAAACAGCAGCAAGGTTGGGTATTCCTGCAGCAAAGCACTTCGCAACAATCTCGTAAGAAACCCTTCCGCTAACAGCGATGAATTTGGCCGAGCGCAGTTGATTGTTCAGCAGTAGGTGTCCGATTACTTTGTCAACGGCGTTGTGTCGGCCAATGTCTTCGCTAGCGAAAATAAGCTGCCCTTCACTATCGAACACTCCCGCCGCATGACATCCGCCTGTTGCCTCGAACAAGGTTTGAGATTCTCTTAACTGCACCATCATTTCCGCAATCCCATCGCGCAGCGTCATCGAACTTCGTTCGTCATCCGCTCCGCGGTCATCACGAAGTGTCGGGGGCTCAAACGAAGTTTTTCCACATATTCCGCATGCGGAAACACTCAGCAATGATCGCTTGTTCGTGATGGCTTGTGTTGAATTGTTCAGTGAAACACGAACAATAAATTGATGGTCAATTTCTTTTTCAGAATAGGAAAGAATATGATCGGCAGAGCGAATAATTCCTTCCGTAAATAAAATTCCATAAGCCCATTCACGAATGTGCGTAGGCGTGCACATGGAAACCGTGAGCGGTTCTTCTTCAATAAATAATTGAACAGGCACCTCAACCACCAAAGCATCGGAGACCGGTTGCCCGTTCTTCAATGCTTGGTAGTTTAAAGAAGCCTTCATGATTTAAGACAATCCAGTAATAACACCGTTGTTGTCAATGTCCATATGCTCACTTGCTGGAACAGCAGGTAAACCTGGCATGCGCATCATTTCACCCAAAATTGGGATAATGAATCCAGCACCTACAGCATATTCGAATTCACGAACCGTGATGGTGAATCCTGTTGGACGACCAATTTTCGATTCATTGTCGCTGAACGATTTCTGCGTCTTCGCCATGCAAATAGGGAAGTTCGCAATGCCTAATTTTTCAATGGTGCGAAGATTTCCTTCCGCTTCCTTCGTGTAATTCACGCGTTCAGCCCCGTAGATTTCTTTCGCTAAAATTTCAATTTTTTCTTTAACTGGAAGGTCGTTCGTGTAAAGTCTGCGGAATTCGTTGTTTCCGTTTTCAATCACATCCAATACGGCTTCGCCCAAATTCATCATGCCGTTACCACCTTCAGAGAATCCTTTCGCAACAACAGCTTTTACACCCATGGCAGCGCATTTCGAAATCACGAAATCGATCTCTTCTTGCGAATCGGTAGGGAAGTGGTTCAAGGCAACAACTGGGGTAATTCCGAATTTCTTGCAGTTCTCGATGTGCTTTTCAAGATTTGCGAAACCGTTGGTTACGCGCTCCATGCTTGCGGTGTTGTATTCTTCTTTCTTTGCGCCGCCGTGGTGACGCAATGCGCGAACAGTAGCCACAAGAACAATAGCATCTGGAGCAATACCAGCTGCGCCGCACTTGATGTGCATGAATTTCTCAGCACCTAAGTCGGCACCAAACCCAGCTTCAGTAACTACGTAATCGGCTAAAGACATTCCCATTTTTGTTGCCATAATGGTGTTGGTTCCTTGTGCAATGTTTGCGAACGGACCTCCGTGAAGAATAGCAGGATTGCCTTCTAAGGTTTGAACCAAGTTTGGCATAATGGCATCTTTTAACAGTAGTGCCATAGCCCCTTCCGCTTTCAAATCGCGCGCATAGATGGGCTTGCGATCGTAGGTGAATCCAACGAAGATATTCCCCAATTTCTTTTTCAAGTCTTCACGGTCCTTGCTCATGCAAAGAATAGCCATTACTTCAGAAGCTGGAGTAATGTTGAATCCGTCTTGACGAGGAATGCCGTTTCCAGTTCCACCCAAACCAATGGTAATGTTTCGCAACGAACGATCGTTCATGTCCATCACGCGCTTCCAATAAATTAAACGAGGATCAAGACCCAAGTTGCCTTGCTTATTTTGAAGGTTGTTGTCTATTAATGCGGAAAGTAAGTTATTCGCTTTTTCAATAGCAGCAAAGTCTCCCGTGAAGTGAAGATTAATGTCTTCCATCGGAACCACTTGAGCGTATCCGCCTCCAGCAGCACCACCTTTAATTCCGAATACTGGTCCTAACGAAGGCTCGCGAAGAACAACTACCGCTTTCTTTCCCAATTTATTTAACCCTTCATTCAATCCAATGGAAGTGGTTGTTTTTCCTTCTCCAGCTGGAGTTGGAGTAATAGCAGTCACAAGAATTAACTTCGACTGTTTCACTTTCGCCTCGTCGATAAGGTTTAACGGAAGCTTAGCCTTATGCTTACCGTAATGTTCCAAGTCATCGACGCTAATATTCAGCTTCGAAGCAATTTCATTGATGTGCTTCATCTTGCACGCTTGTGCAATTTCAAGATCTGATGGAAATGACATATTTTTTTATATTGTAAAGCAATAATCCGAACTTTCTTTCCTTATTTCGCAACATCAACTAAACACATATGAACAAACCTATTTTGAATTCGAAGCAGAATTCTTTCTTATCGAAAAGATTCGCTTCAATTGTTTTCTCGGCCTTATTTATTCCGTTCGCGGTTACTGCACAAAATGCAGACATAAAAACACAGTGGCAACACGCAGACATGGCCACCGATGGTCTTCCTGGCGTGAGCGCAGTTAAGGCGCATGCATACATGGCAGAAAAAGGAAAGACAGCAACGCCAGTGGTGGTTGCAATTATTGACAGTGGTTCAGAGACTTTCCACAAAGACTTAAACGCAAATATTTGGACCAATAAAGGTGAAATTGCGAACAACGGAATTGACGATGATAAAAACGGTTACATCGACGACGTTCACGGATGGAGTTTCATTGGTGGAAAAGGTGGCGATGTGAAGCAAGATAATTTGGAGTTCACTCGTGTTTATCGCGATTTGAAGAAACGTTTTGAAGGAAAAGATGCTTCTTCAATTGCTGCAGCTGACAAAGCAGATTTCGCGAAATACGAAAAGACAAAAGCTGAATATGAAAAACGAGTAGGTGAAGTGAAGGAAGAAGCAGCGCAATTCAATGCGTTCTTGACCACCTTCAAAGCGAACAAGGAAATTCTTGCTATGGCGTTAGGTAACGACTTCACTGCAGAGCAATTGGCTGCTTATGAGCCTACCGACGATGCAGCGAAAGCAGCAAAAGGAATGGTGTTGAACATTATGATGCGAGGCATAAACCTCGAAGAGTATGCAGATTATTACAACAATCAATTGAATTATTCATACAACTTAGAATTCGATCCACGCACAATGGTGGGTGACGATTACAGCAATCCACGTGAGCGCAACTACGGTAACAATCACATCGATGGTCCTGAAGCCCTTCACGGAACACACGTTGCTGGAATTGTTGGAGCAACGAACAACGGAACAGGAATGGACGGAATTTGTAAGACTGCTCAATTGATGATTATTCGTTGTGTGCCAGACGGAGACGAACGCGACAAAGACGTTGCAAATGCGATTCGTTACGCAGCAGACAACGGTGCTCGTGTCATAAACATGAGTTTCGGTAAATCACAATCTCCGAACAAAGACGTAGTAGACGAAGCGGTTATGTACGCTGAATCGAAAGGAGTGTTGTTGGTTCACGCTGCGGGTAACGATGCGAAAGACGTTGATGTGAAAGACAATTTCCCAACACCACGTTATGCAAACGGAAAGTCATGTTCAACTTGGTTGGAAATAGGAGCGAGCGACAATTCACTTGACCATTTGTCGGCTGACTTCTCGAACTACGGTGACAAGACAGTTGATATTTATGCTCCGGGCGTTGACATTTATGCAACGGTGTTGGATAATCAATTCGGACCATTAAGCGGAACAAGTATGGCTTCTCCGGTTACAGCTGGTGTAGCTGCTTCTATCATGTCTTACTATCCGAACCTTTCTGCAAAAGAAGTTCGAGATATCATTATTAAGTCAGGCGTTTCATATAAGAAGCACAAAGTGGTTATGCCAGGTGACGAAGAGAAGAAGATTAAATTCGGAAAGCTTTCAAAGACAGGAAAGGTTGTAAACCTTTACGAAGCGTTGAAATTAGCTGAGAAGATGTCGAAGTAATTTTTTGATAAGACAACGAAAAGGCCGCGAATGCGGCCTTTTTTATTTGAAGTCAATGACCGAATGATAAGTATACGTCTTGTGTGATCCGTTCTTGATTCCAATTTTGGAATAATAGGGGGTGAGGATAATCTTTCGATGGCCGTAGCCTGGGACGTTGTAATCAATCATTAATTGCATTACAATATCCAAGGCCCCGCTGAATCCGTAACTGCAACATTCGCCGCTATAACCGAAAGCACAAGTCTTACGTGTATGTCCAACAGCCCCAGATTTTCCCGCTTCAGTGCACCAGCATTTAGCAAGGACATACATGCTGCTGTCAAATACCAATGGCTTCATAGGCTTGGTCTCATTCAAGGTAGAAATTAAAGATGCTTTGTCTTTTGCATATGCTGGCCCGTAATCAAATCCGGTTTTCTTCTCGTCGTATTTCGCGACATAATTCTTCGCGAATTGTTTCGGATACATGCGCGCTAAATTGATGAGCTTAATGACGTTCTTTTCCTCAGCAGAAAGTTGGGTGATAGATTTTGCGGTGTTCGCTGAATCGAGCTGGGCTGTAGTAAAAGCTTGAGCATTTGCGTTCGAGCTAATTGCACTTCCAACTAGAACAATGAAAATCGAAAAGACCTGAACGAATTTTAATTTCATAACAATAAGATTAATGCGAGTAAACAAATAACCAAACCTTGAATCTTTCTTCGGTTGAGCTTCTCTTTGAAAATAAAAACCGCACCAATTGATCCAATTACAAGCACCAACAGATTATTCACTGGTAATATTGTGCTTTCAGGCATCCATCCGCTGTGATATAATTCAACAAGAAAGAAAATTGAGCCGTAGTTCACAAGTCCAAGCAAGACGCCCGTTCCCAATTCTTTCAACGGGAATTTTTCCTTTTTAAAAACAAGTTTGTATACGAGCATGCTAACGCCAATAATTCCCGCACCCATGAACGGCATGCAGGTGAATAACGAAAGCTCATTCTGATTGGTAGTGAAACTTTGGAAATAGGCAATGCTAAAGTCAACACTTGTACTTCCGAACATAAGGACCAGCGGATAAACAAGCACGCTTTTATCGAATTTACTTTTTCCATCAGTGCTGAAGAAGTACAATCCGAAAATTGCAATGAGTAGGGCAATAGCTTTTAATATAGTGATTTCTCCTTTTCCTAAAAATGCCAAGAGAACAACAGCCAAGACCAAAGACATCTTCGAACTTAACGTGGCAAGCGCTATTCCCGATTTCTTTGCAGTAATGGCCATAAAGTAGAAGACGGAAATAAATAGTCCGCCCATAATTAAACCAGCGATGCTCCAAACAGGAAATTGCAACGCACTATGAAAAGCATCAGAGACATTCGGAACGAAGAAAATTCCGCAAGTAAACGCAACGATATAATTGAAGACAATGGTCTCGAATATTTTCGCATCTATGCGTTCGAAATATTTGAACAACCAATAAATGGCGGCATTGGTTATGACGCTTAGAATTAAATAGATCATTTGTTAACAGTAACAGTTAGGCGGTCTTCGCCAATTTCTTTTTCAGTATATGGCGCACCTTTTTGAATGGGTGCTTTCAATCCGCGTTCGATGTTATTGTTGGAAGTGAACACGCGCATTTCATCCCAAATTCCACTTTCAATAAAGGTGTTTAGTATTCCAGCGCCGCCTTCAACTACGATGCTTTGAATATTCGCGGAATGCAAAACACGCATCCATTCTTCCACACCCGATTTTTCGAGTGGAAGAATTTCGCATTTGTATCTTGGTTGAACTCCGTTGCCCACCAAGGCAATGGTTCGCGCTTCGTTGTTGAACAACTGAAGCTCTTCCGGAAGGCATCCCTTTTCATCTATAACAATCCGAATCGGATTTTCGCCTTCCACCAAACGCACGGTCAATGCCGGATCATCGTTAAGCGCTGTTGTTGGTCCAACCAAAATGGCGTGTTCCAAACTGCGCCACTGGTGCACCAACTTTCGCGATTCAGAAGAAGAAATAGGGAAGGAGCCGCGTTCGTTTTCTTCACGAACCTTGTCCATGAATCCGTCTGCGGTTTGTGCCCATTTCAAAATAATATACGGACGTTTTTTTTCGTGGAAGGTGAAGAATCGGCGATTCAAGAATCGACAGTCGTCTTCGAGAATTCCTTCGATTACCTCAACACCATTAGCTTTTAGGTGATCAATGCCTCTTCCGTTTACTTCGCTGAAGGGATCGCGTGTGCCTATGACAACACGCGGAATGCCCATCTCTGTTATCAGGTTTGCGCAAGGTGGCGTCTTGCCGAAATGTGCGCAGGGTTCGAGGGTAACGTAGAGCGTGCATTCCTTCAAAATACCTTTGTCTTCTACGTAACGAATGGCTTCAACTTCGGCGTGGGGTTCGCCGTAAGCGGTGTGATATCCTTTGGAAATAATTTCGTCCTTGTGCACGATTACGCATCCCACCATGGGGTTGGGTGCCACAGAACCCATTCCATACAAGGAAAGGTCAAGAGCTATTTGCATGTATTCTTCGTGACTCATTGTGCTAATTTATCTGCAATTCCTTGAGCTGCAATCCAAGCGGTGGTCCAAGCTGCTTGAAAATTGAATCCGCCCGTAACAGCATCTATATTCAACACTTCTCCTGCAAAATACAAATTCGGAACAAGTTTGTGTTCCATGGTTTGAAAATTCACGTGCTTCAAATCTACTCCTCCGGCAGTGACGAATTCTTCTTTGAAGGTGCTTTTGCCCGTCATGGGAAGGTCGCAACGAACGAGCGATTCAGCCAAAATTTCGAGCGACTTGTTGCTGCTGTTCGCCCAATCTTTGAGGAAGAGATCAGCACGTTGCAAATGCCAATTCCACAATCGTGATGAGAGTTGAAACGGATTGAACGTGACGCATAATTTCTTTGGGTGCGATTCGCGGAGGTCTTTCAATTCGTCGAGTGTTTCGTTGAAGTTTTGATTAATCCAATTGATGCGAACGGTGGCTTCGTAATTTTTCTCAGCCAACGCGCGCGCTCCGAAGGCAGAGGCTTTCAGCACAGCGGGACCGCTTAATCCCCAATGCGTAATGAGCATTGGACCGTTGGTTTTTATTTTGGTGTCGCGAATTTCCAGTTGTGCCTGCGGAACAGAAATCCCTGAAAGTTCGTGAAGCGATTTATCGTTTATATGGAAGGTGAAAAGGGAAGGGACTCGCGGAACGCAAGGTACACCGTGTTCTTCGAGGTCTTTCCAAACCAATTCACTTGAACCAGCTGTCATTAAAACAGCATCGTACGATTGAAGGAACGTAAGGTCTGCGGCGTATTCCGTTTTAATCTGAACACCCAACTTTTGCGTTTCGTTCAAGAAGCAGTCGATAATGGTTTGGGACGAATCGGACTCCGGAAAAATCCTTCCGTC
>CAYLOT010000023.1:0-40549 GCA_964385405.1 uncultured Chryseobacterium sp. | reverse complement strand
ACCAAAGAAGTGTTCAAGCACATCATTGAATGCGAACGCATTTTCGCTTATCGCGTCTTGCGTTTTTCACGATTCGATAACACACCTCTTCCTGGATTCAACGAAAATGATTACATCGACAACTCGAAACACATGAATCAGAGTCTTGCTGAATTAATTGCTGAATTCGAGCTCGTGCGTAAGTCAACCATTGCGCTATTCAAATACATGTCGCCTGAAATGCTTCAATTCCAATCCACCGCGAACAACACCACTTACTCCACTCGCGCCATCGGCTTCATGATTGTGGGTCATTGCATTCACCATTGCAATTTTGTGAAGCAGTACTATTTGTGAACTTCATAATTCCTACTGCGTAATTAAAATCGTCAAAGACCCTCGTTGCTCCGCAACCTTCATCCGAAGGACCCTCGCGACGCCAGGTGTCCTCTCAAAGCAATAACCTCCCCCTCATTTGCGTTAGGTGCGAAATCAAAAAAGTGAAAAATAATCTTCTTATCCTGCTATTCTTGACATCCATGGTTTCAACCGGATGGTCACAAAACACATATCTCAATTATCAGTCGGGTTTAAAACTTTACAACACAACCATCTTTGAGCAGCAATCAAAGTCAATACTAGTGTCTGACACTTCTTCTGTTCGTATTCAATACACCAATACAAACTCTCAAATTCTTCATCCGACTATTGCATTTCAATGGAAATCGAAAAAGAATAATTTTCATGAAGTTGAATTAACCAATTTCATGGTGAACAAAGTTGGAACTAAAACAGCGTATGTGTCAGACACATCTGCCACTGGCCAATTGGTAAGCGGTGAATACATAACAAAAACAGCCCTTTCCCTTCGCTACGAATACATTGCTGTTCTACTCAAATTGAAAAATAACAAAGTCGTTCCCTCGATTGGCTTTGGCGTTAATCCTTATTTCCAAAAGAGCAGTATCTCTTATGAAAGCTCAACTTCTTTTCCTTCATCAAATCAGAACATTGGCGTAAGAACCTTCATTACACCGAGAATAAGCTACTTCTTGACTTCCAAATTATTTCTCGACGTTAACATACCAATTTGTCTTTTCGACAATTATCTGAATATAGAAAGTTCAGACAATCCTGCTGTCCCAATTTCGCAGAGAGACATCAGCTCGCTCAACTTCAATCAATTTCCGAAATTCATTAGTGGAAGAATAGGCATCGGAATAAAACTTTGATGTTAAACCATTACGCCACTGCAATGGACAACTAAATAAGTAGCGAATCGAATCAACCGTGATTTCAGCAAAACATTTTCAGAATAACTCCCAATGACATTTATATTTGTTTTTATGTCAAGTGGAAATTTCGTTGATGAAAAATATTAAACTCTTATTATTACTCTGCATTTTCCATTGTTCGTCAACAACCTATTCGCAGCGCAAAAAATTTCTTGGTTTCACGCCACTTAACGACACGGTTAAAACTGAATCTGAGGGTAATTTTTTCCTTCCGCTTTTATATTACACGCCAGATACACGATGGGCAGCGGGCGCAGCGGGCGTTCACTACTTTAAACTCGAAGCGAAAGATTCGACCAGTCTTCCAACGCGCACAAGCAACATTCAACTTCTTGCCGATTACACCCAAAACAGACAAGCCGATTTATGGTCTTCATGGAATGTTTTTACCCGAAATGAAAACTACTTGCTGAAAGGTGATCTTCGCTTTAGAAATTTTCCAGATAAATTTTATGGAATTGGTAACGACACACGTAAAGAGCAAGTGGAGAGTTATTCTTATAACCTCATTCAAATAAAAACCATGTTTTTGAAAAAAGTCAAGCCCGACTTCTTTATTGGCTTTGACTACGAATTCGAAAAAGAATATGGCATTAAGGCTACCGCAGGTGGGTTGCTTGAATCGGGCACTATTCGCGGATCGAACGGAGGTATTGGCTCTGCCATTGGATTTATAAGCGTCTACGATTCTAGAGACATTGTAATCAATGCGCAAAAAGGTATGTTGTTCGAATTTTCAACTTACCTATTCAACAACTTCTTAGGCAGCACATTTAATTTTTTCAATGTCAATACTCTTTATCAAAGATACTGGAGCGTCAAGAAAAATCATGTAATCGCCTTTCAGTATAAAAACAAATTCAACTTCGGAAATATTCCGTTCATTGATATGGCCACACTTGGCAACGACGATATCCTTCGCGGTTACCCAAAGAATAGATTTAGAGATAAACATTTCATGGGCGCCCAATTGGAATACAGATTCCCACTCTTTTGGCGATTCGGTCTAACCACCTTCGCAGGCGCTGGAGATGTTTTCGGAGAACTACCAGACCTTCATGTAAACAGAATAAAATACTCCGTGGGTACTGGTCTGCGCTTTGTTGTCAACCCTCAAGAAAAACTAAATATCCGCCTCGATTACGCTTACGGCCGCGAAGGCGGCTACTTCTATTTCATGGTCGCTGAGGCGTTTTGATTAGTGTTCAGACAAGGCAAAATCGTCGCAGACATTCGCTGCAGGCATTCGTTGAAAACATTCGCCTTTCAGGCATTCTTATTCTAGTAGAGCAATGTCTCATCTCCCAAATTACCACGTCTCTGCAACTTCAGATCTTGAAGCAAAGGCGATTTAATATTCAACTGAATATAATAACTCTGACGAAGTCCGAACGGAACCACGTTCGCACTTAACTCCCAACAGTGAAGATCTACGTGAAGTCCAATCGTGGTTGTAGTCATTTCCTTCGCGTTGAAATCATATCCTCCATTGAAGCTCAACGCCAAGCGTTTCGCGAAAGCAACATCGCCCATGAACGTCACGGCTTGCGAATAAATCGAACTGTCGCGCTGTTGATCAACCAACCACTTCTTGCTCATGCGCAAGTTGTAATTTACACTCAAATTCCAAGGCACATTGAAGTCAATCAACGAAGCTTGGTTGGTAGAAAGAATCTCTTGCTGCTGAGGCGTAACCGCCGGATTAGCCGCCGTCTGATTAGAACTTGGCTTCGCCTGCTTGCTGCGTACAACAATTCCCAATGCCAAATTGGTGCCTTCCATGCGCGCAATTCCTTTTCGCGATTCATTCAAAAACGTATCAATCTTCCGACCCAACGAATCGCGATCGTAAATGCTGTAAGAAGACGAATAGTTCAAGGTTAAGAATTTCCCAACCGTTGTAAATGCGGCGAAATTCAAGTTGCTCCACTGTATCGAATCGGCCATGAAGTTGCGAGAAGCACTCGTTCTAAAACTATCTATAATCTTCACCTTCTTATACGCCACCTTCGCAGAAGATTCGTCGCGAACCTTCGCTTCAATATTCTGATTAATTGAAAAATTCATATTCGCCGTCTGCGAAGAATTTGTGGGTGCAAACCTTGCCGCATCAAATGCCGAATAACCCAAGAACTCGCCATTCACCCCGTAATATCCAAACTGCTGGAAATTCTGATAAGGCGTGTAAGAAAACCCCACCCTAGGCTGAATCATGTGACGAACCGCCTTTAGCTTCTTCGCACCCTTCCTAACAAACGTCCCATAAATACGTGTATCCGCCGATATCTGCGTAGACCAATTCCCTGCTGCTTTGAACCCCGTAACTGTATCCAGCTGCGCATCGCTGACCGGAGAAACCACTTTCCATGTTCCATACCCCGTGAAGGTTGCACTCGGATTCAATGTTAAAAACTGCCCCAACTTCCAAGAGGTACTTGCCGTTGTATTCATTCGAACCCCGCTGGTTGCCTTGTTCAACAATTCACTCACGGTCAATTGTCCGAATTGTTGCTCGTTTGCCGAAAGCTGCTGCTCAGTATTCACCGAGGCGTTAATTCCGATTGGAGATTTTGGAAAAACCTTCTTCAACAAATTAATACGCGACACATTGAACGCCGCAGAGGGCAACGTAATCTGAACCAATCGAGACTGTGTGTTCTGCGTATGATTCGCCGAAAGCGCCAAGGAGAAAGGCTTTCCCGGAAACGACTTCGACCATTGCACCGCAGAGTTGAAGGTGCTCGTCAAGAAGTCCTGTTGCGTCGCATTCAAGTTATTTCTGAAATTCTGAGAACTTCCCAAATTCACATTTGCGTTGAACGACTCGTTTGGACGTGCCTTCGGATCTTGCGCATGCGTCCAACGAACGTTGAAAGTCGACTGCTGCAAATAATTCGGTAACTCGCGGAAACCTGTCTTATTAACGGTTCTTGAAATATTGAAAGATCCCTGATACTTGTATCGCTTCTTGTAGTTAGTAATGTTCTTCGCACTCCACGACCCTCCGGTGTAAACGTCGAACAAAAGCTTCGTGTCTATGTGATCGTTAATGGGGAAATAGTATCCCAAGTTCTGAACGAAGAATCCCTTCGCCCTACCGTTTCCATATCCCGGAATTAAAATTCCATACGTGCTCTCTTTTTTATTCGGAAAGAATCCAAACGGCAATCCCAAAGGCACAGGCACTTTTCTGAACTGCAAATAAAGCGGACCGCTGACAATCTTTTCATTCGGAATAATAATGGCCTTCGACAATTGAAAATGGAAATGCGGATTCGTATTCGAACATGTGGTGAATTTGCCTTTTCGAATATGAATAGTCTTGTCTACTTGCATTTTCGAAATAGCAGTGTGCAAATACGCATCAGACTCTTCCGTGCGAACACCGTAACTGATTCCTCGTTTCGTTTTGAAATTATACCCCAACGAATCTTCTTCGAATGAGGTCTCTCCTTGGGTAAACACGGGCCTTCCCGTATAAACACCAACAGAATCTTTGAATCCCCTTGCGAAGGCAATGTTGTCGGCCAAAGAAAAGGCAATGTATCCAGCTTTCAACTCTAAATCTCCATATGTCACGTAGGAACCCAATCCGTATAAATAAACCCTATCGTTCACCAAATCCATGACCGTGCTGTCTTTCCCGAAATAGTGAACCTCTTCCATGGCCTGCTCTTCCGAAGAAAAATAGAGGGTGTCAAAAGGCATGGGCGACAAGGTATCAGACTGCGCTGCAAGTGGGTTCAATAAAGAGCTTATCAACACCACACACGTGAAAATTAGAGCGCGTCGGAAGTTCATGCCTTCACAAAGAAAAATAGTTTTGTTTAAATTGCGTTTACGTGTCAAAGCTATGCTAAACATTCGAGAAAATAAACCCTTACAGCAGACGCACAAGAAAATTGTGCTCATTTTTTTAGTGGCGCTGGTTTTCACTTTAGGTTCGGCGTATCGCATTTCGAAGAAAGTAGAGACAACGGATAAAAAATTTATTGTTGTGTTAGATGCTGGACACGGCGGGACAGACCCAGGTACCTTGGGGACAGGACGATACAAGACTTCAGAAAAAGACATTGCTTTAGACGTAACGCTGAAAGTGGGTAAACTCATTGAACAGAACTACCCCAATGTTAAAGTTGTATATACAAGAACGGGCGACACCTTTCCAACATTGAAACGTCGAGTAGAAATTGCCAATTCAAACAATGCCGATCTTTTCATAAGTATTCACTGCAATGCCAATCCGAATAATGAAGCTTCGGGCTCAGAGTCTTTCGTTATGGGATTGCACAAATCGGAAGAAAGTTTGCGGAACGCCATGCGAGAAAACGCTTCCATTTATCTCGAGAGCAATGGCGGGAAAGATTACGACGGTTTCGATCCGAATAATCCCGACACGTACATTGCGCTGAGCCTCCGAGAAAACATTTACCAGGACAAGAGCATTCTTCTTGCGAAAAACGTTCAAGATGAATTTGTGAAGTTGGGAAGAAAAGACCGCGGTGTGAAGCAAGCTCCGTATTACGTCATCACCTTCACCAATATGCCGAGTATTCTCATCGAATTGGGATTCCTTTCCAACCACAAAGAAGAAGATTACTTACAAAGTAAGGCAGCCAAGGAGGAATTGAGCTCGGCCGTGTATCGCGCATTTGTCGATTATCAGAGCAAACTTTTCAACATTCAGCCCACAAACACCCCTGCTCCTACCGCGGTTGTTGAACAACCGGTGAAACAAAATGCCTTTGCGGGACTTATTTGGGAAGAGATTCCCGCGAACGAAGTAGCATTTAAAGTTCAAATCCTAAGTTCAGCCACACCTATTCAAAAAAAATCAAATCAATTTAAAGGTTTAGACAGAATTGAGGAATACCTTAGCAACGGCGCTCACAAGTACCTAGTTGGTTGTACAAGAAGTTTAGACGACGCCAAGAAGAATCAAAAGATTCTTCGCGAAGCTGGATTCAGCGGAGCGTTCGTTGTCGCCTTCGAAAATGGCATCCGAATTAGCAACGAGGAAGCCCTTAAAAAAATTCAGAAATGAGCGGTAAAAAAGCACGCAACGAAGTAGTCATAGGCGCTGTAGTTATTGTAATTCTCGCCTTGGTTTATTTCGGAGTTAGTTTTTTAAAAGGCGTAAATATCTTCTCAACTCAAACAAAGTACTACGCTATTTACGATGAAATAGGAGGATTGGAAGTATCAAGTCCGGTAATCATCAACGGATTCAAAATTGGCATTGTAAAAAGCATTGAACTAGAATCGAATGGTTCGGGCAGGCTGGTGGTTGAAGTTGTGTTGAACAACGCTGATGTTGCAGTTCCGAAAGATTCTCAACTCAAAATTTACGATTCTGATTTCTTTGGCGGGAAAGCCATTCAAATTGTTTTGGGCGATAGCTCGGTTATGGCCAATACCAAAGATACCTTAGTTGCTGTGCTTGAGAAAGGTTTGGCTGAAACATTGAAAAATGAAATCGATCCTATCAAACAAAAGTCTACAGAAATATTTCAACACGTCGACAGCGTATTGGCGAGCCTTCAACGTACACTGAACAATTCCGGTGCACAAGGACTTCCTTCTCTATTCAGTTCATTGCAACGCACTATGAATAATCTAGAGTCTACCTCTGCGAATTTGAACGTACTTATTGCGAACAATGGCGGAAGAGTAGCTGAAATAATTGGAAATGCGCAATCGCTAACCAATGCGCTCAAAGCAAACAATGATCGCATTGACCAAGCCATTAAAAACATAACGCAATTCACCGACACCCTGTCGCGCATTCGCTTAACCACAACGCTCTATAAAGTAGACCAAGCCATGGGACATTTTGAAGAGGTTATGTCCAAAGTAAACAGCGGTCAAGGTACGCTAGGCAAACTCGTAAACAACGATAGCCTTCACCACGAATTGGTTAACGCCACACACAGTCTCGACCTGTTGTTAGACGACATGCGCAACCATCCGAAGAGCTACGTTGGGTTCTCATTGTTTGGAAGACGCGATGCCGACAAGTTTTCGAAAGCAGAGCTCGAAGACATGCGCAAAATCATTGACCAAATGATTCAAGAAAAAAGTGGTAAGTAATTCTTCAATTTAAAAATCGAAATCATTCATGATCTCTCAAATCATATTCGCATTATTACTGGCAGTCGCTGGATTCTTCATCTTCAAAAGATATGAATTTGTTAAGGGGAACATTCTCCTCGGACAAAAAGGTCCTGAAACCGACCGCAAAGGCGAACGACTAAAAATCATGATACTCGTGGCTTTCGGTCAAGGTAAAATGTTTTCGCGTCCGTTCGTGGCATTAATGCACCTTATTCTATATGTTGGTTTTGTCATCATCAATATTGAACTGATTGAAATAATCGTAGACGGACTTACAGGTGAGCATCGCTCTTTCATTGGATTTAGAGGTTACTATAGACTATTAATTAATCTGTTTGAAGTGCTCGCTGGATTGGTAATCATCGCATGCGCTATTTTTCTTATTCGTAGAAATTTTGGAAAGATCAAGCGTTTCCAATCTCCTGAAATAAAGCAATGGCCAAGACGCGACGCTAACATTATTCTGTTTACTGAAATTCTTTTAATGAAGGCGTTCTTAATCATGAACGCAGCCGATAGCATTCTTACTGTTCGCAGTGCAACACCTGCGCGTGTGCCTTCGTTCTGGGTGAGTCAGATTTCACAACCGTTCTTAAAGCCCTTATCAACTGGAGCGTTGGAAGGTCTTAGCCATTTCTGCTGGTGGTTCCACATAGTAGGTATTCTTGGATTCATTGTTTACCTCTCCTATTCAAAACATTTACACATTCTTCTTGCCTTTCCAACAACCTATTTCAGCAAGTTGCAATCGCCTGGAAATTTATCGAACGATAAAGCCGTTACCAACGAGGTGAAACTTATGCTCGATCCGAATGCATCAGTAGAGCCCGTTGAATTCACTCGCTTTGGAGTGAAAGATGTTTCAGATTTAAAACGCACACAACTTTTAAGCGCCTATTCTTGTACCGAATGCGGAAGATGTACTTCAGTTTGTCCTGCAAATCAAACAGGAAAATTACTTTCTCCAAGAAAAGTAATGATGGACGTTCGCGATCGCATGGAAGAAATTGGAAATGCCAAGGCAGCAAACAAAGGCGTTTGGGTAGATGATGGAAAGAGTTTAATTCGCGACTACATTTCGGAAGAAGAAGTTTGGGCATGCACAACTTGCAACGCTTGCGCAGATGCTTGCCCCATTAACATTAACCCCATGGAAGTGCTTGTAGACCTTCGCAGATATTTAATCATGGAAGAATCTAAATCGCCCGATAGCATTACCTCTATGTTCAACAACGTTGAGAACAACGGAGCGCCATGGGCAATGAGCGCTATGAACCGTGCAGACTGGACAAACGAATAATTCGAACAACATGGATTTCAAGATACGTACAATGGCCGAATGCATGGCCGAAGGAACAACACCCGAAGTGCTTTTTTGGGTGGGATGTGCTGGAAGCTTCGACGACCGCGCAAAGAAAATTACCAAGGCCATCGCAAAAATTCTTCACCACACCAATACCTCGTTTGCAATTTTAGGTTCTGAAGAATCATGCACAGGAGATCCTGCAAAGCGCGCAGGAAATGAATTCCTCTTCCAAATGATGGCCATGCAAAACATCAGTGTTTTGAATGCATACGAAGTGAAGAAGATCGTAACCGGATGCCCGCATTGCTTCAACACGTTAAAAAATGAATATCCTGAATTGGGTGGAAACTATGAAGTGGTTCACCACACCCAGCTCATTCAAGATTTGTTGAATACCGGGAAATTGAAGATTGAAGGCGGAGAATTCAAAGGAAAGAAAATCACCTTCCACGACCCGTGTTACCTCGGAAGAGGAAACGGAGAGTACGAAGCTCCTCGCCAATTGATACAAGCACTCGATGCGGAACTGGTTGAAATGAAACGTTGCAAAACCAACGGACTGTGTTGTGGTGCTGGCGGTGCACAAATGTTTAAAGAAGCCGAAAAAGGAAACAAAGAAGTGAACGTTGAACGCACAGAAGACGCGTTGGCGGTGAAGCCGAGTGTTATCGCAACCGGATGTCCGTTTTGCAACACCATGATGACCGATGGTGTGAAGCACTTCGAACAAGAGCATACCATAGCAGTGAAAGACATTGCTGAATTAATTGCAGAAGCAGTAGATTTGTAAAAACAGTTTATCATGAAATTATTAGAAGGAAAAGTCGCTATCATTACTGGCGCATCTCGCGGAATAGGAAAAGGAATTGCTGAAGTTTTCGCCGATCAAGGTGCAACTATCGCATTCACCTACGCATCATCTGACGAAAAAGCACGCGCATTCGAAGCCGAATTGGCTGCGAAAGGTGTGAAAGCAAAAGGATATAAAAGCGATGCTGCAGATTTCAACGCTGCGCAAGCATTGGTAGACGAAGTGGTTGCTGAATTCGGCACCGTAGATATCTTAGTGAACAACGCGGGTATCACACGCGACACGTTGCTTATGCGCATGAGCGAAGAGCAATGGGACGAAGTACTTCGTGTGAACTTGAAATCTGTTTTCAACTTAACGAAAGCGGTAATTAAGCCTATGTTGAAAGCACGCAGCGGTTCAATCATTAACATGACCTCTATTGTTGGCGTTACTGGAAATGCTGGACAAGCGAACTACGCTGCATCGAAAGCAGGTATGATCGGATTCACGAAAAGCGTTGCGCAAGAATTGGGTTCTCGCAACATTCGCTGCAACGCCATTGCTCCTGGATTCATTGAAACTGAAATGACTGAAAAGTTAGATCCAAAAGTGGTTCAAGAATGGAGAGAGACTATTCCCTTGAAGCGCGGCGGAACTCCTACAGACATTGCCAACACAACACTTTACTTAGCATCTGATTTAAGTTCATATGTTACCGGACAAACGCTTCACGTTTGTGGCGGTATGCACATGTAAGCTATGGCGCACTTAATCACTCAAGCATCTCCATGGCTTTTGAGCCTATGTGTTTGGGTAGGATTGGCCTACGCTATGGCACTTTACTTTTTCGGCAAATCGAAAGAGTCTTGGTCACGTCAATTTAAGATTCTACTTGCAAGCATGCGATTCCTTGTTGTTTCGTTGCTTGCTCTGTTGTTGTTCCAACCGCTTCTTGAAACCATTGAAACACGCGTTGAAAAACCCGTCGTGGTTATAGCACTAGACAATAGTCAGTCTGTTGTTTCTGCCAAAGACTCGAATGAGGTTCGAACAACTTTTTTAAATAATTGGAAAGGTCTTTCCGAAAAATTAGGAACCGATTACGAAGTAGTTCCCCTGCTTTTCGGAGATGAAGTTTCAAGCGGAACCGATGCTACCTTTTCCGATCAGATAACGCACTTCGGAAAATTACAACGTGCATTAGACGCGCGTTTCAGCGGAAGAAACCTGTCGGCTTTGATCATTGCATCTGACGGACTTTACAACAAAGGTCCGCATCCGGTTTCCAACTTGAAACAACTCAACATCCCCGTTTTTACAGTTGGTTTGGGAGACACCACCCTTCATCGCGACTTACTCATCTCGAACGTTAGCGCGAACAAAATTGCCTACCTCGGAAACAACTTCCCTATTCGTTTAAATATAGAAGGAAGAAAAGCGCAAGGAGCCAGCACGGTCATTACTGTTTCGAAAAACGGAGTTCAACTGACATCGCAAAGTGTGAGTTTCATCTCAGAAAGAGAATTCAAAAATGCAGAATTTTCCTTACCTGCCGATCAAGTAGGAATTCATGCTTACACCATTACCATTCAAGCCATAGACAACGAAGACAATGTTCGGAACAACACCGAGCAAGTATACATCGAAGTCATTGACAACAGACAAAAAGTATTGATTCTTGCGAACGCTCCGCATCCCGATATCACTGCCATTGCTGAGGCACTTCGGCTTCAAGAAAATTATGAAGTAACGGTTCAAACCGTTGATCAGTTTACAGACAACGTGAACAAGTTCGACATGCTCATTGCTTATCAAATTCCGGCATTGGGTGGAAGAGGAAACAACGTAGTGCAAGAAGCCTTTAAATCGAAAATCCCCTGCTGGTTTATACTCGGTGCGCAAAACGACTTCAACACATTCAATGCATTAAACGGAGGCTTCTCGCTGAACGGATATCAGTCGAAACTTTCAGACATCAATGCTTCGATGAATCCTTCATTTAGTTACTTCTCTTTGTCGAATGAATTCACACAAGCCCTGCCCCTACTTCCGCCATTAGCGGTGCCTTTCGGCAATTATGCAGTTGCACCTGAAGTGCAAGCTTTGCTCACTCAACGTGTTGGAAAAATCGCAACCGATGTTCCACTTATGGGATTCGGAGGAACTCCGGAACACCGAGTTGCCGTGCTATGTGGAGAAGGAATTTGGAGATGGAAAGTGGCATTGTATCAAATGGAAGAGTCGCACCAAATCTTCCATTCATTTATTCAACAGAGCGCCCAATTCATTGGTGTGAAAGAGAACAAAGAGAAGTTCCGAATTCAACACAAAAAGAATTTCGCTGAAAATGAATTGGTCTTTTTCAACGCCGAATTGTACGATGAAAGCTTCATGCCTGTTTTAAATCAGCAAGTGAATTTCGAACTGAAATATCCAGATAATTCAACACAATCTTTTCAATTCTCGCCTTCCAACACGGGCTATCAATTGAATGCAGGATTGCTTCCTCCTGGCGCGTATTCATACACAGCCAAGGCTTTCAACGGGACAACTGAATTTACAAAGTCGGGCGGATTCAGCGTGAACAACATTTCAGTGGAAACGTCAAGAACAATTGCAGACTTCCAATTGTTAGAACAATTGTCTTCCAGCACCAACGGAAAACGATTCAATGCAACAGCGCTTGATGAGCTCGTGAACGAAATTAAAAGTCGAAAAGAAATCACAAGCGTTTCTTTCGAAGAGAAAAAAGTGAGAGAACTCATAGATTGGGCGCCTCTTTTAGTTTCACTTTTGTCGTTGCTCAGCATTGAGTGGTTCCTGAGGAAGTGGAACGGCAGTTACTAAAATGAAAGATAAAATTACGTTACGTATTGGGGGTGTTCCCGAACACTTCAACTTACCTTGGCAACTTGCATTGGAGCAAGATGTTTTCAGTGCATTGAATGTTCAAGTGTCATGGACCTACTTCGCCGGAGGAACAGGCGTTATGACTGAAGCGCTGCAAGAAGGCGACCTCGATGTTGCCCTTATGCTCACGGAAGGATTTGTAAGCGCGTTTCATCGCGGACTCGATGCTCGCATTGTGAAAGTCTATACGAAGACTCCACTTACCTGGGGCATATACGGCGGTTACGCAGACACCCCGAAGATTACTTCAAGTCACACAAGAAAATACGCCATCTCTCGCAAGGGATCGGGTTCTCATCTTATGGCGCGCATTCACGCGAAGCAGCTGGGGTTCCATCCGGCAGATGATCAATATGTGGAAGTTGCCAACTTGAACAACGCCATTCAAAGTCTAAAAAACCGCGACACCGATTATTTCTATTGGGAAAAGTACACGTCTATTCCTTCCGTAAAAAAAGGACTGCTGTGTTTCTTAGATACATTTCATGCACCTTGGTGCGGATTCGTAGCTGTTGCAAACAACAACGCAATTGATCAAAAAAGTGAAGCCATTCAAAAAGTATTGCAGCTGATGAATGAACGTTGTGAAACCTTCATGAGCGACAAGGAAAATATCTTCCGTGTTTCGAATCGATTTGAAATCTCTACCGCTGCTGCAATGGAATGGTTCAATACAACGGCTTATCAGAATAATTTCGAGATGAAAAAATCGGAACTCGACGCCGTTCACGAAGCATTGAATTTAGAATCAAACTCCGACTATTCGAAAATGCTAGGTGAAAATATTACCTTAGTGTAAATATTGTTGAAGTGAACATTCACCAGAATCAGACATACACTTATTTCCGCTCGCTGCCCACGCTCAGACAGATTGGACGTATTTGGAAGTACCTCGCTCTAGCCCTTACTCTCGCCTTTTTCCTTTCAGTATTCATATATCGCCATGCTATATTAGGTGGAATTGGGCACTTTCTAACGGTTGCCGAATCGAGCGCTGTTACTCCTTCCAACCAAACATTTTTTGTTTTAGGTGGAAACGGATACGAACGCGGAAAAGGAGCTGCAAGGCTTGCACAAGAATTTCCGAATGCCCAATTCCTTTGCACTGGCGGTGGTGACACGTTGAATGAAATGCGCGCAATGGGACTGTATTACACCACCGCTGATTTAACGAGAACATGCATGATTGAAAACGGGGTAGATTCTTCACGCATAGCGGTGCTTGGAAAAGCAACCAGTACCTATGAAGAATCGGAAGACATCTTGGCTTATTGTACAAATCGTAATTTGAAAGAAATTTCCGTTGTGAGCAGTGATTTTCATTTGCGTCGGATGCATCTGGTTTTTGGTGAAAAATTTCAAGAAAAAGGAATAGTCGTGCATTTCTTCGGCACTGAAACCAAGGACTTTAAAGCCGAGTCGTGGTGGACATTTGAAGAGGGGCTCATTACAACCTTCAACGAGTACATTAAACTCGTGTATTACGTGTTCAAATATTAATCGGGAACCCCGCGAATTATTGGTTATTTTTGACATGAACTCTGAAATTATTCAATGAGCGAAGACCCATCAGATTACCACAACACCGGCGACCTCATCTCGCGATTCGAACAGATGATTCAGCTAAATGAATCGTATTACTTCGATGTAGAACAACTCGAAGCAATTATCGACGGGTACCAAGCCAATTTAAGTTACCAAAAAGCCATTAAGGCTCTCGAATACGCGTATTCTTTATTTCCAGATAACACAGCACTGATTATCAAAGAAGTTCAACTTCTTTCCGGTATTGGTCAATTGTCTAAGGCGCTTTCTCGACTGAAAGTTTTGGAGAAGTTCGAGCCGAACAACGAAGAAATGCTATTGACCATGGCTGCTGTATACAGCCAATTGCGCGAGCACAACAAGGCCATACAATATTACAAGCGAGCGCTACAGATTTGCTCGGAGGAAGAGATCGACGATGTGTATTTAGAGATTGCTTTGGAATATGAGAACCTCGAGCAGTATGAAAAAGCGATCGACACACTAAAAAAAGGAATCGAACGCAGTCCTGAGAATGAAACCCTTCTTTACGAAATTGCTTTTTGTTTTGAATTGGCCGGATTACCTGCCGTTTGCGCTATGTATTTCCAACAATTCATAGATGAGCATCCGTATAGCTTCGCCGCTTGGTATAACCTGGGCAACGCTTTTCAAAAACTAGATCGCTCAGAAGAATCTATTGAAGCTTACGATTATTGCCTGGCCATTCAAAGCGATTTCGCTCCGGCTTATTACAACAAAGCGCACGCTCTTTTCAAATTAGAAAAATATGCTGAAGCGTTGGAAGTTCTTGAGGAATCTTATGTTTATGAACCTCCTCAGGCTCCAATTTTTTGTCACGTTGGAGAATGCTTCGAGAAATTGAATGATTACGATAAAGCACTTTTCTACTATCACAAGAGTATTGAGACCGACGAATACTGGGCCGATGCTTATTTGGGAATTGGGGTAGTTATGGATCTGCAAGGGAAACTAGCAGAAGCCATTCCTTTTCTTGACAAAGCCATAGACCTCGAGTCGAAGAATCCAGATTACGCCATATACAAAATGGAAGTATTGGTGAAAATGGAGCGATTCGATGACGCCATTTCATTGGGAGAAAAACTCATTAAGGAATTCCCTGAAAACGAAGAAACTTGGATGGCCTTGGCCGATGCGTTTTTCAAATTAGGGAACAATGAGAAAGCTTTGGAGATTATGCTCGATGCTACTTTGGTTCATCTATCGAATCCAGATATTGGCTTCCGCAGAGCGGTGTACTTGATTGAGTTGGGGAAAATTCAAGATGCGCAAGAACTCTTGCATTTCCTCATGCAAAACGACCATTCACAACTTTCAGAATTAGAGGAGTACTACCCGAAAATTCTTCAATTACCGTTTTACATTCAATTAAAAAGCGACCTGGGCTTAGTGTAATTTTCACACTAAGTAATTTTAACCGATATTCGCACAAAATTTCAAACTATGAACATTCAACTTAGCCACCTGCCTAACCGCGAAAAGAAAGAACGTCAGCACGGTCTTACCATGGTTATGGACAAAGGTATCTCGCTTCGTCAAGCAGAAGACATGATTGCGAGCAGCGCTGAATATATCGACCTTGTTAAGCTTGGATTTGGAACTTCTGTATTTTCAACCCAAGTCAAAGAAAAAGTAAAACTGTACCACGATGCTAAGATTAAAGTTTATCTTGGAGGTACACTTTTCGAAGCTTGCTATGTTCGAGGCGAATTAGATAAATACAGAAAGTTTGTTGATAGTCTTGGATTAGATACGGTTGAGGTATCTGATGGAAGCATGGCTCTCGATCACAAAAAGAAATGCGCCCTTATTACTGAATTTGCAAAAGACTATCGCGTTCTTTCTGAAGTGGGATCTAAAGAAGAGGGCATCTTAATTAGTCCGGCGAAATGGATTAAAATGATGCAAGCGGAACTTGATGCAGGTTCATGGAAAGTTATCGCAGAGGCGCGTGAAAGCGGAACAGTTGGAATCTATCGTCCAAGCGGTCAGGCACACGTCATGCTTATCAATAAGATCCTTTCCAAAATCAACGGAAACGATATTATCTGGGAAGCACCGAAAAAAGCACAGCAAGTTTATTTCATTAAACATTGCGGAGCGAATGTAAACCTTGGAAACATTGCAGAGAATGAAACCATTCCATTGGAATGTTTGCGCATGGGATTGCGTGGCGATACGTTTTTCGATTACCTTCCTGAAGAGATAGTTTCTAAAATGAAAGGATAATATGCAACACTTGCAGCCTGAAGAATTCCTTATTTGGAAGAATGAAAACAAGCCACATTTGTTGGTAGACATTCGCGAAGAATACGAAGTGGCCATTTGCACATTGGGTGGAATGCACATTCCCATGGAGCATGTGCTTGAAAAATACCCTTCCCTTCCAAAAGAAAATCCAATTGTATTCCACTGCAACAGCGGAAAACGCTCAGATGCAATGGTGTACATGATTGAAAAAAAATTCCCCGGAGATTCAATCTACAGTCTAGCCGGAGGTGTTCAAGGATACGCAGAGCTATGCGCTCCTGAAATTAAGTGTTCGTTGTAATATGGAAATGATACAGTCTTTTTTGCACTTCGTTCTGCATTTGAATGAAGAGCTTCCTCTCTTGTTGAATGAATATGGCGTTTGGTTTTATGCCATCTTATTCCTCATCATCTTTGTTGAAACTGGATTGGTAGTCATGCCCTTCCTTCCTGGGGACTCTTTGTTATTCGCTGCAGGGGCGCTTTGTGCGGGACAGAACAACTTAAGCCTTACCTTACTCTTTTTATTACTCATAACGGCAGCTATTCTCGGAGATCAATGCAACTACTTCATCGGAAGATTTTTCGGATCGAAGATCGTAGCCATGAAATTCAGGGGCAAGCCACTGATTGCACAAAAGCACTTAACCAAGACCGAAGAGTTCTTCACCAAGCACGGAACAAAAGCCATTATCATGGCGCGCTTCGTTCCAATCGTTCGCACCATTACTCCTTTTGTTGCGGGCGTTGGAAAAATGGACTACAGAAAAAAATTCCTTCCTTACGATATTTTTGGTGGCGCACTTTGGATTGTAAGTATGACGCTAGCTGGTTACTTCCTCGGACAATTTGAATTCATTCAAAAGCACTTCGAAGCGGTAGTAATTCTGATCATCTTGATCTCTCTTGCTCCAATGGTTTTTGCTTATCTAAAAAGCAAATTCAGTTCTAAGGCATGAGAAAGTATGGGCTTCTCGGGAAATCGTTAGCGCATTCTTTTTCGAAGATTTATTTTGAGAAAAAATTTGCGAAGAACCTCTCGGAGAACCTTGCGGAGGACCTTCCCCAAAAAATAGATTCTTCGAAAGGTCTTTCAGAAGGTGCTTCGCAAGGAGAGTCATACATAAATATTGAACTCGATTCAATCGACAACATTCGTGACCTTTCGGAATTTAGTGGATTAACCGGTTTCAACGTTACCATTCCATACAAGCAAGAAATCATTCAACACCTCGACGAGCTAGCGCCAGCTGCTAAAGCCATTGGTGCTGTTAATTGTGTGCGTATAGAGAACAACCGTTGGATTGGTTACAACACCGATTACATTGGTTTCAAACGGACCCTACTTCCACTCATTGAAAACAGAGTAGAAACCGCGCTTATACTTGGAACCGGAGGAGCATCGTTGGCGGTGGCTTATGTGTTGAAGGAATTAGGCATTCGTTATTTTTTTGTCAGTCGAAATCCGCAAAACGATCAAACCTGTTCTTACGACCAGGTGACCCCATTGTTACTCGAGAAGTGTAAGCTCATTGTGAATACCACGCCTGTTGGACAGCTCCCTCACAACGAAGAAAAACCAGACTTGGATTATTCGTGTCTTACAGATCAGCATGTGTTGTACGACTTGATCTACAATCCAGAAAGAACAGCCTTTCTTCAAGAAGGCATCTCGCGCGGTGCACGCTATTGCAATGGCCTTAGCATGCTTGAAATTCAAGCCGAAGAGAGTTATAAGATTTGGAAAGGAATCACTTCCTAACCACAATCTTCTTCCGAACGGCAGTACCGTTCAATTTCAGAATGTAAATTCCTTCTGAGAAATTGGAAAGATTAACAAGCGTAGTTCTTGCGTTCAAGCGTTCTGACCAAACTTTTCTTCCACTTAAATCATACAACTCAAAAGAAGACACCGTGTTCCAATTAGTCCCCGCGTCTATTGTCAGTTGTGTGCTTGCCGGATTCGGATAAACCTGAATGTCATCGAAGAGTGTTTCATTTACAGCTATTAACGTGTCGCTCGAATAAAAACCTAGCCCACCTCCTATTTGCCCAATAAACAAATCGCGCTTTCCATCGGCTGTTATGTCTTCAAACCAAACGGCACAGCGCTCACCTTCATTAATGCCCTCGAAGTCGGTTGTATCAAGTGCAAAGTCTCCCAGAAGATTGCCAGATACATTTACAAAATGATTGACTTGTCCAGTTTCCGTTCCTAACAACACTTCCCATTCATTTGCTTCATTCTTGAAAAAATGCGGAACACTGTATCCGAATATTCCAAGAATATTCGATGACACCATTCCTCCCAAAGTATCTTCCTGAAAAACATAAGACGCCACTGTTGAAGTTCCGTTGTTGGAAAAATAATTCACGTTACCATTCTTCTCTCCGACTACCAAGTCAAGTAGCCCATCTTCATTCAAATCTACCCATTGCGGCGTTGCGAACTGTCCAACATCTATCGTAATTCCGTTATTGTCTTTCAACAACTCTCCGTTGTCTGCAAAGACGTATCCATTCGCTGTTGAGGCCGCATTTTCATAACGAACCAAATATCCGTTTTGAACACCAATTAGAAGATCTCTGTCACCGTCTCCATCGTCATCTCCGAAGGTGATGTATTTACTATCCAACGTATCGGTAGCCAACGGCAACCAGTTATTTGAATTGAAGTCGAATGAAGGAACTGTGGGTGTACCGTTGTTGTAATAACAAAAGATTCTTGATGTGTGGTTGTTACTCGGAGTAATTGGATCGAAAGACTTTCGATTTGTAATAAGTAAATCTATTAATCCATCGCCATTCACATCTTCCAAAACTGGATAAGCACCTGTCCCCAACTCTATCATATCGTGTTGAAGAAAATCGTCTTGCGTAAACTGAAAATTCGGGGTTGATTCTCCACCCACATTCTGGTAGTACCAAAGGCTGTTTACATCTTCTGCAGTGGCATATGCATTCGGAGAGACGAGAAGATCACTCACTGCATTGTTATTCACGTCTTCGTAATACGCGCATGGAAACAGAGGTAAATTTACAGGAAGAGAGTTTCCAACTTGTGCGGGAAAATCGAATTGAACGGTGGTTGCACTGTCTAGGCCGTTGACTGAATTTTCAAAATAAATTGCACCCAAATTGTTTTCAGACACATCACCGATAACAAAATCTTTTATCCCGTTGTTGTCTAAATCAATCGAACATATTGAACTCCCTGTATGAAGTCTTTCATTTGATCGAGGGTTGGTTACATTAAATCCGCAATCGAAATCGTCACCTTCAAAAATTGAAAAACTCTCAGGACTTTCTCCGAACATACCGTAACATCTATTTCCACAGATGAAGTTTGTTGTCTCACAATTGCCCGTTTCTGCTTGCATCGACTTGAAAAAATACACGGTTGTCGATTGTTCCGTGTATGAAAAAATATCTAAGTCTCCATCACCGTCATAGTCTGTTATTGAGGGAACATCTAAACTCACCGTATAAATTGGTGCAGAAAATGGACTTCCGAAATCATATTCAGACTCTATAGAAGCACCGTTATTCACCGGCTCAAAAGACAAAACACCGTTGGAAGAGGTATTCTTCCACAATTTAATTCCGCTATAATAATTCGCGAAAATATCTTCCTTCCCATCGCAGTTGTAATCGCGAAGCAGAACCCAATTCGTTAATCCAGTTGGAAATGCGGCATTGTATTCGCGCGTGTATCTGTAGTAGGTATCGCCTTGAACATCGCCCATATTTATGAAAATTGAGATACGCGAACCAATTCGATCGAAAATAAAAATATCCTTGTTTCCATCTCCGTTCGCATCTATTCTCGAAACCTGACAAGAATTCAAACCGCCCGCCCAAGGGTTCTGAAGATAAAACCCGCCTGCACTTACGGGGGTTGTATATGAACGCATAAGCGGTTGTCCAAAAAACTGAAGAGAAGCAAAACTAAAAAGCAGAAGAATATATTTTTTCATACATTCAAATATACCATTTGCACCATCAACAAATAAGAAGTTTCTTTGCAATATGAACGCTTCGCTTACATTTCTATTGGTTGCAATAAGTTTAATCATTGTTGGTACAATTATTTTCTTCCTTATGGAAAAGCAACACCGTCACAACGAACAAAGGTGGCAATTGGAATTGCGAAAAACGAATACCAGTGCGTTGGCTTCTTTGCGTCTATCGGCTTATGAGCGATTGATAGTCATGTTGGAGCGCTCACGCCCTAGCAGTGTTGTCTTGCGCAGCAACCGTCCGGGAATGACTTGTACTTTATTACAGTTGGAAATGATTCGAACCATTCGCGAAGAGTTTGATCACAATGTTTCGTTGCAGATGTATGTGAGCGAGCACACTTGGGCGAACATTCAACAAGCGAAGAGTGATATTCTCGAATTATTCAAAGTTTCTTATTCGAAAGTCAATCCAAACGACAACGGCATGTACCTGAGTAATTTCGTCATGGAAATGGAAGCCGCAGTGGGTAATCCGGCTATTGAGAATGCCTTGAGGTTGTTGCGGATTGAACTCATGAGCCATTACGCATAAACCGCCAAGGCGATCAATCATCTTCGATGATCAATCTTTCAGATCAAACCTGCGGTGAAATCCTTCGGATCAATCGCATTGCGATCAATCGTTCCGATTAATCCATAGGATTGATTGCGTAGCAATTGATCACGCAGTGATTTACTATCCTCCACTATCTTACTCTAACTACTCGTCCTAACTTCAAGTCCCGCTCCACCGCGGTGATCTCAAACTCCGAAAGTTTTTTGGAAGAAGAACTATAGATTAGACTTTCACCATTCACATTTTTCAAAACGGTGTCAGGAAGATTCGCAAACGAAATGCGCCCTGGAATCAGGTGATGACCAATTTCTTTATTCAACGCTGCTCTGTTCGCTGATGGAACAAGAGCCTGATATTTATCTAATCCCTTAACGCGCAAAACCGCGTCTGACGGGACAAGCAAGGTGTATTCGTTTTCCTGCATCGAATCGGCCCAAGTACTGAGCTCAACCAAGCTAGCCCAAACACTTGTTTCATATTCCGAGTTTAGAAAAGTCAGAATATTCTCTTCATGCTTCGAATAAACAATCCGTTCACCCGCCTTAGATGGAGAAATAGAATTTTCCGACTCTGAAGTAGAACAGGCCTGTAGCAGAATAATTAATCCAATGCAACAGGCCCGTTTCATTTCAACAAAAATTATTATGCTTTCGCTTTCACCTTCGGCGATGCAGAAAGTAATGCTTCACTTGCGTAGTCCTTAAACTTCTCGAAGTTCGTTACAAACTTCTCTGCAAGTTCATTCGCCTTCGCATCGTAAGCATCCTTATCTGACCACGTATTGCGCGGATTCAACATTTCAGAAGGAACCTCTGGGCAAGCCGTTGGCATTGCCAATCCGAATACTTCATGCGTTGCGTATTCAACATCGCTTAACTTTCCTTCTAATGCTGCTGTGATCATGGCGCGTGTGAAACTCAACTTCATGCGACTTCCAACTCCGTAGGAACCACCAGACCATCCTGTGTTAATCAACCAAACTTGAGCACCGCTCTCGTCGATCTTCCTACCCAACATCTCTGCATAAGAAGTTGGATGAAGCGGCAAGAAAGGCGCACCAAAGCACGCACTGAATGTGGTCGTTGGCTCGGTAATTCCTGCTTCTGTTCCAGCTACCTTCGCGGTGTAACCGCTAATGAACTGATACATCGCCTGCTCTTTTGTTAGCTTGCTAATTGGAGGTAAAACACCGAACGCATCGCAAGTCAAAAAGAATATGTTCTTCGGAATACCCCCAACGCTTGGATTCATCGTGTTATCGATGTGCTCCAAAGGATAGCTCACGCGAGTGTTCTCAGTCTTGGCACTATCGCTGTAATCAGGAGTAACTCCGTCGTCTTCAAACCCAATGTTCTCCAGCAACGCACCAAATTTAATGGCGTCGTAAATCTGGGGTTCTTTTTCGCGAGACAAGTCAATCGTTTTCGCGTAACAACCACCTTCAAAGTTAAATACTGTTGTATCTGTCCAACCGTGCTCGTCATCACCTATCAATCTTCTGTTCGGATCGGAAGACAAGGTCGTCTTACCCGTTCCAGAAAGTCCGAAGAACACCGCAGTATCTCCATCTTTACCAACGTTTGCTGAACAGTGCATAGACAATACGTTCTTTTCGTGAGGAAGAACGTAGTTCAACACCGTGAAAATTCCTTTTTTAATCTCTCCTGTATATCCGGTTCCGCCAATGATCGCCATCTTCTTGGTGAAGTCGATGATTGCGAAATTGTGCTGACGCGTTCCATCAATTTCTGGAACAGCCATGAACTCTGGCGCACAGATGACATGCCACTCTGGTGACATAGTTGTTAGTTCTTCTGCCGTTGGACGCAAGAACATATTGCTTGCAAACATATTGCTCCATGGGAATTCGGTTACTACGCGCACATTCATACGGTAGCGTGGGTCTGCGCACACATAAGCATCGCGAACATACACTTCTCTTCCATTTAGATAAGCACACATGCGCTCATACAAACGAGTGAATTTATCTGAATCGAATGGAATGTTGAATTGGCTCCACCAAACGCTATTTTCAGTTGAAGCGTCCTTTACAATAAACTTATCTTTCGGAGATCTTCCAGTGAATTCTCCGGTGTCAATGGCTAAAGCGCCAGTATTTGTTAGGGTTCCCTGAGAAAGTAAGATGGTTTCTTCAACCAATTCTGCAGGTGTCATGTTCCAATATGCAGTGGAAACATGTTTAAGACCTAGGTACTCAAGAGTAGCACCTTCGGGACGTATACCGATGTTTGTCATGAATAATTTTTTGGTTCGACTATCATTGAATCGTTCAGCAAATGTAACAATAAATAAAAGGGCAAGATTCCAAGATTAATGTCCCTTTCTCAACCGAAATTAATTCGAATTGTTGATTATTTATTCTAAATACAGCTCTACCAAGCCTTCAGGCGCAACGGTTGAAACAACTTGATTTTCGTCATCTATTTCAACCACAAATTCCGGTTGAAGTGGAAGTAAGATAAGCTTACCTGTATTGTGGCGAATTTCGAGTTGCGGGTTTTTTCTGTTTTCTACCACCTCTTCTACCACTCCCAAATTTCCATGATTTTGATCGAAAACCTCGTACCCCACCCAATTCACCATCTCTCTGCGGTCTTCATCTTTGCTGGAAAGTTCTTCAAGCCTTACATAAACCATAGACTTTAACAAAGTTTTCGCCGTGGCCTCGTCGCTCACCCCTGCCAATCGAACCTTCGCTGAATCGTTGGTTTTCGGTTCGAACAACTCAATCTTGTATGGAACCAAACTTCCCTTCAACTCTAAAAACAGAAATTTCAAATCCCTGTAATCTTGAACACGGGCCGTATCCAAAAAAACAGTTAACTCTCCCTTGTATCCATGTAGCTTGGTAATTTTCCCCAAGCAGTGCATTTCGTCTTTGTTCATGTTGCGAAGATAATGATGTAATTTCGCAGCACTTATGAAAAGAACACTTCAATCCATTATACCACCGCCGCCAACCAGTTTCGTTGGAGATGGCTTCAAGGTTCATCACTTCATTCCCGATTATTACTTGAGCATGGAGCGCATGAATCCGTTTATTATGCTCGATTACGCGGCACCGCATTACTTCCCTCCGACTGAAGTTCAGAAGGGTGTTGGTGTACATCCGCACAAAGGTTTTGAAACCGTGACCATTGCGTACAAAGGAAAGGTTGCCCATCACGACAGTGCCGGAAATAGCGGCGTAATTGGCGAAGGAGATGTGCAATGGATGACCGCAGCTTCAGGTGTTCTGCACAAAGAATATCATGAAAAAGAATTTTCGAAAGCAGGTGGAATTTTCTCTATGGTTCAATTGTGGGTTAATCTTCCTGCGGCTGATAAACTTTCAAAACCAAAATATCAGGAAATTCTAAATTCAAATATCCCGAAAGTTGAGCTTCCAAATAACTCTGGTGTTGTAGAAGTCATTGCAGGAAATTTTGAATTCAACAAAGGCGCTGCTTCAACTTTCACCGAAGTGAATCTCTTCAATGTAAAATTGAAGGCTGGCGGATCGGCTACTTTTTCTTTCAGTGAAAGAAACAACACCGCTGCCCTTGTTATTGAAGGAAACATTGTCGTGAATGAAGAACACCAAGTTGGAACCAGTCACTTTGCGCTGTTCAGCAACGACGGAGAGTCGTTCACCATCTCTTGCACAGAAGACGCAACCATTCTAATTCTTTCCGGAGAACCGATTCTAGAGCCCATTGCGGCATACGGTCCTTTCGTAATGAACACCAAGCAAGAACTCATGGATGCCTTCCATCAGTTTGAACGCGGAGAATTCGGACATTTGGAATAGATTCCTTTAATTAAAAATCTCTGCTAGCATACATCTTGCGCTTCCGCCACCAATGGTTTCAATGGTTTCAATTGGAAGAACAACCAAACGGATTCTTTCCGAAAGAAAATTCAATTGATTCTGACTCAAACTTTCCTTCGCTGTGGCTGAAAGAACAAGCAAAGGTTCTTCCTTCCTATTCTTTAAAACCAGCATGTTCCCCGCGAAATTCTTAAGCTGATTCATGGAAATATCTAAGACTTTCTTTCCAGAATTTCGAATGGACTCCAAAACGACTAGTCGCTCACTTTCTATTGTAATTGCTTCAAGACATAAGACTACGAAATCCGTTCCCACACACATGATCACATTCGTGTGATAAATCGCTTGTCCCCATTCATCTTCAGCATGAAATAAAACTGGATTGTAATTGAGATGAGCGCATAGTTCATTTAAAACTTCTTCATTTGTCCGAGAAGAAATTGCGGCATACGCTATCTTATTTTCATGATCGAAAACCACACTTCCTGTTCCTTCAAGGAAAAGCGACTTCTCTTCGAAATAACTAAGGTCAAAAACTCGAGAGAAATTCAATTTTTGTTGAAGTTCTACAACCAACTCCAATCGCCTTTCACATCTGCGATTACGGGCTTCCATGGGATACAAAATCAACTCTCCGTTGGAATGAAAAGAAATCCAGTTATTCGGAAAAACAGCGTCTGGTTTTTCTGGAAACGGTGTGTCCTGCGCAACAAAAACTTCAACACCCGCATCTCGAAGAATCTCAACAGCACCATCAAACTCTATAAGTGCATTTTGAAGAATTTCTTCTTTCGATAACGTCACTTGATTTTGGAATGCATTGCTTTCTGCAGTTTCGTTGTTATACCCAAACGCTGCAGGACGAACCATAAGCACACGATTCGTAAAATGTTTCGTTTCCCCTAAAATTCGGTTCATGACTTGAAGGTATAAAAAAAAGGGAAGCAATTTGCTTCCCCTTCTTGAATGACTTATATACTGAATTATTCAGCAGCAGGCGCTTCGTCAGCAGCTGGAGCTTCCTCTGCAGCAGGTGCCTCAGCAAGCGGAGCCTCTTCAGCAGCAGGAGCCTCTTCAGCAACTACTTCTTCTTCAGCAACTGGATTAGCTTCTGCGTGAGCAGCAGCCTCTGCAGCAGCACGAGCAGCAATACGCGCTTCGTTTACCGCACGCTCAGCTTTCAATTGCTCAGCTAAAGCAGATTCTTTAGCAGAAGAAAGACCATCGCGCTTAGCTTGAATCTTAGCCTCTTTAGCGTCTAACCATGCGTTGAATTTCGCATCGGCTTGCTCTTGAGTTAATGCTCCTTTCTTAACTCCTTTGTTCAAGTGTGCCTTGTACAAAACACCTTTGTAAGAAAGAATTGCACGAGCAGTGTCTGTCGGCTGCGCTCCGTTAAACAACCAAGTAACTGCTTTGTCTGTGTCTAGCACAATTGTAGCAGGATTGGTGTTCGGATTGTAGCTTCCGATACGCTCAATAAATTTACCATCACGCGGTGCACGCGCATCAGCGGCAACAATGTGGAAGAATGGTTTACCCTTCTTACCGTGGCGCTGTAATCTAATTTTAACTGACATAGTTTTTTGTTTTGTGGGTACGAAACCCGGTTAACAATTTTTAATTGGACGGCGAAGATAACACTTTTTTGGCAAATTCAACATATTTCTCCCAATCCCAAGCCAGAATTTCATGTTCGCCAACGCGAAGGTGATAAGCCAAATTCCCTTGAGACACCTGCTCGCCTGGTGCCGGGTATCTGTATGAAATATTAAGCAGTGTGTCATACAGACTATACACAGCTTGAGATTTATAAAACGACAAATACTCTCCTTCGGGATCTGCCCAAGAATCCTTGCTAGCGCTTGCGACATAAAGAGGGCGGGGCGCGACAAGTGAAAGAAACATTTCTTGATCGACCAAAAGCAAAGAATCATGTCCGCTGAAACTTTGGAAATTTCTTGCAAACCAATAAGGGAATCTTTTCGTAATTTTTTCAATGTCCTCGCCTCGCATAGTTCTGAATTGTGCTGCACCGGCGCATCCGGAATTGTTCGAGATCACCAAATCAAATCGCTCATCTAACACACCGGCCCACAGCGCGGCCTTCCCTAATCGCGAATGTCCAATTACCGCGGTCTTTGAATTCTTTGTTTCTGGTTGAAATTCTAAATAAGACTGCAACTGAGAAAGGCCCCATGCCCATGCAGAAATACTTCCCCACTCATCTCTTTTTCGAATATGAACTCTTCCTTCCGCTAAACCGTGAACGCCATCGATAAAACCATTGTATACATCCGGATCGAAATCGGCATAATGCGCAGTGATTAATCCGCATCCGCTTCCAACGATAATATCCAATGGCCAACGATAAGCTTTTGTTCCACGAGAATCCTCCGTAACACGATGACCCTTTGTTCTCACACCCTCATTCTTCATCACATAGTGCCTCGATTGCGTTAATGTAGATAATGTGTCAATGGTGCTGTTGCCAAAAAAATTCAATCCCACAAAAACAATTGGATCCTTTACATTCAAAGGCAAAAAGCGCGAGTAATAGGAAGTAAGTCTTCTTCCTCTGTATTTAAAATCGGCTCGAATCTCAGTGTGCTCCATGCGCACACCTTTAACAAAAAAAGTATCAACACTTAAAATAGAATAAGCCACTGAAGGTTTGAATTCAGGACGCTTACCAAAGACATAAGTCTCGTAATAATTTATTAATTCAGGCTTGCGGATATTTTCCCATGCAGACACATCATTAATTTGCCTGTTACTAAAAGACTTACGGACACCTTGAAGGGCAGGATCTAATTTTCTCAATTCGGTCGAATGAACTTTTTCAATAGAACGAACACATGAGTTAAGAGATAACGCGAAAGCGCTTCCAACTAAAAATAATATGAGGGTATATCTCTTCATTTATTTGGCAATGCGAAGCGCCAGTTTATATCCTATCCATGCCATGGGAATATAGGCCAATCCCAAATCCACGGCATCAAACCACAACGGAGATGGCAATTCAAAGACCATCCATACACCGCCTAAGAAAAATAGAAATCCAACTAACAATGCACGGAATAACTTTCGGTCTTTTATGAATAACGTAACGAAGAAAGCACCAACCAATGTTCCAATAGCGTGCGCTAGAAATGGCATGATAAAATGCTTGGGCTCCATGATGGCCATTGCTGCTTTCAATCCTTCTTCCGTTTTTAAATTCGAACCTACCGGTGCTGGAATAATCGCATCGCTGTAGTTTGTGATTAATCCATTGACTATCCCGCCCGCAATTATGCATGCGACAAACACCAATACATTGAGAACAATTCCTTTCATAACTTTAAAATTACGGCGTGAAGATAAGTCACCCCTCACGAATTATCTCGTCCGAAGTAACCTTTGCTTTCAACCTTATTCGAGAAAAAGTTAATGAAAAGCACAACAAACATGAGGAAGAAAAGCGACTGTGCACTAACCAAGAATTTACCCATTGGAGCCACCGGATAGTAATCGCTGAACCCAATGGTCACAGAGGTCACAAAGGAGAAATAGATTGAATCGAACCAATGCGAAAATGGTTTGTTGAGATAATTTCCTCGAGCATAAAACAGAGCGAAAGTAAAAACGATTTCGAGATAATTAATCAACAACAAAAGCATAGAGCGTCTGTAGGACCTCGGTTTAGAAAACAAATCTGATGCAAATATTAAGGTAGGAACGTAAAGCATGGTCTCCATTAAAAACCAAACCAGCAGATAAAAAACCCACGTATTATCTTCCCATCCAAAATAAATAACAAGAACAGGTAAAATAGCCTTTATAAGCACGAATAAGTCTATGGCAAGATCCGAATGCGCATTACTCTTCCTTCCAAAAAATTCTTTAATATAAGTTCCAAGAAATAAGAATTGAGTCAAAGCCAAAAAGAGCCTGAGAACTTTTTCTATTCCAACGTCATCATGGTGTTCATTGTTCCAAATAGATTTAATGTTGTGCACGCGCCTGCCGAGCGCACCAACTCCTTCTTGCGGCTTATACTCTGAAGAGCCTAAAGCGATCTTTTTAATAAAACTTTTCACTCGATAAAGTTACATAATGTTTTCTGCAAACAACCAATAAGAATTATCGCAAACACCACTGTTTCGGAGTGAAGACGGGTAAAAAATTATCCGTCTTAACTACCTTTGCACCCTTACTTCAACATTATGAAAAAGATTATCGAGTGTGTGCCGAACATTTCGGAAGGAAGAGACAAAGAGAAAATTAACACCATTGCGCAAGCCGCTGCTGCCGTGCCGGGCGTAATGTTACTCGACGTTGATCCGGGAGCTTCAACAAACAGAACCGTGATTACCATTGCAGGTGAACCTGAAGCTGTGCTTGAAGGTGCATTTCAATTGATGAAGAAAGCACAAGAACTCATAGACATGCGTTCACACAAAGGAGAACATCCACGTCAAGGTGCGACGGATGTTTGTCCGCTTGTTCCCATTGCCGGAGTTACACTCGAAGAATGTGCAGCGTATGCCCATCAATTGGGCGAACGCGTTGGAAGAGAGTTAGGAATACCCGGATATTTTTATGAAGCTGCAGCGAAGCAAGAGGTTCGTGCGAATTTGGCAAATTGCAGAAAAGGAGAATACGAAGCAATTGAAAAAATTGCAACTGCAGAATGGGCGACCGATTTCGGTCCGAATGAAGTAACGGAAAGCGTTCGTAAATCTGGAATCACAACCATTGGCGCACGCGATTTCTTGGTAGCCTATAACGTGAATTTGAATACTACTTCTACACGTCGTGCCAATGCAATTGCATTTGACATTCGTGAAGCTGGACGTGTTTTGAATGAAGGTGGAAAACCTGTGTTGGATGAAAATGGTGAGCCTAAGCGCATTCCAGGTACGCTGAAATCTGTAAAAGGAATTGGTTGGTACATTGAAGAATACGGCATTGCGCAATTGTCTTTGAACCTCACCAACATTAACATCACTCCTGTTCACGTTGCCTTTGA
Source organism: uncultured Chryseobacterium sp. (assembly GCA_964385405.1). Lineage (GTDB taxonomy): Bacteria > Bacteroidota > Bacteroidia > Flavobacteriales_D > Sanyastnellaceae > CAIZGX01. The sequence goes on along the minus strand of CAYLOT010000023.1, from coordinate 10,912 downwards.
AGAATCGTGCAAAAAGGCAGCTGAACGCGGTGTTCGTGTGACTGGGAGTGAATTGGTAGGATTAATTCCTAAGAAAAGCTTATTGGATGCGGCAGATTATTTCTTGAAGAAGCAAGAGCGTTCATTGGGAATTTCAGACAATGAAAAAATAAAGATCGCAGTTAAGTCTCTAGGACTCGACGATTTAGCTCCTTTCAATCCGGAAGAAAAAATTATTGAATTCATCATAGAAAAGAATTTAGGAAGCGGAAAGAAATTGGTTGACATGAGTCTAACTGCTTTCGCTAATGAAACGTTAAGCGAATCTCCTGCCCCAGGCGGTGGGTCTGTTAGCGCCTATTGCGGAGCCATGGGAGCTGCATTAGCTGGAATGGTAGCAAACCTTAGCGCACACAAACGCGGATGGGATGCTCGTTGGGAAGAATTTTCCAATTGGGCAGTGAAGGCGAAAGAAATTCAAGATGAATTGAATTGGTTGGTAGATGAAGACACGCAGTCCTTCAACAAGATTATGGAAGCTTTCGGATTGCCTAAAAATTCCGACGAAGAAAAAGCAGCTCGTACCGAAGCCATTCAAACCGCATCGAAATACGCCATGGAAATTCCATTGCGCACCGCTCATGTTGCATTCAAAGCATTTGAAGTTTGTGAAGCCATGATTGAAATGGGCAATCCGAATTCAGTGACCGACGCTGGCGTTGGCGCATTGGCTATTCGCACAGCTGTGCTTGGTGCCTGCTACAATGTACGTGTTAACGCTGGAGGAATTACAGACAAAGTATTCACTGAAAAGTTAATGAACGAAGCTGCGAAGTTGGAGCAATTGACCGACACGAAAGATGCGGAGTTGCGCACGAAAGTGCTCTCTAAAATCTGAACTACCTTTTCCAAAGTATCCAAGCGGGACCAATGAGTAAGAATTGAAGATCCTTGAGGAAAGATGGCTTCTTGCCTTCTACTTTGTGCCCGTAAAACTGGCCAATCCAAGCGAGCACAAAGACCGTGAGGGAGAAGTAGAAAATCGGAACAATATTCAAAGATTCAATAAATCCATTGAGTGCTATGCATATCAAGCTAAAGACTAGCATGACCAGCATCAATTGAAATTTCAACCGAGCGTAATAGATCATTACTAACATCAAGATGAGGTAAACCCATCTGATTTCAATACCCTTCCACTCCCCTATTTTCAAACCGAAAAGCATTCCTACAATGGAGAAATAAATGAGTGGAACGCAGAGGTAATGAATCTTCTTGTTCAATCCATTCTGATGACTCTCTGCGTATTCGTTTAATAAAGAATCTAGTTTCGACATGTGGCTAAGATAATATTTTGGTTGAATTTTTGTTAAGGGGAGGAACCGTTCAAAGAAACATTTAAATTTATCACATGAGAAAATTTTTCACTCTTTCATTAATTATTGTGGCGCTTGCATCAAATGTTTCGGCGCAAAGTTTAAAAGATTTAAAAAAGCAAGCTGAACAGAAACTTCAGCAAACGGCTACAACATCTGGGTTTACTGAAGAAGAAGCTGGTAAGGCACTGAAAGAAGCGTTAAGCAAAGGAGCAACGAAAGGAACGGAGTTGGTTTCAAAAACCGACGGCTATTTCGGAAATCCGAAAATTAAAATTCCGTTTCCTCCAGACGCAAAGAAGGTTGAAGATAAATTACGTAGCCTCGGATTGAATAAAGAATGTGACGATGTTATTCTCTCACTGAATCGTGCTGCAGAAGATGCCGGTAGTGCAGCGAAAGATATCTTCATTCGTGCTATTTCAGACATGACCATTACCGACGCAATAAATATTGTGAAAGGTGGCGAGAACGCAGGGACAGAATATTTGAAATCAAAAACACGCGCTGCCTTGGTTGAAGCCTTCAAACCGATCATCAAAACATCACTCGATAAAGTAGGCGCAACCAAAAATTGGGAATTTGTGATTACCCGTTACAACAAAATACCGATGGTTGAAAAAGTGAATCCAGACTTGGTTCAATTCGCCACCGAACGCGCTATCGACGGACTTTTCGTAAAAGTTGCTGAAGAGGAGTTATTGATTCGCAAAGATCCGATTGCACGTACTTCCGAATTATTGAAGAAGGTTTTTGGAGGGTAGTATCACGTCCCGCAAAACGTTTTAAAACTCAAATCATTTTTCGGATTGAAGGTTGAAAAAATATCTTCTTCCGATGATAATTCATACGGACGCTGGAGTCGCTCTTGGTATTCGTAAAACAATTTCCAATTGTCGTTTTCAACTGCTTCGTTTAATACGCGCTCTACCCATTCGTTGCGAGGAATAACAATTGGATTTGAATTTCCAATTTCAACTTGAGTAAAATTCTCTTTTAACGAAAGCCAATTTTCAAAACGTGGGCTTGAATGCAGATGAACTTCACCCGCCTCCTTCCCTTCCAAAAACAAAAATGAATGGGTATAATCCGATTGTGTTTCTTCCATAATTTCCAACAACTCTTCCACCCACTCTCTTCCCTCTTGTGTTGAAATTTCGACCCCCAATTTCCTTCCCATCATGGAATAATAGACAATTCCAAACTGTTCAGGAAAAGCGTCGATTACCTCAATGGCCATTTCCTTAGCAACCGTCTCGTTTTCATGAATCAACGGCATTAAGCTGTTCGCAAACACCCACAAATTCCATTGGGCAATGCCAGGCTGATTGGCAAAGGCATATCTTCTCTGCGTGTCTATGGAACTGAAACATGTGCTCGGTTTATAGACATTCATGAAAGCGCAAGGACCATAGTCTATCGTTTCTCCGGCAATACTCATGTTATCGGTATTCATTACACCGTGAATAAATCCAACGCGCATCCATTCCACAATCAATTCTACTTGCACCTGAACAACTTCCTTCAACAATTCCAAATACGGATTTTCTACACTCGCACACTGCGGATAATGACGGGCAATGGCATAATCAGCCAAAGCTTTCAATTTACTTAATTCGTCTTGCACAAGCGCATACTCAAACGTACCCACACGCAAGTGACTCGAAGCCATGCGCGACAACATTCCTCCATTTTCCATTCCATTGCGATGAATGAAATCTCCCGTATCCACAACAGCCAATGTTCTTGTTGTCCGAATTCCCAATGCATGAATGGCTTCACTCATAATGGCCTCTCGCAGCATCGCCTTAAGCGTTGCTCGTCCGTCGCCTCTGCGCGAATAAATGGTCTCGCCGCTTCCCTTGAGATGAACATCGAAAAGCTCTCCTTCTTCATTCTTCCATTCATCCACTAAAGCTGCTCTTCCATCACCTAAAATATTGAAATGACCGAACTGGTGTCCGGCATAGGCCATTGCAAGTGTTTCTTTAAACCAAGAATTCTCTCCGCGTACCATAGAAAGGAAGTCTTTCGATGAAAATCCATTCTTAAATTCAGAAGCAAACTTTTCGTTCCAAAAAACAAGATTCGCTTTTTCAAATTTCAATGGCGCTGCTTCCGAATAGAAATCGGGAGGCAATTGCGAGTAATTCAATTTCATTTAACAGAAGGATTTAAAGCCTCTACAACAAAGGACACCACGCGCTTACGCGGATAATCTTTCAAGCTTGTCAATTGCACCAAACGCATTGGCACAGGCGGAGCAAACTCGCGAACATTGGCGCGTTGCTTAGAAGACATAAACTGAATCGATGCAGCAGGCACCAGCGTCATGCCTCCGTTCTCATCAACTAATCGAATAAGCGTTTGAATACTTCCTGCGTCGTAACTGATTTTCGACTTCTTCTTCTTTTTGAAACTGCACACCTCCAGTGCTTGCTCACGAAAACAGTGCTCCTCGGAAAGAAACCACAACTTGTCTGAAGCAATGTGTTTCGGTTGAACGAATTTCCTCGCCGGCATTTTCTCATGCGGAGAAACATACGCCACAAACTCTTCTTCGTAAATGGGGTGAGAAGTGTAAACGGAAGAATCACTTTCAGTTGCAAGAATCGCTAGATCAATTTCTCCTTGCGTTAATGCTATCAAAGCCTTTTCTGTTGGCAATTCCTGAATCAAAACTTTTAAATTGTGCTCTACCCTTTCAATATTCTTAATGAAGTTAGGAACAACTGTTGAAGCTAAAGAGGGAATAACCGAGATGCGAATCTCGCCATCCAATCCTTTCGAAATCTCTTTCGAAATTTCTCGCATCAACTGTTGCTCCGCTAAAATTCGTTTGGCTTGTTTCAATAAAAGCAATCCTTCCTCCGTAAACTCTAAGGGTTGTGTGCCTCTTCGAACAATGACTATCTCAAGCTCTTCTTCCAACTTCTTCACCATCATGGAAAGGGTTGGCTGGCTCACAAAACAGGCATTTGCTGCTGCAACAAAATTCTTGTACTTTTCTAAAGCGACAATATACTCAAGCTGCTGAAAATTCATAGGTAAAATCTATACCTACAAAGGTATGATTGTTTTTAGTAATATGGGATACACACCTTCTTTAAGGTGCCGTGCTTCAACTTTGGAGGAACTATATAAACAATGGAAAATTCCAAGCCCCCTCTTCCTGTGCTAGCTGGACGCAAGGTTGACGTATTCAAATCATAAGACATTCCCACGCGACACTCGTTGTATTCCACTCCCATTTCAATCCATGCAGCATCGCGAAAACGTCCATGCATTCCGGCAAATACACGTTGATTCTCCCATTTTTCAGAAGGGAGTTTGTAGTATGCTCTTGAACCTAAAACCAACTCCTTCATTTTCCCCTGAAGTTGAAATAGTGAAAGCACTTCCACTTCATATTGGGAATTCAAAGGCATTCTTGCACTGGCCTGAATAGCATGACGCATATCCAAAACAACAGCATTGTTATCCTTGAAACTTTGTTTCGGACGTGTAATGTTGTTCAACGAATATCCCGCATTCCAGCGAAATTTATTTTCTTGTTTCTGAATGAAAACGGCTAATCCAACAGACGGATAAACACGCGCTGTAGTCGCATAGGTTTCATTGTTGGAAAGATTGGGATCGAAGCTCATTCCGTTCCACTGTGAATCATAAACCAACGCACTCGGATCGAATCCGCGAGAGGTAATTCCAAACGAGCCTCCTCCTCTTATTTCCAAACTATCGTTCGGCCTATACAACGTATGCGCTGCGTGCAGCTGCACTTGTGAAGTTCTGAATCGAGAATCTCCCGCAACATCGCTTCCCGCATTCAACCCGAATGACCATGACTTTGCATTGAGCTCCTTCGCTTCAGCGGAAAACCCAAACGTCTGATAAGGCGTGGTGACACTTCGCCATTGGTTACGCTGATTAGCTGCAAATCGAAACTGTCCATTGAACGCGCCAACCTGAGCGCTGTTCTGCCAAAGCATGGCTTGATCAAACTGACTGAAATGAATATCCTGAGCAATAGAGCGAGAGCCAAAAACGAATAAGGCGAACAAGCACGCGAGCTTACTCTTTCTCATTCTCTTTCCGTTTCTCATTCTTTCTATCATTCTATTCTTATTCAAGCACAGTTATATTCCCTTCTTCGAAATAAATCTCTCCGCCTTCACAAACAGTACGCAGGTAGTACACAAAAACTGCAGGGTCAACTTTTTTGCCCTTGTAGTATCCATTCCACCCCACTGACTGATCATTGGTCTCGAAAACCAACTCACCCCAGCGATCGAAGACCTTGAAGTTTAATTCTGTAATAAAGTTTCCTCTTACGTACAACCAGTCATTTGCCTGGTCGAGATTCGGGGTGAAGGCGTTTGGAACATACACGGTTGGCCTTCCACATATAAAATCAACCACACGCACCGTTACGCTGTCTTGCTGAACGCAGTCGCCATCGGAAACAGTTACGTTGTATGTTGAAGTCATTTCAATGAAAGCAGTTGGATTGTGAATGTTCGCATTGCTTAATCCTAAATTGGGTGTCCAGCTATAGTTATACCCCGCATTCACAGGACTCGCATTCAACTGAACATTTGTTCCTGCTAAAACAACAGCGGGTGTGGCTGTAGCATTGATTGTTGAAGCATTCAGTGCGCTCACAGCTACTTGAACCGTGTCTTGAGCAAAACATCCGCTTGGCGTTGCGGCAGAAACAGAAACCTCTGTTCCAGCGGTAATAACAAGTTCAACCGATGAAGTTCCTTGTCCGCTTAACAACTGTGCGTTCGACTGCCACTGGTAATTGAATGTTGGATTGGGGTTCAACACCGACAATGAAACAGTATCTCCGTAACATGCTGTAAAATCGCCTTGAATAGTCGCTTGATCGCCCACCATGAAAACAGAAACGCTGTCCTCTACAACACAACCTTGACTACTTAATTGAGCATAGTAGGTATGCACTCCATTCACAAAAACACTGATTGAAAGATCTTGCGAGCTGTTGTTAAGCTGATTCGAATAGTCTGGAAAATCGCTCCAAATCAAACTACCAGATGAAGGACTAATGAGCGCATTCAAATCCACATTACCCGGAACACACAAAGCCGTATCGCTAGGAAGTGTTAATTCCAATTGCGGAACAATTACGTTTTGTGTGAGCGTGTCGGTGCAGACATCGTGTTGAACCAACAATTGATAAGATGCGCTTGTGCTTCCCGTAAAAATTGGGAGTGGGCCATTCACATCGCTCAAATTACCATCGTTTGGAGTCCATAAATAAACTGCATTCGGATCGGCACTCACCTGCCCCAATTGAACAGGAACACCTTCGCAAACCGTCACGTCACCGAGCGTTTCAACAAGGGGTGCAACAACCGTTACAGTTCGAGAAAGGGTATCCACAGCATTGCACGTCACTGGATTTTGCGCTGTTAACGTTATCGTGTAGGTTCCAGGGGAATTGAATGTGTGCACCACACTGTTTCCAAAAACAGTAGAGTTATCGTCACTAAAATGCCATTGTACTGAAGCGGCCAAAGATGAACTACTCACAAGTTGAATGGTTGACCCCTCGCAAAGGAGCGGCGGCGCATTAAAATTCGCAACGGTTAACGGCAATTGAAAATCGTACTTGAAAACTCCGTTGTTGCAACTGTTGTTATTGATTGCTGAAACAGCATTCGGAGGAAAAATTGGAAAGTCGCTATTTCCGCCACAACCCGCGCAAACACTTTGATAAATAATTCCCTTTCGATCGAAACGACTCGTTCCTCCGTCCACGTGCTCGGCACTGATGTTTCCGCCGAAAAATGAAGCGTAGGTAACAGCACTTGCATCGGCTTCTAAAACCAACAAATAAAAGTCACTACCATCTGTGGTGGTTTGGTAGGCGTCTGAAGTTGTGAGTAGTCCTGTTGTATAGCCGGCTTCCGTGGTGGAGTATTCGTTCACTGCCCCGCCCCAACCACTCAGGTAAATCTTTCCGCAGACATCAACTAAAAATGCAGTTGGAGAGAGATTGGGTTCTCCTCCACCCGTTCCGAATACCGTACTCCAAACAATGGACGATAAATCATTCGGGAATTTCGTAACGAGCATGCCACTATTAGGCTGACTGAATGCGGCATTCACTACAAAGGTTGAATTCGCAGCACGCGTTTGTCCGTATACAAAAACCTCATCGACATTGTCAGTTTCAATAAAATACAATTGATCAAAAACGTTGCTTCCGAAATAACTTGAAGTAAGCAATGTTGCTCCGTTGGGACTCAACTTCGCTATCCAACCGTCGCTATTTCCACCATTAAAAACTTGTCCGTATCCGTTTCCTGCTAAAGGAAAATCAACAGATTGAGTTCCTCCACACACGAATACATTACCAGCGTTATCTTCAGCCAAACTGAATCCGCTATCGTCATCGCTTCCACCTAAATACGTACTCCAGTTCATTTGCGACAAATCGCTTGATAGTTGAAAGACGCACGCATCCTGCAATCCACCAATGCTGGATTGAAATGCATTCACTGTGGGAAAGTTGATCGAGTAGGTTGAACTTGCAACGTAGACATTATCATTTGCATCAAGATCTACTTCACCACGAAATTCATCGGCATAATTGAACTTCAATCCTGCAGCAGTATTCACACCGTCGTTACCGGTACCACCCACGAAGGTGGAGGCTTCAAGCGTATTTCCATTCACATTCAATTTCGCAACAATGATATCGCTACCGTTCACGTATTGCACGCCGACACCGAATGGCGCGAAATTCGCACCACCGTTAAATGAGTTATCGAAGGCATTGGATGTCACAGGAAAATTTCCGCTTGAGGTGGTTCCTAAAACAATCAGTTCGTCATTGCTGTTGCAGATAAGGCTGTGCGGAAGATCATCATGAGCACCTCCTAAAAATGTGCTCCACTGCATGAATGTTCCTGACACATCGTATTTCGAAATAGCCATGTCCGTTCCCGCCAATGTTCCTTGTCCATCGCCACCACCCCACGTCGTTTGATAAGCGCCGATAGTCGTCGGATAACCTTGTCCGAAAGCGCTGCTTCCGGAAATTAAATTTCCTTGACTGTCATAGGTTGCGGTATACCCGAAGTTATCATCGAAGCTTCCGCTGTACGAAGAAAAGATGAGCTCAGGATCAATGATTAAAGCATGCCTTGGATCGTACTTACCCAATCGGAAAGAAATGGTATTTCCGTTTTTCACGAAGGCGCATTCAACACGAACCTTTAAGGGCGGGTTATTCCCTGCGGCCTCGCCCTCCATGGGAATGAACTGATATGCGATGGGAATTTGTTCAACAATTTCACCGAGAGCCGTTCGAACAATGAGTCTTCCGTCTTCCACACGAACATCATCTGTTCCTTCATATGTCCATTGAATTTGTGAAGACGAAGCACCCCGTTGAACTTCCCAATCGTACTTCATGAAGAATTCATTTTGATAAACGTGCAAATGAATACCTGAATAAAAATTTTGATAACGGAATCCTTTCGCCTCACGGCAATCTCTTCCCCACTTCAACGGATCGTTTCCTAAAAAATAATTGTATCGCGTTTGTTGAAAGGCATCGGCTGTAACCCTCTCCGGCTGAGCATTGCGAAACACTTGACGAAATACATGTCCGCGAATAACAGGCTCAAACTCTTTTCCAGCATGCGCTTTCGCAATTTCGGACAAATCGAAAAAGTGATGAGTGAAGGCATTGTTCTCGAAAAACGTTCTACCATTCTCCGTAGCCGCGCTGTACTTCACATGTGAAGGCCACTGGCCTTTGTTCTCAATGAAATGTACCGCCTGAGCTAATCCCAAGTGAACCAACAGGCTTAAACATCCAATGAGTAAGATTTTTCGCATTGAACGAATTTAGTAAAAAAGATTGTGAAATTACGACTTCAACTTCGATTGAAGAGCTAGCATTTCAACCAATGCCTGAGCGCAGTCAACGCCTTTGTTTCCTAGCACCCCTCCGCTTCTAGCTCGGCTCTGTTCAATATGATCATCGGTCAGAACACCGAACACCACAGGCTTTCCCGAATGTAATCCAATGTCTTGGATACCTTGAGCGGTAGCCATTGATACGTATTCAAAATGTGGGGTTTCACCGCGAATAATGCAACCCAATGCTATAACACCTGTTACTCCTGGCTTTTCAGTAGCCCACTTCGCGCCAAGAGGTAATTCAAAACTTCCGGGAACGTATTCCCTTTCAATCTGAGACTCTTGAAAACCAAGACGGAGCAATGTTTCCAATGCTCCGTTGTATAGATTCTCTGTAATATCGCTGTTCCAACGAGAAACCAAAATAACCACACGGTGATTTTGGATTTCAGGAAGATTTATCATTCTTTCTTCTGAAAGATTAACAGTTGCCATTATCCTTGCGCTTTCAAGTAATTCAACATCTTGTCTGCTTCTACATAAGTAGCAGAACGATTGTCGATACCTTCCATTGCTTTTTCTAAAGTTTCTTTCGCCTTATCCTTGTTTCCTTGCTCAATGTATACGCGTGCAGCTTTCAACAGGTACTCGCCTGCAAGTGCATCGCGTGTTCCATTAGACTTCGACTGGGCTGCTGCCTTCTCGAAATACTTAACAGCTTCATCCAATTGACCCAATTCAACATTCATATCACCAATGTTACCAAGAACATAGACAGAAATAGCTTGATCATCTACGTTAACTTCCTTGAAGTGAGCCAAAGCATTTCCGAAATCTCCCTTCGTACGGAAACAAATAGCAGCTCCGTAATGCGCCAACTCAGCGGCATCCGTCCCTTCATAATTGTCAATTACACTTTGAAATCCTGGGGCGTCTTCATGTCCGTTCAAAGCCCAATCGATGCTGTCAATTGACATGTAATATTGTGCCTTCCACAATGCGTTTGCAGCTTCACGCTCACGTGGCTGAGCAATAGTTGCATCGTAAGCGAAGTATCCGCCAACACCTACAACCAAAGCAATACCTATTGCCATGAGGGGCTTTCTGTACTTTTCGAAAAAGTTTGAAGTTGTGTTCGAAGCAAAAGCGTCGTTGTTTCTAACTTCTTGATCTGCGATATTTTTCTTTGACATGTGCGTAAATTGAGGTGCGAATATACTAAATTCCGAATAATTTTGACACTTCTAATTGTATGTCAAGAATTACCCTGAATAAACTTCAACTGTTCCAATTCAAGAACTACGACACCTTCGAAGCCAAGTTCGGCCCGAGGGTTAACTGTTTATTGGGGAAAAATGGTATAGGTAAGACCAATATTCTTGATGCCATTTATAGTCTTAGCTTCTGTAAAAGCTATTTTTCCCATACCGACAGCTTTTCAATTCAAGATGGAAAAGAACAGGGGGCAGCGAACGGTGAGTATGAAATCGAAGATGAAACTATAAAGTTTTCCTACGCACTGTTTCGAGACAAAAAGAAGCAAGTAAGTAAAAACGGCAGAGCCTACGACCGTTTGTCTGAGCACATTGGAGTTCTCCCCTTGGTCATAGGTGATGGCACTTGGATTGGTCCAAACGTAACCATTATGGATGGTGCAC
>CAYLOT010000022.1:0-48018 GCA_964385405.1 uncultured Chryseobacterium sp. | reverse complement strand
ATTTCTCTGCTCCGTAATAGGCCGGAGTTTCTACCCCCATGAAATTAATCCAGACACATTTCTTAGGATCTGCAGGCGATTGATCCACAGCGAAAACCAATCCCATTAACTCACCTCTGTGCTCATCGAGATAATCTTTCGTTGCGCGTGTTGGAACGAGTTGCATGCCATATTTCTTGCGTGATTCGCGCATCTTGCGATCGAAATACGGATTGCTTAAACGCTTGTAAATTGCTACCAGAGGCATTTCACTTTGCATAGGTGCCGCAAGGGCCCACATTTCCCAATTGGCATAATGTCCCCCGCACAAAATTACACTCTGACCTTTCTCTGCATATGCCTTTAAAACTTCAGGATTGTGAATTTTAAAACGTCGTCTCAACTGCGATTCTGAAACCGAAAAATTCTTTATCACTTCTATGATTAAGTCGCAAAAATGACGGTAAAAACGCCAAGCGATTTGTTCTTTCTCTTTTTTTGTCTTTGAGGGAAATGCCAATTCTAAATTGTACATAACCACCTTCTTTCGATATCCGAGACAGATGTACAAAAGGAAAAATACAAAATCAGAAATTCGATAAAGAACAAAATAAGGCAATAAACTAAGCGGCTTCAAAAAAAGCCAAAACAACAATCGACTCATTTATTTTATAAGTTCTGAATCAGATTCTTCTTCGGATATTTCACTGTGAATCGCAGTTGACGTTTCTCCGTTTTTTCCGGTTCAATACTCAACTTCCAAGTTACTTTACCTGTAGTCAATTCTTGGGTTGCACCTGAAAGTTCTTCCACCGCAACTTCCAAATCTGCATTTTGCGTGAGCGGAACCTGATCGTAAACCTCAATGTTAATCGGTTTTTTCTTTGTATTAACAATGGTTATCTCGTAGGCTTTTGTTGTGGATTTTTTGGCGCCGAAAACATTCGTCTTGCAAAAATCTTTCACTTGATCGCGCTTCACAGTAATTGCGTTGTCGCGTCCCAATGAAAGTTGAAGTGTATCGTTTGCTAGGGCAGGATCTATGTATCCGTTTCCAACAAAAGTTCCTTTGAAGTAAATGTTACTTTCACCGCTCAACAGGCTGTACTGCATCCAATCAATGATATCTGCTTGCAAATAAGCTGCTGCTTCTAACTTGGGAATTGCTACGTATTTGTATGAAGCCTTCAAACGTTGTTTTTGCATAACTACTTCAACAGGCTGATTATCGCTAGCGATGTCGTACTTAATAGAAATCTTAAATTCAGTGCTTACTGAATTGGAGGTAATGGTTGTGTATGAAGCAGAGGTTTGCATGCTGTTCCACATATAAGAAGACTTTTCCATATCATCTGCATAACCCGAAATTGCAACAGGAGCTGCTTGATCGAATGCTTCTGCTCTTGCTCTTTTTGCGGGATATGCCTGAGGTGAATAAATATTAACATACCACGGATTCAAGGCGGGCACTTGTGCACCCACATTCGGATTACCTGTTGAAATAGTCAAGTTCACACGCTTCCAATCCACACCTGTTCCTTGCCACACTTTCGCGCGGTAGGTGAATTCGATGTCGGACTCAATGTCTTCAGCACGCAAGTCATAGTAAGGCGTCCATCCCGCGTTGGTTGCCAAATAAGTAATCACCACATCTGCTTTTTTGTCTTCATCTGTAGTTACCACGAATTCAATTTCACCTGGATTGGTTACGTTTTGAGATTGCAATTGCGACAGCTGAGTTTGCAGTCTTTGCAACTTTTCGTTGCTTTCACGATCGGTCTGATTCAAGTCGAGAATCTTGTATTCAATTTCTTTCATGCGGCTTCTGTAGAAGTCTGCCATATCAGCAAGATCTTCACGAATAAGCAGTCCATTGTCTCCCTTTATCGATCTATTGGCTTGCAAGAACGCCTTCTCTTCCTGATACACCGCTCGTAAACTTGCACGCTCAGAAGTTTGAAAACCTAAAAGTTTTATGCTATCCTGAATGGCGCGCACGCGGGTATTTGAAACCTTCGATGTGTAATTCATCTGATGTTTGACGCTTAGAATCGTGTATTCCTTATTTCCTAAAATCTGTATCGAGTTCACATCCATACCGGCTGTAAGTCCAGATAAAACAAGAGTATTCTCCCCTTTCTTCAAGGTTACATCGCCCTTGTGAGTTACTTGAGCACCGCTCAGAAACAAGGTTACATCGGTAATTGGAGCAGTTACGCTCTTCGATTGAGAGAAAGAAACAAACGCACAAAGCGCGAAGAAAAGGGTTAAACTTCTTTTCATGGTCTAATAATTTTTTGTAAAAATAAGTCTTTTGTCAAACAGAATCGGAATTCAAATATTGCCCCTTCTCAGAATTGAAGGGTTCGGGTTGCGAATTGTCTGTTCAATTGCAATTCGTGCGAGCACAAAAGAACCAGCTTATTTTCTTCCTTCGCCCACTTCAACAATTCACTAAAAAGTTCTTGCCGCGCATTCGCATCGAGATGTGCAGCAGGTTCGTCGAGCAAAACAATGGATGAATCCTGCACCCAAACCCGGGCCAACTGTACCCTTTGGAATTCACCGTCGCTTAATTCAGTAAGCAAATAGTCTTGAAGATTTTTCAAATTGAATTTTTCAATGGCCTCTTCCACCCGACTCATCTTCCTTCCAACTAAATCTCCAACAGCTATGGCTGTTTTTACTTCCAGCGCAGCAGCGGTAGTCTTTCTAGATGGAATAAATGAAATGTAATTGGCGCGTTCCGCGAAGGAAAGTTTGGATAGACTGTTTCCTTCCAACCAAATATCACCCTGTGTAGGTTGAATTAAACCCGCAAGCGTTTCCAAGAAAGTTGATTTACCCGAGCCGTTGTTTCCTTCAATAGCCACCAACTCTCCGAAAGAGAATGACATGTTTAGGTTGGAAAGAACCGATTTCTTTCCACGAACAACGCTGACTTCCTTCACCACTAGCTGATCCATACACCGCTTCGTTTAGGGTTGAACACAATGTAAAACACGCACGGAATGCCAATTGCAGCAGTTACTGCATTGAGTGGCAAAGCATAAAAGCGCGACAGAGCATCGGCAATGACGAGCAAAAGCGCTCCAACCAAAGGAATAAAAAATATAAGTTGAAGTTGGTTGAATGTCCGAATGAAGAGGCGCGCCACATGCGGGGCCATAAGTCCGATGAAGGCGATTGGTCCGCAGAAAGCCGTAATCGTTGCTGTTGATATTCCAACTGCAATTAAAAATACCCAACGCAATTTCACTACGTCTACTCCGGAAGTGGCAGCAATCTGCTCGCCCAAGGCGAAAGCGTTCAACTTCCGTAAGAAATAAAAAGTCGGAATGAAAGGAATGAAAGCACCTGCGAAGAGCCAAGGCAATTGCTTCAGCGTAATTCCGTCCAGCGACCCCATGCCCCAAACCACAAGTTGATTGACATTGTTTGCTCCCGCCATTTTCTGAAGAATGCTTTCAATGGCACCGGTGAAATGCGAGAAGAGCAGTCCAACAACCAAAAGCGTTGAAGCCATGGGAAGTTTACGCTGAATAAGAAGGAGCAAGGTCAAAACGAGCATGGCACCTATGAAGGCAGGAATGAACAATGCCCATGTCCCAGCATTCAAGAACCAAGTGGCACCCCATGAAGTAAGAAAAATAACAGCCATTGCCAGCGATGCCCCGCCTGTAATGCCCAAGACTGAAGGGCCTGCAAGTGGATTCCGAAAGATGACCTGCATGTAGTTTCCGCTTAATGCCAGTGAACTTCCAACGACTAAGGCACCTAGGACATGAGGAAGTCGGTGCTGCCAGAGCACGCGTCCAGCGGGAGATTCACTTCCTTCCAACAACGTATTCAAGGAAAGAATTTGGCTGCCCAACATAAGAGCAACAGTGCTTACCACAATCAGCAATACGAGCAGAAGGAAAAACTTTATTGTTGAATGGGTTAGCTTCATGATTTTGGCAAAATTCACGATTAATTCAAGTGAACACAAAAAAAAGTGGAAGTTTTATGAATACTTCCGACTTTTGCACCTCATTTACAAAACATGAAATTCGATAAAAACACCGTCATTGGTCTTTCGTTAATGCTGTTGATTGCCGTAGGCTTCAGTTGGTATTCTGCCAAGACTAAAGCTGAAGCGGCAGCTAATGCACCGCAACAAACTGAGCAAGCAGCGCAACAATCGAGCACTCCATCTACGGAGAACACTGCAGTAGTTGCAACTTCAGACACTGCTACTCAAGCGAAAGTTGCAGTATTAAACACTGCCCGTTACGGATCATTGGATGCAGCAGCACTGCCTGCAGAAGAGACCTACACGGTTCTTTCCAACAATAAAATAAAAGTTAAGATTTCTTCGAAAGGAGGACTTTTACATTCAGCAGAATTGCTTGAAGCTGATTACAAAAAGTATAATTCTAATGAACAAATTCAGCTTTGGGATACAACTCAAAGTAAGATGGACATTGCTTGGAAGAACGGCAGTGGTTCGGTTTTGTTCTCGAGTGAATTGAACTTTGTTGCTTCAACGAGCAACGCTAACGCAACAGATGGCACAGCCACGGTTGTTTTAACAGCGACTGGAAGTAACAACGCGCAATTGCAATGGACCTATTCACTTGAGCCGAACTCGTACAATGTAAAATGTAGTTTCGAGGCGAAGGGATTGGAAAATGAAATGTTCGGATCGCCTTTGGTTTTCCGTTGGTTGTTGAACGGATTGGCACAAGAAAAAGGTATTCAAGCAGAGCGTAGCAAGTCTTCTATTTTCTATCGTGAAATGGAAGAAGACCGCAATTACTTGAGCGAAGGTTCTGGTGATCAGAAGCGCCCTGAAAAAGAATTGAACTGGGTAGCGATGAAGCAAGATTATTTCACTGCGGCTATTATTAGTGCTGAAGGCTTCGACAAAAATGCAGATTTAAGTGTCATGGTTCCTGCAGACTCGCAGCACACCAAATCGTATTACGCTGAATTGCCCTTGAAGACAAAAGCTTCTTCGAATGCTAAAGCAGAGTTCCAATTTTACTTGGGTCCAAATGAATACAAGGCGCTTGAAGCCAGCGGAGCAGCTGAGTTCACAAATATCATTGACTACGGATGGTGGATCATTGGATACGTGAATAAGTATGTGGTTCGTCCGCTATTCTGGTTCCTTTCAGATTACATCTTGTCATTTGGATTAATTATTTTAATCGTAACCATAATTATTAAGATGGTCCTCTTCCCTATAACATGGAAGAATTTCTTAAGCGGCGCGAAGATGCGTGTTTTGAAACCAGAGATCGATGAAATTAATAAGAAGTATGAAGGCAAAGATCCAATGGAAAAGCAACAAGCGACCATGGCGCTTTACCGTCAGACTGGTGTGAATCCGTTTGCTGGTTGTATTCCTGTTCTGCTTCAAATGCCGATTCTTTACGCGATGTTCCGCTTTTTCCCTGCAGAGATTGTATTGCGTGGAAAGAGTTTCTTGTGGGCGGAAGATTTAGCGGCTTACGATAGCATCTTGAATTTACCCTTCAACATACCATTCTACGGAGCGCATGTAAGTGGATTCACTTTATTGATGGCAGCATCTACGTTTGTTTATTCGAAGATGAGCATGGGTTCACAGCCAACCATGACTCAACCCGGAATGCCGAACATGAAAGTGATGATGAACATCTTCTCATTCATGATGATCTTCTTCTTCAACAGCATGCCTTCAGGATTGAGCTTGTACTACTTCACAGCGAACGTAATTTCTATTGGTCAAATGTGGGCAATTAAGAAGTACTTCGTGAATGAAGATGCTATTCGCGCGAAAATCGAAGAGAACAAAAAGAAACCAAAGAAAAAAGGTGGATTCGCTGCGCGCATTGAAGAAATGCAAAAGGCGCAACAAGCAAAGTTGGATGCCAACAAAAAGAAATTGAAAAAGTAAAAACGTCAAACCTCAAATAAATCAAATGAAAAAAAATCTCATTCTCGCACTAACGGTGCTCATGATGATTCCAAGCGCAATGTTCGCTACGGAAGGCATGTGGGTAGTGGCTATGTTGAATAAAATTAACGAAGCAGAAATGCAAGGTCTTGGATTGAAACTTTCCAAAGACGATATCTACAATATTAATCAAGCGTCTTTGAAAGATGCGATTGTTCGCTTCGGAGCAGGATTTTGCACCGGAGAAATTGTTAGCGACAAAGGACTTGTATTTACCAATCACCACTGTGCTTACGACGCAATTCAGTCTTCTTCAACATTAGAAAACAACATTCTTCAAAACGGATTTTGCGCGAAGTCGTTGGATCAGGAGATTCCGATTCCAGGCTTAACACTTTCTTTTTTGGTTCGTGTTGAAGATGTAACAGCAAGCGTGTTGGGTGCTGTGAATGCGAACATGACTGAAGCAGAGCGTGAAGCTGCAATTATGGCTCGCAACAAAGAACTTATTAAAGCTGCAAACGAAGGTGGTATTTACAATGCTGAAGTAAAAACATTCTATGCAGGAAACGAATTCTACTTGTTCGTTTATCAAACGTATCGCGACATTCGTTTGGTGGGTAACCCACCTGAAAGTGTTGGGAAATTCGGTGGTGACACTGACAACTGGATGTGGCCGCGTCACACAGGAGATTTCAGCATGTTGCGTATTTATGCAGGTCCTGAAAACAAGCCAGCGGATTACAGCAAAGACAATACACCGTTGAAGCCTAAGCACTTCTTCCCTATTAACATGGGTGGTGTAAAGCAGGGAGACTTCGCCATGATTATGGGTTATCCAGCAAGAACTTCTCGTTACTTAACTTCATACGGAGTTGAGCAAGCCGTTGATGTTCAGAATCCGATTTTGGTTGAATGTCTTGGTTTGAAATTAGAGACTTGGAAAAAGAACATGGATGCGAACGACGGAGTTCGCTTAATGTATGCTGCGAAGTATGCAAGCACTGCAAACTCTTGGAAGTACTACATTGGACAAACACGCGGATTGAAGCGTTTAGATGTTGAAGGAAAGAAAGCTGCTACTGAAGCTGGATTCACGAAGTGGTTAACTTCTAATTCTGCAGCTAACGAAAAATACGGCAAGGCCCTTCCGATGTTGCAAGACTTTTATTCTTCAACGAACGAAACGCAAAAAGCATTCATGTATGCACGATTAACTGGAATGGGAGGAGCAGAATTCATGGGGTTGGCTTCTGAATTCCAACGCACTTTCGAAAAATATTTTACTGAAACCGACGCGACGAAGAAACAAGCGATGCTTGATGGATTCAAAGCTTCTGCTGAAGCGTTTTATGTTGAATACAATGCACAAACCGATAAAGATGTGTTTGTTGCATTAACCAACTTGTACCGCAATCGCATTGCAGCAAACGCTCGTCCATCTTGGCACGCTGTGCTTGATGCGAAATATAAAGGAAACGTTCAGGCTTATGCCGACAAACTTTTCGCTACTTCAGTTATTGTTGACAAAACGAAATTGATGAACTTCTTGGCGAAGCCAAATCAAAAAGTTTTCGAAAAAGATCTTGCTGTTGCAACAGCGAAGAGTGCTGGTGAATTCGGTGACGCATTGAGAAAACTTATTCCTAGCGAGAAGATGAGCAAAGGGCAGCGTGAATTTGTAGCTGGACTTCGTGAAATGAATCCGAGTAAACAATATGCACCTGATGCGAACAGCACCATGCGTATTACATACGGACAAGTAAAAGATTACACAGCAGCGGATGCTGTTCATTACGACTTTTATACTACTGCAAAAGGAATTATGGAGAAGCGTGATAACAGCAATCCCGAGTTCGTTGTGCCAGAAGCACTGGCTCAAAAAATTCAGAACAAAGAATTCGGTCGTTATGCAAATGAGAAAGGTGAATTGCCAACTTGTTTCATTGCTGACTTAGACATCACCGGAGGAAACAGCGGTAGCCCTGTATTGGATGCTAATGGTCAAATGATCGGTATTGCGTTCGACGGTAACTGGGAAGCCATGAGTGGTGACATTGCATACGAACCAGAATTGCAACGCACTATAGCTGTTGACATTCGTTACGTGTTGTTCATTGTTGAAGAGCTTATGGGCGGTAAGAACATTGTAGATGAGATGATGTTTGTGAGAGGAGCTCGCAAATAATTAGATACTTTTCAAGAATAAAGAAGGGGCTTCGGCCCCTTTTTTATTTTTCTTCAATTGCATTTACAAATGCATAAACTCTTTCTTCTTCAACAAATATTCTTCAGTCTCTCTGAATTCTGGATCATCTACGCAGCAGTCTACTGGACATACTGCTGCACATTGAGGCTCGTCGTGAAAACCAACACACTCGGTGCACTTATCTGAAACGATGTAGTAAACATCCATGCTCTTCGGCTCTTGAAGACCGTCTGCATCTACTTCACCACCACCATTCAATGGAGTCATGATTCCTCGAAGACCAGTTCCTTCACTGTACTTCCATTCTGCTCCACCCTCGTAAATTGCGTGGTTCGGACACTCTGGTTCGCATGCACCGCAGTTGATGCATTCGTCTGTAATCATTATTGCCATATTCTGCTATTTATCTAAATTCAACCTTAATTTCGCGTGCAAATTTAATACACCTACGATGAATTCAACTCTAGAACAACGAATTCAAACATTTGTTCAACTGGGACAGGCCCTGCAGAACTTTTCAGATAAGAAAGGTTGGCCTGGATACGCCTGCGGATTAACCGAAGAGGAGTTCAATGGTGTAAACGACGTGATTGAATCGGCGTTTACCTTCAACGGTTGGTTCACCCCTGCTAATGTTCGTCAAGCACTTACCGCTTGGTCGAATGAATTGACCCTAGAGAAGCTTTCGGCTTGGACGAACAGAGTTTCGTTCTCGAGCAAACCCAAGACTGTTGCCATCATCTGTGCAGGGAACATTCCTATTGTTGGATTTCACGACATTCTTTCAGTTCTGATTACTGGAAACAAGGCATTAATCAAATTAAGTTCAGACGACCCTATCCTTATTCCTGCTCTTTTAAAGATTGCAGGAAAATTTGAAAACGATTTCGATTTGAACTATTCCTTTACAAGAGGGAAACTTGAAAACTTTGAAGCCGTAATTGCTACAGGAAGCAATTCAACCGCGGTTCATTTCCACAATTATTTTGGAAAGTATCCGAATATCATTCGTCAAAATAGAAACAGTGTTGCCATTCTCGATGGAAGCGAAACACCAGAGCAATTAGAGAAATTAGGTCACGATCTTTTCGATTATTTCGGATTAGGTTGTCGCAATGTAACCAAGCTATACCTACCTGTTGATTTTGATTTAGACAGAATCTTCAACGGCATTTTCAGTTTTCAATCCATTGCAACGCACAACAAATACGCGAACAACTACGACTACAACAAAGCTGTTTGGTTGTTGAACAACGAAGACCTTCTGGAGAACGGCTTTGTTCTTTTTAAGGAAGATAGAAATATTGCATCACCGGTGGCATCGGTGTTTTACGAACGCTATGAAAACAAAGAAGCATTGCTTCAGCATCTAGACAATCATGCCGACCAAATACAGTGCATTGTTGGAAATGATTTCATTCCCTTTGGAAACAGCCAATGTCCAACCCTCACTGATTACGCAGACAATGTGAACACACTCGATTTTTTGATTTCCTTAAACGGGTAAGAAATTGACAAGATTTGAATTTATTGAGCTTAATAGCGACTTATATTTGAAACATGAATAAGATTTTTTCTTTATCGGCTATTGCAGCTGTTTCATTGGCTGTATTTTCTTCGTGTGAGACAGAAGTTGATTTGACCGCTCCGTATGCGAGTACAACGGTCGTATTCGGTTTATTAGATCCACAAGCCGACACTCAATTCGTTAAGATTACAAAGACTTTTTTAGGTGATGGGAATTTGAACGATTACGCAATGATTCGTGACAGTTCAGAATATAAGTGGGAAGAATTCGCCGCATTAAAAATTGAAGAGTATGCAACTGGAAATCCAAATCCAATTGCCATTCACAACTTGCAACCAATAACCATTTCCAACAAAGATGTAAATGGCATGTTCTACGGTCCTGAGCAGACCGTTTATTACTTCGCAAGTCCAAATGGAATAAATCCGAATGCAACTTACAAGTTGGTTGCCGACTTCGTATCACGACCAGATGTCTTTGCTTGGACGAATGTTATTCCTTCAGCAGAGGTGTTTTTCCAAAGTCCACAAACCAACCTTGGATTATCATTTGCCACAACAAATACGGTAACGGGTGCAATCGACTACAGAGACAATGTTTCCATTCGATGGACGCCAATAGACAACGCTGAAATTTATGATTTAGCGTTGCGCTTTTACTACACTGAGAATTTATATGGTGATGATGCTTTGACTCAATTAATTTCTTCAACTGACAAGTTCATTGACTGGAAAATTGGAACTTTCAACGCTGATGATATCGATTTAAATTCAGGTTACTACAACTTAACTTTCAATGCAGAGCCGTTCTTCTCATACTTAGGAACGAACTTAGAGACAAATACGCGTATTCGACGCGAAGTAGGAACATACGACGGAAATAAAACACGTGCCTTCGAATTGCGTATGGGCTTGGCGAACGACGAGTTGAAAACTTGGATTAACGTGAACAATCCAGTAACCGGTATTATTCAAGAGCGTCCGAGCTACACCAATGTTGTAGGCGGATTAGGCTTGTTCGCTTCACGCGCAAGCGCCTCTGTCTTAAATATTCCATTGGAATCTGGAAACGGAACCAGTAACATAAATGCCTTAATAAACGGCATTTACACTTCAGATTTGAATTTCTGCGATCCGAATCCGAGCAACACGGAGTTCACTTGCAACTAAGATTTTTTTCGACCATAAAAAAAGGGAGCAGATGCTCCCTTTTTCATTTTATTGCTTGAATTACTTCTTCAAGAAATAGGTGTCGCTAGTTGCTGTTTTAAGAAAATATAAACCGTTTGATAAACCGCTCACTTCAACCTGAGAGTTGTCTGAAAGATTTCCTTCCAATACACGCTTACCTTCCATGTTGTAAACCGCGAAAGGAACATTGTTAGCACCTTCCCATTTAACAGTTAAACGATCGGTAGTTGGATTCGGAAACACTGCAAACTGCGGAGCGTTATTCTCAACAACGCTAACGGGCTGAGCCGCAACTAAAACACCCGTATTTGCTCCAGCTGTGTAATTCACTTGAACCAACGGAACCATCCATTCATGAACCAAGAACTTATACTCAATAGCTTCAGGACGATCGAACTGAAAACCAAAGCCCAACATGTCTACATAGATGGAATCAGATGCATTGATCGTTGTCTTTATTCGAAGAGCTTGATAAGACGTTCCGAAAAAATTCACTGTGCCCCAACCGTCAACTTCATTCACCCGTGTTTGATTTGTTTTCCTGTACCCCAATGTTGGAATTTGAATAACCTGTTCCGATACGCTCGTGTGCAGATCTCCGTATGCAACAGGATAATCATAAACAACATCAACAGGATTTGCTTGCTGCGGAATTGGAATACCACTTACCGTTGCTCCTACTCCAACAATTGCATATCTACTGTTACTGTTTTGATAGTAAGAATAAATGTCTTCCAAAGTAATTGGAAGCCCTTGCATGTTTCCACCTAATGAAGCCAAACCAACGGCAAAATCTGAGTTGTGCTCTGAGTCAAACGGACTATTAAAAAATATTTGATACGCAAAAGGTGTAGTGGAAATATCTACACACTCAGTCTGTTGCATGTTACCTGTTAGTGTAAGGTTTGTCTCATCGAAATTCCAAACATGATTCGCTCCTGTATCTGTCTCATCGAATGTACCAATGAACGTTGCATTTTCTTGAGCAAGAATATCACCACCCATGGGCAGATCATTCTTGGTTATGGTGATTTGCGCGCTCAAGCAAAAAGGAATAACGAGCGAAACAGCAAGTAAAATTTTTTTCATGTCTTTTAGGTTGTTTAACGAAGGTATAAAATTTAGTTAATATGTTGTGAGCAAAATTTTGAAGCCGCTTGTCATACGCGCAATTAAGCTAACTACTTTCGTTTCGAAGCTTAACCAAAACTTTTTTGAGATTTAGACATGGATAAATACGATTTCGTAATCTTAGATATCATTCAGACTTTTCGCAAGAACAACAAAAGTCAGTACATCAAACTCAATCAATTAGAGGCGAATTTTTGGACACGCATTCAGCGTGATGCCGCTCATCAAACTCATAGCACTCAGCTTGGAGAACGAGTAACAAAATTATATTTGGAGGGGTATATCGTAAATAAAGGCGGTCTTGGCTACAACGTAACCAAGAAAGGAAAGGAACAAATTGTTGTTCTTTCCAATCTTGAAGAAACTGTATTAAAGTAAGTCGTTTGCAAGGTTTGCCAGCTCACTTCTCTCCCCCTTTTCAAGCGTAATGTGGCAATACAAGTCTTGCCCCTTCAAACGATCTATCACGTAAGAGAGTCCATTCGATTGCTCATCTAGATAAGGCGTATCAATTTGTCTTACGTCGCCAGTTAAGATAACTTTCGTGTTTTCTCCGGCGCGAGTGATGATTGTTTTCACCTCGTGTGGAGTTAAGTTCTGTGCTTCATCGATGATGAACACACAATTCGATAAACTTCTTCCTCGAATAAATGCTAAAGGCGTGATGAGAATTCGTCCGTCTGTTTGCATATCATCTATTACCTTTCGCTTCTTTTCGTTTTCTGAATATTGTTTTTTAATGAAATTCAAGTTGTCGAAAAGCGGTTGCATGTATGGCGAAACTTTCTCTTCTGCATCTCCTGGAAGAAAACCAATATCTCTGTTTGAAAGAGGAATTATTGGTCTAGCAAGAATGAGTTGATCAAATCCGTTGCGCATTTCCAATGACCCCGCCAAAGCCAAGAGTGTCTTTCCGGTTCCGGCAACTCCGCTAATAGTTACGAGTTTTATCTCGGGATTCATAATGGCGTGCAGCGCAAAAGCCTGCTCAGCATTTTTCGGTTTAATGCCCATGGCATAAACCTTATCTATTCGCTCTACATTTTTTTCCATTCCTCCGTGGAAAGCAAGTGCGCTAGAATTACCAGACTTCAGAACGTAAAAATGATTGTTGTGCTTTTCCTTTCCTAAGACTTTAGCATCTTTCAATTCACCGGCAGTATACAATTTTCGAATGGCTTCTGCCGAAACGTTTTCCAAAACACTGTATCCTCTGTATGATGAAACACTCTCTTTAACTTTTCCGGTCTTGTAATCCTCCGCTGTAATATCTAGTGCCTTTCCCTTTATTCGCAGGTTAATATCCTTCGTAACTAAAATTACTTTACTACGCTTTTCTTGTTGCTGAAGAACGATTGCCGCATTGAGAATTTTATGATCGTTTTTCTTAGATTGAAAAATAGACTCAGCATCGTCTTGCTGATTCAAATCTATATTTAAAATTATTTTGAATTTTCCTCCGTGACCATTGCCGAGCGGAATCCAAGAGTTCAACGTATCGGCAGTCGACAGCCTATCAATAATTCGAATGGTCTCTCGCGCTTCGAAGTTTTTATTTTCATTTCCAACTTTGAACTTATCGAGTTCCTCCAAAACCGTAATTGGTATGGCCACAAAGTTGTCTTCAAAATTGTTGATACTGTTATGATCGTGCAGAAGTACGGAAGTATCTAACACAAAAATTTTACGTAGTTTTCTTGGAGCCATATTCGATTGGTTTTAACGAATATATTCCCTTCAATCATTCATCCTAAAAAATAGAAAGGCGAGTTATTAACCGACTTGAACTAAGTGATTTCGGAAAAACTTAACACTGCGATAAAGGAAAGACAATAACAGCAACAGCATTAGAGAAAGACCTATTCCACCTTCATCGAGCATCTTTGAAATAGACTTTCCAACGAGATCGGGGCTATTAAAAAGAAAGGGAATCGATGCCAATACAAGTATTGCCGAACCAAATATTTTCCCCTTTTGGTTCCATGTTGAAATGGTGTTTAGCATCATTAAAAAGAAAGGCATTGCCCACAAGAAATGCTCGGTGTCAGTGTGCGTTAAAACAGGAATTAAGGCTAATAGAACAAGTGCTTCCTTCGACTGAAATCCCATTCCAATCTTCTTCCAAATAAACGTTAAATAGGCAACTGCTGCTATTCCCAAACCTATGAGCACAGCGGCCATCGGAATGACTGCCATATGCATGGATGAAAGAACTTTCTGAACGAAGAAGTAAATGGTATTTGGGCTATGATCCAATTGCACGTTGTGCGCTTGAACCGCCTTCAACCATTGTGAATGAAGGACAACAAATCTATTCGGAACGCAAATGAACAAGGTAATTGCCATAACTACTAATCCGAGTGCGGTGTACAAAATAACTTTCCATTCCTTCTTCAAAATGAAATATGGAAGGAGTATTAAAAAGTGAATCTTGAAACACAAGATTACGGCGTAAATCAATCCTGCTTTCGCTTGCTGATTGTTCTCAATGGACCGAACAGACCATAGGCTTAAAAGCAAAAGGAGGGCATTAACATTTCCCAAAAACAATTCACGCTCAAGTTGATCTCCGAAAAATAATACGGTAACAATCAAAAAGAACCACACCTCCTTTCCCCATTCATATGACTTGAAAAAAGTTTGCTTCAACTCATTCAGCAACAAAAGAAATATACCTGTGTTAATCAAGTAAAACAACACAGCCGCCACGTCATACTTCAACAATGCAAAAGGAAGAAAGGGCACTAAAATTTCCGGTGAATATTTATAGAAGCCGCTCGACAACCCGAATGACTTACCATAGACTTGCTCTCCATTCATTAGTGCATCGGCTGCGCCGTAATACACATTGAAATCGCTTAATTGAAAACGATGATTAATAAAGAGTAGCAATAGATATAAAACAGGAAGGAGCGCGAACCATCGCGCTCCCTTCCAAAAATATTTAAATTCTTCTCTCAGCATTGCTTACTTCACCATCACACTCACTCGCTCTTGCTTTCCGTTTCTGTTTGTGACATGCAATACATAGAATCCTGGAGACAGGGTTGAAACATTCAACACATTCGTTATGTTGTTTTCAAGCATTACCAACTTACCCGTAGCGTCGAATGCTTTCACTGTTTTCATTTCGTTTACATTCGAGAAGAAAATTTCTTGATCTGCTGGTTGCGGATAAACGCTGAAAGAATTCTCATTCAACTCATTCACACCAACAACCATTTGCGCTACAGAACTATTAAGGCATCCGTTGCTAATTCCTGCATAAATGAATGATCCATCTGAAACAATTCCGGTTACATCGAATGAAGGAGTTGTGATACCTTCCAATTCTGTGTAAGTAAATCCACCATCAACTGAAACAAACCAAGACACCAACCAACTTGGGTCGTAGTTGTCGATGCTTACAATTGAACCGTTTTGAGAAATGAAAGGTTCACTTGGCATTATGTCAGAAATTGGAAAAGTACCCAATGTATATTTCGAAGTGAATCCGTCTACTGTTTGATATACCAATTTCACAGTGTAGTTTCCGGGAGTAACGTATGAATATACATCTGTGGCATTTGCTGGAATTGTATTGCCGTCACCCATTTCGTAATAGGCATTGGCCACGTTCATATTCACTTGCGATTGATTTTCCAAGGTAATGGTTCCACAGAAAACAGTGTAGTCTAAATCTGCCTTTATCTGAGAAAGCAGACATTGTTGTGCTCCTCTGTCATTTGCCTCTTCCAAGAAGTTCACCGTACAGAATTGTTGGAAGGAGTTTCCTCCCAAGAACACCCACGAATCAAGCGCCGCATCGGATGCATCCGTTATTGCCAAGGTAATGTGATAAGTTTCGCCAACGACCAAATTCCCTATTGAGGCAAACATAGGAACGGTATATCCGTCGCAGAATAAGTTGGGGATTACCAAAGTAGAATTGTCGTTGTATAAAACTGCGTTTGTATCGGCATTGATAGTATTGATACTCACTGCTGTATTCGTACCTGGCACAACAGCAAGGTTTACGGCGCTGTTGGTGTAAGGACCAACAATTCCAGGTCCATTGACGAAGAAACCGAAAATATCATTGAAAGCACTTCCTACCCACTCAGGGTATTCAGCAGAACCGAAGACAAATTGAAAAGTCATAGAATCACCGGTTGCAATGAAGTCAAAGTCGAGTTGAGCTAAATCATAAGTAGGAAAACCTGTCAAACCAGATAAATCAGGATTACTTGTTGTATTGGACCAATTTCCTCCGGGAATATTATTTCCGTTACTCACAGAAGCCGCAATCCCTGTAGATAATACGAGTCCTTCATTTATACCGAGGGACACAGAATCTCCGTCTGTTAACCAGCCGAGTTGTGCAGAATCTCCAGTAAAGGAGATATTGTTCACAAAAATACCATTTGCAAGAAAGAGATCTTCAACAGCGGTAATTTGATTAGAGACGGAATCAACGTTAAATTGAGCACTACCAATAAACGCTGAAGAAAAAATAACAAACGAGAGTATCAGTTTTTTCATAACCTAGGTTTTGCAAAAGACTCAACTTTGAATCAATTGGTTGTCTAAGTTAAGGCAATTTAGAAAACAGAAAAAACTATTTCGCGAGTTCTCCGAAACGCTTTCTGAATTTCTCAAGCTTCGGCGTAATCATAATTCTGCAATAAGGCTGCTCGCCGTTCATTGCATAATAATCCTGATGGTAATTCTCTGCCTTATAGAAATTGGTGAATTCCGTCACCTCGGTCACGGCATTTGCTCCCCACTCCCCTGTTTCATTTATGGCTTGAATGGCTTTCATTGCCAATTCCTTTTGCATTTCGTTGTGATAGAAAATTGCAGAGCGGTATTGGGTTCCTGAATCGGGTCCCTGCCTGTTCAAAGTTGTAGGATCATGAACCACGAAAAAGACTTCGAGTAATTGCGAAAATGAAACGACACGCGGATCGAAATAAATCTGAACCGCCTCAGCATGACCAGTAGTGCCATTGCAAACCTCCTTATAAGAAGGGTTCTTAATGAATCCCCCACCGTAACCCGACTCTACTTTATTCACTCCTTTCACATTCGCATAGACTGCCTCTACACACCAAAAACATCCTCCTGCTAGCGTTGCAACTTCAAGGGTATCGTTCATTTCAACTTTCATAATTTCTCCTTTGGGATTTTCTTTGTTCGATTGCGCGCATGAAGCAAGTGCAATCATGAACAAGGGTAAGATTAATTTTAATTTCATCGGAATTTGAGTTTCCATAACTCAACTACAAACTAGAATAAATGTTGTTCACGCATGGAACGAATTCGTGTGCCGACTTCAATTTTTTGCAACACTTTTTTTCCTCTCACTACTTCTCCGAACTCGGTGTATCGTCCGTTCAGGTTAGGCGTATACGCCAAGGTAATGAACCACTGAGCGCTTTCTGTGTGCTTACCCGCACTGGCCATTCCGATGTGCATTGGAGCGAAATTGTGTCCTATAAATTCTGAAGAAATCACATAAGGCATACCACTCATGCCGTCTCCCCGAGTGCATCCTGCCTGCACCACGAAATTCGGAACCACTCTATGAAACGGTATGCTATCGTAATAATGCTCCTTGCATAATTTCAACAAATTCGAAACGCTCTCTGGCGCGGCCAATCCGTCTAATTTAACGACTACCGTTCCCACATCTGTTTTCAACTTCACCTTACAAGATTGATTCTTTTTCCATTCTTTTTCGGAAGGAAAAGGACGTGTTCCGGGTTGCATTTTCACTAAATACCTTTCGTCCACCTGTGTGGCATTGTAGGCATCAACAAGTGAGTTATACGTTTCAACAGTCTCTGTTTTTTGAAACAGTGGAATGGCTTGTGTGATACTCGTTTCAAGAAAGGCGTTTCCTTTAACGCGTTCGGCATTCTCCAAAGCCCATGTTGCTAAAAGTGATATTACTCCTGCATCTTGAGAAGTCCACAATACAGCGAACCATCCTGGAAATAACATTTCATTGTATTTCGGGTTGCTCTTCGCGTAATCGAGCACACATTCGGTAATGGCATATTGCAAAGCTGGAGGCGCAGTTGGAAAATCGTTTATGACCAACGAGTCAATGAACAAATAAGAGTTAGACATCTGACGCACCCAAAGTATTCTATGAAACAGATCTTCTGCCTCTGAATATTTGTGCATAATGAAATTCTGCGCATCGACATGTCCATTTTCATTCCAAACACCGGCCAATTCTATTTGCTCGCGGCTGTTACTTGGCATTGCATTTAACACCTCTCGAATCTCATCGAAATCAAATTGATTGAAATGAATACCCACGCGCATATAGTTGAATGCACTAGCTTTCTTCTTCAAGTCTACCCAAAAAATATTTGAAATGAACGTTGAATCCTTAGCAAGCATCACTTGAATGGCTGGCTCAGCTATTTGATCGTCTTCGCTACATGCCAAGTCGTTGAGTAACGTCCACCATTCATAGCGGTTGGCTAACCTTCCAAATTGAAGACGAACGTATTTAGACTTTTCATTTTCAACCCAACGCTTCACCTTCGATTTGTAAAGCGTATCGCTTGGTGCATTTCCAGATAGAAAATCGTAATCTGTTCTTGAAAGGACTTGCGCCAAAGCCACACGCGCTTCTTCTTCCCAATTTAGAATATCATCGTAATTCAAAATTGATTTTACGAAATCGCTTTGATTGATTCTCTTACGGGCCGCTAAAGCCAAGCATGCGAATTGGTTGTGTGGAATAGATGGATTCTTCAAATACGCATCTTCCAACCGAATTCCCAATGAAGCCGTTTCGTGCATCGATTTAGCCAATGCTATCCAAGATTCCTTGACTAATTTCTGATTTGGAACATTTAGAATGGTTGTCTGTAAAGCCTCGATTTGTTGTACATTAGAACCTTCTATTTGTCCAAGTGCATAAGCCGCAGCGGCCATAGTTTCGTAGTGCCTCGGAAGCGTTATTGAATTTCTTAAATTGAAAAGCAGAAAAATCAAATCCTGAATGTGCTCTGCCTTTCCCCAAGTTGCGGCTTGCTGTGCCGCGCGCAATTGAATCTCGTAATCATTAGATTTCAAACCATCTGCTAACGTTGCGCCTCTTGATTCAATTAAACTTAAATCGAAATTGTAAATTTTACTTTGAGAAAGTACCGACGAACTAAAAAGAAAAAACGCGCCAAAAAAAAGAAGAATTCTCATTATTTTTCTACCATTGGAACAGAGACATTCAATTGAAAATAAACCATATCGTTTTGCATTAAATCGAATCGGTAAGACCAACCCCTCTCTGCTTTTTTCGCAATGGTGAGCAATCCCAGACCAGCGCCACCTTTGTCACTCAAACCTTCATCTTTTAATCGCTGACGAATTTTTGAACGCAGATCTACCAAATCGAACTCTGCTAACATTTCCAATCTTCGCATGAGTACTTTAGCCGCCGAGACGGTAAGCATATTACCTGTGCACAATCTAAAATAGTCAGAGCCTTTTGCAACAACAGCATAGGCATTCATTAAACCATTTTCGCAGCGTTCCCCGTGAATGGAAATATTCTGAAGCATTTCAACCAAAACAGTCACAGCACGCTTCGTTGTCTGTCGCATTTCTCTCTTGTGAATGTCGGTGCACGAAATGGCCTCCAAAATGTGCTCGTTTCTGTTTGGAGTAAAATCTCCGAAATGAGCAAACACAAGAAGTTCCGCATTGAACTCCACCAAAACATCTGCAACCACTTTGTGGTAGTCGGCATGTATATGCTGTAATAATTTAACTTCTTGATTTGACATATTTCCAATTAGTCTCTACCAAAGATAAAGTAAAAAGGTTACTATAATGAACCTAATCTTAAACGGAGATTATGAACATTTGAATGAAGAAACTAGGCCTTGAATATTGTGACTAATGTGATCTCCGGTGGCATACCCACACGACCTGGAAAACCAAGGAATCCGAAACCTCTGTTTACGTATAAATACTGATTCCCTTCCTGGTAAAGACCTCCCCATCTTTTATATCCAAACCAAGGTGAAGGGCTTGCTTTGATATGGAGCATAGGCGCCTCAATTCCGAATTGAGCCCCATGCGTATGTCCTGAAAAAGTCAAATCAATGTTTTGTTGTCCCAACACCTGAGCTTCCCAATGACTTGGATCGTGCGAAAGCAAAATAGTGAAATTATTTTGCGGCATGTTGGTCATGGCCAGGTCGAGCTTTCCGTGTTTTGAAAAACGCCCCTTCCCCCAATTCTCAATTCCGATTAGCGAAATTCGCTCGCCCGATTTTTCAAGTTCTACAGTTTCGTTTTTCAACAATCGAAAGCCCATACGATCGTGAACCGATTCGAGTTGAAGCATGTTCATTGCAAGAATTTGCTCATTCGCAGGATCATTCGGATCGTAGACGTACTCCGCGTAATCGTGATTGCCGAGAATGGAGTATTTCCCCAACGGTGCTTGAAGTTGTTTAAAATATTCAACCCACGGTTCTGCCTCTTCGGCGAGGTTGTTTACAAGATCTCCTGTGAAGAAAATGACATCTGGGTTCAAAGCATTGATTTGTTTCAACGCCGCATCTACTTCTTCGAAACTATTGTCTAAAAAGCTTCCGAGATGTGCATCGCTAATTTGCACAATGCGCAGTCCATTGAAAGATTGGGGGAGATTTTTAAAACTCAGTGACTCTTCACGTACTTTGAAATCGTATTTCCCTTTCATGATTCCGTACAAAGTGGCACCCATGGTTAGCGCAGCAGCTCCAAGTCCAACCTGATTGAAAAATTGGAAGCGAGTCATTTTATCTGACTCTTGTTCATCGAAATTGGTATCCTCATTTTTGGCAAGCAAGTTCTTCAGTTTTCGTCCTAACCATTTGCCCATTCGCACCAAATCATTCATAAAATGAAAAGCAAGAAAAATCAACTTTGGAACAAGGGCAACAAAAATGAATCCGGTCACAAAATAAAAAAACTTAAAATCTTTACCTCTAACATCATTCTCGGCTCCAATGAAAACTAAAACAAGTAAAATCAAAGACAAAACAGATGGCACCCAAAAAAGTCTACGCCAGAGCTTTCTCCAGAAGCCTGGGTATTTTTCTGTCAATTGTTTTATTCCTTGGTATGAATAAAAATCAATAATCAAGGTCAAAATCGTAAATACCGATATGAAAAGGAAAAATTTCGTCATTGCGGGGGTAAAGTTAGCTCCATCTTGCGGACTCAATGGCATTTCATACAGTATTCTTGAAATCAACAAAAAGTCAAAATTTCTTATTTAGAATCGTTTTAGTTAACATATCTTCGCGGCATGATTCGATTAATCATTGCCGATAACAGTCAGATTGTACAAACGGGTTTGCATTCTATTTTTTCAAATTACGAAAACATAGAGATAATAGGCGATGCAAGCAGTTCAGAAGTTTTGTTTGACTTACTTGTTTCATTTGAGGCCAATGTCTTACTGATCGATTTCACGGCTCCTGGTTTTTCCGTAGACACCATTACCAAATCATTGAAGCTTCAGCCAAAACTGAAAATTGTGGCTTTAACTGCCGACCAGAGTGGGGCAACCATTGTAAATGCATTAAGAGCTGGGGTTACGAGTTACATTCGAAAAGATTGTGACGTAAACGAAATACTAGATTCTGTTACAGAAACTGCTGCAGGAAGCGTATTCTTTTGTGGGAAAATTGTAGACCGCATTCGGAAAGAAGCTATTGATATTGAAGATTTAGCTGTTGCAACGTACGACTGCGAGCCAACCACCATTAGTAGCCGCGAGAATGAAGTAATCACCTTAATTGCCGAAGGCTACACCAATGTAGAGATTGCAGAGAAACTATTCCTTTCAACACATACCGTTAATACTCACAGAAAGAATATTATGCAAAAGCTAGGCGTAAACAACACCGCAGCTATTGTTATGTATGCAGTAAAGAAGGAATTGGTGAGTCCTAACAAATTTCTATTCGCTCCTTCAGCGAATGCTTAAACTCTCATTATTTGTGTTATTTTTGAAATCCTGAATTGTAGGGAATCAATCAAAGCGCTCAATGATAGCAACACAAAAACAGATTGAGATTCGCAAAGTAGCCGAAAGCCGCATTCACCAAGTCAATTGGGAGAACCTCGGATTCGGACAAGTATTTTCGGATCACATGTTGGTTATGGAATACCACAATGGAGAATGGGGAGCACCGGTAATTCAGCCATATGGCCCTTTGCATTTCTCTCCAGCCATAAGTTCATTACACTACGGACAAGCAATTTTTGAAGGAATGAAAGCCTTCAGAAATACTGATAACGAGGTATTTATTTTTAGACCAGAGGAAAACGCGAAGCGCCTGAATCACAGTGCCGAACGCCTATGCATGCCTACTATTCCGGTAGAAACTTTTGTTCAATGCGTAGAACAGTTGATTTCACTCGACAGAAATTGGGTTCCTACACTTGATGGTGAGGCGCTTTACATTCGTCCGCACATGTTCGCGATTGACGAATATGTGGGTGTAAAACCTAGCGAAAGTTACATGTTCGTGGTGTTCACAAGTCCGGTTGGGAGTTATTACACTTCAGAACTGAAGGTGAAAATTGAACACCACTACTCTCGTGCCTCACACGGAGGAACGGGCTCTGCAAAAGCTGCAGGCAATTATGCAGCGGCCTTACTTCCCACTAAAAAAGCGCAGGAAGAAGGGTTTCAACAACTCTTGTGGACCGACGCTGAAAGTCATGAGTATTTAGAAGAAAGTGGAACGATGAATGTTATGTTTCGAAAAGGAAATACAATCATGACTCCTCAACTTTCAGATTCCATACTAAGCGGCATTACACGCGACTCTATTTTACAAGTGGCTCGAGATTGGGGATATGAAGTCATTGAAAAACGCATTGGAGTATCGGAGCTAATTGAAGGACTTCGCAGCGGCGAAATCAACGAAGCATTCGGTGCAGGAACTGCTGCGACCATTGCCCCTATTCGCACCATTAGTTTAGACGGAGAAGACTTCAATTTGAATGAATATTCAACTTGGGAGTTTGCTCCTAAAGTATCCTCTTATCTAGACCGCGTAAAACGGGGAAAAGAAACTGATACCCACAACTGGAATCACGTTGTCTAATTACTCGGCGTAGAGATACCAGTTGTTTCGACTTTCATAAGGACGGTAGAGGTAATAGACTCTACCGTTTTTTATTTGTGGATTTCGAACGTGCTGCCAATACAGGTTTTTCTTGAATTCAAGGCTACCGTCTTCCTTCAACACATTAAAAGAGGACTCTCCTGTTCGAAGCTGCGTAAAGCATACAACCTCCTTCTTTTCCAGATCGTATTGAACATTCAATATTTTTTCCTTAGTTGGCAAATTTGAAAGATTTCGATCTCCACACATTTTAACTCGTTTCATCGGAACACCTTCAGAATTGATGCTTAGGACCTCTCCCTGAGAAATATTGAAAATAGACCAATAATTTTCATGCTGCACAATTTTAGCCACCGGATCTCTGTAATATGGACTATCCTTGAACCGAGTCATTTGTCCGGCTACTATCTCTTTCGGAACACCATAATCCAATTCATACTGGTAGGCTATGCGCTTTGCTCTTCCATTCATGTATTTGTATTCCGATTTGAAAAGTTCCATGGTTAAGGAATCCGCTATACGCGTTAGTTCTTGTGGCTCTGAACTTCCTTCCTTCAACAAAAAATAACTGAATTCTGGATATTCCTCAGTGAAAGTATGGAAGACAATATTCGAATTAAGGAAACCGCAAATGGGCTCAAACTCTTGTCGAAAAGATTCGTAACTCAACTTATCTAAATGCAAATATGGCTCGGCTTGAAGCTGAAAAACAGAATGCTCGGTCAATACAAAGCATGCCCCTGTTGGAGTTTGGTGAAAACGCTCCGCAGGTTCATTAATATGAAAGGATGAAACTATTTTCCCAAATGAATCTACTTGCGCTATCCAAGCGTTTTCCCACAAATCTCTTGTTTCTGAAATTGGCTTTATGAGTTTCTCGTGCTCGTACAATAGCATGGTTAACTTTCCATTCCACCAAACAAAATCGCCAACCGAATACTTCACACTTCCAAAAACACTGTCAGGAGCATCGGTAATTCCGAGTACTGGCAATTGATAAATTTGCTCAACCAATTCCACCACCTTGGTCAAATTCGTTGAAGTGTAATCATAATAACCAATGGATTGCACAACATACCCGTTGTTAGAAACAGGAATGGCAAACTCTCCTTTTTCGTCAGTCACCGCAAACTGCTTACCATTTGTCCATTTCACAACAGCACCCGTAATAGGCTTTTTTGTGTTGAATGAAATGACCTTCCCTCGCTGCTGTGCAATGCTCGCTAACGAAAAAAAGAACATCAACATCGTTATTGCAATCCGCATCTTCATCAATGGTAATTTAAGTTGAAACGAGCTTCGCTCTTTCCCAATTACACTTAAAAATTTCGTTTCTACTTCTCGAAATATCGCAAAATCTCATCGACAGTATTTTGCGTAACTGCGTGGTAGTTACCTCTGCAATGCGCATATATACTCAAGGCCGTGACATGATAACCACTGTTTTCCATAGCTTCATACAACGGAGCTACGAATTTTCTTCGACCTACCTTTTCTAAGAAAGTTGCAAGTTCTGCGAAAACGGCTTCGTTCTTTGCTTGAATAGACAACATGAACCAAGCAAAAAGCACTTCTGAATTTCCAATTTTCGAGATATGGAAACTCTCGTCCAACGATTGAATTTTAGAAAGCGAGAGGTTATAATTCACATTAGATAGAAAGCGATAGCGCTCTTGGTAACTCCAGTTGTTCCATGGAAGGTCTTTATTCGTGATCTCATCTGCTTCCCATTTCAAACGAAGTTCATCTACTTTCTCCAACTCTGCCGATTGCACGACCGCGGTATTCGAAGGCAATCCGGCAGAATAAATCCATTGATCAATTCCAATTTGGTCTGCTTGTTCTTTGGTTAAAAGTTCGGTTGTTAATATGTCTATGAATCCTTCGGTAGTCATAACACCGAATGCATGCGATTGGAAGTAGTTCTTCAAGAACGCATCGAACTTCTCTCTTCCAACTTTCTCTTCTGTGGTTCGAAGGAAGAAATAACCTTTGTTGTAGGCAATGTCGTTCATGCCGTCGTCTGGATTTCTATTTTCCAAAGCCAACTTCAAATGGGTATCTTCAGCCGGAAGCTCGGCGAGCGTGGCATTCAAATCTTGACGCGCGAGTGTGGCTAACATTTCGGCTTTTGCTTTTCCGTAGAGCGATTCCATGATGCGTTGTTCAAAGTACACCGTGAATCCTTCATTCAACCAGAAGTCGTTCCAAGTTGCATTGGTCACTAAATTTCCACTCCAACTGTGCGCTAGCTCATGTGCAATGAGCGAAACCAGCGATTTGTCTCCGGCTAAGATGGTTGGTGTTGCGAATGTTAATCGTGGATTTTCCATTCCCCCGAAAGGAAATGCACCAGGAAGAACGAGCACATCGTAACGCTCCCAAGCATACGGGCCGTACAAATCTTCCGCCGCTTTTACCATTCCGGGCATGTCGGAAAATTCGTTGTAGGCCATCTCCAACATATCCTTTGTTGCATAGACACCAGTGTTATCGCTCAACGATTTGAACCCCACGTCGCCAACAGCCAAAGCCAATAAATAAGATGGAATGCGTTGCTTCATTTCGAAATGATACTTTCCATCTACGGATTTCACTTGTGGATTTTCAGCCGACATTAACGCAATTAATTCTTTTGGAACCGTAACATCTGCTGAATAAGTGAAACGCACTGAAGGGCTGTCCTGACATGGAATCCAGGTTCTTGCGAGAATGGCTTGAGATTGTGAAAAAAGGAAGGGCAATTCGTTTTCTTTTTCCACCCACAACAATGCCTCTGCGTTCGGAGAAGTGGTGTATTGAATACTTACTTGTGTATCTGTATCTTGAATTTGAACATGCAAGGCCCTTCCTAAAAAAGGTTTTGATTCATCAATAAGAAAATAGGCTTTCTTTCCATTCACCTTCACCCATTCAATATTCAAATCTTTCGTGTCGAAAGAAATTTGTTGAGCGCCCTTTTCTGCTTTGAAGTCATAGGTTGCATTTGCAGTAATGACGTGCGTTTCTACATTAACATTGGCGGTCCAGTGCAAGTGAGTTACTCGCGCGTCTGACGTTGCCGCAGAATGCGGATCAAATATTTTTGAAGTGGTCATAGGGTTTATGGAATGAGGGGTTGAAGGAACTTCTTCCGAAATTTTACAAGACACAACCGTTGCG
The DNA here is from genome assembly GCA_964385405.1 of uncultured Chryseobacterium sp. Taxonomy (GTDB): domain Bacteria; phylum Bacteroidota; class Bacteroidia; order Flavobacteriales_D; family Sanyastnellaceae; genus CAIZGX01. Next base: position 21,755 of record CAYLOT010000022.1, on the reverse strand, counting down.
CAAACCGCGAACAGGAAAAATAATTTCCGCATGAATTAAACTTTTAAGATTCTTCCGAAAACGCCCAAAGGAAGTAGAACCCCGCTTTCAGCATTTAAATAAAGCTCTCCGATTGACAGGTTCTTTCCTGCAAACGGACGCAATAGATTTTCAACAATCAACGGAGAAAGTCCGAGGCTGTAAGCGTTCAACACAAGGAAATGTTCTTTCGAATCTAACAACTGTAACACCCCGTCGAGCAATTCTGAAATCTGTTCTTCCAACTTCCACTTCTCTCCTTTAGGTCCGTGTCCGAATGCCGGAGGATCGAGGATAATTCCGTTGTACTTATTCCCTCTTCTCACTTCGCGTTGAACAAACTTCAACGCATCTTCCACCATCCAACGAATGTCTTTGGTGCCGGTGAGTTGTGCGTTTTCATTTGCCCACGTCACCACTTGCTTAATGCTGTCGACGTGGGTAACCTCAGCTCCGTGTGTTGCGCAAGCCACTGTAGCTCCACCGGTGTAGGCGAACAAATTCAACACTTTCGGCTTTTCAATTTGCATCTTCTGCATGGCGGTAATGGAGAAATCCCAATTGGCCGCTTGCTCCGGAAAGATTCCAACGTGCTTGAAGGAAGTCATTCCCAAACGCATGTTTAACTTCTTTCCGTTGATTAATTCGTATTGAATTTTCCACTGACCGGGCATCTTTTTCATCTTGCTCCACTCGCCGCTATTGCTGCCCTTTTGAACGAAACGCACATGCGCTCGCTTCTTCCACTCGTCGTTGGATAAGCGCTTTGGCCATACAGCCTGTGGTTCTGGACGAATGGTAATGAATTCACCGAAGCGCTCTAATTTTTCAAAATCGCCGCAATCTATCAGCGCATAATCCTTCCAACGAGAAGGGGTATCGAGTTGAACCGTTAATGTCATGAAACAAAGGTACGCTTCTTCGCTTTATCTTCGCAGAGATATGCGCATAGCACTTGTAGGAAATGGAAATTTAGCATGGCACTTGAATGCAGCTCTTCGTGAAATTAATTCGCGAATAGATTTGCACGTGGTTCGAGAACTTCCCGTATCAAGTCCATGGAAGACCACGACGAATCTTTCTGACATCAATGATAGCTATCACTTGGTTCTCTTGGCGGTTCCTGATTCTCAGATTGCAGAAGTGGCTGCACTGCTTCCAGAGAAAATTATTGCGGTTCACTTTTCCGGAGGCACATCTCTCATGACCCTTCCGCAAAAAAACAGAGCTGTTTGCTGGCCTTGTCAAACCTTGAAAAAAGGCACTTCCATAAAGTACGGAAACATTCCATTGTTGTATGAATTCTCGAATTCAGACACCGAGACCATTGTGAAGGCATTTCTTGAACCTGCTATTGGTAAATGGATTTCAGCCAACGGCGAACAGCGTCAGCTTGCACACATAGCCGCTGTTTTCTCGAACAACTTCACCAATCACCTTCAATACATTTCACAATCGTTGTTGAACGAAGCACAGCTTCCATCTGATTTATTTTACACCATGTTGAAGGCGCATGTTGAATTATTGGAAACAAAAGCACCAGATTCAATTCAAACAGGACCTGCGCAGCGTGGCGATAGAGAAATCATTGAAGCACAAAAACAATTATTGAACAATCATGTTGAATGGAAGGAAATCTATTCCTTACTATCCAAAAATATTCTTGACAAATACCAATGAATTACAAAGAAAAACTAGCTAAAATCAAAACCTTCATCTTCGACGTAGACGGAGTCTTCACAGATAACATTGTTTGGTTGTTTCCAGACGGCGAGCAAATGCGCACTGCGAATGTTCGCGATGGCTATGCCGTTCAACTTGCAGTGAAGCATGGATTCCGCATTGCGGTGATTAGTGGCGGAAGATCCGAAGCAGTTCGCGCGCGATTCGAAAAATTAGGCGTACACGAAGTTCATTTGGGCTCTTCTAACAAACGCCAGGTGTATTTAAATTTAAAATCGAAGTGGCATTTTCACGACGACGATGTATGTTACATGGGCGATGATATTCCAGACTTACCACTTTTGAAAATTGTTGGATTGGCTTGCTGTCCGGCCGATGCAGCTCCAGAGGTGAAGGAAGTTTCGCATTACATTTCCAACAAAAACGGCGGACACGGATGCGTTCGCGATTTGATGGAACAAGCCTTGAAGCTTCACGGATATTGGATGAATGAAGACTCTGTAATTTGGTAATCATGAAAAAAAGAAATGTATTCCTTTTGGCATTTTTAGTTTTAGGTGGAAATGCATTCGGTCAATATTGGCAGCAACAGGCCAACTATACCATTGATTTTTCGTTGAATACCACTGACGATTCATTTGTTGGAAAAGAAACCATTGTGTTTACCAACAATAGCAACGATGAGTTAACGCAATTGTTCTTCCATTTGTACAACAATGCGTTTCAGCCGGGAAGCGATATGGATGTTCGTTCACGAAATTTGCCTGATCCTGACCGCAGGGTAGGCGATCGCATTTCGAGATTAACGAAAGAGCAAGAAGGACATTTGCATGTAAAGAGTCTTTCAGTAAATGGAGAAAATATCAATGCTACTTATGAAGAGAACGAGACTATTCTAGAAGTCAACTTGCTTACGTCTATTCCCCCTCATTCGGTTGCAACCATTGAAGTTGAATTTTACGGACAAGTCCCTTTGCAAATTCGTAGAAGTGGGAAAGACAATGCGGAAGGCATTGAATACAGCATGAGTCAATGGTATCCAAAAATGTGCGAATACGACGAAGACGGCTGGCATCCGAATCCGTATATCGGTCGCGAGTTCTACGGTATCTGGGGCGACTTCAACGTGAACCTTACGCTTCCAGCGAACTACGTAGTTGCCGCAGGTGGCGTGTTGTTGAATGAAGAAGAGTCTTTCAAGCGTGTTCAAAAAGCAGGTAAGAATTTATTGACTTGGAAATTCGAGGCGAAGAATGTTCATGACTTCGTTTGGGCCGCCGATCCGGATTATGTGAGAACAGAAACGCAAGTTGTTGACGGACCAAAAATTTATTTCTACCACCAACCTGAAGAGAAATACAACGAAGCTTGGGATCGTCTTCCTGAATTCACAGCGAAGGCATTTGATATGTTGAGTAAGGATTTTGGCAAATACCCCTACCCTGTTTACAATGTTATTCAAGGTGGAGACGGCGGAATGGAATATCCAATGGCAACGCTTATCACCGGCAAACGCTCTCTTCCAAGCCTTGTTGGAGTTACCGTGCACGAAGGTGCTCATTCTTGGTATCAAGGAATGCTCGCAACTGACGAAAGTAAATACTATTGGATGGACGAAGGATTCACAAGCTTTGCAGCGACAGTGGTTATGAATGCGTTGTTCCCTGCGCAAGCAGATCCTTATCACCGTGAATCAATAGACGGATATTTAGAATTAGTGAAGGCCGGAATTGAAGAGCCTTTAACCACACATGCCGATCATTTCGAAACGAATTACGCATACGGCGTTGCGGCTTACAGCAAAGGAGAGACTTACTTAAGTCAATTAGAATACATCATGGGCTCAGAACTCTTCAACAAAACCATGCACACTTATTTCAACGAGTGGTCTTTCAAACATCCAGAGCCGGAAGACATCTTGCGCGTTGCAGAAAAAGAAAGCGGACTGATACTCGACTGGTTCGATGAGTATTTTGTTGGAACCACAAAAACCATGGACTACGCCGTAGATACCGTCTTCGTTGGCAAAGGAGAAACCGAAATTGTATTGGAGCGCAAAGGATTATTCCCCATGCCATGTGAAGTCACTGTAAGCTTCGACAATGGAAAAGAATGTGTCTATTACATTCCATTGGACCTCATGCGTGGAGAGAAATTCAGAGGCGACATGCCTGAGAATTGGAACCTGCAACAAGACTGGCATTGGGTGGACAAAACGTATTCCTTGAAATTTAAAAATTCGAATATGAAAGTTGTAAAGGTGACCCTTGATGCGAAGAATCAAACCATAGACACCGACAAAAACAACAACTCGTATTCCATAACCAAATAAGCCGTGTTTAAAAACTATTTCGCCTTTACAAAAAGCCCAGCGCTGAACTTCATCATTGGATTGGTTATCTCCATTGGATTGCTCGTTGGCCTTGGCCCGTTAGTTATTTCTTATGGAAAGGAACTGCCCTTTTCCATTTTAAGTTTTGTGGTTTTATTCAATGCCATTTGGTGGGGATGGCAAATTGGATTTCTTTCAACGCTGGTTTACATCTTCATAGGCGTGGCAGGATTAGGGATTTTTCCGAATCATGAAAGTGGATTGAAACATTTGTTTACCATTACCAATTGCGGGTATTATTTCGGATTTTTAGCGGCAGCTTTGTTAGCTGGATACTTCGCTGAAATTCCGAGAAAGAAAAAAATGTTGAACGCGTTAGCACTTTGGTTTCTTGGACATGCGCTCATTCTGTTGTTAGGCGGATTGTACATCTACCGCATCAATCCAGAACGCGCTTGGGCATTCATTCAATTAGATTTTCCGGCATACGCCATGAAGGCGACAGCCGGAATTATTTTTACCGTAGCCTTCTTGCGTTTTGTTGAAGGTCGCGATAACTTTTACAAAGCATCTTAAACTATGAAATACATTCAACTGAGTTACAGCGAAGGAGTAGCCACTGTTGCACTCGACCGCCAAGAAAAATTCAACAGTTTCGTAATGGAAATGTCTGTTGAATTGCAAGAAGCATTGACTGAAATAAAAAACCGAACGGACGTTCGGTGTGTGGTGTTAACTGGAAATGGAAAAGCATTTTGCGCGGGCCAAGATTTGGGTGAAGCTATTGCGACTGACGGTCCTGGATTGGAAAGCATTTTGAAAGACGGATACAATCCGATTATTCGTATGATGCGCGAACTACCTCTTCCAATTGTTGGAGCCATTAACGGTGTTGCAGCTGGTGCAGGTGCAAACATTGCCTTGGCCTGCGACTTAGTTGTTGCATCTGAGAATGCCAGCTTCTTGCAAGCGTTTACTAAAATTGGATTGATTCCCGACAGCGGTGGAACGTATTTCCTTCCAAGAATAATTGGAACCCAACGCGCCATGGCACAAATGCTTTTGGCAGATAAGGTAACTGCCGCAGAGGCCAAATCCATGGGATTAATCTATGATGTATATGCAACAGAAGAGTTTCAAGCGAAAGTTACCGAACTCGCCAATCGCTTGGCTGCTATGCCTACCAAAGCCTTGGCTTTTACGAAGCAAGCCATTTACGCCGGGTGGAACAACACTTTGGAGCAACAATTAGATCTCGAACTTGAACTTCAGAAAAAAGCGGGACAAACCGCTGACCATCACGAAGGTGTTGCAGCGTTTTTAGAAAAACGCTTGCCTACCTTTACAGGAAAATAATTCAACGCATGAGTCAATGGCTTTCAATAACTGATCAATTGCCGGAAGACGGACAGCGTATGCTGGCCTTCGTTCCGAACAACACTGTTTTTCTTCCCGGAAAAACAGGCGAGACTGAATTGCGTCATGAAAGAATTCATTGAAAAGCTTCACCTAAAAAATGTACTGAGACTCTCGGCGGCAACTGCCATTGGTCAACTTTTAACCTACGGAAGTGCTCCTATACTTTCACGTATTTACAACACCGAAGACTTCGCTTGGTTCGCTCTGTTCTACGCTTGGATAATCCCTTTCGCAGTACTTGCAACGTTTCGCATTGAGTATAGTATTCCAAACGCTGAAACTGAAATGATGGCCCGAGAACGAGCCAAGCTGGCTTTGAACAACGCGTGGCGATTGTCTTCAATCATAGCTGTAGTATTCAGTGTGCTTTATTTCTTCGGCATGCACATCTCTGCGTTCGAAGCATTCCTTCCAATTGGAATATTCACCATAGCTGCCATTCAAACCTACAGTTTTCTTTCTACCCGATTGAACCGCTACCGAACCAATGCGCTCTACCGCGTAGTGAATAGTTTATTCATTAATGGAGCATCGATTGCTCTGGGTTATTTCGCATTCGATTATCTCGGGCTTGTGATCGGATTCATTGTGGGGCAAGTGATTTCAATGTGGGTGCTCTTCAATGGAACGCGTCAGGATGAACTAACAGAGGAGCCGGTTAAAGACATTTCACTCAAAGGATTTAAACAGTACATTTTCTTCAATACCCCACAAGGTATTATTGAGACATTGCAATTGAGCGGAACCGTATGGATGTTAAATGTCTGTTTCGGCGATTCAGCAACGGGTTTGTATTTCATGTGTTGGAAAATTATTCAAGCTCCAGTTAACCTTATAAGCAACACTGTCTTTCTTACGCATTACAACAAAGCTTCTGAACTGAAGAACAACGGAGAGTCTTATCGCAACCTAATTCTAAGCACCGCGAAAGCACTCATGCTATTCAGCGGAATTGGTGCCTTACTCATCGTTGCACTCGCTCCTACCCTGTTCGCTTTTATATTCGGAGAAGAATGGAGAGCCTCCGGAGAAATGGCACGTTGGCTAGCACCGTTTTTTGTTTTGAATTTCTCTGTTTCTCCGTTTTCATTCACAGCCATTTTAGAGAACGCGCAGAACAAAGCACTTGGATTAAACATTATCGATGTTATTCTAAAACTCGGCGCTCTTTATCTTGGATTCCTTCTGAACAGTGTCATGTGGGCCGTTGGATTGTATTCATTGGTGAGCAGTGTCATGTACATCATCACTTTCCTTTGGTATTTACATTTGGCTAAAAACGCGATCAAATGAAGAAGTTGATTCAATCATCATTCGTTCGAAACACCGCCATTCTTTTAGTTGGAACAGCTTCGGCGCAAGCCATTCAAATTCTTGGCGCATTCGCATTGGCCCGCATTTATGACCCGACGGAATTCGCTGTGTTCTCTTTTTTCACCGCTTGCACTTCGATCATACTCTCTTTTTCTTCGTTGAGATTTGAACTGGCCATTGCGCTTCCGAAATCTTCAGAAGAAGCTGAACAATTGGTGGCACTTTCATTGCGCACTTTGTTGCGTGTTTTAGGATTGACCAGTTTGGGAATTGTTCTCATTTTTTCCGGACAAGGAATTTTCAATTACACTGTACCGAGCTCAATTCTTTTAGTTCCTGTATTTACCTTCTTCGCTGGATTCACGCAGATTTTAAACTATTGGTCAACGCGTAACGGAACATTTCTTCGCAATGCCCTTTCGAAAATTAGCGTTGCTGCAGTTACTGTTGGAACAAGCTTGTTGTGGGGAATGCTTATTGAAGACCCCATTGGATTGATCTACGGAGCTATACTTGGACAAATTATTGGGTGGATAATCATTGGTTCCAGCTATTCGAAAATAGCCATTCAGGCTTGGAAGAAATTAACGAATCACGAAGCAAAAATGCTTTGGAAATCATACAGCAAATTTCCAACGTACAACGCTCCGAACGCCTTGGTAGACAACCTTCAGCAATACGGCATTGTGTTTTTATTGGGAACCTTTTTCGCGAGTGAAATAAGTTCCTACTACTTCCAATCGCTTCGCATTCTTGCAGCACCGTTGGCACTTATTGGCGCGAGCATTTACCAAGTGTTTTATCCGAAAGCAGCGCAAGCTTTTCACGACACCAAAAACATTCGCGGCTATGTCTTGAAGATTTATTCGGTTCTCTTCGCAATCGGATTTCCAATCTTTGCAGTGCTCTTCTTTTTCACCGAAGAAATTTTTGTTTTCCTTTTGGGCGAGACTTGGCGCATGACCGCAGTGTATGCCCACATACTCATTCCATTCATCTTCGCGAATTTCCTTATCTCTCCAGTTAGCGCAGTAACAGCTGTGGTGCATAAGCAGCATCAGTCTTTCGCCTTCTCCTTGGTTGGACTTTCGCTTAAATTAATAAGCATCGTTGTGGGCGGAATCATGCACGATCCGATTCTCGGATTTACCCTTTTCAGTTTATCTGGCTTAGGTATCATGCTCAGCGGAATGTTCTGGTATTGGTACATCGCAAAAGAACGCGAAACTTTGGAGCATTTGGGCTAAATTTGAACATGCTCAAACGCAGAATTCTTTTTTACTTATCGAAGTGGATTAAGCCCGTTATGATTGGACGATACAAGCGTTCCGATGGAACGGTTCTTCCGCTTACACGTATTTGCAGTTCTACTTTTTTACAAGGTGAAAAGAATTTTCATGTGGAAGACAACGTGTACATTGGCCACGCGAATTTCATAGATGCTTCAAACGGATTAACAATTGAAGAAGGTTGTCAGGTCACGAACTTCGTGAGTATTATTACGCATTCCAGTCACGATGCCATTCGTTTATACGGAAAGAAATACGCTTCTACTCCTAAAAAATTGGCGTACAACGAAGGACAAGTGAAAATTGGAAAGTACTCCTTCATTGGACCGCACGCGGTTATTATGCCGGGAACAACACTTGGAAAAGGAAGCCTTGTTTCGGCATACAGTTTTGTGAAAGGGTCTTTCCCCGATTACGCAATTATTTCAGGTAATCCGGCTGTTGTTGTTGGCGACACACGCGACCGCGACAGCAAATGGTTAGCAGACCACGCAGACCTTAACGCCAATTACCAATCTTGGAACGAAGGTTAAGATGAAGAATAAGAAATTGCTCATCATTGGTAGTGCTTCCGTTCACACCGAAAACTTTTTTCAATTGATGAAAGAAGATTTAAATGAAGTGAAACTCATCACCGATGTGAACTTCAGTCTTTCGAGTCTTGCTGCCCAATGGAACACGCCTCGAAAAATTAGGAGCATCGCGAAGCAATTCAATCCAGATATCGTTCACATTCATCAGGTCAACAGCGTTGCCTATTATGCTCTGAAAGCCATTTTGCCTTTGGGTATTCCAACTGTCCTTACCGCTTGGGGCAGCGACATTTATTTAACTCCGCATCGGAATTTTTTGTTGAAGTATTTGGTGCGTTGGAATCTGAAACACGCACACTCATTTACCGCCGACTCGAACGATTTGGCGCAAGCCATGCAAGCCCTGATTCCGGAAAAGAAAATAGATATACTGGTTGCGAATTTTGGAATTAATCTTCAGCCTATTCAAGCTGAAAAAGAAAAAGTCTTTTACTCGAATCGACTTCATAAAAAATTATATCGTGTAGACTTCATCTTACGCGCGTTTGCAAAATTCAAAAGCAAACCGAATCGCGATGAATGGAAATTAATCGTAGGTGCTGTTGGTGAAGAAACTGACCAGTTGAAAGCGCTAGCCGCTGAATTGAACATTCTTTCAAGCACTGAATTTGTGGGATGGTTGCAACAAGAAGGCAACGCGCGCAACTACGCCAAAGCCACTTACTACATTTCCATTCCTGAAAGTGACGCAACCTCTATTAGCGTATTGGAAGCCATGGCCAGCGGATGCATTCCCATACTCTCGAACTTACCTTCAAGCGTTGAATGGGTTTCGCACGGCACAACAGGATTCATTGTTAAAGATATTCAGAGCGATTTTATTTCGGAGGCCTTCGAAATGAATTTATCGAATGCTTCTGAATTGAACAAACAACGTATTGAACGCGACGGAACCAAGGAAGCGAATCGCAAGAAATTCATTTCACTTTACGAAAAACTTTTGTCGAAATGAAAATAAGAGTCGCGCACTTCACCACCTTGCACCCGCCTTTCGACAGTCGCATATTCATGAAAGAATGCGTGAGTCTTGCAAAAGCAGGTTACGAAGTTTTGCTTGTTGTTCCTCATACTGAATCGCTTATTCGTGAAGGCGTTCAGATTGTTGCACTTCCAACAACAACAAGTCGACTTAAAAAATTATTCATCACGGCATGGCAAGGATTTTTCGCTGTCCTAAAATTGAACGTGAAGATTGTCCACATTCACGACCCTGAACTTATTCGCTTTGCACCGCTGTTATGGTTATTCGGAAAGAAAGTCATTTTCGATTCGCACGAACATGTGAGCAAACAAATTGAAAGCAAACCTTTGGGCCCATTGTTCGTTCGGAAAATAGCGGGATTGATTTACAAATGGATTGAAAAATTCTATATGCTATTTTGTACTCGTGTTATTTCCGTAACTCCAGAAATAGCACGTGCACTTTCGAAAAACAAATCGGCGGTGGTTCGAAACTATCCGATACTTTCTCTTCCACAAATAAAAATTTCAGAACAAAAAGGAGAAGTCACTCGCTTTATATATTGCGGTGGACTTACCGAAATACGTGGCATCTACGAATGTGTTGAAGCCCTTACTGAAGTGAATAATGCAACGCTTACGCTTGTTGGTGCATGGGACTTCGAAGCATACAGACAAAAGTGTATGTCTTCGAAAGGATGGGAAAAAGTAAATGAAGTTGGACATGTTCCCGCTTCTGAAGTTTACCAATACTACGCCAATTCACACGTTGGATTGGCCATTCTTTATCCTGAAAAAAACTACCTCGAATCGCTTCCTATTAAAGCGTTTGAATACTTGGCTTGCGGACTTCCTGTGATCATGTCGAACTTCCCGTATTGGGAGAGAACATTTGTTGAAGGATGTTACTTCGTTACTCCTTCGAACAAACAAGAAATGATTTCTGCCATGAAGCAACTGCAAAGCCAATCGCTTCGACTTGAATCTGGAAAAAGAGGAAACATTTGGGTGAAAGAAAATTGCAGTTGGGAAAACGAAGCGCGCACGCTTGTTAAGCTATATAACGAAATTTCAAAATGAGTTCTCCTTCTGTAGGCATAGCCATTCCTTGCTTTCAAGAAGCATTACACATTGAAGAATGTGTGCTATCCTGTTTGAATCAAACCTATTCAGGAATCATCCGTGTTTACGTTGCCGATGGCGGAAGTACAGACGGCACGATTGAAAAGCTTCAGCAGCTTGCTCTTCAACATGAAAATAAAATTGTTGTACTGAAGAATGATCGTCGCGTTACTCCAGTAGCACTGAACATGGGATTGATGGCGAGCAACGAAGATTTCAAAATGATTCTTGGCGCACACGCTGCTCTTCCGAATGACTACATTGAAAAATGTATGCAGACGTTTATTGAAAATCCGGAAGCGGATTGTGTTGGAGGAATAATTCTTAATGAATATCAGGACGCAACTTCACAAGCCATTGGTTGTGCCATGTCGTCTTCGTTTGGCGTGGGCAATGCACATTTCAGAACGGGAAATAAAAACGGATTTGTAGACACAGTTGCTTTCGGAATGTATCGCAAAGAAGTGTTTGAAAAGATCGGCTATTTCAGAGAAGAGCTCATCCGTAATCAAGACGATGAGTTTAATTTCCGCATGGAAATGAACGGAATGAAATGTTATTTGAACACTGAACTTCATTCAAAATATTACGTTCGAGGCACATTAAATAAGTTGCTGAAACAATACTACCAATACGGTTATTGGAAGGTCTATGTAAACTTGCTTCATGGACAAATAACAACCATGCGACAACTGGTTCCGTTCGCATTTGTGTGCTACCTCATCTTGCTTTTGCTTACGACTATTATTCTTCCGAAGTATTCGGTTTTAATGGCAATTCCGCTTTTACTCTATTTTATTCTTGCGTTAACGTTTGCGCTTCGAGCAAACAGTAAAGAACCGCGTTCAACCTTGTTAAGCTTTTTCATTTTACATTTAGGATACGGATGGGGCTATTTGCGCGGTGTCATTGAGATGAAGATTTTCGGAAAGCGTCCAACCCTTCAAAACGCACAACACAACAGATAGAATATGCGATCAGCACTTTTTATTTTATTCGCTTTACTCATGAACTCGCTTGCAGCACAGAATTTAAGTGTGAAGCAAAATTTGACTTCACCATTCATGAAATGGTATTTCAATGAAGAAGGAAAGACAGAATACATGTCGACAGCGGTGCCAGGCAATGTGCACCGAGATTTGGTTCTGAATAAAGTTATCCCAGACCCGTTAGTTGGAACTAACGAGAAAGAAGTTCAGTGGGTATCGGACAAAAGTTGGGAGTACACGTTGAACGATTTCGTTTGCGAACCGAACATTCTTCTTCAAGATAAAATTGAATTGCGATTAAATGGAATAGACACCTATGCAAAAATTTTCCTCAACAATACTTTTCTGGGTGAAACAAACAACGCGTTTGTTCAATTCGATTTCAACGTAAAAGGAATAATTCTTCCAAAAGGAAATAAGCTTCGCATTGTTTTTTCTCCGGCTGAAGCCTACGCAAAACAAAAATTAGCAGAACGCATTTTACCTCTTCCAGGAGACAGCATTCGTGCGGTTTGCAGAAAGCCGCAGTATCATTTCGGATGGGACTGGGGACCCAAGCTCGTGACGTGTGGAATTACGAAACCCATAGAATTGGTTGGACACACGGATCTGTTGTTCGAGACATTTGGAGTGGAAACGCTTTCTTTGAATGAAGGAAAAGCACAGATGCGCGCGCACGTTCACTACCGTTCAGACAAAGAAGAGAAAGTTGCTGTTGCATTTAATTTCGGCGGACAAATTTTTAAGGAAGAATTTGTTTCGCGTTTGGGTGAGCATGATTTCATTTTTCAATTTGAATTAAAAGAACCCAAGCTTTGGTGGCCGAATGAAGCAGGAGAGCCGTTTTTGTATTTGGTTCAATGTACCTTGCAAACAGCGAGTGGCAACGCGAATACGCGGGTCATTAAAGCTGGAGTTCGCACGATTGAGTTGGTGAACAAACCCGATGAATACGGCGAGAGTTTTTATTTCAAGGTAAACGGAAAACGCATTTTCATGAAGGGCGCGAATTACATTCCCTTGCGCATGCTTCCTGCCGTTAACAGTGAATCGGAATATCGCATATTATTGGAGAAATGCAAAGGTGCTCATTTCAACATGCTGCGCGTTTGGGGAGGAGGAATTTACGAGAGCGATCTGTTTTATTCGTTGTGCAACGAGATGGGTATTCTCATTTGGCAAGACTTCATGTTTGCGTGCAGCATGTATCCGGGCGAAGCGAAATTTTTAGAAAGTGTTCAGAAGGAAGCCGAGCAAAATGTTCGCAGAATTTCATACAATCCATGCATGGCGTTGTGGTGCGGTAACAACGAGAATGCAGAAGCATGGTCGAATTGGGGTTGGAAGACAGGGTTGTCGAATGCATCGGTTGTTGCAATTGACAGTGAGTACAACCAACTTTTCAATCAACTACTACCGGGAATTGTCGGACACTTTTCTAACCTTCCCTACTGGCCTTCCTCTCCTCAATTCGGAAGAGGAAATTCAGAGTCGATGAATGTGGGCGATTCACATTACTGGGGGTTGTGGCACGACGGACAACCGTTTTCAGTTTTGGAAACAAAGGTTCCAAGATTCATGAGTGAGTTCGGCATGCAAAGTTTTCCGAGTGAAGATGTACTGAAATTAATTTCCCCAATAGACCCTTACGATTTCAATTCGAAGGGATATCAAGTACATCAAAAGCACAGCCGCGGGTTTTCACTCATGAAGGAGTACACCGAACGTTGGTATCCTGAAGCCAGTAAACTTCCTGGACAAGAATATGCGAGACTCACGCAAGAAATGCAAGCCGAAGGTATGTGTCGCGCCATTGAAGTTCAGCGAAGCAGTGCGCGTTGCGGAGGAACCTTGTATTGGCAATTGAACGATGTATGGCCTTCGTTTTCGTGGAGCAGTATTGATGTATTGGGGAAGGAGAAAATCTTCCATCAGAAATTAAAAGAGAGTTACGCTCCGCAATTGCTGACGTATAAAGTTGAAAACGATTCTCTCTACATTGTTTGGGTCGACGATCAATTTAGTAAGCCCTATGATGTGAAAGTCTTCGGAGAAATAAAACAACTTCAAAAGAAAAACGCCCGAGGCATTGGCTTCAGCCAATACAACATTCAAGTGAATGGTCCAATTTCCTTTAGTGAAGGAATTTCACTTCGCGAATTAAAAGGAAAATATGAGCGACTGCTTTCTTTAGAAGCTGTTTACAAAGAAGTTTCAATTCAACGAACGTTTACCATTCGTCCGTAGGACCCTCGTTCACTAGAACCCTCGTCTGAAAGACCCTCGTTCAACAGAACCCTCGTTCACCAGAACCTTCTTCGTTAGAACGGCGATTCCTCCCCGCCTGTGAACGTAAAGTCCTCGTCATCGCCGAAGTCGTCGTTCATCTTCGAAGCTACGGTGATGGTCGTTGCTCCGCTGTCGAGGAATGAACTGTTTGCAGAAACAGCTCTGGCCGCAGTGGCTCCGCCGTTAAATTCGTTGTTGAAGTTATAGCCATCGACATCTGCGAATTTCGCTAGGTTCGCAATGAAGCGAAGACGTATGTTATCGAGTCCACCATTACGGTGTTTCGCAATAATTAATTCAGCCAGACCTTGAGAAGGTGTGCGTTCACTGTCGTTGAATTCGGTAAGACCGTAGTATTCTGGACGGTAGATGAATCCTACGATATCGGCGTCTTGCTCAATTGCACCCGATTCACGAAGATCGGAAAGCATTGGGCGTTTGTCTCCGCCGCGTGTTTCCACGGAACGTGAGAGCTGTGAGAGTGCTATTACTGGAACATCTAATTCTTTAGCAATTTGCTTAATGGAACGCGAGATGGTTGAGATTTCTTGTTCACGGTTTCCGCCTTTGCCATCACCTGCTGTCATTAACTGCAAGTAATCGATAATAATCAATTCTATTCCATGATTCGATTTCAATCGACGGCATTTCGCACGAAGTTCGAAAACAGAAAGTGCGGGGGTATCGTCAATGAATATTGGTGCTTCAGAAAGACTTACAACACGCTGATGAAGCTGCGTCAATTCGTAATCTTTCAACTGTCCTTTACGGAGCTTCTCGGAATTGATCTCCGTTTCGCTTGCTATTAAACGCTGAACCAATTGTACTCCGGACATCTCGAGAGAGAATACGGCAACTGGGCGTTTGAAATCGACTGCTACGTTTCGGGCCATTGACAATACGAAAGCCGTTTTTCCCATACCCGGACGAGCCGCGATCACGATCATGTCCGACTTCTGCCATCCGCCTGTAAGTTTATCTACAGCGTTGAATCCGGTTGGTGTACCACTAACACCGTCTTCATTCTTCCGCGCGGCCTCAATGGCGTCCATGGCTGATTTCACGAGGGTGCTCATTTTATCTGAAGACTTACGAATGTTTCCTTCCGCTACTTCGAAAATATTGCTTTCGGCCTTGTCTAATAAATCGAAGGTATCGGTTGTTTCATCGTAGGCATCGCGAATGATTTCGTTGGAAACACGAATGAGTTCGCGTTGAATGAATTTCTGAGAAACGATACGCGCATGGGTCTCTATATTGGCTGTAGAGGCGACGCGGTTGGTGAGTTGCGAAATGTACAAGGGGCCTCCAACGAAATCGAGTTTACCTGATTTGCGCAAGGCTTGCGTAACCGTAAGAATGTCTACTGCTTGTCCCGCGCCGAACAAATCACGAATCGCACCGAAGATTTCTCCATTCGACTCTTTGTAGAACGACTCGGGTTTGAGGATATCGATAACGGCGTTGAGCGATTTTCCTTCGAGGAGCATGGCACCAATAACGGCTTCCTCCAAATCAACGGCTTGTGGCGGAAGTTTCCCCATTTCATTCGCTGGCATGAAGTCGCGAATGGCGGAAATTCTGTCTTTGCGTGGATTTTTCGGTTTGTAGTTATTGTCAGTAGCCATAGGTTTTCGGTTCAAGAAGGATCTCAAAATTAGTTCAGAGTGATTGATTGTGGGGGCAAAAGTTTTACAACTTGGGTTGAAGATACTTTGTGAATAACTTGAATTGCTTCGCAATCAATCCGTCCTGCGGATCAATCTGAGTTCCTCAGATTAATTGCGAAGCAATCAAATATTACTATTCATCCGAAGGACTGATCACGCTGTGATTGATCTGAAGGAAAGAATATTCTTCCTAATATTACCGAGATAACTCAAAATTGAAAATATGGCCCGCCAACACACCTTCACTGCTAACATCGAATGGACTGGAAATCTGGGAACAGGAACATCAGCTTATACGGCATACTCGCGCAATCACACATTGACTGCAGAAGGGAAGTCACCACTCGACTGTTCTTCTGCGCCGGAGTTTCGTGGCGATGCGACTTTTTATAATCCGGAAGACATGTTGTTGTATTCCGTGTCCTCGTGCCACATGCTATGGTTCTTGCATTGCTGTGCAGATGCTGGAGTGATTGTAACGGCATACACAGATAAACCTCAAGGTACTTTGGTTATCGATTCAAACGGCATTGGAAAGTTCACAGAAATAACGCTGAATCCAGTTGCAACATTTCAAAATCCGCAAGATGAAGAGCAACTTGCGGCATTGCATGAAAAAGCACATAAACATTGCTTCATTGCGAATAGTATGAGTTGTCCCGTTCACATAGGTGGATTTTCGCATTAAGAAACAGGATTTCAAAAGGAAGGATCGTTGAAAAATTCATTGATTTTGTCTCGAAGCTGAGGGGATAGGAAAACTTAGCGAAAAAAAAAATAATCGCTTCGCACAATAAAATGAACTATGACCGAGTTTAGCGCGTCGACAAAAAATTTAAGAACAAATTAAACGGTTTATGTGTTTTCATATCAACCCGTTAAACACTAAAAAACAAAGCGTCATGAAAAATTACAAACTCGCACTATCCTTTATTCTTCCGCTGATGATCTCTAGCTGTGCTATCATTAAACCTGGTGAAATTGGAGTGAAGCAAAGGCTTGGAAAGCTGGATGACAAAATTCACGATCAGGGTGTCGTTTGGTTTAATCCATTCATCACAAAAGTTATAAGAACAAACGTTCAACTGAATGATATTGAGTTAAGTCTTAGTTTACCTAGTAAGGAGGGATTAAGTGTCACTGCACAAATTTCAATACTCTACCGAATAGATGAAAGCAGTGTTCCAAAAGTAATTCGGAATTTAGGTTTGGGTTATGAACCAATCATTTCAAATGTATTTCGCTCCGCTTCAGCTGATGTGTGCTCGAAGTATTTCGCAAAAGACATGCACTCTGGCATGCGCTCTGAAATTGAAAATGCTATTCAAAATAAAATGAGCGAAACCCTTGACAGCCAAGGCATAAAAGTAACTGCAGTGCTCATGAAAAGTATTCAATTGCCAGCAGGATTAGCAAGCTCAATTGAACAAAAGCTACAAGCTGAACAAGACGCCATGCGTATGGAATTTATTCTTAAGCAGGAGAGTTTAGAAGCCGAGAGAAAAATAATTGAAGCCACGGGAACAAGAGATGCACAAAAGATTATCTCAGAAGGGCTAACAGATAACATCATCAAAATTAGAAGCATCGAGGCCTTTTTAGAATTATCAAAGTCTCCAAACAGTAAAATCATCGTAACCGATGGAAAATCGCCACTTCTTGTAGAATAATTTTAATATTCACCTACATGAAAAAAAATTTTCTCTTCTTTCTTATTGGAGTTCTTACAACCTCACTTTTCGCGTTTACAAATTTGAAAGACAATGTTGAACACTCAGAAGCAAAAGTGAATTTCATTGATGGATTTTATGTATTCACTGATAGTCGTCCCACTCACCGCTACGATAGTCTTGGTTTGGTTGAAACAGGATTCATTACAGGCACCCAATACGAACCTATTCGAAATAATTTGATTAAGAATGCAAGGAAAAAATATCCTCAAGCAAACGGTGTTATCATTCTTCCTGACAGAAAAGGGATAGACAAGTGTGTGGCAATTAAATTCAAATAAAAGAAATATCAACTTCCATGACCGAAATGTTGGTTTCATTATTCTCACTCATACTACTTGAGGTCATACTGGGAATTGACAATATCATTTTCATCTCCATTCTTGCCGACAAATTACCGGAAAGTCAAAGAGATAAATTGCGGTTCTGGGGCATTGGCTTGGCCCTAGTTTTAAGGTTAGGTCTATTGGCACTGATTGCTTGGATTCTCAAGCTAGATAATACTCTGTTCTCCCTATTTGATATAAATTTTTCAATGAAGGGAATAATTCTAATCGCTGGGGGGTTATTTCTCATTTATAAAAGCACGAAGGAAATCTATCATAAATCAGAAAATCAAAACGATGATGAACACACCTCGCCAAAGAAAGTAAGCTTCAAAAAGCTCCTTACTGAAGTGGTTCTATTGGACCTTGTATTTTCTATCGATTCGATTATAACTGCTGTTGGAATGGTAAACGAACTCTGGGTAATGTACACAGCTGTTATCGTGACCGTTGTGATCATGCTTTTTGCTTCTAAACCTATAAGTCAGTTTATTCAAAGGCATCCTTCATTCAAGATTCTTGCGCTTTGTTTCCTGATGATGATTGGAGTTGCGCTTCTAGCAGAGGGATTGCATTTCGAAATACCTAAAGGATATATCTATTTCTCAATGACATTTGCCTTTCTCGTTGACATCATTCAAATGAAAACAGTACGAAATAAATGAGGAAACCACTCTTTATTTTTCTCATCGCATTACCGTTTTTCGCTTCCGCACAGACACAAGACCTAGGTAGCTGGAATATCCTAAACGTTAAATACAGTATAAATGACAAGTGGAGTAGTTTTGCAGAAGCTCAGCTTCGATCGCTCAAGTTTTACAACAATTTTCACTACTATGAATACAAGGGCGGGATTAACTTCCATGCGAGCAAAAGTCTTTCATTAACTCTTGGTGCGGGTAGCTATCAGACATACAAAGAAGGAGGAAATTTCGTCCTTCCAAAAAACAATAACGAACTACGAATCTGGCCGCAAATAGCTATCTTCCAAAATCTTGGTCCACTCAAAATAGAGCAACGCTATCGGGCTGAGTTAAGATTTACAAGCAACGGTTACAGAAATCGATTTAGATACAGACTAGGTCTCTCTTTTCCGTTTGGTAACAACTCCAAAGGCTACAAGCCTTTTCAACTGAGCGCAAGCAACGAAATTTTCTTCACCGACAAGGAGCCGTATTTTGAAAGAAACAGATTGCTGTTTGCCTTCAATTATAAAACTTCAGAATCGACTGCTTTTCAATTCGGATACCTTCATCAGTTTGATTATAAAATAAACGATGAGACAGGTCGCGATTTTTTGGTTTTGGGATTATTCTTTGACCTGAATGGAAAAAAGTCATCAACTAAAGATGCAGAGCTCAATATTCATGATAACTAATTGAAGATTCACTGCGCATTGTTTAATTTAACTCCGAATATTTACGATGCAAAAATCTACTTATAAAATCTCAAAAATGGATTGTCCGTCCGAAGAACAAATGATTCGGATGAAGTTAGCCCATTTGAAAAATATCAGATCCCTCGATTTTGATATTTCTGGGAGAAAACTAATCGTGTTTCATACTGATAGCCATGATGAAATCTTCCGCCATCTGGATAATTTAAATTTTGACACTACGTATCTCGAAACTATCACTATTGATGATTTTTCTTCTTCAACTATCGAAAAGAACTCAAATGAAGGGAAATTACTTTGGCAAGTCTTGAGTATAAACTTCTTCTTTTTCATTTTAGAGATCGTTAGTGGCTATTTTGCTAAATCTATGGGGCTAGTAGCTGATAGTCTAGATATGCTAGCAGACAGCGTTATTTATGGTCTAGCGCTATATGCAGTTGGGGAAGCAATTCAAATGAAAAAGAATATTGCCAGATGGGCTGGTTACATTCAACTAACTCTAGCTGTTTTTGGTCTTATAGAAGTAATAAGACGTTTTCTTGAAACGGAAAGCATGCCTTCAGCCCAAACCATGGTGATGGTCTCAACGCTTGCCCTAATTGGAAATGCTATCTGCTTATACTTATTGCAAAAAAGCAGAAGTTCAGAAGCTCACATGCAGGCCAGTATGATTTTCACATCTAACGATGTAATTGTAAATATTGGAGTTATTGTGGCTGCTGGACTTGTATATTTGACTCGATCGCAATACCCCGACCTAGTTATTGGAGTTATTGTATTTCTGATTGTAGGTAAAGGCTCTTTAAATATCCTCAAACTTTCAAAATGAAAATTGTAAAAAAACACCTCAAATTCTTCACCGTTACCACCTGGATACTATTTTCTCGAAGCTATGACGCCTATTGCACGAATACGCTTACGCCAGACCTTTCTAAAGAAGCGAATCCATTAGTAACAGTGGCGGGTGTATCCTCGTGGTACGTGTTGCTCATTATTCTTGGCTTTCTTACAGCGTACACTCTATTTGCTTATTATATCCGGACGTACAAACCCACTAACCTTCTTCCTGAAGAAAAAGGATATTCATTTAATCATTTTGTTGCGTTCTTATTTCTCGGATACAAAGACCAATGGTTCGCCACCATGTACAAACTTCCTTCATCGTTCAGACGATTCAACAATTACATGGGAGAAGTACTTACCACCTGCCTCGCATACGCCGGATTGGTTTCCACAATCATGTGGATACTCATTCACAATTCAGAATATTACCGATCAGTTCACAGCGCACCCATTATCTACTCTATTCTAATAGGCGGCTGTTTCGCGATAATCTATAGATGTAATAGGTCTGAGTATCATCGATACTCAATTCAAGATTGAAAACAAGTCCCATAAAAAAGCCCTCTTTCGAGGGCTTTTTTTATTTAATTCCAAATATCTTCTTGAAATTCTTTGAAGTCTCTGCCGTTTCTTCCCAAGGGAACAAATTCACCTTCATGGTTTTTGGCTTCTGACCGTTTGGCATCTTGAAGGTCTTTGTTACTGTCTTCGGTGTGCGACCCATGTGACCGTAACTCGCTGTTTCCTTGTACATCGGTGTGCGCAAGTTGAAACGCGTTTCAATTTCATATGGAGTCATTCCAACATTCTTCGAAATCAACGATGCGATCTGTCCGTCGTTCATAGCTACACGAGCAGTTCCGTATGTATTCACATAGAATCCTACTGGCTTCGCAACTCCAATGGCATAAGCCACTTGAACCAACACTTCGTCGCAAACACCCGCTGCAACCAAGTTCTTCGCAATGTGACGCATAGCGTATGCTGCGCTGCGGTCTACTTTACTTGGATCTTTTCCGCTGAATGCCCCACCACCGTGTGCACCCTTTCCACCGTAAGTATCTACAATAATCTTTCTTCCAGTTAATCCCGTGTCGCCGTGAGGACCTCCAATTACAAACTTCCCGGTCGGATTCACGTGCAACGCATACTTCCCGTCGAACAACTTCTGAATGCGCTTCGGTTGCTTCTTCATAACTCGAGGGATTAAAATCGTGCGAACATCTTCTTTGATCTTCGCCAACATCTTCGCTTCCTTATCGAAATCGTCATGCTGTGTGCTCACCACAATTGCAGAAATTGCCATTGGCTTGTGATCGTCTGAATACTCAATCGTTACTTGGCTCTTGGCATCTGGACGCAAATATTTCATTTGCTTTCCATCTCTGCGAATAGCAGACAATTCACGCAACAACGAATGCGCTAACTCCAATGGAAGTGGCATATAATTGTCGGTCTCGTTCGTTGCGTAACCGAACATCATACCTTGGTCACCAGCGCCTTGATCTTTCTTGTTCTTCTTATCTACGCCTTGATTAATATCGGCAGACTGCTCGTGAATAGCAGACAAAATTCCGCAAGACTTCGCTTCGAACATATACTCGCTCTTCGTGTATCCAATTTCAGAAATAGTATCGCGAATGATATCTTGTAAATCTACATAAGCCTGAGACTTCACCTCTCCAGCTACAACCACTTGACCTGTTGTAACCAACGTTTCACAAGCTACCTTCGACTCGGGGTCTTGTGCCAAGAACGCATCAATTAACGCGTCTGAAATTT
>CAYLOT010000021.1:0-48887 GCA_964385405.1 uncultured Chryseobacterium sp. | reverse complement strand
AGCCTATGTAATGCGTTCCTAAGAAGTCGCTGAAGATTAAGGTGAGGAAGCCGCCACTGAGAATGAGTGTGGTGACAATCATGGCTTTTCCTGTTGTGAGGAAGGTGCGCTTTACGGCGTAGTGGACACTGAGACCTTCACCCAATAAACTGCGGACGCGAGCTAAGAAATGAATGGTGTCATCGACTGCTATTCCGAAGGCGATGTTGAAAATAATACTTGTACTCACCTTCAACGGAATGCCCGTGAATCCCATGATGCCGGCTACAATCAACAATGGAAATAAATTCGGAAGAATGGTCAACGGTATCATACGCCACGACTTGTACACAATGCCCATGATGATACCAATAACAAAGACACTGATGAGTAAATCCCAAACCGTGTTCTCGATTAAACTGCGGTTGTTAACGTCGATCAAGTGAGCTGTACCTGTGATTTTTCGATTCGATAAATCGGGACAGTTCTGATCCATGAACGACAACAATTTTTGATTGCACGAATCGAAATGAAGTCTTCCAATGTCTCCAACCTTACCGCTAATGCGCAGCGTCCGTGCGCTATCGCTGTACGCTAAACCAGTTGCTCGCGCAATAGGACCTTGCTGCAGCAATTCTTCAATGGCTCGAATTTCTTTTAGACTGTCCGGAATGACATAGTACTCTTCCATTCCGAAATTCAAGGTCTTATTCGCTTCCTTCACCAATTGCGCATATCCTAGCATAGCCCCTACTCCGTATTCATTGCGCAAATAAGATTCAAGTGTATCCAATTGCTTCAACACCTGAACCGATTGAATGGCCGAATCGTTCGGTAAAACAATTCCCAATTCAAACGGACGACAACCCGCGAATTCCTTTTCCATAAAAGAAAACTCTTGCTTCAAGACGTGGTCGTCTTTCAAGTCTTCCAACATCTTGTTGTCTACCACAATGGTGGAAACGCCCCAAGCGCTCAATGCCAAAAGGACAACTCCTCCAATCCAAATCTTCTTGCGGTTTCGAAGTATCCAAATAAAACTGTTGTGCAATTTCGAAGTCCAGAAATCATCTGACATGGCGAAGTCGTTCATGCGCTTCGGCTTGCCTAAAATCAATATCGCTGGAAGTAGCGTGTATGTTAGTCCGTAGGCCAATAGCACTCCAACTGCAGTGTAAATTCCAAAATCTGAAATGGGCTGGATGTTAGAAAACACCAACGTGAAAAATCCGATTGCCGTTGTTAACGCCGTTAAAAATGTAGCCAAACGAATGCTCTTAAAGGCATAACGAATGGCTTCAATTTTCTCCTTCCCTTTGCGAAGTTCTTGCATGTATTTCGTGAGGACGTGCACCGAGTCGCTCATTCCAACTACAAAAAGAATGGTGGGCAAAACAGTTAGCATCAAATCTAAATCTTTGCCCATGATCTTCAAGAATCCGAGCGTCCAGATAATGCTCAATAGCACCACCGTTGTTGGAATAATGATTCCCCATCCGCTTCGGAAAGCGATGAATAAAAAGATGGTGGTAAGGACTAGGCTGATTGAAATGAATAGCGCCAATTCTTTAATCATTAGCTCTACGTAGAGCTTCTGGCCGAGGGCGCGACCAATGACGTGTGATTTTTTGAATTGAAACTTCTCTACTTCCGCTTGAATGTTCTTGGCCAAATCGTCGCACTTTTCTTTGCTTAACATTTGCGTATGCTTCATGTTAATGGCCACAGACCTTCCGTTTGTTCCAAAGAAAACACCCACATAAGAAGGGGAATTCCAAATGGTCACAGAATCTTGTTTGAAGGATTGAGCTGAATTCGCAGAAAGCAAGGGCGTTTCAAAAACCCCACCGAACAAGGGGTCTACGGCGTATGTCATTAACGAAGTTGGGCCTACACATTCTTCCACATTCGGTAACGCTTGTAGCTTCTTGGTAAGTGAGTCGACGTGAGAAAGAAACGTAGAATCGAAAATGCTTCCTTCGTTCTCAAGCGCAACAATGAAAAAGTCATTGTCTGTTTCGAATGACTTTCGGAACTCTAAATAATACTCAGTTTCAGGATCGTTCTTCGGAAAGAAGTCTTCAAAATCATAATCGAATTTGAGAAGGGAAATCAAGTATATGGAAGTCATGGTTCCCAACGCAATAAATGCGATGGAAAGCCAGGAAACTCGAACGTCAGACATTTTCATACTCTTCCAACAATCTTACTTCGAAAAGGTTTTCAATTCGAAATTATTTAATGAAGGCGCTCAAACGCGTCTTTTCCTTTCGCAACAAGGACAAGGCATTCGCTTCTTCCCCCTTCAACAAAAACTGAATGGCTTCTGCTGTGTTCAACTCTTCGCGAGAGTGAACCGGCTCTTCAAGCAAAACCAAATCTGACTTCAACAAAAAATCTTCCCAATCGGTTACGGCTCGCTCCAACCCTTCCAACGCGTAATGCATCTCATAAACTCCGCTCGCCTGAAAGACCTGCTTGAATCCAAGACTCATCGTGGCCTCTAGGTTTCTCAAATTCTCCAACCAATTCGAGCCTTCCACCCAACAAGCGGGAGCAAAATCGAATTCATTCATGCAGAGTCCGAAAGTGATATCGGATGACCATTCCTCAATTTTTTTCAGGTGTTTTCTTCTAAGCAATCGCACCCCAACCCTTGAACGGTAGAGCTTTGCTTCTTCGAATGCACCATCGAAAAGAAACTCTTCCAACTCCTCGTCTGAAGCCACGTCGTACTTTAAAAGAATAGATTCGCGCATATCCGAACAAAGCTATTAAAGTTGGTGTTATTTTTGTTTTAGAAATTTCAAGATGAGAAAAATACTATTCGCCCTTTCACTACTTCTTTGCAGCGTTGCGGTTTTTGCGCAATCTCACGTTATTTCTGGAACGGCCACCTACCCCAACGGGACGGCCATTCGTCTATGGAAAACAACCGGACGCACGCTCGATGTAGCGGATTCTACCACCATAACCAACAACAGTTTTCAATTCAAAGGAAATTACGGAGAGGGACTGTACGCTCTTGGACTTACCCCTTCCAACATGGCCATCATTGCTGTTGATCACGCAGAGCCCGAATCGAATTTCGCAATTCAAGGCGCACGCTGGGACAGCGGAATAACATGTACGAAAGGAAATAGAAACCTTCTTTGGTTTGAATATGTAAAGAAGGAAAACGAATTCAACGCGAAAAAGAAGTCGTTGACCGTTCGTTGGAAAAAAGACAAGGACACCACTGCAGAAAAAGAATTATCAGATCTTGAAGCTTCATTCAATGCCTACCAACTGGAATGCATTCAGCGCGAAAAACAAACAACCAAAACTTCCTTTGTATCCCAGTTGATCGACTGGAAGCGAGAGCCTTCAAAAGAAAAAGCACATTATTGGGACAATCTGAATTTTAGCGACACGCGCGTCCTTCATACAACAGTGCTGAACGATCGAATTCAAAATTTCATGAGACAATTTAGCAAAGGAACCGAAAGTGGATTCATCGATTGCATTGGTCTAATCACTGAAAAAGCACACGTAAACGATCGCGTGTATGAATTTGTGTTGAATGAAATGCTCACTGGTTTTTATGAAAGCGGAATGGAGAACATTACGCTTTACCTTATGGACAATTTCATTAATGAAGAGTCATGCGGCGACGACAATTTCTCGAATGTGATTAAACGAAACGCTGAAAGCATTGAGCGCGTAAGCGTTGGGAAGACTCCTCCGAACATCACCGGCAATGACCTGAACAATGTTGCATTTGATTTAAAAAAGACTTGCGCTGCAAACCAATATACGATTCTCGTCTTTTGGAGCAGCTGGTGCAGTCACTGTAAAACAGAAGCTCCAAAGATTGCGAAGTTGAGTAAAGATTATGCTGGAAAGAAAATCGCTTTCGTTGGTTATTCAGTGGACAATGATGTGAACGCTTGGAAACAAGCGGTAACTGAAAGAGAATTCACCTTTACTAATTTATGTGGAATGAAAGGCTGGGATTCGAAGGGTGCCAAGGATTACCGCATTACCAAGACTCCGGCGTTCTTCATTCTCGACAAGAACATGCGCATAGTTGCGAAGCCCAAGTCGCCCGAAGAAATTGAAACATTCTTCAAACTTTTAAAATAGATTGCGTTCTTCTTCAACAATTAGTTTTTCTTGAAAGCCAACAAGAAAGACTTCCTTCTGAGCACGTGTAAGCGCAGTGTAAAACCAACGATTCAATTCCAATCCTGCCATCTCATCGGTTAAATAACCTTGGTCAACAAACACACAGGGCCATTGTCCGCCTTGGGCTTTGTGACAAGTAATGGCATAAGCGAACTTCACATGCAAAGCGTTGTAATAAGGATCTTTCTGAAGTAACCTTCTTAGCTGCCCCATTGACGTGGCATCTGGATAATCCTGCGCACAGACTTGCCAAAGTTCTTGCATTTTCGCCTTTGTCAATTGCGCTGTTTCTTCCCATATGGTCGTACATAAAAGTATGACTTCCATCTCTGGCAATTCAGGATAGTCGGCCATTTTCACAATGGCCTTGCAAAAACGAAAGGCTCCTCGTTCCTCGAAGGATTTCACACGAAGGATATTCAAAATATCTCCGTTTGCAATGAAGCCCACTTCCTTCGATTCTTTTTCATCGAGCCAGAAATAATTATTCTTCAACACCATCATTCGGTCTCCCGAATTAATTTCTTCTTCATTCCACAATATGCGGGCTCGAACTTGCTGGTTGAACAAATTCGCGCGTTTGTTGGAACGCGTAATAATGACTAAATCCTCAATTCCGTATTTGTGCAATGCCTCCTCTACAACCGGTTGCATGTCGGAATCTACCCGATGAATGTCGTTGAAATTCAAGGTTGAGAATTGTGGCAATTCGTTTCGTTGACTTACAATTAACTCCCGCAGTGACGTTGCGTTAATTAAAATTCCTGAGCCTTCCTTCTGACGAATAACCTCGTGCAATTCAATGGCTGCAATGTTGAGTGAATAACTGTCACGCAGTCCTTCCATATTCAATGCAGGACTCAACGGACAACCAACAGGAGGAAGCTGGGCGGTGTCGCCGATAATTACCAGACGACATCGTTCACCGCTATATATATGAGAAAGCAAATCATCGAGTAGACTGCCCGCATCGAAATCATCTTCAGAGAAAACCAATGTGTCTTGTCCAATCATAGAAGCCTCGTCGACAAAATAAACCGTGTCTACATTCTCGTTTTCTCGAAGTTCGAACCACACCCTTCCGCTTCGATCCATGCGTTTGGTGTATATTTCTTTGTGAATGGTTCTCGCTTTTCGATTCGAGTAATTGCCTAAAACCTTAGCCGCCCTTCCCGTGGGGGCGAGTAAGACTGCGTTCACACGATGTTCTGCAAGGGCGTCTACCATTGCCTTTACGCAAGTGGTTTTTCCAGTTCCTGCGTAACCTTTAATCATAAGCGCCAACCGGGCTTTGGGCGAATACATCATTCGCGCAAAAGCATGAAAAAGTTTCTTCTGACCTTCAGTAGGCGCAAATGAAAAATTTTCTAACAATAAATGTTCAAACGGTTCGTGGCTCATGATATATTCTCGCCTGCAAAGAAAGACTAAGCGCAGCAATGATGTAAATTAGCACAGAAATTAATTATGCGTATTTTTTCAAGATGAACACTGAAACATTTCAAATTCCGACGACCGTTGTAGAAAACAGCGCACGTTTGCATGCTTCGCTGCATCTGGAATCTTTCTTTGTTTCTATTGCCTTCACCCAACCTGAAGACGGGGCTGTCATATTTACGCATAACGTTTTGTTTCCAACTGGCGAGAGCATTCCTTTCGCCGAATCAGTCGCCTGGATACAGAAACATTGGCCCAGCGCGGTATTCAAGAAGACCATTCTTTCATTAGAGCCGTTAGCCTTCAACCTCATACCCAAGGCCATGTTCGATGAAAGCTCTATAGAAAATTATCTTCCTCAAATTTCCTCAAGCGAATTTGTTTCTTATCGATTCAACGAACAGCAAGATGTGACCGTGGTTTTCGCAACGCATTCCTCTGTTGTGAATTTAGAGCGCTTCATTGCTGGAGTTGAAATTTTGGCTTTGCCTACTCTCCTTCTTCCGGGACAGCGCGCACATGCGAGTTTGATTCAGTCGAAAGCTACCCTTTGGGTCGGAAAGGAAAAACATTATCTGTGTCTCGAAAAAAACAATGCCTTGGTGTTGTTGAATGAATACGCCGGAAACAGCGCTGAAGACATGTTGTACTTCTTGGCGAATGGCTGTATTCAATATGGCATTGACTTGGCGTCTTTACCTGTTTTTGTAGCTGGAACTCACTTCAACTCAAATTACACCGAAGTCTTTGAAGCTTACGTTCGACAAGTTCAGTTCTCTGAAAACATGCAAGCGAATTCATTGAACGATCTCTGGAAATTACACCTATTATGCGCATAATTGGCGGCGATTGGAAGGGGCGCATTATTAAGGTGGATAAGTCTTTCACTGGAAGACCCACGACCGATTTCGCGAAGGAAGCGTTATTCAATGTGTTGCAACATTTGGTGGAATGGGATGAAATTCCGTTGATGTGGGATCTCTTCGCAGGAACCGGGGCTATTAGTTTGGAAGCCGCTTCGCGCGGGGTTCAGCGTGTGATAGCGGTAGAAAGCAGTGCCAAGCATGCGAGACATTTGCAGCAAGTGAAACGCGATTTCCAAGCAGACACAATGGATATTTTTACAGCCGATGTAAGAACCTTTTTAGGAAGACAAACCGAGTTGCCTCCGCTTGTTTTCGCAGACCCTCCCTATGATTTGCCTTGGCTGAAGGAATTACCATCATTGATCTTTGAGAAGAAAAGTGACCAACTTCAGCTTTTGATTATTGAGCACGGGAAAGACATAAAATTCGAAGACAGTGCGTATTTTTGGCAAGCACGCAGTTACGGACATGTGCATTTTTCATTTTTCAAAATAGAAAATAAATGAAACGCATCGCAGTATTTCCAGGATCATTCGACCCCATCACAACAGGACATGAAGACATCGTACTTCGTGGGGCAGCGTTGTTCGATGAAGTAGTTGTGGCCATTGGCGTGAATACCACCAAGAACTATTTGTTTTCATTGGAGCAAAGATTAGCCTTCGTTGAAAAGACCTTTGCTGGACATGCAAATATTCGCGTCACCACATACGAGGGATTGACTGTTGAATTCTGCAAAACGATTGGCGCAAAGTATTTGCTTCGCGGATTGCGCAACAGCACCGACTTCGAATACGAGAGCACCATTGCGAACATGAATAAAGCTATTTCAGATGGCATTGAAACCATTTTACTTGTGACTGCTCCCCAGCTCTGTCATGTTCAAAGTACCGTGCTTCGAGAGATCTATAAAAATAACGGCGACATTTCTTCGTTCCTTCCAAAAGGAATTCAGTTATGATGAAGCACATTTCATTCGTATTTTTTCTTTTCGTTAACTCCTTGCTTTTTGGTCAAGATGTGACCATTAAAGGTTCAGGCTCTGTTGCATCGAACAACAAAGTGTATGCCTGTTTTACGACAGACGCTTTAACTCAAAATTTAAACATTGTAGCGCAGACAACAGCGAATGCGAAAGGAGAGTTCGAATTGAAAATTCCGATTAAACAACGAGAAAATCTTTTCTTGTGTACGAGTAATGCTCAGACCTCTTTGTGGGTAAATCCGAAGCAAACCTATGCCGTTGAATTTCTTTCCGTGGATACCACGCTTACTCAAAACGGTTTGATTCGCAGTTGGGAGGCAAGGATTGACAATACAAGTAATGACCGCACAAATGCGATTGTTGGAGAAATTAATTCAGCTCTAGCTGAATTTCTAAGTAACAATTCCTTCAATTATATGTTGCTTAACTCTCATCAGAATAAGGCTACCACTTCGCGTTTACAGCAGAACAATCCAAAATCTGATTTGGTAAAATTCAATTCGAAGAATGACTCTTCTGAGTTTGCTGCAGCTCATGTGAATTTCCAAATACAAATTGAAGCCTTTGAAAATAAGATGAATTTAAAATTCGGAGACTACTTCAAAAAAGATCCGTTTTTAGCGAATTACTTCTTTTTTGAAATTGCCTCGCTCCGCACAATCACAAACTTTCCGATTTCACTTGAAAAAATCTCATCGCGTATTGACTTAAAAAATCCCGCTTTTGTTAAGTGGCTTGAGTTGGTCTCTTCAAGCTATTTAAGTCCATCATTGAACACTCGCGATGCTCAAGCCTTCACCCTGCTTCTTGAAACTGCCACATCTGCTGAACCGATCATTCGTTACCTCAATCCAGATAGCACGCACTTTGCGCAAATCGAAGAGCTCATGCTTGTTTCCGCATTACGCAAAAACTATTACACACGCGAGCACAGTCCAACACTCATGAGAAAGCTTCTGGGAATTATACAGAACACCAGTAAATTCGAAACGACCAGGCAATTGGCGAAGGCCTGCGAAGTTGAATTTTCCGGATTGAAAAAAGGAAGCGTATTACCTGATTTTACATTGATTAATTCAAACAATGATAAATGGGCATTCACTGAACATTGCGACCGAAATATGTATTTGTATTTCTTCAATGAAAGTAAATCAAGTCAACGCGATCTTGCGCTTTTAAAGCATCTCGCTTCCAAATACAAGAATGATTTTCGAATTGTTGTCATTGGTATGCACGATAACTTCGAGGCTTTTCAGAAAACCCTTGCGCCTTTGAGTCCCGATGGTATTGAAATTTTGTACGGAGGCAATGACTTCAAGCTTATTCAACAACTTCGAATTGCAGCTGTCCCTTGTGCAATTCAAACAAATTTCAAAGGAATACTTCAATTTGAATACACACCTCTTCCCAGTGAAGGTATTCAACAGAAGTGGGAAGAGATTTTAAGAAAGAACAAGAAATAAATTCTGTTCTACTTATTGTACAAATTACATTATTATATTGCAGACTAAACCTTAAACCAAAACAACATGCAAAAAGCACCTAAAGGCGCATTGGCAACTTTAATCTCGATTTTCTTCTTCTGGGGATTTGTTGCGGCAAGTAACGATATCTTAATTCCAGTATTCAAGAAAGCGTTGAGTCTTTCTCAGATGCAATCGCAGTTAATCTCGTTTGCTTTCTATGTAGCGTATACTGTGGGATCGCTCCTGTACTTCGCAATATCTGCAATTTTGAAACGCGACATATTGAATTCGTTGGGGTATAGAAATGGCTTGGCACTTGGGCTTTTGATTTCTGCGTGTGGAACCTTGCTGTTCATCCCGGCTTCGAACACGGCATCTTTCGAATTGCTCATTTCAGGATTGTTCATTGTTGGATTGGGATTTTCGCTTCAACAAATTGCAGCGAATCCGTTAGCTATTCAAATGGGTGATCCGGCAACGGGAAATCAGCGTTTGAGCTTGGCCGGTGGAATCAACAACGTCGGAACTACGATAGGACCTGTTATTGTTTCTTTTGCAATCTTTGGTGGAATTGGATCTGGACCAACAACGTTAGATTTAAAAGCGGTTCAAATTCCTTACTTGGTATTGGGCGCTGCTTTCGTTTTGGCAGCAGTGATGTTTAAGTTCTCTTCAGTTCCAGATAAAATTGAAACGGTAAAATCCGACAACGACAATGCGAGCTTGCTTTCTATTTTGAAGTACCCTCAATTGTCGATGGGTATGCTTGCCATCTTTTTGTACGTAGGTGTTGAAGTGTCTACTGCGAGCAACCTGCCTGAATTCATGAAGCAAAAATTGGGCACGAGTGAAGATGCCATTGCACCGTTCGTTTCCTTGTTCTGGGCTAGCTTGATGATTGGACGCTGGACCAGCGCTGCCGCTTCGTTCAATATCTCTGAAGCATCGAAAACAAAACTTAATATTCTACTCCCATTCGGAGCATTTGCCATTTTCTTGTTTGCCAATTTCATAGCAGGACATGAAGTTCAAAATTTCTATCCATATTTGTTTATTGTCGTAATTCTTGCGATTGCAGATACTATCAGTGAAGGGAATCCGATTAAACAACTTTTACTCTATTCGATTTTGGGTATGACCGCACTTCTAATAGGAATTTTTGCAAATGGAATAATTAGTGTTTTTGCCTTTATTTCTGTTGGATTATTCTGCAGCACATTGTGGCCGTGTATTTTCACTTTGGGAATTGCAGGGTTGGGAAGCAGAACGAATACAGGATCGAGCTTATTGATTATGATGATTATGGGTGGCGGATTTGTTTCCGTTGCGCAAGGAGCTTTGGCCGATGACAAGTTTTTAGGCATTCAGTATTCTTACTTCGTAGGAGTTGCATGTTTTGCTTATTTGGCTTTCTATGCCTATAGCGTGAAGGGCATTTTGAAAAAGCAAAACATTCAAATTGGCGAAATGACAGGAGGTCATTGATGGCGAAAGATTTGAACGCGCTGCAGGCGCAAGTAGACGAATGGATTAAGACCGTTGGTGTTCGCTATTTCAGCGAGCTCACCAACATGGCTATGCTCACCGAAGAAGTTGGTGAGGTCGCTCGCATCATTGCTCGCCGCTACGGCGAGCAAAGCGAAAAAGAAAGCGACAAAGCCAAAGACTTAGGCGATGAAATGGCCGATGTTCTTTTTGTATTGATTTGCCTGGCAAATCAAACTGGCATCAATTTGCAAGAAGCCTTCGAAAAAAACATGGCCAAGAAAACCGAGCGCGATGCTACTCGACATCTCAACAATGAAAAATTGAAATGATTCAACTTCGTTGAAAAATTCGAAGAAATAAATAAGGGCCTCCGAAGGAGGCCCTTACTCTTGCAGGTTACCCTGCTTGCTCGTGAACAAGCAGAGTTTGGTTACGCGTCGATTTTCGCGTATTTCGCATTCGCTTCAATGAACGCTCTACGAGGTGGAACCTCGTCGCCCATGAGCATCGAAAATATTTGGTCACACGCCGCAGCATTGTCAATGGTAACTTGACGCAATGTTCTTGTAGATGGATCCATCGTTGTTGTCCACAACTGCTCTGCGTTCATCTCTCCAAGACCCTTGTATCGTTGAACGTTTACACTCGATTCAGAACCCGCTCCGCGCATTTCTTGAACTAACGCATCGCGTTGTTCTTCAGTCCATGCATATTCACCCTTATTTCCTTTCTTCACTTGATAAAGCGGTGGCGTTGCAATGTAGATCATGCCCTGCTCTATCAACTCCTTCATGTGACGGAAGAAGAAGGTAAGAATTAACGTTTCAATGTGCGATCCATCAACGTCGGCATCACACATGATCACAATCTTATGGTAGCGAAGCTTAGTGATATTCAACGCTTTGCTGTCTTCTTCGGTTCCAATGAAAACCCCTAAAGCGGTATAGATATTTTTAATCTCTTCATTCTCGAGAATTCTATGCTGCATAGCCTTTTCCACATTCAAGATCTTACCACGAAGCGGTAAAATAGCTTGGAAAACGCGGTCACGCCCTTGCTTGGCGGTTCCTCCTGCCGAATCTCCCTCGACCAAGAACAACTCCGACTTGGTTGGATCTTTTTCAGAACAGTCGGCCAACTTACCAGGAAGTCCACCTCCAGAACCTACTCCTTTTCTTTGTATCGTCTCACGCGCCTTCTTTGCAGCAATACGCGCTTGAGCAGCAAGAATTACTTTTTGCACGATGGCTTTCGCTTCTGTTGGATGCTCTTCCAAATAAGCTTGAAGCATCTCGCTCACCACTTGAGATACAGGAGCAACGGCTTCCTTGTTACCCAACTTCGTTTTGGTTTGACCTTCGAATTGCGGCTCTTGAACTTTCACAGACACAACTGCTGTAAGTCCTTCGCGGAAGTCATCTCCTACAATCTCAACCTTTGCTTTTTCCAATAAACCACTCTTGTCTGCATAGTCTTTCAACGTAGAAGTTAATCCACGCTTGAATCCTTGCAAATGCGTTCCCCCTTCGTGGGTATTGATGTTGTTTACGTATGAGAAAACGTTCTCGTTGTACGAATCGTTGTAAGTCATGGCCACTTCCACAGGAATAGCACCGTCTGTGCGCTCCATGTGAATAATGGTTCCAATGATAGCCGGACGGCTTTCATCAAGAAACTTCACCATTTCAATCAAACCCGCTTCACTGTAAAACTCTTCGTTCTTCTTGGTTCCATCTTCGTTCGTTACTCGATTGTCGGTTAGATGAAGACGAATTCCTTTGTTCAAAAACGAAAGTTCACGAAGACGGTTTGCCAACGTATCGTAGTTGTACTCTGAAGTATCGAAGATCGTGTTGTCTGGAAGGAAGGTCACCGTAGTTCCACGAAGATCCGTGGTTCCCATTTCTTTCACCGGATACAACGCCTTACCGCAGCTGTACTCTTGCACATAAATTTTCCCTTCGCGGTGAACTTCTGCCTTCAATGCAATCGAAAGAGCATTCACGCAACTCACCCCAACACCGTGCAGACCACCCGATACCTTATAAGACCCTTTGTCGAATTTACCACCCGCACCAATCTTGGTCATTACTACTTGAAGGGCGCTTACGCCCTCCTTCTTGTGAATGTCAACAGGAATTCCACGACCGTTGTCTTTAACTGTAATGCTATTGTCTTCGTTTATAAAAACTTGAACGGTATCGCAGTGACCCGCCAAGGCCTCGTCAATACTGTTATCTACAACCTCATACACCAAATGGTGCAGACCGCGTGTTCCTATATCTCCGATGTACATAGCAGGACGCATACGTACGTGTTCCATTCCTTCTAACGACTGAATATTATCAGCGGTATAACCGGGGGTAAGGGTATTTTCTATTTCTTCACTCATTCTCTCGTAGGACTATTAATTATCTAACTTTTTTATTCAAATTGAAGGAAAGGGCAAGCCCGTTTTTCAAGGTCACCAAAGTTACGCAAGGCCCATTGCCGTAGCAAAAAACGGGGGCCGAAGCCCCCGTGGTTTTATGAACATTTCGTTAACAAAAAGCTACTCTAGAATGAATAAGAAGCTCCCAACGCAGCGAAGAAGCGCTGACTTGGAATTCCGCTGTAAATCGTGTACTTCTGAGACAAGATATTGTTTAATTGGATATATGCTGAAAGACGCTCATTATAGGTGTAAGTCGTGCGCAAATTAACGTCCACGAACGCCTTCATTTTGTAGACATATGACTCGTCTAATTGCAACTGAGCATCATTGCCAGTAACCGGCAATACCGACTTCGCCCAGCGCTCTCCGAAGTATATTCCCTGGAAGTTAAACTTGAACTTCGAATTCAAGTTATATGAAGCCTCTGCCGAGAACTGAAGGTTTGGTAACTGCCAAGCGTATTGCTGATTCGTTTCGAAGTAAGAATACGATCCGCTCACTTTTGCGTTCCATTTCTTTCCACCTAAAACCTCTACCTCTCCTTTTATTTTCGCTACGCGCAAGTAGTCGTAAACGATACCTTGCATGTTCCCTCTTGAAAACAAGCTATCGTTCACGAAGAATGCGAAATTATCAATCTTATTCAATTCCCCACCAACACTGTAGTTCACGCGACGTGAGATAGAACCGTTCACACCTCCATACAACTGCATTTTGTTGTTTTGATTGAGCAGTTGTGGCTGCACAACAACAAATGGATTCTGATTGTATAAGCCGTAATAGGTTGTTGGAGCCAACGATCCTTTAATTCCTGCATAGGGAACGAACATACCGTCGAGAATGCTGTAGCTCACTTCCGCTTGCGGATAGAAATGTCCACGCTGCTCACCGCGCGATTGCATATACAATCCCATTCCAATCTTCACACGAAGGTCTTTGTAAACCGTGTACGCCGAAGGAATGAAACGAACAATGGCGTTATCGAAAGAACGCGTTGTTCTTAATGAATCCCCTTCACCCCAAGTATTTGCCGCATCTGGCGACCAATCCAATCCAGTTGAATTAAATTGATTGTATGTCATTCCGAACTCACCGCTAAACACTTCGGTTTTCACCAACTTACTTGCACCACCGCTTACATCTACAAAATGTTCGTTCGAACTGAAAGCATCAGATGCCAAGCGATACCCTGCTTTTCCCCACCAATTCAGATCATTACTATCTCTATCAAACGTGCGAACACCAACATTCCCGCTGTATACATTCATGGTTTGTTTTAACGAAGCGAAATCGGAGAAATAACTCAATTGTGAAGAGTCTACACCGTACCAATTAGTTACATTTCTGTTCCAATTAATCTTTGCGTCTGCAACTGTCTTCTTGAAGAAGCGCTTTCCCCATAATTTTGCGTTGTTCTCGCTGAATGTTGTTGGAAGATCAGTTCCTGAAAGCACTTCGAAATTTGAGTTAGCACTCTGATGTCCGTAACGAACACCCCAATCCCCTTTCTTCGATCTACCGTCGGTGTAATACGCATCTACCTTCGGTGTAACATAACTTCCGAAAGAAACGTCAACCCATCCGTTTTGAAGTTTCTTCAACTTCTTTTCCATTGGAAAATTCGACGACAAAATAGTCGCCGGTTGGGTGAAGGAAATTTGTCTTGTTGGAAGAATATTGTACTTCATTAATGAAGCATTCGTTTCCGTCTCTATAACAAAAGGCTGATTCGAAATTTTATTCGCATCGCGTAAGAAAATATTCAAATCACCCACAAACTGCGCACTCTGAATGAGCACACTGTCGACTTGCGCTATCGTAGGTGCAGCAGCTGTAACGAGCATTACAGCCAATAATATAATCTTCAATTTATTCTTCATGGAACTCATCGTTTTGAATATTCTCATCTGTGTTATCAATAGGAATCTCTACCGCTCTTGGCTTTGGATTTTCCAACTCCTCTAAATCACGTTTCTTTTGTTCGGCACGCGCTAAGATTTCTGGATTTTTAGATTTAGCAATGACTGCATCAAGGGTCTTTCTTGCTTGGTAATAATCTGGCTTCGCCACGTATACATCTGATAGAAGTAGGATAGCTTCAAACTTCCACTTTTCAAAAGACGAATACTTTTCGATCAACTTGAAAATTGATTTTTCGGCCTTATCCAATTCATTCAACTTGTATTCAACAAAGGCATTCTGGAATGCTGCCTCTGCTGCTCCTTCACCTCCGCGTTTCGCTACTTCCGTATAATCTTCCAAAGCACTTGCAAACTCTTCTTCTTTCATCTTCATACGCGCTCTCCAGAGGTAAGCCTTCGCGCGGTTGTCTGCATTCGCTGAAACATCTGCAATAACCTTGTCGGCATACTCTCGTGCCAAGCCCATTTCTTCAATGCTGTAATACGCAACAAGCAGGGCCATTTGCGCATCTTCCACACTCTTCTTTGAAACAGCGGCACTTTCAATTTTCAATAAATGCCCTATTGCATTCGCATACTCACCTTGTTGCAATCGAATATCTGCTGCGTTGTTCAGAGCCTCCTCTGTAAAATCAGAAAACGGCAAGGCAATCACACGCTCGTAATAAACAATAGCTGACTCTTTGTTGCCTTCGTTCTTGAAGCAATCGGCCAACAAGAAGTTCGCTTCTGCCGCGTGAACAGCATTTGGATATTGATTCAAATAAGACTCAAGTTTTCCTTTAGCCTTTGTGCACTCACCCGCATAGACCGGTGCAGAAGCCTTGGTGAAGACTCCTTCTTCAATTTCCAATGCACTCACATCTGCAACTGTTAAATGCGTAATCTGATTTTGGAATTCAACATCGTCGATTAAGACCGGTTTCACAATTTCCAACGCGTCGAGAATTATCTTGTCGTTTCCATAGTTCGCGTAAAGTGTGTTCCACGTTGACTTCACCTTCGCGTCGTTTTCTTCGTTTCGGTAGATCAAGCAAAGGTTCACTAATATTCTTCTGGTGTAGTTCGAAGTAGGCTCGTCAGCCATTAACTGGAGGAATACCGTCTTTGCCTCTGAGTTTTTCCCTTCACTTAAATAGGTCGTTCCCAACTCGAAAGCCGCATCTACCTTGAACTTCGAATTGCTTTCAGAATCTACTAAAGACTTCAGCAAATTAATTTTTCCTGAATTATTCCCTTCATATCCTTCACAAAGTGCCTTCTGAAAAAGGATATAATCTTTCTGGGCTGGGCTTCCTTTTGAATAGCTCTCTATGGCTTGCTTGTAGCTTTTCGAAACGAAGAAGCAATCTCCAATTCGCAAATAAGCATCGCCTTTCTTCACTTCGTCAGCCTCTTTCGAATCAACGAATTTTCTGAAAGCCGTATTCGCATTGGCATAATATGGCTTCGAAGCATCGTAGTCTTTTTGCGCCACACCCAATTTGAAATAGGTGTAACCCAAACTGTAATTTGCCAAGGCATAATATTCCGAATTGAACGCCGCGGGTTCAGCGATACACGCCTGATAATATTCTTTGGCCTTTGGGTATTTGTTCTGACGGTAGTTTATCTCGCCCATCCAATACTTCGCCTGCGCCATGAGGTACGTGTTCACAGGGTACTCCAGCGATTTCGTAAAGAACTCTTCCGACTTTGCAAAGCTTTCCGCTTGGTACAATTCAACACCACGGTTGAAGGCGACAATCTGATAAGACGTTTTCGCGCGAATGTCTTTCACCTTCATTTTATCCAATGAAGTCAAGGCGCGCTCGTAGTTTCTTGTTTTTAAATACACATTCAACAAAAACTCGTATGCTTCGTCGTGACGTGCAGAGTTCGGGTACTTCTCTAGATATCCTTCGAAGGCTGAAATGGCTTCGTGGAAAGGGTTGTATGAAAGTTCAAAAGCCAGTTTCGCATAATTGAACAACGCGTCTTCCTGTACATCGAGGTTATGTGTTTGCTTGGAAGCCGCTTCGAAAGCGGTTCGCGCATATTCTTTTTGCTCAAGCTTCAAATAGCAATCTCCTATGTTGTAGTTCGCCAGTTGCGAAGTTGGAGAGTCTTCCTTCGTGCAGTGTGAGTAAGCATCTACAGCACGTTCGAAGTTGCTGTTGCGATAGTAGCAAAAACCCAATTGGTAGTAATCTTCCACTGAAGGCTTTGCTGTTGGAGACATGTGATACTTCTCTAAATAAGGCAAAGCCTCTTTGTATTTTTCAAGAATGAAATAGGCGTCGCCAATTAAGTGCGCAATTTCTTCATTTGCATTCGGATAGTTGTTCTTCACGTTTTCTTCCGCGTTGATCAACGGTGGTGCATAGGCCAACAACTCATCGAAACGCTTCTGCACATAATAAATCTGCGAAATGAAATAAGGAACAACTGCCTTGAAATCTTTGTCTTCTTTCAACTTTAAAAAAGACTCCAACGCTACTTGGTAATCTTTGCTTGTGTATGCCATGTAGGCGTAGTAGTAGGTTGCAGCAGGCGCATACTCCGAATCTCCGTCTTTCACTTTCGCAAAATCTACGCGTGCATCTGAATATTTCTTTTGATCGAATTTCACGAAACCGCGCTTGTAATAGAACGAAGGACGCTCTTCCGCAAGCAATTGTTTTTCTTCAACCTTATTAAACCACTCGAGTGATTGTTTGTATGATTTGCTCTTATACTTGAAGTTCGCCAATTCCAAATACACACTTTGACACCAATGCGAATCGGGATGATTTCTTACGAAGGTGGTAAGCAGATATTCCGCATCTGGATGAAACAAGTTCATGGCACAAAGACCTTGGTAATATTCGGCATCTGCGCGATAGCCGTCGTTACCCGAGGTTAATGAAAGATATCTTTCGAACGACTCTTTTGCCGGAACGAATTTTTCATTTTCGAAAAGATTCAGTGCTTCACGATAGATTCGCTCAGGAACAACCTTTTCGTAAGACTTTTGAGCAAACACAGATGTGGCGCTCAAAACCAGTAAAACAAAACCCAGTGCAATTTTTCTCATAGTCACAATTTGTCAATGTGAAATTACCAAGACCACCTTCGTGAGATTGGGCTAATTCTGAAACTTGCGAACGAGCAATTGTTTATGGATATTGTTCAGGGATTCCACTCACCTGCTCCTTGACGAACCACTACTGGATTCGCACCGGAGAAATCTACGACGGTAGAGAGTAACATTTTCGAGGTGTCTTCAAAGAAAATTTCAGCCACTTCATTCGACCAATCGTCTTCAAGATCGATGGCCTCTGTCGGATATTCTTCTGTGTTCTCTTTCCGATGAACACTGGACACCACAAGGGGCTCACCCAGTTGAGTGAGCACGCGTTGAAGAAAATCGTGATCAGGAACACGAAGTCCGATGGTGGTTCTGCGTGAAGTGAACAATTTGGGAACGAGGCTGCTTGCTTCCAACAAAAAAGTAAACATACCTGGGGTGTGCCTTTTCAATGCGCGATAATAAGGCGTTGAAATAGGCTTAGTAAAAGTGGCTAAATGAGAAAGGTCGTTGCAAACAATAGAAAAGCGCGCGTTGTCTAAACGCACGCCTTTCAATTGAGCCATTTTCTCTATTGCTTTTTTATCTGACAATGCACAAGCGAAAGCATAAACGGTATCTGTTGGAAGAATACAAACGCCCTGCTTCCGTATAATCTGTGCCGCCGTGTAATCAGCGTTGTTGTCTGATATGGATATCAAAATTATTTTGCTTCTGCCGCCTTCTTGTGATCTGCAAGGAATTGCGCCAATCCAATGTCTGTTAACGGATGCTTCATCAATTGCAAAATCACGCTTAAAGGACCTGTCATTACATCAGCACCGATTTCTGCGCAAGCAATAACGTGCATTGGATGACGAACAGAAGCTGCAAGGATTTCAGTATCGAATCCGTAATTATCAAAGATGGTTCTGATTTGTTCAATCAGATCAATACCGTCTGTAGAAATATCGTCCAAACGTCCAACGAAAGGACTAACATATGTCGCTCCTGCTTTAGCAGCAAGAAGAGCTTGTCCTGCAGAGAAAATCAATGTACAGTTTGTACGGATTCCTTTGTCTGTGAAATAACGAATCGCCTTTACTCCATCTTTCGTCATTGGAACTTTCACTACGATATTTTCATGTAAAGCAGCCAAAGCTTCTCCTTCCTTCACCATTCCATCGAAGTCAGTTGCAATGACTTCAGCACTTACATCGCCATCTCCAACAATTTCGCAAATGTCAACATAGTGTTTCATTACGCGATCAGTACCAGAGATACCTTCCTTCGCCATTAAGCTAGGATTTGTTGTAACTCCGTCAAGAACACCTAAGTCTTGAGCTTCTCTAATTTGATCTAAGTTGGCTGTGTCGATGAAAAATTTCATGGTGTAATTATTTTTTTTGCAAAGTTAGCCATTCAGAGTAGGAAGGTCAAACCGACTTTTCAACCAAAAGCACACACAATTTTTTAAGCCTTGTGTTGTTCTTCCCCTTGAGTATCTTTGAAGCATGCGCAAATTAATTGTCATATTGGGTTTAGCCCTTCTAGTGAACTCGTGCTTTGCAAGCATGTTGCTTATTCCAATGGACGAGTCGCAGCAAAATCACATCAAATCTTACGGCATTGCCTATTGGGTTCTGGAACAGAAACTACCCATTGAATGGTTATTGAATTACCGTGGAGGAAGTTTTCTCATGGAAAATATTCCTACCATTCAAAAGAAGTGCACCGAACGCGGGGTAAGTTATCAAGTTATTGCAGATGCGCAAGTTCAATCCATTTATCAAGAGATTGCCGACCCTGAAGTAAACATGGAAAAAGTGAAGTTGGAAGTGGCTCCGAAGATTGCAGTGTACACTCCGCAAGGCAAGCAGCCTTGGGACGATGCGGTTACCTTGGTGTTAACTTATGCTGAAATTCCATACACGAGTATTTACGATGAAGAGATTGTCATGGGAAAGCTTCCGGAATACGATTGGCTGCATCTTCATCATGAAGATTTTACGGGTCAATATGGAAAGTTCTACGGAGCCTACAACATGGCTCCTTGGTACCGGGAAGAGGTTCGGACACAAGAAGCCACTGCTGCCAAGCTCGGATTTAACAAAGTATCTGAAATGAAGCGTGCGGTTGCTGTAACTATTAAGAACTTCGTTTTAGGCGGAGGATTTCTGTTCACCATGTGCAGTGGCACCGATTCTTATGACATCGCGCTTGCTGCGCAAGGAGTAGACATGGTAGAAAGCGTTTTTGATGGTGATCCGAGTGATCCGAACGCGCAGAAGAAATTGAACTTTACTCAAGGTTTTGCCTTTCAGAATTACAACATCATAAAAGACCCGATGGTCTATGAGTTTTCGAACATTGACGGCACAGAAGACCACTTGAAAGTGAAGGAGGAAAATGACTTCTTCACGCTCTTCGATTTTTCGGCAAAGTGGGATATCATTCCAACCATACTCACGCAGAACCACACTCAGGTCATTCACGGATTTATGGGACAAACAACTTCCTTCCGCGAAGGGTATCTCAAGAGCGAAGTCACCATAATGGGTGAATCGAAGAACATCAAATGCGCGAAATATATACACGGTGAACTTGGGCAAGGGCAATGGACCTATTACGGAGGTCATGACCCTGAAGATTATCAACACCGCGTGGGCGATCCGCCAACCGACCTCTCGTTACATCCGAATTCTCCGGGCTACAGACTTATCTTAAACAACATTCTTTTCCCTGCTGCAAAACGCGAAAAGCAGAAAACTTAATTTTTTTTTGTAATAACTGCAACCTTTTTCAATCTTAAGCGTTATAACTACCATAACGACATTCTTTCGTTGAAAGTTTTAGTTAAGGTTAAGGTTAAGGTATTAAAAAGCCCGGAAAACGTTCCGGGCTTTTTAATGCTCAAGAGTTTAAAAAAACAAGAAGAGCAGCTGAAGCTGCTCTTTACTTTTCAATTTCAAATCTTACTTCTTCGGATGAAGGTGAGAGTTCTTTCTCGAGTATCCGAAATAGATTAGCAATCCTACTGCCATCCAGATAGCAGCTACCTTTAATGTTTGGCCATCCAACGAAGCTATCATTGCTGTACAAACTACAATACCTAGGATTGGGACTAGCGGCACCAATGGGGTTTTGAACGGGCGAACAAACTCAGGATTTTTCATACGCATGATCCAAACACCAGCACTAACCAGTACGAATGCGAATAAGGTTCCGAAGGAAGTCAAATCACCCGCAACGCTTCCAGGTACGAATGCTGCAAATAGTCCAACAAATACGAAAAGAATCCAGTTTGCTTTGTATGGGGTATTGAATTTCGGATGTAACTCCCCGAATGCCTTGGGTAATAAACCGTCGTTACTCATAGAATAGAACACACGACTTTGACCCATTAACATTACCAAGATTACACTTGAGAATCCAGCTAGAATAGCCACATTCACGCTTGTTGCTAACCATTCGTAACCCTTCATGTAAGTACTAATTGTGTAGGTTACTGAAGCCTCTTTTCCCAACGCAGGATCGCCAAAGTCCGACCATGGAGCTACACCTGTTAATACGTGTCCAAATAGAATGTATAAGATGGTACAAACCACCAATGAACCTAAAATTCCAATTGGCATATCTCGCTTTGGATTTTTAGCTTCTTGAGCTGCCGTAGACACGGCATCGAATCCA
Source organism: uncultured Chryseobacterium sp. (assembly GCA_964385405.1). GTDB lineage: Bacteria > Bacteroidota > Bacteroidia > Flavobacteriales_D > Sanyastnellaceae > CAIZGX01. The sequence continues at coordinate 27,425 of CAYLOT010000021.1, read as the reverse complement.
ATGAATGCGAAGAATACAATTCCTGCACCGCCGAGAACACCACCCCAACCCCAATCAAAGAATCCTTCGTGGTCTTTAACCCCCTCTGGGATCAAATATGGCGTGTAGTGATCTGGATTGATGAACTGCCATCCGATAGCGATAAATACTAGAACTATAGCCACCTTGAGGAATACGATAATAGCGTTAACGAAAGCAGACTCTTTGGTCCCTTTGATAAGAAGTAAAGTCAACATGAACAGAATAATCAAAGCCGGAGCATTGATAATTCCTGTTGACGTCTGCACTGAACCAGCTAACGTAGGAAGTTTCTCTAGTTGTTCAGCCGATAAGATCAATTTTCCGTGATGAACAGACTTTGACAAATCTGGTATCAAAGCCGTCGCCTGACTTACCGCATCGCCAGTGAGGTATTGAATACTCTCGAATGGTGAATGGCACCACTCGTAAGGGATGGCTCCTCCAAACAAATTGTTCAAGTATTCGCTCCAAGCTATAGACACAGTAGCCGCACCCAAAGCGTATTCCATAACCAATGCCCATCCGATAATCCATGCTACCAACTCACCCATGGTTACAAACGAATACGCATAAGCACTACCTGAAATAGGAATCATTGCTGCGAATTCTGCGTAACAAAGACCTGCAAACGCACATCCAATCGCCGCAACAACAAAAGAAAGGGTTACCCCATTTCCAGAGGCTTCAGCAGCAGCAGCAGCAGTTCTAACAAACAATCCAGCACCGATAATGGCGCCAACTCCAAGGGCAACCAATTGAAAGGCTCCCAACGTTCTCTTTAACGATTTCTCTCCGCCTTCTGCATCTGCAAGCATTGCGGCTAAATCTTTTTTCCTCCAAAGTGACATATTACTAGGTTTAGGTATTCGACAAATATAATCGATTCGAACAAAGTTCAATTTAAGTGGTTTAAACTTTATAACAAACGTAAACGATGCAGATAGAAAAAGAGTTAATAGCCATTCAAATCGATGAAATGGGAGATCAACATGTGATGACCTCTGTAGAAACCCCATTACGTGACGATGCCTTTGTGTTGACGGAAGCTGAAAAAATAGAGCTTATCGAAGAAAAATTCCGAGATATCATGAATATCATGGGACTTGATCTAACGGATGATTCACTTTCAGGCACTCCGCATCGAGTGGCAAAAATGTACATCAAGGAAATTTTTTCTGGATTGAACCCTGAAAACAAACCTTCCATTAAACTTTTCGAAAATAAATACCAATACAAAGAAATGTTGGTGGAACGAAACATAACGTTCTATTCAAATTGCGAGCATCACTTCGTTCCAATCATTGGAAAAGCACACGTAGCCTATATTTCAAACGGAAAAGTAATTGGACTTTCGAAATTGAATCGCATTGTGCAATACTTCGCAAAGCGTCCGCAAGTACAAGAACGACTTACGATTCAAATTGCTGAAGAGCTAAAGCGAGTAATGGAAACAGAAGATGTTGCGGTTCTAATAGACGCCGTTCATTTGTGCGTGAGCAGTCGCGGAGTTCAAGACTTCAACAGCGCAACAGTTACCTCTTCGTATTCTGGCGCTTTCAACAATGAAGCTACCCGCAACGAATTTTTGAAATACGTTAACCTCGACAAGTAATGAATTATCTAGTTATTGGTGGTTCGAAGGGAATTGGTGCTGCTGCGGTAGAATTGCTCGAAGCGCAAGGACACACGGTTTACTTCACTTCACGCGAAGCCTCTTCCCATGTGAATAGTTTGGTTTGGAATATTGAAGACGATTCATTGAATCTTCCGGAAGGATTGGTTTTAGACGGATTGGTGTATTGTCCGGGTAGTATAAACCTACTTCCGGCCCACCGCATTTCTCACGACGTGTTTCTTTCCGACATGAACATAAACGCCTATGGCGCTTTGAAGGCAACACAACTGGCACTTCCCTATTTGAAAAAATCGGAATCGGCATCTATTGTATTCATTAGCACGGTTGCCGTGAAATTGGGCATGCCCTTCCACGCGAGTGTGGCTATGGCGAAAGGCGCATTGGAAGGATTGGGCAAAAGCCTTGCTGCTGAACTCGCTCCAAAAATTCGAGTAAACGTGGTTGCGCCTTCGCTCACGCAAACGCAATTGGCTGAGAAATTCATCAATACTCCAGAAAAAATTGAAGCCTCAAATAAGCGGCATCCACTAGGCAGAATAGGTCAGCCAAATGATCTTGCTGAAGCCATTGCCTTCCTCTTAAGCAGTAAAAGCAGTTGGATGACTGGGCAAGTGATTGGGCTTGATGGTGGAATGGGGGCGTTGAAAATGCTCTAAGGACGGAGTCCTAACAATCACCTTTGGTGATCAATCTTTCAGATCAATCGCGGTGCGATCTAACCTTCGGTGAAATCGGAACGATTGCTCACGAAGTGATTGATCCGTAGGATTGATTGCGCAGCAATTGATCACGAAGTGATTGATCCGCAGGATTGATTGCGCAGCAATTGATCACGAAGTGATTGATCCACAGGATTGATTCGAAGAATTGATCACGAAGTGATTGATCCACAGGATTGATTCGAAGAATTGATCACGCAGTGATTGATCCGAAGGATTGATTGCATGGCAATTGATTCGAAGAATTAATTTGTACTTTCGCGACATAAAATTCTACTATGGCGCTTATTGAAGAGATGAACAAAAGTGGAAACTGGCTATTTCGTTGGCGCAGCTTTCTTCCTCTAGTATTGTATGTTTTAGCCGCTTCGGTTATTTGGTTTGAATTGGATACAGACAATCCGTTGTTCGACAAAACGTGGGCTTGGACGTGTTTAGGCATCTCCTTCTTCGGTCAATTGATCCGCGTTTTAACAATAGGCTATACGCCGAAAGGAACTTCAGGAAGAAACACGAAAGAAGGTCAAGTTGCAGAAGTGTTAAATCACACTGGCATCTACAGCATTGTTCGTCACCCACTCTACCTGGGTAATTTCTTTATGTGGCTAGGTATCATCATGTACGTCGGTAACTGGTGGTTCACACTAACCTCTTGCTTGTTGTTCTGGCTTTACTACGAGCGCATCATGTTTGCAGAAGAATTCTTCCTTCGAAATAAATTCGGAGACGTTTACATTAAATGGAGCGAAAGAACTCCTCCTTTCCTTCCAAGATTTTCTTCCTGGAAATCTGCACCCGTAGAATTCTCATTGCGTAACGTGTTGAAACGCGAATACAACGGATTCTTCGCCGTGTTCATTTCCTTCGCTTTGCTAGACGCACTGAAGAACTACGTGCACTTCGGATATTTCGGTTGGAAAGAAATTCTTACACCGTTTTGGCACACTGCCCTGTTTTGCGGATTTATCATTTTCATTGTTCTTCGAAGTCTGAAGAAATACACAAAAGTGCTAAACGTAAAAGGTAGAGAGTACAACGTGTGATGAAAAGCTTCGAAAGAAAGTCGAAACCCGTGATTTCGAATAAAGCTTATTTGAAACGCCAACTCTATTACTTCTTTCTTAGCATCTTTCTCATTGCATTCTCTTTGCTCATTGGTGTAATTGGATATCACTATACCGGCCCCATGGGCTGGCTAGATGCCTTATACAACAGCTCAATGATTCTTACAGGAATGGGACCTGTAAATGTCATAACAAACGATAGCGGAAAGTGGTTCGCTTCTTTCTACGCCCTATACAGCGGAGTAGCTTTTTTAACCACAGCCGGAGTAATGCTCTCGCCTATGGTTCACCGAATCTTACACATTCTTCACGCCGAAGACGAAGCATGAAGACACTTTACATTATTCGTCACGCCGAAGCAGAAGATTTATATGGTCAGCCAGATAGCTTCAGACCATTGACCGAACGTGGGAATCTTCAAGCACTTGCATTGGGAAATCACTTGGGACAACTTCCAACAAACTGGATCGTTAGTCCGGCCGTGCGCACCTACTCCACCGCACATGTCTTGAGCACAACCCAAAATAAAAAGCCCCTTGTTCACCTTGAAAAGAAAATGTACAACGCTGAGCTTTCAGACCTACTTGAGGTCATTGAGCTACTTCCGAATGATTGGAATGAGGTTGTTCTAATCGGACACAATCCGGGTGTCTCTTACCTTTCTCAATATCTTACTACCGTGCAGCATTCCTTCAAGAAATCGGCTGTCGTTAAAATCGAAATCGAAATTGACGCGTGGAGCCAATTGAATCAAGGCTGCGGAAAAGAAGACTTTTATTGGTTTCCCTAAAGTAAAGTTGCATCTAACTTAACAAATGGCTTAACTTTGTCTCCCGTTATGCAAAAAAAGCAAGCGGTATCCTCAAAACGTTCCAAATATATCTTCGTAACCGGCGGAGTAACCAGTTCACTGGGTAAAGGAATCATCTCAGCGTCATTAGCTAAACTTCTTCAAGCTAGAGGCTATTCTGTAACCATTCAGAAGTTAGACCCTTATATTAACATAGATCCAGGAACCCTGAATCCTTATGAGCATGGAGAATGTTTCGTCACAGAAGACGGTGCAGAAACCGACTTAGACTTGGGCCATTACGAGCGCTTCTTAGACATTCCAACTTCACAAGCGAACAACATTACAACCGGAAGAATCTACCAAAGCGTCATCGACAAAGAACGTCGTGGTGAATACTTGGGAAAGACTGTTCAAATCATGCCTCACATCACCGACGAAATTAAGCGTTGCATTCAACTTTTAGGGAACGCACACGATTACGATGTGGTGATTACTGAAATTGGTGGAACTGTTGGCGATATTGAATCGCTTCCATATGTAGAGTCTGTTCGTCAATTGATGTGGGAATACGAAGACGATTGCATTAACATTCACTTGACGCTTGTTCCATACCTAGCGGCAGCCGGTGAATTGAAAACGAAGCCAACACAACATAGCGTGAAGATGTTGTTGGAAAACGGCGTTCAACCAGACATTCTGGTTTGCAGAACTGAGCACGAGCTCTCTCCTATACTTCGAAATAAAATAGCCAAGTTCTGTAACGTGTCTCAAGATGCGGTTATTCAGAGCATTGATGCAGATACCATCTACGACGTCCCGTTGCTTATGCAACAAGAGAAACTCGACGAGGTGGCTTTGCGAAAATTAGGATTGGCTCCGAAGAAGAAGCCAGACTTGAAGAAATGGAGTAGCTTCTTAGAAAAATTAAAACACCCAAAAAAGCGCGTTCGCATTGGGTTGGTGGGTAAATATGTTGAATTGAAAGACGCATACAAAAGTATTGCTGAAGCTTTCATTCATGCAGGAACATCCTTAGAATGCGCAGTTGACATTGAATGGATTCACTCGGAAGGATTGAATGCAAAAAATGTTAAAGCGAAACTGACGGGACTAGACGGAGTGCTTGTTGCACCTGGATTTGGATCAAGAGGTATTGATGGAAAGATTGAAGCCATAAAATTCGTTCGCGAAAACAACATTCCGTTTTTCGGAATTTGTTTGGGTATGCAAATCGCTACGATTGAATTCGCTCGCAATGTGCTTGGTCTGAAAGACGCGCACAGCACAGAGATGAAAGCTTATACGAAGCACCCTGTTATCTGCCTTATGGAAGAACAGAAAAGCATCGTAAATAAAGGCGGAACCATGCGTTTAGGCTCATACCCTTGTACACTTAAGAAAGGGTCTAAAGCACAAAAGGCATACGGAAAAATAAATATCGAAGAACGTCACCGTCATCGTTTTGAATTCAATAACGATTACATGGAGAAGTTCGAAAAAGCCGGATTTAAAGCGGTAGGAACAAATCCGAAAAGTGGATTGGTTGAAATTATTGAATTAGAAAACCATCCGTATTTCGTTGCTTCGCAATTCCATCCTGAATACAAGAGTACTGTTATGACCCCTCACCCACTCTTCATCTCTTTTGTGAAGGCATGCGTGGCGTCAAAAGCTTAATGAATAAAAGTGAGTTGTAAGGTTTCTGTTTTCTTCCCATCTGGATTCGAACAGTAGACGTAATACATTCCTGTTGCTGGCCTTTGTCCGTCTGTCGTTTTCCCATTCCAGAAAACACGTCCACCTTCACTTTGCCCTTGAAAAACAACATTCCCCGAGGCATCTGTAATACGAACGCTACTGTTGTAGGCGAGACCGTCTACGGTAATATTCCCATCAAATTCAGGAAGAACTGGATTTGGGAAGACTCGAACGTTTTTCATTTCCTGATCAAAATTCGTTGCCGTTGAGAAGTATGAAACCATTCCTTCTTCAGTTGCTATGAATACTTCGCCGTTGTCTTGGTTAATGGCAATATCTGAAATTGTATTCGTTGGAAGCGGACTATTCTCTTGAGTAAAATGTTCAATTTCCTGAAGACCATCTGGACTAAACAAATAAACTCCGCTATTTCTTGTTCCCACCCATTTTCTATTACCACCGTCAATTTCAATACATGTTATCGTTTCGGTATCGAGTAATTTCTGTACGTTTCCGTCTTGCGTTATTAAAATCGGCTCACCGTCTAATGGATCTTCTGAAAACAAGGACGTTTGAGAATAGAAAACTGAGAGACCTTGCAATGTTCCCACCCATACTTCGCCATCTAAATCTTCAATCATACAAAAAACATCTTTGTTCGCAAGCCCGCCAGCACCTTCTGCTTCAGACAAAAAAGTCACATCGTCGTCGGAAGCATTGGAAACAGTACCATTTGGATCACGCACTACAATTCCCCTTCCTGAAACAATTGCCCAGATATATCCTTCCCGAGTTGGCATAATGTCTTTCAACCAATCGTCGTTTGTCACGAATGGTGCACATGAAAATGCTATAAAATTCCCATCGCGGTCTACTGCTTGAATAGGTTTGGTCGAGTAGCTGTTGGTTAACCAAAGTACTCCATTCGGATCGAATGCTACTCCGCCAACACCTGTCCATCCGGGGGCCCAGGTAAATCCCGATCCTTGCAGCGGATTGTTTCCCGTTTCAACGTTATAATAGGTCAGTGTTCCATCTGTTGCTCGCTGAATGAGCCCTTCTTCCCATGACCCATAAAACACACGGTTATTATTATATGGATCTATAGCAACATCTGCCATATCTGAAACTCCAGGAGTTGAATTACCCCCTGGACCAGGAGAATAGGTTGTCCACTGATCTCCAACTCGGCCCGAATAATTTCCGTTACGCCATAAGTTTCCGCCGTAAGGATAGATTCCTCCGTGTGCTACCCAAAGATTGTTGTTGTAGGCATTCAGCTTTCTGACTTCAGCACTGGCAGGACCATCAGGCTTAATTGACAACTCTTGACCATTGCCTTTCTTTCCTAACATACCTCTCTGTTTGTCGGCTACCCAAAGTGTGTTTTGCATATCGCGTATTACCAAATTAGGTGCAATCGTTTGTCCCTCTAAATCGGAAATGTTATATGCCAAGTATAACAACTCGTCGTAACAAATTGCAGCCCATTCACCTGCTAAACACAGGTATGTATCGGAATTCCAGATTCTACCAAATCGCATCGTGCCGAATTCAGAGAAGACGCTCCATACACCTGTGGTTAAGTCTTTGCGATAAATTTTATCATTGGTTTGTTCAACTCTGTGAACGAAAAGATTCCCTGCAAACTCGGTAGCGTCTGCATATGCCCCACTTCCTGGCCAATCTGTGACTGTGTTCCAATTTTGAAAGTTGGCCAAAAATGGATTGCTCACATTCGCTTTTCGAACCGTAGAATCAGAGATTGCGTAGATTTCATTATTCAATACTAGAACATCATTCACTTTTTCCTGCTGCCCATTCGGACCCAAGAAATAGGTTGAACGTACTTCACGAGCGGCAACGTCTACCACTACAACACCGAAGCCAGTGCTCAAATACAACAATCCATTGTAAGGAAGAATATCATAAATCTTTTTGTCACCCACGATATTGCTCAACCGAATGTCAGGCATATTGAACTGAGTGTCTTCCATGAGCACGTCCAAATTTCCGTTTGAATATCCAACTATGACGGCATCGCTATTCGAGTCATATTCCACAGCTGAAATACCCACATCGCTCAAGCGATTAACTTTTGACCACCTTTCCAATTCAAATGTTGCAGGATTGTAACTAACAATTGCATAGGGCGTTGCAGCATAGACCATATTAATCTCATCGTAACACACATCAATTACATTTCCATAAGGAAGATGATCGCGCCACGTTCCGGTGCTGAATTGAGCAAATGCGCTGTGCACGGTGCATGTCGCCAAAATGAACAGCAATTGAATAACTCTATATTTTTTCACGAATGCTCGAACGAATTTCTGTTTGTAGTATTGCCCACAATCAATAAAAGAGTGTGCCTGCCAAAAATACGCAGAGAATGACCGAAACTCTTGAAATGAATACCGAAAAATAAGACTGGTTCATTTATTCAAAAAAGAATCAGAAATTGTAATCAACCATTAATCGAAACGCCATGGGAAATGTTGCATCAGACGCACTCTTCGTGCTAATTAAGAGCCTCAGCAAATCAGAGAAGCGTTATTTCCGTTTACAGCCCATGGCTGAAGATGGTCAGCACCGACTGTTGTTCGATGCTTTGGAAAAACTGAACGAATACGACGAGGATAAACTCATCAAAATTTTGAAGGGTTCTAAAATTACAGATGCACTTTCCATTGCTAAAAATAGGCTTTACCATGCACTTCTAAAATCACTTGCATCCTTTCACCACAAAGCAACAGCCCGGGCAGAGGTCATGCGCTTGCTTCAAAGCATTGAAGTGTTGTACACACGCGAACTTTTTGATCAGGCAGATAAATTGGTGAACTCAGCTCAAAAGATTGCTCGAAAAAATGAGTTATCTGCACTTCAACTTGAATTAAATGAATGGAAAGAACGTATACTCGAATCCATGTATATTCCGGCCAACGAGCGTTATGAAATGCTGAGCAGTAATTACTCAGAAATGAAAGCGGTACTTTCTTCCATTCAAAATGAAAAAGAAATTGCGTTCATGAAGTGGTCATGGTTTGCGGGATATTACTCCAATGGACAACCGAGGCAAAGCGAAGAGCAATCGCACAACGAGGAACTACTTACAGAGATAAGCCGTACTGTTCCCATTTCAAAAGAAGCCAAAATTAAATTATTACAGCTCAAGGGAGCTGTGCTGTTGAACGCAAATAAAGCCTTGGAAAGCTTAAACAGTATTTCAGAGTTGCTTGAACTATTACATAGCTGTGAAATTACCGGGAACGAAAACAACTTCATTCTTAAAAACGCCTTGGCCAATGCGGCCGTTATCTCAGCGCAACTAAAAAACGTATCCGCATCATCAGAATACCTTTCTCAGCTTGAAAAGTGCTTCGATGAAAGCGCCGACATGTCTTTGCTTCACAGCACAGCGCTTACGGTGCTTTTACTTCAAAAAAATAATGACTCCGCCTACGATTATATCTCGAGACAAAAAGAAAATCTGATTCTCACAGAAGACGAATTTAATATTCGTGGGGCTCATGTTCTTTTTCAGTGTGCAGTGGTCTGCTTTATTCAAGAAGAATTCAAAGAGTCTGAGCGATTCTTGCAACGCTTCTTGCAAAGTGTACCTTCCAATGAGTTATTGCACCTTCAGTGCATTGCTCAAGTATTCAACCTAATTGTTCAAATTGAATTAAACAACGAACGATACATCCCTTATGCTTTAAGAAGTGTTCAACGGTTTCTCATCACGCGCAATAAAGCCTTCGAAGGAGAAAAGAAAATTCTTCAGTTTATTAATGAAACACTTAAAAAAAGAAAAAGCATTCAGGACAAAGAACTGTGGGGTTGGTTGGAAAGTGAATTGCTCGAAGTAAAAAAGACTGATCCGCTGTTCTTCACTTACTTCGATTTTCACAAATGGGCAAAAGCACGCGCTTCCAAAACAAGCTTCGCCTCGGTTGTGTTCGAATAAAATACCGCTACATTTGTTGCTATGAACAGCATTACCTCTTTCTTTCAAAATCTGGTTGAAACAGGCGGTCCGTATGGATATGTTTATGCCGCTCTGATAGCCACAACGTTTACTTGGTTTGTCACGGCGCTTGGAGCCTCATTGGTCTTTGTTGTGAAAGATTTAAATCGAAGAGCTCTCGACGGAATGCTTGGTTTTACAGGCGGCGTTATGATAGCTGCAAGCTTTTGGTCGTTACTTGCTCCGGCGATTGAAATGAGTCCGGGAGAAGGCTTCACAAAAGCCTTTCCAGCTGCAGCGGGTTTCGCAATGGGTGCGCTGTTTCTTTTCGCACTCGATAAATTCCTGCCTCACTTACACTTGAATTTTCCTCAAGAAAAAACAGAAGGAGTCCAAACCAAACTAAACAAGACCATTCTACTGGTGCTAGCCATTACACTGCATAACATTCCAGAGGGATTGGCAGTTGGTGTGTTGTTCGGAGGTGTAGCGGCAGGACTTCCAGAAGCGAGCATTGGTGGCGCAGTAGCGCTTGCCGTTGGAATTGGACTTCAAAATTTTCCTGAAGGAATTGCGGTTTCATTTCCCTTGCGCAGAATGGGACTTTCTCGCACAAAAAGTTTCTGGTACGGACAGCTTTCAGCTATTGTTGAACCGGTTGCTGGAGTTGTTGGAGCACTCGCTGTTATTCAAATGCACGCCGTGCTTCCATATGCCCTGGCCTTCGCAGCCGGTGCTATGATTTACGTTGTTGTAGAAGAAGTTATTCCTGAAACGCAGCAAGACAAATACACCGATGTGGCCACACTTGGACTTATTGGCGGTTTCATTGTTATGATGCTGCTCGACGTTGGATTGTCTTAAATCACTTGTGCATTTTATTCCAAATGTCTTGGTAATCTAGACCATCGAAATTTCCTGAAGACATTAACAACAAGTTAGCATTTTCCCAATTCATTTCCAGCAAAATTCTCAACAACTCCTTCGAGTCGTTAATCACTTTTACATTCTCTGAAGCGAAGGCATTCGCAACTTCTTCAGGTGAAATTGGCGGAAGTTTTTTATGTTCGAGTGTATGCGTATTGAAATAGACAAACGCCTCGTCGGCCGCAGCCATAGCGCCTTCATACTGACTTAAGAAATTTTTATTCAAACTAGAAAACGTATGCAATTCCATGCACGCGATTAATTTTCTGTCAGGAAACTGTTCCTTCAATGCATTTGTTGTTGCTTTCAATTTGGAAGGAGAATGCGCGAAATCTTTGTAGGACGCCGAGTGGTCATTTTTTCCAACCAACTCTAAGCGTTTCGCAGCTCCGGTAAAGGATGAAATGGCTCGCAAAAATTCACCTGCGTTAACACCTAAACTTTCGCAAACCAAAAAGGCCGCATTTAAATTTTGAAGGTTATGATTCCCGAAAATTTCAATAGCCGTTTCAGTCCCGTTGTGACGAATAAACGTAACACCGTTGCGCACTTCGTGCTCGAAGGTGCCATATGGTTTAAGCGAAATATCTTGTCTCGCATTTTCGCAAACCTTCTTCACTTCTTCGTCTAATTCACAATAGATGAGCGTTCCATTTGAAACAATCTTGTCCACAAAAATTTCAAATTGCTTCACGTAATTCTCAAATGTTGGGAACACGTTGATGTGATCCCAAGCTATGCCGCTCATAACGGCAATTGTAGGGTGATACAAGTGAAACTTCGGACGTAAATCGGTAGGAGATGACAAATATTCATCTCCTTCAATAATGGCTATCTCGGCCTCTTCGGTGAACTTCACCATACAATCGAATCCCGCCAACTGCGCGCCTACCATGTAATCGACATTTTTCCCTAACGCATTCAAGACGTGGAGAATCATACTTGTGATGCTCGTCTTACCGTGACTTCCGCCAATGACCACTCGAATCTTGTCTTTCGATTGTTCGTAGATGTATTCAGGATATGAATAAATTTTCAATTCCAATTCTTGCGCTCGAATAAGTTCAGGATTGTCTATTCGGGCATGCATTCCTACAATGACTGCGTCAATTCCTTCATGAATACGATCTGCGTTCCACCCCATTTCATTCGGAAGTAAACCCAAATTATTCAAGCGTGTTTTGCTTGGCTCGAAAATCTCATCGTCGCTACCCGTAACCTTATACCCTTTTCTGTGCAATGCAATGGCCATGTTGTGCATAGCACTGCCACCAATAGCAATTAAATGAACGTGTTTAGAATTTTCCATTGCTACGAAGATGCCCTTATTCTTGGCTCTTGCCGTATACGAATTCAAAATTTATTCAGATTGAAATGTTGAGTGTATCTTCACAAGAAAAAACATGATCATTTCCAAGGCAGGCATGGATCCAGGTACGCTGGTTTACATTGGCGAACCCAAGACTGATCGGGTTCAAATAGACCTCATACACTACAACGCAGAGCAGGTTCAAGAGCAATTGGACATCACTCTGGATGAAATTAAAAATTCTGTAAAATCCGAAGGTGTAAATTGGATTTGTGTTTCTGGGGTTCATGAAGCAGAAGTCATTCGCGAATTAGGAAATCTATTCAACATTCATCCTTTGGTGTTGGAAGACATTATGAATACCAACGGAAGGCCAAAATTCGAATTGGAAAATAATTGCGCTTTCATCTGCGGAAAAATGATGGAGCCGAATGAAAAGAGAGGGATAAAATCCGAACAATTCAGCATTATTATTTCCGGAAATACCCTACTCTTTTTTCAGCAAGACCTTGGTGATACGCTGGACCAATTGCGCGAACGTATCAGAGCCGGACGTGGAAAAATTCGTTTGAAAGGAGCAGAGTACCTATGCTACCTAATTCTCGACAACATCGTGGACAACTTCATTCAGTACAGCCACCTACTTACTCGCGAAATAGACGAATTGGAACTTGCTGTATTAAATAGTCCGAAGTCAACTGTATTGAATCACATCGTGCGCATGAAAAAACGCATAATTAATTTTAAGCGAAGCATTGATCCGCTTAAAGAAGCCATTAGTAGTATGCAAAACGACATCTCGGAGGAGAACAAAAAATACTACAGAGATCTCTATGATCACATTGTCCTAGAATCTGAAAACATTGCCATGTACAGAGAAACATTGATAAACCTTTTGTCTCTGTATCACAGCCAACTTGGACAAAAAACGAATGACACCATGCGAACACTCACTGTAATCAGTAGCATATTCGTACCTCTCACATTTATTGCTGGTGTGTATGGAATGAATTTCAAAAACATGCCCGAATTGGAATGGCACAACGGCTATTTCTACGCCTTGGGACTCATGGCCGTTGTAGGGATTGGAATGTTTATTTTCTCTATTCGAAATAAATGGCTGTAAAATGGCTTTGCGTAAGCATTTACACACTAAAATTGCAAAAAATATTTAAGCGCGGAAACGAAGAATGAAGACCAAATACAAAGATTTAATTGACCAAACATTTGAATGGCCTCAGGAAGAATTTCAAATGGAAAATGATGAATTAGTTTTTCATGGAATTCCAATGATGGATTTGGTGAAGAAATTCGGTTCTCCGTTGAAGTTTACCTACCTGCCGAAAATTTCCGAAAACATTAACCGCGCGAAAGAATGGTTTGAAAAAGGCAAACAAGAAGTTGGTTACGAAGGAGAATACCACTATTGCTATTGCACCAAGAGCTCGCACTTCAGATACGTGTTGGAAGAAGTATTGAAGAACAAAGTTCATTTGGAAACTTCTTCTGCTTATGACATTGATTTGATCAAACGTTTATACACCTTAAAGAAAGTAACCAAGGAGCAAACCATTGTTTGTAACGGTTTCAAGAAGGAAGAATATGTTCAACGCATCTTAGATTTGAAGGAAAGTGGATTTGAAAACATTATTCCTGTAATCGACAATGCCTATGAGCTAAATGTTTTCAAAGAAAAAGCGACTTCGCCTCTAAACATTGGAATTCGTATCGCGAGTGAAGAAGAACCGAAGTTCGAATTTTACACTTCGAGATTGGGTATCGGATATAAAAACATCACCAAATTTTACAAAAAAGTCATTCACGACGATCCGAATTTGAAGTTGAAAATGCTTCACTTCTTCATCAATAGCGGAATTAAGGACACTGCGTATTACTGGAATGAGTTGGTGAAGTGTTTGAAAGTGTATTGCGAATTGCGTGAGATTTGTCCAACCCTCGACAGTCTGAATATTGGTGGTGGGTTTCCGATTAAAACTTCCATTGCTTTCAGCTTCGATTATCAGTATATGGTTACCGAAATTCTTCGTCAGATTAAAGCGGCTTGTGAAGATGCAGGGGTGCCCGTTCCAAACATCTTTACTGAATTCGGATCTTTCACAGTTGGAGAAAGCGGAGGAGCGATTTATAAGATTCTTTATCAGAAAGAACAGAACGATCGTGAAAAATGGAACATGATTGATTCTTCCTTCATGACCACATTGCCTGATACTTGGGCCATTAACAAACGTTTCATCATGCTTCCGCTGAACAATTGGGACGAAGTATACGAGCGCGTTTTCTTAGGTGGATTAACGTGCGACTCTGATGATTATTACAATTCAGAGCAGCATACCAATGCGATTTACCTTCCCCGATTTTACCCGGACCAGGATCAATATATTGGATTCTTCAACACGGGTGCCTACCAAGAAACTTTGGGTGGTTTCGGTGGAATTCACCATTGCTTAATTCCACAGCCAAGACACATTCTTATTGATCGCGATGCAAAGGGTAAGGTTAAGTACAAGGAGTTCGCTCCAGAGCAAAAACCGAAAGACATCTTAGAAATTTTAGGTTACTACAATGATTAAAAGAAATTCGAGTATTCATCTTGCTGTTGCTCTGGTATTAATTTCGGTAGCTTTTTCTTATAAGAACGGTATTATTGAATTCGTGAAACAGATTCCGTATGTTGCTTACATGGCAGAATCTGTGTTCCGAATTGCAATAACCGTGTTAATCACAGATATTGTTCATCAGATAATTGTCCTCTTCTACCGTTCAGAGTTGGTAGGAAAACGCGATAATTTTCTTTATGGAATTGGGCACATAAAGAAAGTACTTTTCGCGCTCTACGCTGGCTTACTGCTTTTGGCCATACTCAACATTTCCCTTGAAAAAGCGCTTACTACACTGTCGCTTCTTGCTGCTGCAATTGTATTAATTACCAAAGACTACATTTCCAACTTCATCAATGGAATGTATATGACTTTTGCTCGAGTGGTGAACATTGGTGACGAGGTTTCGATTGGCTCGCACAAAGGAAAAATTCAAGACATTACCCTTTCAAGTGTGCACCTGTTGAATGAAGACGATGACTTGATCTACATTCCGAACAACGTTGTTTTCAGTTCAGATATTGTCAACTACACAAGAAGAGAGATTAAAAAAACCAGTCTCGATTTTGAAATAGACACACTTGCGGTAAATGATTTTGTTGAATTCGAGAACGAAATCATCGAAGGAATGCAAGAATTTCATTCCAACATAAAACCAGGGTCCTACAATTTGAAGGTTGTCTCAATTGCCGGAGAATTCATCAAATTCAAGTTTCAGTTTCTTGTTATAGAAGGAACAGACAAAGAATTGGAGCGTTTGATTAAGCGCAGAACCATTCGCCATATTGTGAAGCTGGTGAATGAACGCACTGAAAAAGCAAAGAAATAAAGGCTTGTTTTTCTTTTAACATTGTTACCCTAAAAAAAATCAGAAACTTTTTTATTGAAAATTCGAATTGATGTTCGAATTTCGCGGTCATTATGGGAAAATATTCTACTATGCGTGAGTTTATGGAGAGCAATTATTTGCACTTCAACTCTGCGGCTTTGGTTGACGCAGCCAAAGGTTACGAAGCACACTTAACTGAAGGTGGCAAAATGATGATCACTCTAGCAGGAGCCATGTCTACTGCAGAGTTAGGAATTTCTCTTGCGGAAATGATTCGCGCCGGGAAAGTTGACATCATCTCTTGCACCGGTGCGAACCTCGAAGAAGATTTAATGAACCTTGTTGCTCATAATCACTACGAGCGTGTGCCGAATTACCGTGATTTAACTCCACAAGAAGAATGGGATTTGTTAGAGCGCGGATTGAACCGCGTGACCGACACCTGCATTCCGGAGGAAGAAGCATTTAGAAGATTGCAAAAACACATTCATGCACTTTGGGCAGATGCACAAGCTAAAGGCGAGCGTTATTTTCCGCATGAGTTCATGTATAAAATGATCTTAAGTGGTGTCTTGGAGCAGTATTACCAAATTGACCCGAAGAACTCTTGGATGATTGCTGCTGCAGAGCGCAACCTTCCGATAATTGTTCCTGGTTGGGAAGACAGCACCATGGGAAACATTTTCGCCAGCTATTGCATCAAAGGTGAAATTCAGCCTACCACTATGAAAAGTGGCATTGAATACATGATGTGGCTGGCAGATTGGTATACCAAGAATTCAGGCGGAAAAGGTGTTGGATTTTTCCAAATTGGAGGAGGTATAGCAGGTGACTTCCCGATATGCGTAGTTCCTATGTTGTACCAGGATATGGAAATGCATGACATTCCGTTTTGGGGTTATTTCTGTCAAATTTCAGACAGTACCACCAGCTATGGATCATATAGCGGTGCAGTACCCAATGAAAAAATCACCTGGGGAAAACTAGACATTAACACTCCTAAATATATTATTGAAAGTGACGCAACAATTGTTGCTCCTCTTATTTTTGCTTGGCTATTAAATCACTAAGAGTTTTTTTTGAATTATGAAACGCGTTATCAAAGATTACAATACCATCACAGATGAGCATGCAGCACTAATTGAGGCGGCTTATCCGAATGGTTTTGAAAATGAAAATTTAGTGTCATTCACCACACCAAAGGGTGAATTCATTAAAGCTCTTGAAATTCGTACAGAAGACACCATCTATCTTTTCAAAATAGATAAAAACATGAAAGTTGATGAAGAAGATGGAAATGATGACGGTTTGAATTTGAACGATATCGATGGTTTCAAGTCAGATGACGACTCAAACAGTGATGATGAGGAAGATGACGATGACAACGACATTGCAGACGAGTCTGACGAGTCTGATGAAGACGAGGATTAATTCATTAAAGCCCAAAAGGGCTTTAATTTTTTCAGACAACCTTTTTCAAAAAAAATACATCTAATTTGCATGAAACATTTATTGGCTTTTTTCCTTCTGTTCAGTTCTGCATTCGTATCTGCAC
Source organism: uncultured Chryseobacterium sp. (assembly GCA_964385405.1). Lineage (GTDB taxonomy): Bacteria > Bacteroidota > Bacteroidia > Flavobacteriales_D > Sanyastnellaceae > CAIZGX01. Next base: position 10,289 of record CAYLOT010000021.1, on the reverse strand, counting down.
AATGCTTTGACCCGAATCTCATTAATTTAAATGCCATTTGTCCCGCAATTTGGGCTCCCGTTTGTGGATGTGATGGAAATACTTATGCCAACTCATGCGAAGCTATTAATTACGGTGGAGTTACCTCATACACCGATGGTGAATGCACAACATTACCTTGCTTACCTGTGCCACTTGGAGTTGAATTCGGTGAATGCGCTATGCCTTTGGGAATAGCTCTTACAGACAGCGGCTGCGTTTCGTTAAGCGGTTGTGGATACATTGGCACTGACGGAATAGACTACACAGCTGGATTTTTCACTTCAACATACGCATGCAACAGCCAATGCCTCGGAGATACTGTCGTTGTTCTGGAATGTATAGATTCAACATTGATTGATCCAAACTGGCTATGTCCAATGATTTGGATGCCCGTTTGCGGATGCAACAACGTCACCTACTCCAATGCATGTGAAGCTACATACTATGGGGGCGTGATGAGTTATACAGATGGACCTTGTCTTGAACAAGCCATGCAATGCAGTATTGTTGAGGGAATTGATTTCGGCTTGTGCGATATGTTCTTGGGTTACGCCTCCAATGGTATTTCATGCTCCGGTTACAGCGGATGCGGATATATCGCAGGTAACCTCGATTATTCAACTTCATTTTATTCCACTCTTGAAGAATGCTTGAGCAATTGTGCGTCCTCGGCCGTCTGTGTGGATTCTTCACTTATAGATCCAAACATTGGATGCTTAACGATTTATGATCCCGTTTGTGGTTGTGATGGAGTCACGTATGGAAACTCTTGCGAAGCCATCTATTTCCATGGTATAGTTCATTTCACTCCAGGTGAATGCGGAGTTGGCATGGATGAATTGATGAAACAAATTGAGATCTTCCCAAATCCAACAAATGGCTTCATTCAAATCAATGCAGATTTAGGTGGAAGAAAAGAGCTGACTGTGATGACTATTTCAGGCCAATTTGTATTGGAAGACTCATTCCTCAACAAACAGAAAACTCTTGACTTATCCGACCTTCCAGCGGGAATGTACTTAATTAAAATAACGAGCAAAGAGGGAATAGCTACGAAGCGATTTATAAAAGAGTAATCTTGTTTCTTCCCATTTGAATTTTTCCTTTTCGCTCCATTTGCTTGAGCAAACGTGAAATAACTTCGCGCGAGGAATTCAATTGGTTTGCCAACTCTTGGTGAGTAGTTTTTAATACACTTCCCTCCTTCTCCGATTTCTGTTTTAACAATTGCGATAAGCGATCATCGAGGTTGTGAAAAGCAATGCCGTCAATGGTATTTAACAATTCTTCGAATCTCCGCTGATACGTTTTTAGAATAAATGATTTGAACGAAGGGTACTTGGTAGTCCATTCGTCTATAATTTGAATGGGTAAAAGCAACAACTCCGAATCCTCCTCTGCCACAGCGCGAACATTACTCACCGCGTTTCCGCTGCAGCAGGTAAGCGACATAGCGCAAGTTTCTCCAGGTCGAATGTAATACAGCAACAACTCATGCCCTTCTTCATCTTCACGAAGTATGCGTAATTGTCCTTTCAACAACAATGGCATGTGCACAATTGAATCTCCAATGTCTACCATCCAATCATCGGCTCGAAGTTTCTTCAACTTGGCAGTTCCCAAAACAACCTCTGCAGTTTCACGCTCATAGATATCGGGAAACACTTGTTGGAACTCGGCTACGGAAAGATTTGACATATTCAGTTAGTGATGATTTTCCTCACAAATATAGAATTATTGCGGAAACTGATTTTTGTACGCGTGAATCGGATTAAATTCGTTGCAAGATTTTGAAATTATGAGTAAGTCGAACTGGCCCTTATGGGAAATATTCATCCGCAGCAAAAGCGGATTGGCGCACAAACACGTTGGAAGTTTACACGCGGCAGATGCTAAAATGGCCATTGAAAATGCACGTGACGTATATACGCGCCGTATGGAAGGCGTTAGCATTTGGGTAGTTCCTAGTTCTGAAATAACAGCTTCTGCTCCGGCAGACAAAGAGGCTATGTTCGATCCAGCAAACGACAAAGTCTATCGTCATCCGACATTTTACGACATTCCTGACGAAATCGGACACATGTAATCATGAAGAAAGAAGAAGCATTAGCACTGCATTTAGCAGACAACAATCTTATACTTGGACAGCGTCTTTCAGAATGGTGCGGACATGGACCTGTGTTAGAAGAAGACATTGCCTTAAGCAATATGGCATTGGATTACATTGGTCAAGCAACACTCCTTTTCAAGCATCTAGCTGACGCAAGCGGAGATACCAAAACAGAAGACGATTGGGCATTCCTGCGCGATGCATGGGATTATAAAAACTTCTTGGCGTTGGAACTTCCAAACGGAGACTATGCCTTTACCATTGCACGTCAGTATTTGTATTCGGAATGGTACAACTTATACCTCACTGAACTTTCTAAATCGAGCAACACCTTCCTTCAAGAATTTGCGTTGAAGTCTGTGAAGGAAGTGCGTTACCACTTGCAACACGGACGCGACTGGGTTCTGCGCATGGGCGACGGAACAGAAGAAAGTCATGCTCGCATTCAAAAAGCAGTAAACGACATTTGGAATTACACCGGCGAGTGGTTTATTCCAAATACAAACGATAGCGAACTTTCAGCAACAGGCATTTGTCCAAACGTTGAAAATCTTCATCAAACCTGGATGGAAAATGTTCAAGCAACCTTGAATGAAGCCACTTTGCAAATGCCTGTTTCAGGATGGATGCACAAAGGCGGACGCGAAGGAAAACACACTGAACATCTGGGTCATCTGTTGAGCGAAATGCAATTTCTTCAAAGAACTTACCCGAATTCAAAGTGGTAAAATGAACTACGCTATTCAGGAAATTTGGGAGTTTCTCAAGGAAGTAGAAGATCCTGAGATTCCGGTCTTGAATGTGGTTGAAATGGGCATTGTGCGCGATGTTCAGCTTGAAGACAACAAAGTAATTGTTCTAATCACACCAACCTATTCGGGTTGTCCAGCTATGCATGCCATAGAGCAAGACGTTCGTGAAATGTTGGTTGAAAAACACATTGAAGATTTCGATGTAAAGACGATTCTTTCTCCAGCCTGGACTACAGATTGGATGACTGAAGAAGCACGTGTGAAATTGGAAGCCTATGGCATAGCGCCGCCGCAAAAGGGCAGCGCAGACAAAAATCTTCTTATGGGTAAACTGCGCAATGTGCGCTGCCCGCGATGCAAATCTTCGCACACCGCCATGGTCTCTCAATTCGGGAGCACCGCTTGTAAATCGCTGTACCAATGCGAAGATTGCAGAGAGCCATTTGATTATTTCAAATGCATTTGATTCACGAAGTGAAAGATGCGGAGTAAGATTCTACGGAAGGTCCGCTGCGCGGAAGGTGCTTCGCAAGTAAAGAAAGACGAACGTTATAGCGCCATTCACAATAAGATTCTCCGCTCCCATTTCATAACCGAAGAACCACGCCTTACTATTTACAGCAAGCAAATAAGTCAGCACCGGCGAGAGCAAACATATCACCACTACATTCCATTTGCTGCCTATCAATACGCGTTGCGTAAGTATGCCGAAGGCAAACAAGCCAAGCAAGGGTCCGTAGGTGTATCCGGCTAAATCCATAAGCAGATCTACTATCGTCTTTTCATTCAACCAACGGAAATACAAGACGATGAAAAAGAACAAAACCGTAAAAGACAAATGCACGCGCTTGCGAATCTTCGCCTTCTCTTCTTCCGTCTTTTCCATCTTCGAAAAGCGAAGCAAGTCAATGCAAAACGAAGATGTTAATGCCGTAATAGCCCCATCTGCCGAAGGAAACAGCGCACTCACCAACCCTACAATAAACAACAACCCCATTATCGGAGGCATGTGCTGCATGACCATCGTCGGGAAAATAGCGTCACCGGTATAGGCTTTTTCCAACTGAAACTGCTGCATGTAAACGAAGAGCAACGCTCCTAAAAACAAGAACATTCCAACAACAACAACCATAACCGCACTGAACGAAATCATGTTGCGTTGCGAGTCTCTTAAATTCGAAACACTGATGTTCTTCTGCATCATTTCTTGGTCCAATCCGGTCATAGCAATGGTAATGAATGCCCCGCCCAAAAACTGCTTCAAGAAATATTTCTTGTGCAACACGTCGCCGTTAAACACATAAGCCAAATCCAATCCGCTCGTCGCCTTCGTGCTTGAAATAGCTTGCCACGCAGCATCCCAGCCCCCGAGCTGATTCAAAATATAAATCACACATCCCACCAATGCCGACAACATGAAAAATGTTTGAAGGGTGTCTGTCCAGACAATCGTCTTCACTCCGCCGTTGTAGGTGTAGGCCAAGATCATGAGCAGCGTAATTCCAGCAGTCACAGCAAAAGGAATTCCCAGTGCATCCATGATTAAAAATTGAATCACGTTCACCACTAAAAACAGACGCAGCGAGGCGCCTACCGTTCGCGAAAGAATAAAAAACAAGGCGCCGAGCTCGTAAGCCGGAGAGCCAAAGCGCTGTTCCAAATACGAATAGATGGAAGTAAGATTCAACCTGTAATACAACGGCAATAAGACATAAGCTACCACAAAATAGCCCGCGAAAAATCCAAGCGCCATCATAAAGTACTGCATTCCCGCAACACTCACCGTGCCTGGCACTGAGACAAACGTCACGCCTGAAAGCGATGTGCCTATCATTCCGAAAGCAACCAATACCCAAGAGGCGCTTTTATTCGCTTTGAAAAATGATGCGTTGTCGGCCATTTTAGATGTCACAACAGCCACCACAAAGAGTGCTATGAAGTAGACAATAAGAACAGATGCAATTACCAAAGGAGACATGGTCTTTTTCTTTGCAATTAATCGATTTTTTTGAAAAGTCTTTTTGTTTATTCAAAAGGTTTCGAACAACAGCATGTAATTTCGCTGCTATGAATTCGAGTTCGAAATGGATTGAAGCAGCCGTTGACCAAATGTCTTCCTTACCGGGCATTGGACGCAAGACTGCGCTTCGTTTGGTGTTGGATCTTTTGCGACGCCCGAACGATGAAGTAGAACGCTTCTCCTCTTCCTTTCAACTCATGAAACAACATGTGCAATTTTGTTCGAATTGTCACAACCTTTCAGACGATGTGCTTTGCGGCATTTGCGCCAACAACCGAAGAGACAAACAAACGGTCTGTGTGGTGGCAGATATTCGCGATGTGATGGCGGTAGAAGGCACTTCGCAATTTCAAGGATTGTATCATGTTCTTGGCGGACTCATCTCTCCTATGGACGGAATTGGACCTTCGGATTTAACCGTGCAAAGCTTGGTTGAACGTTGTGAGCGTGACCAAGTGACTGAAATTATTTTCGCATTCAATGCCACGATGGAAGGAGAAACTACAGCGTTTTACATTTCTAAAAAACTTCAATCACTCCCGGTAACAATAACCTCCATTGCACGCGGCATTGCTGTTGGGGCCGAGTTAGAGTATACCGATGAAATTACATTGGGAAGAAGTTTGCAACAGCGTGTTCCATACGGAAAAGCAAACTCTTGATATTGTATCTTAGCCAAATGCGTTTAACCGTCATTATTGTCAACTACAACGTTAAGTATTTCCTTGAACAATGCCTCGCTTCTGTTCACGCTGCTATGCGCGGAATTGAAGTTGAAGTTATTGTGGTTGACAACAACAGCGTTGACGGCTCGAACGAAATGGTACTCGAGAAATTCCCTTGGGTTCATTTAATAGCCAACAAAGACAATACAGGATTTTCAAAAGCGAACAACCAAGGTATGCGCATTGCCAAAGGCGAATACATCTTGTTGCTCAATCCAGATACCGTTGTAAAAGAAGACACCTTTTCGAAAGTCCTGGAATTCATGGATGCCCATCCGGAAGCAGGCGGACTGGGGGTTACCATGGTCGATGGAAAAGGAATTTTACTTCCTGAATCGAAGCGCGGACTGCCCACTCCGGAGACTAGTTTCTACAAAATATTCGGTATTTCGAAGTTGTTCCCCAAGAGTAAAAAATTCAATCGCTATTACCTCGGTCATTTAAGCTACGACGAAACCTGTGAGATTGAAATTCTAGCAGGAGCCTTCATGTTTATGCGAAAAAAAGCGCTCGACCAAGTGGGCTTATTAGATGAAGCTTTCTTCATGTATGGCGAAGACATTGACCTAAGCTGGCGCATTGTTCAAGGCGGTTGGAAGAATTATTATTTTCCTGAAACAAGCATCATTCACTACAAAGGTGAGAGCACAAAGAAAGGCAGTTTGAATTATGTATATGTGTTCTATAACGCCATGATCATCTTTGCGCGCAAACATTTTTCGGCATCGCATGCGAAATGGTTTTCGTTCTTCATTCAGATGGCCGTTTGGATGCGTGCTTCCGTTTCGATTGTGTCGCGCATTGTTTCAACTAGCGTTCTTCCATTGGCCGATGCAGCAGTTTTAAGCTTAGGAATTTACACCTTTGCAGATCACTATTCGCAATGGCAATCGAAGAACTTCGACGGCACGCTCATGCTTGTTACGGCTAGTGTGATTACCTCATTTACGCTCATTGGAAATTGGCTGAATGGAGCTTACGATAAGCCTGTTTTTCCGCAACGAACCTTGAAACCCATTCTGCTAGTTGCGGTTATTACCTTGCTTATTTATTCGCTTCTTCCCGAGACGATTCGTTTTTCAAGAGTCGTTATTCTTTTGAGTTCTCTTTTCGCCATTCTTACGCTTCCCCTTATTCATGCAGTGTACAGCAAGTTTGCATCCGGCAAATGGAATTGGCAAGGCAATTCGAAAAAGAGAATTCTTTTGCTTGGATCTGAAGAAGAAGGAACGCGCGTTCAAACATTCTTGCATCAGATCGATTATCCCATAGCATCATTCGAACAAATGAATGCCGCCAAAGCACGCAGTCTTTCGTTGTTCGAATACGTTCGCATTCATAAAATTCAAGAAGTTATTTTCTGCGCGAAAGATTTAAGCAGCAGTGAAATTATTTCAGAGATGGGCACCCTATCTTCCCTTCAACTTGAATTTAAAATTGCACCTCCCGAAAGTTTATTCATCATCGGAAGTCAGCATATACAAAGCGCTACAGAAGGTTTCTTTGTAACCGTGAATTCTATCTCCAACACCCTTAACAAGCGTCAGAAAAGAGCTTTCGATTTCATCAGTTCACTCATTCTTTTACTTCTTTTGCCATCGGTTCTTTTTACTACAAAACCGCTTGCCACTTTCATGAGTGCATTGCATGTTTTAGTTGGAAGAAAATCGTGGGTGGGTTACGGTAAAGTCAACGCTGAATTCGCGAGTCAACTTCCGAAAATAAAACCTGGAATTTTAACTCCGAATAAAAACGCTGTAGTTCTAAACGAAGATGGCGTCCAACAAATGAACGCCATCTACGCAAAAGATTATTCTTGGTGGAAGGATTTAAAATCCTTCACGTCACAATTTAAACAGCTCGGGAATTAAAGTCTGATCTCCCATTTCTGAACAGTCTCGCCGCTATTCTTCATCTCAATGGTTACTTCTTCTGAGAACTTCTTACCGTCTCTCTCTGCAGTCACCACGTAGGTTTTTCCGCCTTGAACATTTACACGGCAGTAGCCCGCCTTGTCGGTTTCTCCTGTAAGAACTTCTCCAGTATCTATATCTTCAACTGAAATTTTTACACCTTTGCTTGCTTTGCCATTCACATCAAGAACAATTGCAATTAACTGCGCGTAGTCACTTTTCTCGTAACCTTCACTCATTACAGGGTAACGCGAAACATCTACTTTGTAAATGTCACGGTCTCCGTATGAATCGGGATACTCTGCAGCAATGTACATGCACTTGTTATCGGAAGTTAATGAGAAGGTAGACTCCTCGTTTACGGTGTTAATCGGATAACCCAAGTTGATTGGCTTCGACCAAACGCCGTTGACCAATTCAGTCTTGAAAATATCGTAGCTACCCATTCCCAAATGTCCTTCAGATGCGAAGAACAAAGTCTTTCCATTTGGGTGAATGAACACGAATTTCTCGTCGTGAATAGTATTTATTACAGGCCCCATATTCTTAGGTTTTCCCCATGACGCGCCGTTCTTCTCAGATACATAAATGTCTCCTCTACCCATTCCATCCATGCGCTCACTAATGAAGTACAATTTCCTTCCATCGGCAGTTTGCGAGACACTTCCTTCAAAGAAACTCGTATTGATTGATTTCGGCAAACGTTCCGCCTCACGCCATTTCACTTCGCCTTTTTTCGAGAAGAAAATATCTCCTGCGTTATCGCCATCGTTTTTGTAGACATAAATCATAGAGCCATCTGGAACAATACTCAATACCGCATCGTGATAAAAAGTATTTACAGCACCTGGTAGTTTCTCGCAGTCGCCCCATTCGCCGGTTACCGAATCCTTCTCAGAAAAATAAATATCTTCATAGAATTTGAAATCTCCTTTTTCGTCAATGTTCTTACCCATGCGTTCTGGCGGAGAAGTGGTGTTGTCGCGACGCGAAGTGAACACCAGCAACTTTCCATCGGCAGTAATGCTTGGTGCATACTCTTCCAAACGTGTATTGATAGCACCGCCAAGGTTTGTGATGGTCACGTCTACAGGCTTTTCCATTTTGCGTTTGGCAAATTCACACTCACGAATGAACTTATTCGCTTGATCGGCCTCGTACGTTTTGGGCTTTTCCAATTTCAAATACGCTTGGTATTCAGAAATTGCGCGATCTAAATCTCCTGTTCTGTGGTAGCACTTCGCATAGAACAAAGTCAATTCTTTGGTGCGTGTTCCTTTAATTTTAACGGCCTTATCAAGAGACTTGAAGGCATCTGGATATTTTTTCAAATTGTAATAACATTCCGCCTCGCCCAACTGAGCTTTGTAGTTCATGGGGTCGTTGGCCAACACCTCGCGATAAATGGTAAGGGCACCGCGCATGTTGCCTTTGATGTATTCGTGCTCTGCACTTAACATTTTCGCTGCGTTTGCAGCAACATCTACATCGCCCGTAATGGTCGAATCTGTTTGTGCATTGGCCGTCACCGCAGTGAAAAGCACAAGCAAGAACCAAAGAATCTTCTTCATATACATTTTCATTTTACACTTTCGAAAATAGACAAACCCCTTTTAAGATTTCACTCAAATGAAACGGGTTGTGAACACCTTTCTTACCTTCGTTGTGAAAAACATTTACCATGTCAACAACCGAATCTGCAAGCCACCACAACGAACTCGAACGCAAATCCATTTCGGAATTGCTTCAAGGCATGAATACGGAAGATCGCTCTGTGCCTGAGGCCGTGGCTGCTTCACTTCCTCAAATTGAAAATTTGATTGCTGAAATTGTTTCGAAAATGAAACAAGGCGGAAGGCTTTTTTACATGGGTGCAGGCACCAGCGGAAGGCTCGGTATTGTTGACGCATCTGAATGTCCGCCTACCTTCGGAGTAGACTTCGGACGTGTCATAGGAATTATTGCCGGAGGCGACGGAGCCATTCGCAAAGCCGTGGAATTTGCAGAAGACGATGAAGAACAAGGATGGAAAGACCTTCAAACTTTCAACATAAATAAAAACGATGTGGTGGTTGGAATTGCTGCGTCGGGAAGAACGCCTTATGTTGTTGGCGCACTGAAGAAATGCAACGGAGAAGGCATTTCTACCGGATGTGTGGTTTGCAACGCAGGATCGGCTGTTGCTGCTGTTTCGAAATTCCCTGTTGAAGTGGTTGTGGGACCTGAGTTTGTAACGGGAAGCACACGCTTGAAAAGTGGAACCGCACAGAAACTCGTATTGAATATGCTTACCACGTGCACCTTCATTCAACTCGGGCATGTGAAAGGAAACAAGATGGTAGACATGCAGCTTTCCAACAACAAATTGGTCGGTCGTGGCACACGCATGGTGATGGAAGAAACAGGGTTAAATGCAGAAGAAGCGAAAGCCCTTTTGTTGAAAGAAGGAAGCGTTAGATTAGCTGTTGATTCATTGAAAAAATAACATGCACACGTTAGAGCCTTATTACAACTGGAGGGGATTGTATTGCGCAGAGGAAGATGAGCGCTCGCCTTTTTTCAATTGCGAGTATTCCGAATTCGAATACAGCAACAAGATTTACGATTTCTTCATTCACCCCCAGTGGGACAGCATTGGCAGTCAGACCTTGTTCGTGAAGCTTCTCTTCGCCAATTACAGCGAGGGTTATGCAATTGTTGAATTGATTGGCGAATGGAACGATTTATTGTACAACGACATTATGTTTT
>CAYLOT010000020.1:0-50471 GCA_964385405.1 uncultured Chryseobacterium sp. | reverse complement strand
ATATGGCTTACAACCGTTGCATTGGTACTCGTTACTGCGCAAACAACTGTCCATACAAAGTTCGTCGTTTCAACTGGTTCAACTATGTAACAAACGATAAGTTTGCAAACTTCAACCCATCTCAAGACGAAAGCCTTCGTTGGGTATTGAATCCAGATGTTACTGTTCGTACACGTGGTGTAATGGAAAAATGTAGCATGTGTCAACAACGTATCCAAGCGGGTAAGTTGCAGGCTAAGAAAGATGGTACTCCAGTTCAAGACGGATCAATCGTTACAGCTTGTGCTGAGGCTTGTCCTACACATGCAATTGTATTCGGTGATTTGAACGATACAAACTCTGAGAATACAGAGCGTTCTAAGAACAATCGTTCTTACCATTCTTTAGAAGAGGTTGGAATTCAACCAAACATCTTCTACATGACAAAAGTTAGAAACCTTGAAGAAACTGAAGCATAAGCCATGATAAAAGAAGCAGCTATTCGCAAACCCCTTATTCTTGGACACAAGACTTACCATGACATCACGAATGATGTTGTTGGTCCAATTGAAGGCAAGGCTCCACGTCAGTGGAAAATTGCTATCTCCATTGCTGCAGTTATTGCATTGTATGGAATAGGGTCTATCATGTATCTGGTAGGTACTGGTATTGGAGCATGGGGATTGAACAAGACCGTTGGTTGGTCATGGGATATCACCAACTTCGTATGGTGGGTTGGTATTGGTCACGCGGGAACTTTGATTTCTGCGGTATTGTTACTTTTCCGTCAACGTTGGAGAATGGCAATTAACCGTTCTGCAGAAGCGATGACCATTTTTGCCGTAATTATGGCGGCTCTCTTCCCTGTATTCCACATGGGACGTGTATGGCAAGCTTACTGGACGCTTCCATTGCCAAACCAATTCGGATCACTATGGCCGAACTTTAACTCGGCATTGATGTGGGACGTATTTGCGATTTCGACTTACTTCTCGGTATCGTTGGTATTCTGGTACATTGGTTTGATTCCTGACTTTGCTACTATCCGCGACCGTATGGTTAAGCCACGTGCGAAGAAGATTTATGGAATTCTTGCTTTCGGATGGTCTGGACGTGCGAAACACTGGAATCGTTTTGAAGAAGTATCTTTGGTTCTTGCTGGTATTGCTACTCCGCTTGTATTCTCGGTTCACTCGATTGTATCGATGGACTTTGCTACATCGATTATCCCAGGATGGCACGCAACAATCTTCCCTCCATACTTCGTATCTGGAGCGGTATTCTCAGGATTTGCAATGGTATTAACTCTGTTGTTGATCATGAGAAAGACAATGCGCCTTGAGGCCTACATCAATATGGCTCACATTGAATACATGAACATTGTAATCATTGTAACCGGATCTATCGTAGGTGTGGCTTACTTGACAGAGTTATTTATCTCATGGTACAGTGGTGTTGAATACGAATCATACGCGTTCATCAACCGTTTCTCTGGTCCATACAGTTGGGCTTATTGGATGATGATGACATGTAACGTTATCTCTCCACAATTGTTCTGGTTCAAGAAGATTAGAACAAGCTTAACAGCAACCTTCTTGTTGTCTATTGTAGTTAACATTGGTATGTGGTTCGAGCGTTTTGTAATCATCGTGACTTCTATTCACCGTGACTACACACCAGGAGCATGGGGTGAATTCCACCCAAGTGTTACAGATATCGGAATGTTCGTTGGAACAATTGGAATCTTCTTCACGTTGTTCTTGTTGTTCGCGCGCTACTTCCCTGTATTGGCGTTGAACGAATTGAAGACAATCCTAAAAGTTTCTGGCGAAAGCTACAAGAACTCAGACAAACATTAAAAACTGAACGATTAAGGCAATGGCAAATAAAGTATTTCACGTGATGTACGACGACGACCAGAAGTTGCTGGATGCAGCGACGGCGTTGGTAAAACAAGGAATACAGGTGAAAGATGTGTTTTCTCCTTTCCCTGTGCACGGATTAGATCCAATCATTGGTGTTAAGCGCACGCGCTTGGCTATCACATCGTTCATGTATGCAACTACGGGAACTCTATTGGCAATCTTAGGAACATGGTATTTCATGATTCACGATTGGCCAATGAACATTGGAGGTAAACCAAACTTCACTTGGATTGAAAATGCTCCGGCGTTTGTTCCAGTAATGTTTGAATTCTCGGTATTCTGTGGAGCACACGGAATGGCAATAACTTATTTATTGCGCAACGGAACTCTTCCTGGAATGCCAGCCTCGAATCCAGATCCAAGAACTACAGACGATAAGTTTGTAATGGAAATTGTTACAGAAGATAATCACGCATTCTCTGTATCTGATTTGGAAGAAAAAATACGTGCAACTGAAGTTTTTGAATTAAGCATAAAGGACTGTTAAGATGAAGCGTCCCCTACTAAACACATTTTCGGCTATCACAGTAGCAATCGCATTTGCTTCTTGTGGTGTAGACACGAATTCACCTGGTGTGGAATACATGCCAGATATGTATCGCTCTCCAGCTTTGGAAGCATACGTTGATTACGGATCAAACAAACACATGGATTGGACGCAGAGTCAAAAAGACGAAGCAGGAGTTCAAGCGGTTTTGTCTCGCGTACCAGCAAAAGGTAGTATTGCCTATGCCGGAGACGATGCAATTTTCGGAATGCCATATGCTTTGCCAAATGATACGACTGGATATTCAAGAGCAGCGCGTGAGATTCACTCGCCATTGCTTTCGAACAAAGTGAACATTGAAGAAGGAAAGCGTTTATACATGATTTTCTGTCAACACTGTCATGGAAAGGAAGGACATGGAGATGGAGCCATTTCTAAAAATGGTTTAATCGCAGGTATTCCTGATTATGCAACTAAGTTGAAAGATTTAGAGGAAGGAAAGATGTATCATACACTTCAATACGGAAAAGGATTGATGGGGTCTCATGCTTCTCAATTGAATCAAAAAGAGCGTTGGCAGATTTTGGAATGGGTGAAATGCCTTCAGAAAGGAATCACAACTCCAGAGTTTGATGCGAAGGATATGTTAAAGGTTGCAGCTGAAGCAGCAGCAGATTCAACAACAAAATAAGAACTAGAAGGAATAACGTATGTCACAGGATAAATTACAATTCCAATTACCGTCGCAAACTAAAATGTGGACGACGGCATTGATGGCCATTGGTGGAGTGTCTGCTCTACTTGGATGGTTTGCTGATAAGACTGAGCATCACCAGTACTGGTGGGCCATGTTGTTAATCAGCGGGTTTTTCTTCTTTGCTATTGCATTGGGAATATTGTTCTTCTATTCGTTGCAGTATGCTGCTGAGGTTGCTTGGTCTGCATTGTTGAAGCGTTTGTTTGAGGCTATTTTCTCCTACATCCCTTATGGTTTGGCAGTGATTGTATTGGTTTTGTTGGTTGGACAATTCCACGGACATCACCTTTATCATTGGATGGATTCATCTGTGTATGATCCTGCCAGTGAAAATTATGATGAAATTATTGCTGGAAAGCACGCCTATTTCGCACCATGGTTCTTCTGGTTAAGAGTAATTGCTTATGCAGCGGTGTTTGTTGGTTTTGCACGCTATTTCCGTAAATGGTCTTTGCAAGAAGATGCAATTGGTGGAACTGAAATACATTTTAAAATGTATAAAAAAGGTGCGACTTTTCTTGTTTTGTTTGCAGTTTTCAGTTCTACTTTGGCTTGGGATTGGTTGATGTCTATTGACACACACTGGTATAGCACGATGTATGGATGGTATATTTTCTCAGGAATGTGGGTAACCGCTATGACAATGGCGACATTGATTCTGTTATGGTTGCGTGGCAAAGGTTATTATGCAATGATGACTGAATCTCACATTCATGACATGGGTAAATGGATGTTCGCGATCTCAATGTTATGGAGCTACTTGTGGTTCTGTCAGTATATGTTGATCTGGTATTCAGATATTCCTGAAGAAATCACATACTTCAAAGAACGTTATGATAACTACATGGTTTTAATGTGGGTAATTTTCTTTGTGAATTTTGCGGTTCCGTTCTACTCGCTTATTGCTCGCGATGCGAAGCGCAACACAGGCTATTTGTGGAGAGTTGGTGTTATCATACTTATTGGTCACTTTGCAGATTTGTATTTAGCGGTAATTCCTGGTACAATTCACGGTCACTTGTTGTGGGGATTCGGGGAAGGTCATCATGCGAATTTCGGATGGTGGTTTGAAATTGGAATGTTGCTTGGGTTCTTGGGATTGTTCTTGCGTGTTGTGTTAACGACACTTACGAAAGCGCCACTTGTGCCGAAGAATCATCCATTCCTACAAGAAAGTGAGAACCATCATATTTAATTGAAGAGTAAGAAAAAAAGATAGTCAAATGAAACTACTAATTCTTTTAGTTATCGTACTTGCAATCATTGCCATTGCGCAATTGACCAAAGTATATGAATTGAGCCGTTCGTTAAGAAAGAACAAAGAGGAGGAGATCTCTGCGGCTGACAATAAACTGAATGCTAACTTGATGTTAGTATGGATGTTTTTATTCTTCGTGGCTACCGTATTCTTATACGTAAGATATGGTGACTACCTACCAGTGTCTGCTTCTGCGCACGGTGTAGACGTGGACCAGTTGATGAAAGTAAACATTTGGTTAATCACCATCGTTTTCTTCATTGTGAACTTCTTCTTATTTTTCTTTGCTTGGAAATACCAATATAAGAAAGGAAGAAAGGCGAGATTCTTCGCCCATGACAATCGTTTAGAAATGCTTTGGACATTGGTTCCGGGAGTTGTTCTGGCGTTTATCATTGTTTATGGTTTGATTACTTGGAACAAAATCACAGGACCAGCTTCTGCTGACGCTCTTCAAATTGAGTTGTTTGCTCGTCAGTTCGACTGGACAGCGCGTTACCCTGGAGAGAATAAAACCTTTGGTTCTGCAAACTACAATTTGATTAGCAGTTCTAATCCTTTAGGATTGGTTACAGCTGAAGGAATTCGTGCGAAAATGGACGAACTGGATGCTCAAATTGAGAATGTTGAGCATCAGTTAGAAGAGAACAGAATGATGCCTTTGTTGCCAGAGAGCTACGTAGCTACTTTAGAGGACAAGGTTAGCCGCTTGAAGCGTCACAAACAACGTATCTCTGATTTAGATGAGAACAGCGTAAATGGATTAAGCACGTGGGAAGCAGGAAATGATGATCGCATTGTAAAAGGTGAAATGCACATTCCGGTGAACAAAGAAGTTGAGTTGATTTTCCGCTCACAAGACGTTATCCACTCCGCATTTTTGCCACATTTCCGTTCTCAAATGAACACGGTTCCTGGAGTAGCAACTCGTTTGAAAATGACTCCAACTGTAACGACTGCTGAAATGCGCAAGATTACGGGTAACGATTCATTTGATTATGTTCTTCTATGTAACAAAGTTTGTGGTGCTGCGCACTTCAACATGCAAATGAAAGTTGTTGTAGAAAGCGAGGCTGATTACAACGCTTGGATTGCAAAACAAAAAATGTTCAAAGCTCCTGAAGTGAAAGAAGTAGCTGATACAACATTAGCAAACGAACCTAAAAAAGACACTGTAGCCACAGCAATGGGCGGCAAATAAATAAGAGATAATCATGGAAGCAACTGACAATATGCACGCACAAGACCACGGTCATCACCACCACAAAGAGAGCTTCATTTCGAAGTATGTGTTCTCTATGGACCACAAAATGATTTCGAAGCAATTCTTAATTACAGCAATTGTAATGGGAATCGTGGCTGTTATGTTATCAATCTTCTTCCGTCTTCAATTGGGATGGCCAGGAGAGAAATTTCAGATTTTAAATGCTTTTCTAGGTGACAAGTGGGCACCAGATGGAATCTTAGATCGTAATGCTTACCTAGCAATGGTAACCATTCACGGAACAATCATGGTATTCTTCGTATTAACCGGAGGATTATCAGGAACATTTGCAAACCTACTTATTCCACTTCAAATTGGAGCACGTGATATGGCTTCAGGCTTCTTGAACATGTTGTCTTACTGGTTCTTCGCTGTTTCTAGTGTTATCATGTTAGCTTCATTGTTTGTAGAAGGCGGAGCGGCTTCAGGTGGTTGGACAATCTACCCACCACTTTCAGCATTGCCACAAGCAATGCCTGGATCAGGAATGGGAATGACCCTTTGGTTAATCTCAATGGTGTTGTTCGTAGCGTCTTCACTTTTAGGTGGTTTGAACTACGTGGTAACCATTATTAACCTTCGTACAAAAGGAATGAAGATGACTCGTCTTCCTCTTACAGTATGGGCTTTGTTCGTAACGGCAATCCTAGGTATTCTTTCTTTCCCTGTATTGGTTTCTGCGGTTGTTCTTCTTTTGATGGACAGAAGCATGGGTACAGCGTTTTACTTGTCTGACATCTACATTCAAGGTGAAGCATTAGACGTTACAGGTGGATCACCGTTGTTGTTCCAACACTTATTCTGGTTCTTAGGACACCCAGAGGTATACATTGTTTTGTTGCCTGCATTGGGTATTTCTTCAGAAATTATTTCAACCAATTCTAGAAAGCCAATTTTCGGTTACAAAGCTATGATTGGTTCAATTCTAGCGATCGGTTTCTTATCTTTCATCGTATGGGGTCACCACATGTATGTAACAGGTATGAATCCATTCCTAGGTTCTGTATTCGTTTTCACAACTTTGTTGATTGCGATTCCATCTGCGGTTAAGGCATTCAACTACATTACTACTTTGTGGCAAGGAAACGTGCGTTTCACTCCGGCGATGTTGTTCAGTGTTGGATTGGTAAGCACATTCGTTACAGGTGGTTTAACAGGTATCATTTTGGCTGACTCGGCATTGGATGTGAACGTGCACGATACGTATTTCGTTGTAGCTCACTTCCACATTGTAATGGGTATGTCAGCCATCTTCGGAATGTTGGGTGGTGTTTATCACTGGTTCCCAAAAATGTTTGGAAGAATGATGAACACGAAGTTGGGCTATGCGCACTTCTGGTTAACCCTTGTTTGTGGTTTCGGTGTGTTCTTCCCAATGCACTTCGTGGGAATGGCGGGGGCCCCAAGACGTTACTACAGCTATTCAGAATTTGAATTCTTGGATTGGGTAATGGATTTGAATCCGTACATCAGCACATTCGCTATTGTGGGTGGTGCTGCTCAAATCTTATTCTTGGTGAATTTCTTCCACAGTATTTTCTACGGACAGAAGGCCTCTCAAAACCCATGGCAGTCGAACACGTTGGAATGGACTACTCCAGTTCAGCATGTTCACGGAAACTGGCCAGGTGCACTTCCAGAAGTTCACCGTTGGGCTTACGATTATTCTAATCCAGAACACGAAGAGGATTTCGTTCCTCAGGTTGTTCCAATGAAACCTGGAGAGCACGCTCATTAATGAACGACTTCAATAAAATTAAAAATCCGTATCTTAGAACGATGCGGATTTTTTTTGTCATACTCTTTAGTGTGGTTACGCTTTTGATTCAGGCACAACCCGTGAATCTTCGTGATTCATTTGTAGGCGTGTTCGATGGTAAGCCTTCCGCTACCGCCAAGTGGGATACGTGGGGAACGTTTATAGGAGGAAGAACATTCAATACTCAAGCACTAAAGGCTGGAGCAGAATTTAATGAGACACTTGTTCTAGGCATAGGTTACAACTGGCTTTCGAACGGTGTGTATAAAGATGTTGAAGTAAACCGCGTTGTGCAACATTGTGAATTTGAACTAAGGTATTTTGGTCCGTATGCTGAATTGGATTTTTTTAAAAAGGGACATTGGAAGGGTACACTTCCCATACAGTTAGGCTTTGGAAAAAGTTTTTTGAAGTATGTCGATAACGAAGGCAATCGCATCAAACTTAATGAAGGCCGAGTTGTTTTGTACGAACCAGCCATGAGCTTCAGTTACGATATTGCAAACCTGTTTGAGGTGGGGGCTGGATTCGGATATAGAATTATGTTGAAGAACAACAACTCCATAGATCAACCCTTAACTTCACCCAACTTTGTGGTGAGATTGAGTTTTAATCCTTATGGTTGGGCTGAATTGTTTCACCTTGATGAAATGGGAAAAAAGATAATGAAATCTAATTAGAATGTTATGAGTGAAGATTTCGATATAAGAGACGAGGCGGAAGGAACTACAGATAAGGATTTAGAGCGTGTCCTGAGGCCAAAATCGTTTGAGGATTTTACAGGACAGAGACAAGTTTTGGAAAACCTTCAGATCTTCGTTCAAGCTGCAAAGTTGCGCGGAGAGTCATTGGATCATGTGTTGCTTCATGGGCCTCCTGGTTTAGGGAAAACTACTTTGGCCTACATTGTTTCTTTGGAGATGGGTGTGGGTATTAAAACTACTTCTGGTCCTGTCCTGGACAAGCCTGCTGACTTAGCTGGATTGCTCACCAATCTTGAGGCAAACGATGTCTTGTTCATTGATGAAATTCACCGCCTGAGTCCTGTTGTAGAAGAATATCTCTACAGCGCGATGGAAGATTTTTGTATTGACTTGGTTATTGATACAGGACCGAATGCTCGTTCGGTTCAAATTAATTTGAATCCGTTTACGCTTGTTGGAGCTACCACTCGAAGTGGATTGCTGACCGCTCCATTGCGCGCACGTTTCGGAATTAATGCGAGACTTTCTTATTACGATTCGAAGACATTAACGGATATTGTAGAGCGAAGTTCTGCTATTTTGAAAATTCCAATTACGCCAGATGCGGCTTACGAAATCGCTCGCAGAAGTCGCGGTACGCCTCGTATTGCGAATGCTTTGCTTCGACGTGTTCGGGATTTCGCTCAGATCAAGGGCGATGGTACCATTGAAATAAACATCACTCAAATGGCTTTGAATGCCTTGAATGTGGACACGTTGGGTCTCGATGAAATGGACAACAAAATCCTCATGACCATCATGAATAAGTTCAATGGAGGGCCGGTTGGATTAACAACTGTTGCAACAGCAGTTGGAGAGGATGCTGGAACGATAGAGGAAGTATACGAGCCGTTCTTAATTCAAGAAGGATTTCTTACACGAACACCTCGTGGAAGACAGCTGACTGATCTTACCTACAAGCATCTAGGGAAAATTCGCAACAAGCCAGGGGAGTTGTTTTAGTGCTGAACCAATCTGAACATACGCGAATAGTTAAAGAAATTGCAAGTCAATTGGGATTCGCACATTGCGGAATTTCGAAGGCAGAATTTTTAGAGGAAGAAGCTCCACGACTAGAGCAGTGGCTCAAACAGAACATGCACGGTGAAATGCGCTACATGGAAGGTCACTTCGATAAACGCCTTGATCCCACGCTGCTCGTTCCCGGCGCAAAGAGTGTTGTTTCGCTCATGTTCAATTACTATCCGAAGGAAGTGCAATCTTTAGATCTTCCTAAGATTTCAAAATACGCTTGGGGCGAAGACTATCACATTGTGGTGAAAGACAAATTGTTTCAGTTTGTTGATCTTATTCGCGAGCGAATAGGGGATGTAAATGGACGAGTTTTCGTTGACAGTGCTCCGGTGTTAGAGAAAGCATGGGCTGCGAAATCTGGATTGGGCTGGGTTGGAAAGAATAGCAATTTGATTTCAAAACAGAAAGGCTCTTTTTTCTTTTTAGCGGAATTGATTCTCGATTTGAATTTAGATGCAGACAGCATTGTAACAGATCATTGCGGAACATGCACAGCATGTATAGATGCTTGTCCGACCGATGCCATTGTTGGAGATCGTGTTGTGGATGGAAGTAAATGCATCTCTTACTTCACCATTGAATTGAAAGAAAACGTTCCAAGTGAGTGGAAGGAAAAGCTCGACGATTGGGCGTTTGGATGTGATGTCTGCCAAGATGTTTGTCCGTGGAATCGCTTTTCCATTCATCACAATGAACCTCGTTTTTTTGCAGACCCTAAACGCTTGAATCTTTCCAAAAACGAATGGAAAGAAATGACGGCAGAAACGTTTCAAGCAGTTTTCGGAAAGACGCCGCTCATGCGTGCTGGCTTAGCGCACATTCAATCGACTATTGCAGATTAATCTTCTTCCGGAAGTATTTCTGCTACGGTGAAAATTGATCCAGTAATTACAATTAGATCATCTTTCGAACTTGCTGCTTTCGCAGCGTCTAAACCCGAATGAACATTCGGGTAGCAATTTCCCTTCAACATAAAATCTAAAGCTTTTGCTTGGAGCTCCTCCTTTGGAAGAGCTCGAGGAATATTTGCTTGAACGAAATAGTATTCCGCTTCTTGAGGAAGAAGCGAAAGAACTTGTGAATGGTCTTTGTCGTTCACCATTCCAATTACAATGTGAATTTTCTGGAATGAAAGCGTTTTTAGTTTTTCAACCAAAAAAGTAATTCCTTCTTCGTTGTGCGCTACTTCGGCCACAGTTAGTGGTTCCGATGCAAGAATCTGCCAACGCCCCATGAGATGTGTGTTTTCAATCACACGAAGAAATCCTTTAGCAATATTTTCATTCGAAATTTTCCAATTCAATTGTTGAAGTTGAAGTAGAATTCCGAAGGCTGTTTTTTCATTGAAAAGTTGGTAGCTTCCTTCGAGCGCTGATTTGGGTGGAAGAAGGGAAGCGCTTATTGTTAGCGATGCGTTTTTCAGTTTCGCTATTTCAATAATTTCTTGTCGCGCTCCTGATGGAATTTCACCTATAACAACTGGAATAGTTTCTTTGATGATACCTGCTTTTTCTTTCGCAATTAATTCAAGTGTGTCTCCAAGAAACTGCGTGTGGTCGAGACTGATGGATGTAATGGCTGTCACGACGGGTTGAACAATGTTCGTGCTGTCGAGTCTTCCACCCATGCCAACTTCAATAACTGCAATGTCTACTTGTTCTTGTGCGAAGTAATGGAAGGCGAGTGCAGTGGTAATTTCAAAAAACGAAGGCTCTATGTTTTTCCAAGATTCTTTCGATTGTTCGACGAAGTTCGCAACGAAAGAAGGATCTATTTTTTTTCCGTTCACGCGAATGCGTTCTCGGTAGTCTTTGAGATGCGGAGAGGTGAAGAGTCCAACCCTGTATCCTGCTTCCATTAAAACAGATGCAGTGAGGTGAGAGGTGGATCCTTTTCCATTCGAGCCTGCGATGTGCACCACAGGAAATTTCAAATGCGGATTTCCTAATGCATCACAAAGCTGCGAGATGTTGCCAATGTCGGGTTTGTAAGCAGCAGCGCCTATGCGATGAAACATAGGCAGCTGCGAAAAAAGATATGCTGCGGCTTCGTCGTAAGTCACAAGATTATTTTACAGACAATACAATAGTAATAGTTCCTGTTTGGGGAGTTGTGCTATTTGATGTTGTAAACGTACATTTGCGAGCTGCATCCAAGGCCAAACCATTGTTGTACGGAACATCTGTAGTAATGTTTGAATCAACAACCGTTGCTTTTGTCACTTTTCCATTTTTGTCTACAGTGATGCTTACAATGACTTTACCGTTTGCTGTTGGCTTTTTCGAAGTACTTGGAGGGGTTAAGTTTCCTCGTCCTTTCAGCGACCAACTTGTTCCATTTCCAAAACCGGTTCCTGTGAAGTTACCAGAACCCGGTCCATTTCCAGGGCCATCTCCGCCACCTGTTCCACCGCCTGTTCCTCCGGTGCCACCTCCATTACTTGCATCGCTTCCGCCACCGCCGCTGAGTTGGTTTAGCATGTTGTCCAATGCAGACGGTTGTGGATTGGTTTGCGCAGTTTGAGTTTGATCGGTAGAAGGTTTATTTTGACGATCTACAGGCGTTTTACTTTCAGAAATCGTGGGTGCTGAAATGTCTGCTCCGACGTATGTTTCAGGCATTGGTGCGAATGCAATTTCAACGGGTTCAATTGCGCCGCCAACCTCACCTTCGGCAGAGCCTAAACCCTCACCAACAGGATTTCCACCTCCGCCACCACCGGGGTCTTCCTCTTTTTCAATTGGTGGAGAAGAAGCAAGCAAAAGAAAAACAACGAATAGGATGAGCAAGTGAACTCCTCCGCTTGTTGCAGCACCAATTATTTTATTTTTCTTTTCTTCGGTCATTAGTTTGCTTTTTCAGTTGCAATGAACGGGGTTCCTCCAATTTGTTGAATGCCTGAAAATATTTCAATGGTCTCTCCAGTTGGAACAGATTTGTCTACGCGCAATAGTACGCGCTTGTCTTCTGAACTGTTCAATTTTTCCTGAAGCTGAGTCAAGATGATTGCTTTTTCAGATGGAGATCCATTTAGGCTGTACGCCATATCTTTTGTGATGGTAACCGAAATTCCAGCTGGATTTTCTTTTCCGTTTCCTGCTTGCGGCTTGTCGATTTGTGCAGACAATTCTTGCACAGCGCCAGCACTCGCAATAATGAAAAAGATAAGCAGCATGAAGATGATGTCAGAGAGTGTGGACATGCCAGACTCAATGTGTACTTTGTGTTTTCTTCCGAAGTTCATGTTGCCTCCTATTAGTTCATGGGTTCGTCAAGAATGTCTACAAACTCGACAGCGTGAGATTCCATCGTATTCACCAATCTTCCAATGCGCGTTACCAAGGTGTTGTATGCAACGTAAGCCAACATACCCACAACCAATCCAGCTGCAGAGGAAATCATTTTAATGTAAAGACCTTGAGAAACAACTCCGATTTCAATCTTACCCACATTCGAGATGTCGTGGAAGATGGTAATTACACCGATAACTGTTCCTAAGAATCCGAACATTGGCGCAATGGAAGCAATGATAGCCAAGATGGAAGTGTTCTTTTCCAAATTAGAAATTTCTAATTTTCCAGAATTTTCAACCGCGCTCTTAATGTCTTCAAGCGGTTTGCCAATGCGTGCAATTCCTTTTCCAATCATCCGCGCAACAGGCGTGTTGGTGGTTACGCAGAGATTTTTAGCGGCGTCTAATTTTCCTTGATTGATGTATTGCTTAATGTTCACCATGAAGTTTGATTCTTCCTTGTTTGCCTTCGCAACGGTAAGCCATCTTTCAACGAAGATGTAAATGGTAATTACACTCATAATTAAAAGTGGAATGTAGATGTACCATCCTTTGATTACCAGGTCGGTGACTGATACGTTTCCTGATGTCTCTGCAGCAGGTGCTTGAAGAAATAAAATAGCTGACTCCATAATTTTTCGAATCTGTGTGTTTATTGTAACGTTCAAATTTGAAAAGAATTGCCCGACTTTTTTTTCGATTCGAATTTGAGTTATTCAGAAGGCTTAGTTGATAGAACGTGTTTAAATGTAACGCGGATCTTTCTTGTAAGGGATTTTCTCGAGTTCTGTGCACTCAATGGAGTAGGCTCCAAACTCTTCCAACACGGTTCCTGTGATCTTGTAAATACCGCGCCTTCTGAAGTTTCCGAAAGAAGAATTATTCGGGAAGTGCACGGTATCGAAGAACTGCAACTCCTTGTCTAAGAAGGTTCCGAATCCCATGAGTTCTCCTTTACTCGTTCGCGTCTTCTTCACATTCACAAGATACCCTACCGCAGAAATTTTTTTGTTTAAGTGGAAGGGAAGTTGTGCTGCTACTTCAGTAATGTTTAGTTCTTCAGATGCCAAATCGAAAGGCGAGCACAATGGAAATCCAATGAGCTCCATCTCATCGAAAGCACTTTCCAACCAATCGTCTTGAAACTTGGGAAGGGTTAAATTTTTCTCGGGCTCTTCGAAGAGCGAGGGGCCCATTTCAGGCTTATCTGGATTGCCATGAAAATGCGTTTCCCACAACAAATCTTTTTTCGGTTTGTTGAATTTTCGACAAGCGCCAATGCGAATGAGCAAGCTCATTTGCTCTACAGAGACATGGGCTTTGTCCATGATTTGCGGAATGCTTCGTATACCTTCGGTTTGACGCAGTTTTAGTATTCGTGCAATGGTGTTGGCTTCTAAACTTTTAATTAAACCAAAACCAAGAATAATTTCTTTGCCGTGAAGCACACACGTTGCATCGCTTTCCCATATGCATGGTGCAGAAATTTTCGCGCCGTGCTTCATGGCTTCGAGCGCATAAATTTCAGTGTCGTAGAATCCACCGAAATGATTCAACGTTGCGGTCATGTATTCAATGGGGTAGTAGGCTTTCAGAAACAAGCTCTGGTAACTTTCAACGGCGTAGCTCGCGCTGTGTCCTTTTGCAAAGGCATATCCCGCGAAGCTTTCGATTTGACGCCATATTTCTTTTACATCTTCGAATGAATTTCCTTTCGCTTGTGATTTTTCGAAGAAGGATGCTTTTGCTCGTTCAAATTCTTCTCGACCGCGAAATTTTCCGCTCATTCCTCTTCGAAGCACATCGGCTTCTGCAAGAGAGAGCCCACCAAAATAGTGTGCGACTTTAATTACATCTTCTTGGTAAACCATTACCCCGTAGGTTTCAGGCATAATGGATAAAAGTTCAGGATGAGCCCGCTCTCTGGCTTTCACATCGCGATGCCTGTGAATGAATTCTTTCATCATGCCGCTGCTGCTCACACCCGGACGAATGACCGAACTTGCTGCGACTAAACCAAGATAATCGTCTACTTGAAGTTTCGTGAGCAGCATGCGCATAGCCGGAGATTCAACATAGAAGCATCCGATGGCTTTTGCGTTGCGAAGCAAATCTTTGATGTGTTCATCTTGCTTGAGTGGCGCAACTTGATGCAAATCGATTTCGCGAAGCGGATATCTTTCTTTCACTAACTGAACCGCTTCTTTGATTTTCGCTAATCCGCGTTGTGAAAGAATATCGAATTTGTGAAGCCCAATGTCTTCCGCCACAACCATGTCGAACATAACCGTCGGATGTCCTTTCGGAGGAAGAAAAGTTGCGGTGTAATTGTGAATGGGCTCATTCGAAATTAATATTCCACACGAATGAATACTTAGGCTGTTCGGAAAGTCTTGCAGAAAAGAAGCGTAACGCATAACGTTCTGCTGGTTCTTGTCGAGCGCATTTGGATTGAATTTCCCGCTGCTTAACAATTCAATTTCTTCAACTGGAAGTCCGAATACCTTTCCCAATTCACGAACAACGGCTCTGTATTGAAAGGTGTTATAAGCGCCAAGGAGCGCCACATTTTGATAGCGCTCGAAAATGTACTCCGTAATTTCTTCTCGGTCGGTCCAAGAAAAATCAATGTCGAAATCTGGCGGGTTTTGTCGGTATAAATTAATGAACCGTTCGAAATATAAATCGAGTTCAATGGGGTCGACGTCTGTAATGCGAAGGAGATAGGCCACTAAACTATTAGCCCCACTTCCTCTACCTACGTAGTAATACCCTCGGTCTCTTGCGAATTGCGTAATATCCCAGTTAATCAAGAAGTATGAGACGAAATTCTTCTGTTCAATAATTTCAAGTTCTTTTTGAATACGTTCTTGAATAACCGAATGATTGTTCGGTTCGTTTCTATAGCGATAAGCGAGACCTTCTTGGGTAAGTTGCCGAAGAAGATTCATATCTTCTTCGAGGCTGCCTGTAAAGGTGTTTTGATTTTTAGAAACAGCGTGATTCACCTCTTCGTTCCAGGACCATTGTTGTGCGAAAGCCTTTGATTGCTCAAGCAAATCGGGTGCTCCTTCGAATTCCGATTGAAGTTCTTTTTCTGAAAGAAAAACATCTTTCCGCCTTCCTTGATCTGTGGGTTGAAGTCTGCTTAACAAAATATTATTTTCGATGCAGCGCAACAATTGATGCATGTTGAAATGTCGCTGCGATTGAAAAGTTGAAGTTTGAAAGGCGAGTGCTTTTTCGCGTTGCGATTTCCATTCACTTCGTTCGAAGATGGGAAGATCGGCTGAAGCAACACCGAGGTATTCTGTTTCATTCAATTCGAATGAATTCTTTTTGAAATTTTCAAACGGATAAATAATTGCGCAATGTTTCCATTGCCGAGCACGTGTTTCGAAATCTTTTTTTTCATGAAGATGTTCTGAAAGGAACGTGGCGAGTTCATATACTCCAGCGGTGTTTTGCGCATAGGCTACGAACAACTGCTTTGCACCGTTACGGAAATCAATTCCCCAAAGTGGGCGTATGTTATTCTTTTTCGAAAGTCGAAGAAAATCGTGAAGCGTTGTGGTCGAATTAATTTCAGTAAGCGCAACAACTTTCGATTCGTTTTGTAAAGCGAATTCAATGACGTTTTCTACGGTTAATATTCCGTAGCGCAGACTGTAATACGAGTGGGAATTCAGCACGGCTAATCGAAAAGGGTAGGGCCTTCGTTATCTCTTCTTTTTTTCGCGCGTGATTCTCCCATTCCGAACAATTCAATGTGTTGGTGAAGAATGAACGACGTTTCCGGAAGAAGTGCATTGCCCGTGGGTTTGAGCAAATCGCTTCCTTCGGCATGAATACTCTTTATATCTGTGCTTACGGGATAGGCGTTGAGTTCGAGGTCGACAACAGGATGAAGAATGGAAGTGATGTCGGCAAGGTGTGCATGCGGATCGAGCCACAATTCTTCTTGTTGTTTGGAAAGGATGAGCGGACAGCGGGGATGTCCGATTTGTTGTAAGACTCCAGGAGGTGCAGCTGTTGTCACTATCGCATAGGAGTGCAATGTTTCTTGCGTCGAAGGGTTTCTCCATTCGTCGTAAACGCCAGCAAAGGCAAACGGCATTCTTCCGGTTGAAAGAAAGACGCAATGCGGATGAGACAATCCGCCTCGTTCAGGACCTTCGTAAAACGCATCGGCAATCACTAGGCATCGCTTTCTTCGGATGGGAATTCGAAAGAACGGTTTTTCGAGAATGCCCTTCGAACCGGAAAAAAAGAAAGAGTTGTCTTTGTTGTGATCGCCTTCGGCTCGCGCGTTCAAAACATATTTCGGCTTATCGGCCCATGCGGGTGTGAATCCGAAGGTTGAATTTCGAATTTCAGATTTGTTTTCCTGGGTAATGATAAGCCCTTGCTTTCCAGCGCCGATATTGGCTTGGGGTTTAAACACAACTCCTTTGCCTATTTCAGCGCGAAAGGCTTTTTGAATTTCTTCAATTTTAGAAACTACGGCGTAACGTCCACACATGGTGCAAAATTGAGAAGTTAGTTTGTAGTGAATTTACGAAACAAACTCTGAAAGTACTTCTTCAATAAATTTTTTCGCTGCAGGAATATTTTCGATGTGCCCCATGTGTCCGATTTCAGGCACAATGGTAATTTTTGCTGACGGAAGAAGTGTCCACTCGGCCTGCATTTTTTCCAAGGAGAGCACCTTGTCGTTAGCTCCTGCGAAATAGTAAATTGGAAAATGAGCAGATTGAAGAAATGAAATGGAAGACTCACGCTCGCGCATAGCGCGAAGGCTTTGGACAGTGCTTTCTGCTGACATGGCTTCAATCTTTTCGAGTTGCTCGTTAATAGCAATTCGTTGGGCATCTGCGTTATGAAAGAGACCGTCTATAAGATTAGCCGCGTAAAGTGCTTTGTGTTTTTCAGCTGCTTCAATGGCGCGAAGGCGATCTTGTTTTTTCAACTCGCTATCTGCGTCTGCGGTGGAATGAAAAAATGCGAGCGCCTTTGTTTTTTCTGGAAATGATTTCGCTAAATGTGCTGCTACATATCCACCCATGGAATGTCCCATCCAGATGTATTCATCGGACTCGTCAAAATCTATTTGGTGAAGAATGTGTTGCGCGAAATCTTCTATTGAGTCAGTTGGAAGAGAGTCGTTGTTCCCATGTCCCGCCAATTGAGGTGTATAAAAAGAAAATGTGGAAGGGAGTATATCCTTCCACATTTCGTTGTTTCCTAAAAAGCCGTGAATGGCTACAAGTTTTATCATGGAACGCGTTCCCAAGTTTGTGTGCGGTATACAAATCCCCAATAACCTCTTACTTCAAGTTTGTTTGGATCTCCTGATTTCAACCACATCTCACAACGATAAATATCTCCGTTGTTTGGGTCGCAAATGGTGCCATCTTTATACATGCTACCGTTCCATTTCATGTTGCGAACAACATCCATTCCCAACATGGGTTGATCTTTTCTGTCGTCTTTGCATTCGTAACATTTTGGATTTTGATTGGCCCATTCAGAACGGAAAAGCTGAATGATCTTTCCATATAACTCGCCGTTTTGTTCTCGAATTTCGACGATGCTTTTGGCAAGTCCAGTTTTGTCATCGATGGTTTTCCATTTGCCAACAACACCTTGTGCTGCTGCAGATAGCGTTAGAAAAAATAGAGAAGTAAATAACAATAGTGATTTCATAATGAATTTTTTTTTCAAATTACTAAAGTTTGTGTTTAGACAGACGTGTTGCGCGTAATTTTTTTCTAATTAGGGCATTTAAATCGAATCCGACAAGCAGAATAATCATGTTAAGATTGAGCCAAATAAGAATAACCATAAGCGTTCCAAGCGAACCATACAACTTGTTGAATTGAGCAAAATTTTCGAGGAAATAACTGAATCCAAAAGAGGTAAGAATCAATAAGACTGTTGTGAAAATGCTTCCCGTGTTGAAGAATTTCCAATTTTTGCGTATACGCATGTTCATTCCTGAGTTGTAAAGAATGGTAATGATGCCGTATATGAATGATATAGAGATAAACCACTGACCAAAGGTTAAAAATGGAATTACGCCTTTATCTCCAATGAGTCCTTTTTCGTGCATGGTAAGGAAGGTGCTTTCACTTAATGAGGAGAGAATCATAGCAAGAAGAAACAGAACTCCAAGAACGAGCATCATAATAAAACTTAGAATTCGAACAATGAATGGATGAGCAGACACCTCTAAATGTTGACTGGTTTGGAATGCTTGCATAATTGCATTCATGCTGGCTGAAGCGTAGTAGAACATTAAAACGAAACCGATAGACAGCAAGGTTGATTGCTTCTTGTTGATTAAGTCATAAAGAGTGCCTTCAATAAATTGAAAGGTATCTCCGGGAAGAATACTCTTCATTCCTAAGAAAACATCTTCTTGGAAATTATCGATTGGAATAAAAGGAATTAATGTAAAGAGTGTAATGATAGCAGGGAAGAAGGCGAGGAAAATTCGAAAGGAAATACTTGCAGATCGCATGGTTGTTCGAACATCTGAAAATGCAATGACTAGGAAAGAGGAAATTTCCCACAAGTTCAATCCCCCAAAACCATACGGATGATAGCGTTCGAGAAAATGTCGAACTTTAAAAAGCCAGGCTGCGTAACGCTTGAATTTCTTCTTGTTCATTTAATCGCTTTCAAACTTAAATCGAAACTCTTTACGTGATGAGTTAAGGCTCCCATGCTGATGTAATTCACGCCTGTCTCTGCGTAGCTCACCAAAGTTGTTTCGTTAATACCTCCGCTTGCCTCAGTCTCAACTCGGCCATTGATATGAAGAACAGCCTCACGAAGTTTTTCAGGAGAGAAATTGTCTAACATAATGCGAAAGGCAACACCTGTTTCAATTACTTGATCTACCTCTTGGAGATTACGAGTTTCTACTTCAACCTTGATGCTTAAATTTCGCTCTTTGATGAATTCGGTTATTTTGCTGAGTGCGGGTTTCACACCACCCGCAAAATCGATGTGATTGTCCTTTACCAAAATCATATCGTACAACGCATATCTGTGATTGTATCCACCTCCAATACGAACGGCTTCCTTTTCAAAGTATCTAAAATTCGGAGTGGTTTTGCGTGTATCAAGAAGCTTGCAGTTTGTGTGAGCAATCATTTTTGTTAGCCTTGCTGTTTCAGTGGCAATGCCGCTCATGCGTTGCATGACATTTAAAACAAGTCGTTCAATGGTTGTAATACTTTGACTTTTTCCTTCCACTATAAACGCAATGTCTCCTTTTTTAACTTCAGCTCCATCTTCAATAAAGCTGGTTACTTGCAAAGTTGAATCAAATGCATGAATGATTTTTTTTGCAATTGCTATTCCGGCAATAACACCGTTGTCTTTAACAATTAACTGGGCTCTGCCAATGGCAGGCTCTGGAATAGTTGCTAATGTTGTGAAATCACCTGGACCAATATCTTCATTCAAGGCTTCTGCCAGCCATTTGTCAAAGTCAAATGCATTCATGGTGCGAAGTTATGAATTCCAATCTTCGAATACTTAACTTTGGGAACATGATTAAAAAAGTGCTTGTCTTATTTGTTGCTGCAATTCTTTGTTCCATGCCAGGAAAGTCTCAAATTGTTCCTTGGTATTTTGAAGTGGATGAGAATTTTCTGTTGGGAAAAATTGACTTCGCGAAAGACGGTCGATTCAGTTTGGTTGCCGCGAATCGTTCGACTAAATCGTGTTATTTGTTATTCGAAGTCAATGAAGCTTTTGAAGAAATGGCTGCTGCGGCGCAACAAGAAGGTGTTTCATTAATAGTTATTTCAGGTGGAAGGAATTTCAACATGCAAAAAGCCATTTGGGAAAAGAAGTGGAATGCGCGAAGACCGAATTTCAAATCAGATAAGGAAACAGCTTTAGATATTTTGAAGTACAGCTCTATGCCAGGTACTTCACGTCATCATTGGGGAACCGATTTGGATATTAATTCGTTAGAGCCAAGCTATTTTGCAAGTGGTAAAGGGAAGAAAGAATATGAATGGCTTCAAAAAAATGCCGCAAATTTTGGGTTTTGTCAAACGTATGACAATAAAGGAAATGCAGGAAGATTGGGTTATTCGGAAGAAAAATGGCATTACTCTTACATGCCCATTTCAACTGTTTTGTTGACTCAATACAATGAGAAAATTAGTTATGAAAAGATCAATGGTTTTGTTGGTAGTGAGACTGCAAAGGAGGTGGAAATGATTCGTGTTTATGTGAATGGAATTGCCACAGGTTGCAACGCGATTACTTCTCCTTAATCAGTTTTTTCAAATCATTTCCGATATCCTTTCTGAAGTACTTTCCAGAGAAGGAAATGACATCTGCAGCTTCGTTACTTTTAGCTAGTGCTTCGTGTAAAGAACTTCCAAAGGCAGTAGTAGCAATCACTCGACCTCCGTTGGTGACAATTTTAGATCCAGATGTTTTAGTTCCGGCATGGAAGATAATGCTGTCACGAACATCTTCAAGATTTGAAATTTCTTTTCCTTTTTCTGAGGATACTGGATATCCTTTCGATACCAACATGGTAGTAGTGCAATAGCGAGGATCTACTTGCACATCGCATTCGCCGAGGGTTTGCGTAGCTATACCCTCGAACAAATGAAGAAGGTCGCTTTTGATTCTTGGGATGACCACCTCAGTTTCTGGATCGCCCATACGGCAGTTGTACTCTATCACGTAAGGTTCATTTCCAACTTTAATGATTCCAAAGAAAATGAAACCTCGGTAGTCGATACCATCGGCCTTCAAACCCTTCATAGTTGGAATAATAATTTGAGCTTCAATCTTATCAATGAATTCAGGAGTACAAAATGGCACCGGCGATACAGCGCCCATTCCGCCGGTATTTAACCCTGTATCTCCCTCTCCAATACGTTTGTAATCTTTGGCTTCGGGAAGAATTTTGTAGTTGTTTCCATCTGTCATAATGAAGACAGAACATTCAATTCCTTTCAGAAACTCTTCTATGACAACTGTGCTCGATGCATCTCCGAATTTCTTATCTGAAAGCATGGCTTTCAATTCTTTCTTTGCATTTACCAGGTCGTCGAGTATGACAACTCCTTTTCCTGCAGCTAAGCCTGAAGCCTTTAAAACATAAGGAGCCTTTAATGTGTCCAGGAAAGCGAGACCTTCTTTTAAAGTGGCATTTGTAAACGAGGCGTATTTCGCGGTTGGAATGCCGTGTTTCACCATGAATTGCTTAGCGAAGTCTTTACTTCCTTCCAATTGAGCGGCGATTGAATTCGGTCCTATTACTGAAACACCTGCTAATGCTTTATCCTTATCGAAAAATTCAACGATTCCTTTCACTAAAGGGTCTTCTGGACCCACAATGACCATCTTAATGCTATGTTCAATAACTGCTTTCTTAACGGATTTGAAATCATTTGGGTCAACGGATAAATTGGTTCCGAACTCTTCAGTCCCAGCATTTCCTGGAGCCATGTATATATTGTGTATAAGCGAACTTTGTGAAATTTTCCACGCGAAAGCGTGCTCTCTACCACCGGAACCTAAGATCAATACATTCATGCTCTGAGTTTTTTGCAAAGAAACAATGCAATGAGGGCACTCTCAATTCAACTTACTAACAGAAAAAAGGCTTGGGCGGAAGATATTTGGGTTTATTGTTGAAAAATGCTTATATTTGTACCTGAAATTAAGTAATTGAACACTGAGAGAGGGGCGATTCACCCCTCTTTTTTTTAGTCATGATAACAGCAGCAGAAATAGAACAATTGGTGCAAACCAAGATAGCCGAAACGGATACCTTATCCGACGCATTTATTGTTTCCATTTCCGTTCGTCCAGGCAACGCCATTGAGGTTTTACTCGATAAAGATTCTGGACTGAATGTGGAGGATTGCAAGAAAGTGAGTCGCCATGTTGAATCATCTTTAGATCGTGAGAAGGAAGATTTTTCGCTAGAAGTTTCTTCACCAGGAGTAGGTAAGCCCCTTTTGGTTCACCGTCAGTATCTAAAGAACATTGGACGAACCGTTAAAGTGAAGACAGAGGACGGTGGAAAATTTGAAGGGGAGTTAGCCGAGGTAAGTGATGAGGGTATTGTGTTAAAGCACCAAGAGAAAGAGGCACTTCCAGGGAAAAAGAAAAAAGAATGGGTGGAAAAAACTGTCACCCTCACATTTAATAACATAAAAGAAACCAAAGTAGTAATACGTTTTAATTAACCTTGTCATTATGAAGGGACTAAACCTAATAGAGTCTTTCGCAGACTTTAAAGAATTTAAAAACATCGATCGCGAGACGATTACAAACATCTTGGCGGAAATGTTCAAAGCTATGATTGTTAAGCGCTGGGGCGCGGAGGATGGTTTTGACATTATTATTAACGCAGAGCGTGGAGACTTAGAGATCTGGCGCACACGTCAAGTAGTTCCAGACGGAGAGCTAGATGATGAAGTTGCGGAAATTGAAGTAAGCATGGCCCGCAAGATTGTTGATGATCTTGAGGTTGGTGAAGAGTTAATCGAGGAGATTAAAATTGAGGATTTCGGTCGCCGAAACATTATGGCTATGGGTCAGGTGCTGAAGAATCGTATACAAGAGCTCGAGAAAGATCATATCTACCAAAAGTATAAAGAACGTATTGGAGAGATTATATCAGGTGAAGTATACCAAGTTTGGAAGCGTGAAATTCTTGTGCTCGATGACGAAAACAATGAATTAATTATGCCGAAGGATCAACAAATTCCTTCTGATTTTTATAAGAAAGGAGATACCATTCGTGCGGTTGTATACCGCGTAGACTTGCGCAACAACAGTCCGCAAATTATCCTTTCTCGCACAGCGCCAGAGTTTTTAGAGAAATTATTCGAACAAGAAGTTCCAGAGGTGTTCGATGGTTTAATTACCATTAAGAAAATTGTTCGTGAACCAGGAGAGCGTGCGAAAGTTGCGGTTGAAAGTTACGACGATCGTATTGATCCAGTTGGTGCTTGCGTAGGTATGAAAGGTTCACGTATTCACGGAATAGTTCGTGAGTTGCGCAACGAAAACATAGACGTTATTCATTATACTACCAATGAGAATTTATTAATCGCTCGTGCATTGGCTCCAGCGAAAATTTCAAGTATTAGCATTGATAAAGACAATGCGAAGGCAGACGTTTTCTTGAAGCCAGACCAAGTTTCTTTAGCAATTGGTAAGGGTGGACACAATATTCGCCTTGCAGGAAGATTGTGTGGATATGAGTTGGACGTTTATCGTGAAACAGATGTTGACATTGATGACGTGGATTTGGAAGAATTCTCAGACGAAATCGACAGCTGGATTATCGACGAATTGAAGTCGATCGGTTGCGATACCGCTCGTTCAGTCCTTGAGATTCCGAAAGAAGACTTGGTGAAGCGTACAGATTTAGAAGAGGAGACGATAGATGAAGTTTTGAGTATCTTAAAATCTGAGTTCGAATAATTCGATTTGGTTTTAGAAGTGCACAAGCACGAGGCTTCAATGTGTTAAATAGATTTTATTAGGAACGGGAAAAAGATTTATGTCAGAAACAAAAGGACCACAACGCTTAGGTAAGGCCGCCACTAACTTAAATGTTAGTAAGGATACCATTATTGAATTCCTTAAAAAGAAGGGAGTTACAGTAGATAATAATCCAATGGCGAAAATTGAGGCTGAAGTATACGATATGCTTTGCGCTGAATTTTCTACAGACCAGAAAGCGAAAGAGGTTGTTCAGGCTGCTGCAACGAAATTGCGTGAATCACGCGAGTCGTTGAGTATTTCGGACAACAAAAAAAGAAAGGATGGAGAAGGCGATGAGTTATCTGAAATTGATTTAGCAAAGTTCAAACGTCCCGAACCGGCGGTTGAAAAGCCTGTAGTTAAAGTTGTTGAAACACCAACTGAACCAAAAAAGGAAGAGCCAAAAAAGGCTGCTAAAACTAGAGCAAAAGCTGCGGTTGAAGTACCTGCTGAGCAAGTCGAAGAATCCAAGTCAGAGTCACAGCCAGTAGATCGCCCGAACGAAGTGAAAGTCGTAGGTAAAATAGATTTATCTGCAATTGAAAAACCGAAACGAGGTAAAAAAGCTCAAGAGTCAAAGAAAGAAGAACCGAAGAGGGCAAAGAAAGAGGAACCTAGATTTGAAGAGCCTGCTGTTATTCTTGAACCGACATCTGTTGTTGAGCAAGAAGTAGTAGAAAAGGAACTTATTCGCGTGAACGTTGAAAAACTCACAGGTCCGAAATTGATGGGTAAGATTGAATTACCTACTGCGCCTGAGAAAAAATCAGCAGCAGCAACTGCAGCTGAGAATAAGGAAAAGCGCAAACGTAAGCGAATTTCAAAAGTAGATATCGGTCGTCAGCAAGAAATAGATAAGCGTAATGCAAACAAAGCAGCGCGCACACCGTATGTGGCTCAGCCAAAGGCTGCCCCTACTGAGACCGATATTCAGAATCAAATTAAAGAAACTCTTGCACGCCTTGGTGCAGGTGGAAAATCGAAGTCGTCTAAGAACAGAAGAGAAAAACGATCTCAGGTTGCACGTCGCAGTGAAGAGGAAGCACAACGCATGCTCGAAGAGAATGCAGTGCTTAAGCTTACCGAATTCGTTACTGTTAGCGAATTGGCAACTTTAATGTCTCGCAATCCAACTGAGATTATTGCTGCGTGCATGCAATTGGGAATATTCGCTTCTATTAACCAACGTCTCGATGCTGAAACCATTGCTATTGTCTCAGAAGAATTCGGTTATCAGGTTGAATTCGTTGGCGCGGAAGTTACCGATGCGATAGTGGAAGAGGTAGACAACGATGATGATCTTCAGTCTAGACCGCCAGTAATTACGGTAATGGGACACGTTGACCATGGTAAAACTTCGTTACTCGATTACATTCGAAAGGCAGATGTATTATCTGGCGAGGCAGGAGGAATTACACAGCACATTGGTGCCTATACGGTAACACTTCCGAACGGAAAGAAAATTACATTCTTAGATACTCCTGGTCACGAAGCATTTACTGCCATGCGTGCGCGTGGAGCTCAAGTTACCGACTTAGCTATTATTGTAATTGCAGCAGACGACAGCGTAATGCCGCAAACAAAGGAAGCCATCAGTCACGCGCAAGCGGCAGGTGTTCCAATGATTTTTGCTTTCAATAAAATGGATAAGCCAGAAGCCAATGCCGATCGTTTGAGAGAACAACTTTCTCAAATGAATATATTGGTAGAAGAGTGGGGTGGAAAATATCAGACGCAAGAGATTGCTGCGAAGAAAGGTATGAACATCGACAAGCTTCTTGAAAAAGTGTTGCTTGAAGCTGAATTGCTTGATTTGAAAGCCAATCCAAAGAAGCGTGCTGTAGGTACAATCATCGAGTCGTCATTGGACAAAGGACGAGGTTTCGTTGCAACCCTTTTGGTTGAAGCAGGAACACTACGTGTCGGAGATCCAATACTTGCAGGGCAATACAGCGGTAGAGTTCGTGCTATGTTTAACGAACGAGGTGGAAAGGTTGAAGAGGCCGGACCAGCTACTCCAGTGTCAATCTTAGGATTTGAAGGTGCGCCAAATGCAGGTGATCGTTTTAACGTATTGGCAGACGAGCGTGAGGCACGTGAAATAGCTACCAAGCGTCAGCAATTGCAGCGCGAACAAAGCGTTCGCACGAAGAAGCACTTGACCATCGAGGAGATCGGTCGTCGTATTGCTCTTGGAGATTTCAAAGAATTGAACTTGATTGTAAAAGGAGACGTAGACGGTTCAGTAGAAGCGTTGGTAGACTCTTTGCAAAAGTTGAGTACAGAAAAGATTCAGGTAAGCATTATACACAAAGGTGTGGGTCAGATTTCGGAATCAGACGTATTGTTGGCTTCGGCTTCTGATGCGATCATCGTTGGTTTCCAAGTTCGTCCGAGTCAAAGTGCGCGTAAAATTGCTGAAAGCGAAGAAATTCAGATCAAGTTATACTCGATTATCTACAAAGCTATCGAAGAAATTAAAGAAGCAATGGAGGGTATGTTGTCTGCTCGTATTGAAGAGCAGATTACGGGTACGGCAGAGATTCGCGAAGTATTCAAAATCACTAAGGTTGGAACCATCGCTGGTTGCTTCATGCTAGAGGGTAAAGTAAATCGCAACAGCCGTGTACGGGTAATCCGTGATGGTATCGTTGTGTACACCGGTCACCTCGGCTCTTTGAAACGCTTCAAAGACGATGTGAAAGAAGTGGTGAAAGGTTACGAATGTGGTCTGAACATAGATAAATTCAACGACATTAAAGTAGGAGACTTGGTGGAAGCCTTCGAAGAAGTTGAAGTAAAACAAACTTTATAATCGAAAGAGAGCCGAAAAAGCTCTCTTTTTTATTCCGAATTAATACAACGCAGCAATGGCAAAAATTAGTAACAAAGCACCGAAAAGTGCAGATGTAGTTGTAACTCTTTTCAATAAAAAAGAGATTAAAAAATTGAAATTAGAGAAGTCAAGCTTGACTTTTCTCGAAGGCGAAATCAATGCCAATCGTTCAACGGTTCTCATGCCTTCACTTTCGGAAAAACACTTCTATGTTGCTCTAGACGGCTCATGGAACGCTGATGCAAAAGAGTCGGTTAGAAAAACAGGTGTTGAAATTCAAGCAGCTGCAAATAAATTTAAGTTGACTTCCCTGCACATCGTGAACAACAGTTCATTCGACAAGGCAGCTTGGTATCTTGCTGAAGGTGCCGCGTTAAGTAACTACCAATTCTTGAAGTATTTCAAAGACAAGGCTTCAAAGAAGAATTCATTGGCTCAGATTTTTGTAACTGATTCAACAATTAAAGAAAATGAGTGGGCAGAGTTGCAAGGTATTATCCAAGGCACAGAGTTGGCGCGAACGCTTATTAATGAGCCTGTTTCTTATTTGACTGCAACACAATTTTCAGCAGAGATGACGGAGGCTGGAAAAACTGCTGGATTCAAAACGCAAGTCTTAAACAAGAAACAAATTGAAGCACTTAAAATGGGTGGACTTCTTGGTGTGAATAAAGGCAGTATTGATCCGCCTACATTCACAATCATGGAGTACAAACCAAAGAATGCAAAAAACAAAAAGCCAATTGTTTTAGTTGGAAAGGGAGTGGTGTTCGATACAGGTGGATTAAGCTTGAAGCCAACACCGGGGTCAATGGATGAAATGAAATGCGATATGGCAGGAGGTGCGGCTGTAGTTGGAGCGATCTATGCAATTGCTGCAAACAAACTACCGGTTCATGTGGTAGCCCTTGTACCTGCAACAGACAATCGTCCGGGTGGAAATGCATTGTGTCCACAAGACGTGATTACCATTAGCGATGGAACCACTGTTGAAGTATTGAATACAGACGCTGAAGGAAGATTGATTCTTGCAGATGCGTTGGTGTATGCTAAGAAATACAAACCGGAGTTGGTAATAGATTTAGCTACACTTACCGGTGCTGCCATTCGTTCGATTGGAACATACGCGAGCGCGGTTATGGCCACAGCAGATCAAAAGGTAGTGAACAATTTAATGGACAGCGGATTCGAGGTTTGGGAAAGATTGATTCAATTCCCAATGTGGAAAGAATACGGTGAAGAAATGAAGAGTGATGTTGCTGACTTGAAAAATTTAGGTGGTGCATTTGCCGGACAAATCTCTGCTGCTAAATTCTTAGAACATTTCACAGACTACCCGTGGATTCACATAGATATTGCTGGCCCTGCTTATCAGAATGCTGCGCAGGCCTACCGCACAAAAGGTGGCGTGGGTGTTGGTGTTCGTTTGTTATACGATTTCATTAAAAAGAATTACGCTAACTAAACCGAACAAACATTCGGTTTGAAAACCATTTGAATATGGAAAGAGTGAAAGTTGGTATTAGTTGTGGCGACATTAACGGTGTGGGCTTGGAAACAGTTCTCAAAGTGTTTTGTGATGCGCGTATGTTGGAACACATTATACCAGTCATTTATTCGCATGCTGAAATAATAAAGCAAACGAAGCGCATGGGTGGAATGGATGAGTTTACTTACCAAAACGCTTCAACGGCTTCAGATGCTGTAGCGAAAAAGGTGAACTTGGTGAATTGCTGGAAGGAGTTTAAAGGGGATATCGAATGGGGAAGGCCAACGTCCATTGGTGGAGAGATGGCGCGTAGAAGTTTGGAGATGGCAGCAAGTGATTTAGCTTCGAATAAGATTGACGTGCTGGTAACCGCCCCATTCAATAAGGACAATGTTCAAAATACAGAGTTTAAATTTCCTGGTCATACCGAATACCTCGCAAAAATGGCCGGTACAGATAAGGTGTTAATGTTTTTGGTGAGCCCAGCTTTGAAGATAGGTGTTGTAACCGGACATGTTCCTTTGAAGGATGTGAGCGCTTCCATTACGAAAGAGAAGATCACCGAGAAACTTATACTCATGCGTGAAAGTTTGGAGCGTGATTTTGGA
The DNA here is from genome assembly GCA_964385405.1 of uncultured Chryseobacterium sp. Lineage (GTDB taxonomy): Bacteria > Bacteroidota > Bacteroidia > Flavobacteriales_D > Sanyastnellaceae > CAIZGX01. The sequence continues at coordinate 21,492 of CAYLOT010000020.1, read as the reverse complement.
ATTCCATCGCCGCGTATTGCAGTGCTTGGTTTGAATCCGCATGCAGGCGATAATGGCCTAATTGGTACTGAAGAAAAAGAAGTTATTTTACCTGTTGTTCGTGAGCAAATGGAAAAAGGATTTCAAGTATACGGTCCATATGGTGCTGATGGATTCTTTGGAACTGGTGCTTACAAGCAATTCGATGCCGTGTTGGCTATGTACCACGACCAAGGATTGGCACCTTTCAAGGCATTGGCATTCGACTCGGGAGTGAACTTCACTGCAGGCCTTCCTATTGTTAGAACTTCGCCAGATCACGGTGTTGCGTATGACATAGCAGGAAAGGGAACTGCTGATGAGGCATCTTTGCGTGCGGCAATTTTTACCGCAACAGATATTTTCTTGAAGCGCAAAGAATATCGAGGCTTTGCCAGCAATCCGTTGCAAAAGCAAGACATAAAAGAGAACAGAGAAGACCGACGCGAATGAGAGTGAAAGTCTTGGTAATTGGTCATACGCACGAGCCATACGTGAAAGAGGGAATCGCGCGTTACACCAAAAGACTTCCACATTATTGCACGTTCGAATATGTTGAATTGAAAGACATCGCAACGAAAGGTCTTACACCTGAAATTCAAAAAAACAAAGAGGGTGAACTTATTCTAAAGCAGTTTAAGACGGAAGATTTTCTTTGCTTGCTCGATGAAAAAGGGAAAGCTTTCACATCTGTAAATTTCGCTAAGCATATCGAAAAGAAACAACTCGCAGGCACAAAGTCATGGGTGCTTGTTATTGGTGGTGCACATGGTTTTTCAGACGAGATCTATGCTAGAGCAAACGAACAAATTCGATTGTCGGACATGACTTTTCCGCATGACTTAGTACGAATTGTGTTGGTAGAACAATTGTACAGGGCCTTCACCATTATTCGTGGTGAAGGGTATCATCATATTTAATTAAGACAACTTCGCAAGCGCTGCTTCCAAGGAGGCGATTGATTGTGTTACATCTTCGTGTGAAGCTGTTCCAACACTCAGTCTATACCACGTAGAATCGTCAGACGCGCCAAAAGCTCGGAATGGCACAATAGCCACTTTTGCTTCATTCAAGATGTACGAAGTAATGTCGCCCGTGTTTGCAATTACATTTCCATCTGCTGTTTTCTTTCCAATTAAATTGAATTGAACCGTGAGATAAATAGCTGCTGCCGGAGGAATAGCACGAACCGCGAATCCTTTTTCACGAAGGCTTTCAAAGCCTGCGTAAAATCCGTTTAATCGCGTTTGCAATTCTTCTTTTATCCAATTCAAATAATTGTCAAGTAATGAAATGTTTTGTAAATATCTTCCTGCTGCAATCTGCTCAGGACGTGGCGCCCATGCACCAACGTGTCCAAGAATGCTTTTCATTTTGTCTACGATAAACTCAGGACCAAATCCCCATCCAACGCGAACACCGGTTGCTGCAAGTGATTTCGAAATACCATCTACGAAGACGGTGTACTTTCTCATTTCCGGACGAAGAGTAACTGGATCGAAGTGTTGAGTATCTCCGAAAGTAAGCAACGAATAAATCTGATCGTACATCACGTACAACGGTTTTTCATTTGCTCCACGCTTTGCATTTTCTTCCAACACCATATCACAAATACTTTCAATTTGATCTTTTGAAAATACAGTTCCTGTTGGGTTCAATGGTGAACACAAAGCCAATAAGGAAGCACCTTGAATGTGTTCCTTCAACATTTCTGCATTCGGCATGAAGTTGTCTTCAGGAAGTGTTTCAACGAATACTTGATGAGCGTGTGAAAGATGTGTGTAGTGATTGTTATTCCAAGATGGAACAGGGAAAACAACTTTGTCTCCTGGATCAACGATAGCCTGGAAGATGGCATAAATAATAGGACGCGCACCCCCAGCAATTAAAATTTCTTCTGAGGAATAGTCTAAACCTTGTTTTTCTTTTAATAGTTGAACAACTGCCTTACGCAATTCCACCACACCGTTTGCTACTGGATAGTTGGTTAAATCTTCGTTATAACAATCAATGATGAACTGTTTCAGTTCGGCAGGAATAGGGAAGATTTGCGGATTGAAATCACCAATGGTGAAGTTGTATATTTTTTCGCCTTGAAGAATACGATCGCGAATTTCTCCGCCTAGTTTTATGATTTCAGAACCAATAAGATTCTCTGCCATTTGCGAAACGCGCAAGTTTAGCTTTTCTTGCTGAAGGGTAGCATTCATTTCAATAAATTGTCTCTCGGTAATTAGTGGCGCAAAAATAGTCTTTTTTAAGCCTAATTCAGCTATTCTCCTGTTTCGTGAAGGATTTCTAATATGGTACGAAAGGCGACAGCACGATTACCATATATGTCGACATGCTCTTTTTGTAGACGAGGAGCATGTTCCGCGAAGTAGCTGTCAAGTTCACCGCGATTCAGAGCAGTGTACTGAACGGCGTAGGTAACACCATTTTCTTCCTCACCATGAACGCGTAAAATTCGGTTTTGAAGAAATTTACCGGTATTCATAACATCTGGAATATGAATATCCTTCATCCAAGCAATCCATTCTTCATGAATTTCAGGGTCTACGCTTACCGTAACGTTGTATACAATTTTATTCATGGCGTTTTCTTGGAAACAAAGATGTGGTGTTTTTCAAAAAGAAGAGTAGATTTGAAGAAAATTAATAATTATGCAAACGGGTTTCAAACACTTACACATTTTACTTCCTTATTTATTGTTGCTTCTTCCTTTATTGGCCATTGTTGTTTCGTTGGTGAAAGAGAAGAATGAAACCGTTTCAGGCAAACCAAGCAAATTGGTTTTGTTTTCATTAATTTTTTCTCACATTCAGTTGCTAGTAGGATTGGTTTTGCTTGTAATGAATTTCGTTGCAATCTCAGGAACGGGAGTGAACATAATGAAAGATGCTGCTGTTCGAATGAAGTTGATTGAACATCCGACCATGATGATTTTGTCTGTTGTGCTTATTACCATGGGCTACTCAAAAGCCAAACGTGCGACCAATGGCCGCGATCGCGCGAAGAAGATTGCCATTTTCTACGGATTGGGTTTGTTAGTTAGCATTGTTGCCATGAGCTACATGGGCTATTGGTCTAAAATGGCATTCATGCATTGAGAATGAGTAAGAAGGTTTTATACGTATTGCTTTATTCTTTCGTAGCGTTTGTTTTTTCGCTGTGCTTCGAAGCATGTTCAGATGAACCAAAAGCTCAAGGGCCTGTTGATGCACAAGCGTTGTTCATAAAGCGTTGCGCAACATGTCATGGCAGTGAGGGAAATCTTCAGCTAAGTGGAGCGAAAAACATCACGGTGAGTAAGCTTTCCGCAGATGAAATAAAAAATCAGATTACGCACGGAAAAGCAGGAATGCCTCCTTTTGAAAGTATGTTAACGGTTCAAGAAATTGATGCGCTTACAGCATACTGCATGAAGTTGTCGGGAAGATAAAATGGCAAAACTACAAGAGACCAAGAAACCCCAAGAGACCTGCGTGCTCGTGGGTATTGTGAACAAGAGGCAGAACATTGATTTACTTACCGAGTATTTAGATGAGCTCGCTTTTCTAGCGACAACAGCCGATGCGTTTTGTGTGAAGCGCTATTGGCAAAACCTCGATCATCCCGACAATAGAACCTTTGTTGGTTCAGGAAAAATTGAGGAAATCAAAGATTTCGTTTTCGAGAATGAAGTGGATATGGTCATCTTCGATGATGAGCTGTCGCCTTCGCAATTACGAAATTTAGAAAACTTATTTAACGACGAAAATCATAAAGTGAAAATATTAGATCGAAACAATTTGATCCTCGATATTTTCGCTGCGCGCGCGCAAACAGCTCATGCGAAGGTTCAAGTTGAATTGGCGCAATACGAGTATTTGCTTCCGCGCTTAACGCGCATGTGGACCCACTTGGAAAGACAGAAGGGTGGTATTGGAATGCGTGGTCCCGGTGAGCTTCAAATTGAAACTGACCGAAGAATTATTCGCGACAGAATTGCCAAGTTGAAGGAAGATCTGAAGATTATTGATCGTCAAAAAACTACACAACGTGGAAATAGGGGAGCTTTGGTGCGAGTGGCTTTAGTCGGTTACACCAACGTGGGGAAATCGACCATCATGAATATGATGAGTAAGAGCGAAGTGCTGGCTGAAAATAAATTGTTCGCTACGCTTGACACCACTGTTCGCAAGGTTGTGGTTAAGAATTTGCCCTTGTTGTTAAGTGATACGGTGGGTTTTATTCGTAAACTTCCTCACCAGTTAATTGAATCTTTCAAGAGCACTTTGGATGAAGTGCGTGAATCTGATTTATTGGTGCATGTGGTAGATATTTCCCACCCACAGTTTGAAGATCATTACAAGGTGGTCATGGAAACGCTTCAAGAGATAGGAGCTGGTGATAAGCCCATGATTCTTGCTTTTAATAAAATTGATGCATACTCTTTCATTGAAAAGGAGGAAGACGACCTCACACCGAAGACAGCAGCGAATTATTCTTTAGAGGAATTGAAAGAGTCTTGGATGGCTCGTATGGGCTCTCAGGATGTTGTGTTTATGAGTGCTGCGAAGAAAATTCAGATTGAAGAGTTTCGTGAAGTTTTATACAATCGTGCCCGGGAGATTCATGTTGTTCGTTTTCCATACAACGATTTTCTCTTCGATGATTTTACTGAATAATTCCGTAAACACTTAGTCCCAAATAAATCAGGTAAAGCACAATGCTTTTCTTTAATCCACGTGTCCAATAGGTATAGATGGAAATAGAGTTAACCGCTATAAAGTAGTACCAGTTGCTTTCAAGATATAAGATCTGCAAAACAGTTCCTGCCAAGGCAAATGCTAAGACAAAGGCATCGAGTTGAGGTAAAGCTGAGTTGCGTTTTTTAAGTATGAGAAAAAACAATTGCCAGAGAAGAATAGATCCAAGTAGAAAAAGTAAATGCTGTTCAATATTCCATTTAGCGTGGTCAAAAGATGAGTTGGAATTCAACCAACCAAATACGGCGAAGCCAACATAGAATAATTGCAGCCAACTCTCCCCTTGAAGGTTGGCTTTTCGACATAAATAAAAATAGATTGAACTACCGAGAATTGCCAGGGGCCAGCACCATACAGACTCTAATAGATAGAGTACAGTGTATGCTAGACTGGAGAGAATAGCAAGAATTTCCAAAGCCTATCGTTTGTTTAAGATATTCGTCGTCGAAAATCCCTCGACCAAAGGAATGGCAATGGCTTTTCCGCCGGCTGCTTTTACTTCTTTCGAACCAACCATGTAGGTCTTGTTCAACTCATCGGTTTCATCTGGATTGTAATCGCCGCCCTTCACTAATATGTCGGGTTGAATGGCAAGGATCAATTCCAATGGGGTGTGGTCTGAAAACACAATTGCGGCGTCTACACATCTAAGTGCTTCAAGCACTCTTACACGAGCCCATTCGGGATTAATGGGACGTTCTGGTCCTTTGTTTAAACTACGAACGGAAGCATCGCTGTTAACGCCAATAATGAGCCGGTTGCCTTGCGCAGCAGCTTGTTCGAGATAAGTAACATGGCCCACGTGTAAAATGTCGAAAACACCATTGGTGAAAACAATGGTATCTCCAGCCTCACGCCAAGCTTTAATTTCCTGAAGTAGTTTTTCCATATTTAATGCGATACGATACAATAAGGAAACCAACGAATCCAGACAGAATTTCCATCAATGTTCTTGTCGACCAAGAAACTGTTGCGAACGTTAATCCGAGTAGTGAAGTAGTTGCGTTGTTTTCATCTGCATAACCCAAGACAATGAATCCTATGATTGTTATGGAGTGAAAAGCCCCGAGTCCACCAGGGGTGGGTGCAAGCATAGCTAGGCTTGCGCATATCATTAAGAATACCGATTCATTCAATCCCATGTGCTCGCAGCCTGGAACTGCCAAAAGATTGAACCAAGTCATGAGTAACCAAGCGCCCCAAATTCCAACCGTAAGGAAAATGAATTTGAATTTACCGTCTATTTTTCCAACACTTAAAAAGGCTTTCCAAGTGCCTCTGATAAATTCAGCGAATTTTTCAATGAATTTATTTTTGAAAGTGTGTTTCAAAATATAGCGCAACACCACGATTCCAATAACTGCAAGAACGATCAAGGCTATCCCTAATTCCATTGAGAATCCCGAGCTTTTCGTTTCATTCATTAAGGAAGACAAGGTTGAAGGCAAGAGCAAAATTCCCCAAAGAAGGAGCAGTCCAAACATAACCATGTCTATCACACGTTCAACGATTACCGTTCCGACCAAAGTAGATACTGGAATTTTATCTGATTTGAAGAGCAAGGTGCATCGCGCTACTTCACCACTTCTTGGAACTAAATCGTTCATGCAATAACCAAAGGCTACGGCATGAATGGCATTCCATGTATTGGCTTTGTGTCCGAGAGGTTGCAGTAATTGGTTCCAACGTATTCCTCTGAATATAACCGATAAGTATTCAACGACTAACGCAGCAACAATCCAGATCCAATGCGTATTTATGATCTGACCAACGATTTCTTGCACTGAAACGCCTTTGTATGCCCAATAGAGAAGTCCAATGGCAAGAGCAGTAAATGCAAAATAACGAATCGCGTCGCGCCATTTAATTTTTTTGAAGAATGCGAGCAGAACATAAAGCAACAAGGCAACACCGTTGCTCCAATAGATCCACAAGGGAAGCTCACTTAGATTACTCATAATTGCGTTTGTGGATTTTACCTCTGTAACGGTCCAATCGAATTCTGTTTTTTGATTTACTCGATCGTACTTGAGATTTCCACTTTCATCAAAGAAACAAACGAAATGCTTTCCTTGTGTGAAAAGTGTGTCAGGAAAATTCACGAGCATGCTGTCAATAACCGCATTTTCTTTATCGCCTAAATAGAAGGCATGCTTGGTGGAAAAACCAACAGGGAAATCAATTGGATAAATGCGCGTGCCTTGCGGTAAATGAATGCTTTGGCCAATATCACCCGTATACATTGAGCTCACAAATATTGCAGAGCTTAGCGGGGCTAGGGTTTCTGAATATGATTCCGTGAACAAAGTGTCTATGACGCCATTCGGAGAGTCGTACAATACAATTCCGTTCAGCGCAATTGGTTCGTCACTTTGATTAACAATTTCCATCCATTTCATTGAATGTTTGGCTTTCATTTCACTTCCGAATCTTCGAATGTGAAGCTTTTGCTTCAATTCGGAAATAGGAGCATGAACAAATGAAGCTTCCAAGGTTTGTGGTGAGGAACAATCCAAAACCCTACGCTTGTCCTTGTTTCCGTCGCTCCATTGTTTGAAAACATATGGAAAGGAGTTCTCAGGCACAGCAAGCGGGAGTGGAATATTCGCGAAAAATTCTCCTTCAACTTTTTTGAAATGTAGTTTTGAATCGTTGACAATAATTAGTTTTTCGTTCGGAAGATTTGAAGTGAAATTCATGTGAATGGAATCACCAAGTCCATAGGCTTCCTGAATATGTCGCATCATGGAAACAGGTCGTTGTTCCCAGAACTTTCTATAACTATTCACGTGATTGCGCCAACTTTTTTCAGATTCTTTTTGTGTAATTGGAAATCGATTGACGTGATACGGAATTTCAAATGCGATGTCAGTTGCAAATTGATCTATTCGATTAACTACAGAATCTTTTTGAAGTACAGTGCTCATGAGCAAACAGGCTTGTTGAACAAATCGATTGCGAAGCTCTGGGTTCAAAGTAGTGTATCGCAAAAGATGGGTAGTCCAAGTTGGATTGTACCAATCGGTCTGAATGGGACTGATGCGTTCTTTTAAAAAATTCTGTTTGTGGAAATTATTCGCGCACCCGAGATCGCCATCGTAATAAATCCAATGCCATTTGTTTTCAGAAGAAGCGTCTTTCCAATACCGAATGTTACCTCGAGAATCTACGTTGGCGATATAAATTTCTAAAAAGCTATAGTTGAAGTAATCTTCAAGATCCATAAGCTTTTGTATTTCCTGAGGGAAATTGGCGTCGGTATAATGCGCCGCTACAAAGTCTTTGAGGAATTGATAGTCTTTCGAATTTCCTCCTTCTTGCTCTAACAATTGTGTAAAATCCTTGTTGGCGTTGTGATTATACCCGAGGTATTCTTTGTTAATCTTTTCACGAAGATTAACAATGCCGAAATACTTGTCATTGACATAAAGGATTACAGGCTGATAGTCCATGTAATCGACCATGAGTTCAGCTGCAAAACTTGAAATACTGATGTCTTTGAAACGTGTGAAGTTCTGATCACTTCCGCTTGTGCGCAAAACCAAGTGTTCAAATTCGTTGTAGGGTTTGTTCTTGAAAAATTTGTATTCAAATTCCTTCTTTCCGATTAGTGTGTCGGTATACAAATGCAGTGATTTCTCTGGCAGACCTAGAGTCCAACCACCGAAAGTTTTAACATGACATGCAGTTGCTTCAACCAATTTGTTGTTGTAAAAGAACTGAGCGAAGCAGGGTATGGGAGTCTTCTTCCAAGAGTTTCCAATGAATTTGTTTCCACCTCCTCCGGGCGTGCCGTTGGCGTTTCCGCCTCCCATTAAAAGTTTTCCGTAATAAATTCCCGTTGGAGGAAAAAATGCTTTGGGTTCTACCTTCAAACAAACAACAGGAAGTGTGTGGTTTCTGCCGACAATGAATGTTCCAATGAAAATGGTATTGGGTGCACCTGCGCCTTCAAGTTTTACTTGTATGTATGTCGTTTGCCCTATGTTTATGGGGTTTTTGTATCGCTGAAACCCAGTGGAATCAGTTGCTCCAAGTCTATAGGATATGTTGAATGAAGATTTGTTTTCAAACGAAACCGAAATGCCATTCGTGTATACACCACATTCAGGAGAAAAAGTAATTCCGTGCTTTTTTAGTTTTTGAATTGATTCAATGGGAAAGTCAATCGCCTCAGCGAGTGAAGCGAATAAAAACAACAGGAGGGTTAAACTGTATTTCAAGTTGAAAAAATGTGGGATGCGAAAGTACGTTGTTTTTCTTGTTCGAGCGTAAGTTTGCACCATGAAACAGAGCAACAGCGAAGCACTTTTTGTAGAAGCGAAGAAATATTTTCCCGGCGGAGTAAATTCCCCTGTACGGGCATTTAAGTCTGTAGGTGGAAATCCATTGTTTTTTGAACGTGGAAAAGGATCTCATGTTTGGGATGCAGATGGAAATGGGTTCATAGATTTTTGTTGCTCTTGGGGTCCGCTTATTTTAGGCCACGCGAATGACGCCGTAACAGAGGCCATATGTTCAACTGCAGCCAAGGGCGCCAGCTTTGGAGCTCCTACTAAAGAAGAAAACGAGTTAGCTTCATTCATTTTACAACATCACAAATACTTAGAAAAAATTCGCTTTGTGAGTAGCGGAACAGAAGCTGCAATGAGTGCCATTCGATTGGCTCGAGGCTATACCGGTCGCGATAAAGTCTTGAAGTTTGAAGGATGTTATCACGGACACGTAGATGCTTTGTTGGTGAAAGCCGGAAGTGGATTGGCGACACTAGGGACTTCCAGTAGTGCCGGAATTCCGGAGGCTTACGTGAAAGAAACCATTGTAGTTCCGTTGAACGATATTGAGGCTTTCGATGCAGCAATTGAAATGTATCGCGGTCAAATTGCGGTTGTGGCTATTGAGCCGGTTCCGGCCAATAACGGACTACTCATTCAAGACGGTGTTTTCTTAAGACACCTTCGTGAAGTTTGCACACGTGAAGGAATTGTTTTGCTTTTTGATGAGGTTATTAGCGGATTTCGTCTAGGATTCGAGGGAGCTTCAGGGTATTACGGTATTCAGCCAGATGTGCTAGCATTTGGAAAAATTATTGGTGGCGGAATGCCCGTTGGTGCTTACGGCGCAAGTGCCGAGATTATGTCTCACATTGCTCCAGATGGACCAGTTTATCAGGCAGGAACCCTTTCAGGTAATCCAGTTGCTATGGCTGCGGGCTTGGCTCAATTGAAAGAATTGGTGAAACCCGGCTTTTATGAAGAGCTCGAGAGGAAAACAGTTAAGATGGTAAGCGCTATTCAAGCACATGCCGATCAGAAGAACTATGTCTTCCGGATTTTTAACATGGGTAGTATTTTTTGGGTTTCTTTTTCAAAAGAAAAGGCTATTCGAAGAATGGATGAAATCCCAGAAAACAGCGGGCAGTTGTTTGCACCGTTCCATCGGTTCTTGTTGGAACGGGGAATTTATCTCGGTCCAAGCGGATATGAAGTTGGGTTCGTTTCTGCCGCACATACTGATGCAGATATTGATAAGGCAATCGTAGATTTCTGCGATGCCCTAGATTACGTTTACACAAGATAAATTCCAATCGCGTAAGCTAGGAAGGGAAGCTCTCGGAGTGCCTCTCGTTGTGGTTCCTTCGGAAGATAAGTTAGTCCTGCTTGCACGGTAAGTGCAAGAATTCCAATATAGCCCGTAGTTGGAAGGTAAAGGTGCCCCAATAAAACGAAAATCAACGAGAAGAAAAGCGTAGCGTTGCTTCCGATGGTGTGTGGTACCGTTTCAATTTTTCCAAAATCTTCTCTGCGTTGAACAAAGTCGATGCAAAGTGATAAAGCCAGCGTAGTGAAAAATACACTTCCTCCCAACTCAAATACTTCATTTGTGTCAGGAATTGCAACAAGTATAGACCAACAACCAGCAACTGTCAAGTTTTTGAGTAATGGTGTTTTTCGAAATGAAAATTTGTGTTGAAGGAAATAAAGTGTGGTAAATAAAGCAACCAATAACAACAAAACCGAACGAACGTTCGGTGATATTACGAGCATGCCAGCAACTATTAATAGAGGAAGCCAAAAGGCTGGTCTGTGTAGCTTTTGTGAGATCCAATAGCTGTAAAATACTGCAGCGGAAAGGAGTGTATTCTCTAGTGTTGTTTGAGGGTTCGAGAAAGAGAGAAGAAAGAAAGATGCGCCACCAAGGCACAAGCTTTGTACAATGTTTATTATCACCTTATTGATTTTTTAGCATGTAAAGAACCACGCCTGTTACAGAACCAAGAACTCCGCTGAATGCTCCGCGAATAATTTTTCTTGAGCGTGCAGGCGGTTCAAATCCTTCGGCGTATTGGTCGTTGTATTTGTAGTTTACATCTGACATGTATTTTTCACGAATTTTTATTTTTCCCACATATTGAATGGCCGCATATGTTATTGGAGGAACTATTAAAATCATAAGGCCATCTCCAACCAGATATCCTGCTACAGTGCATAATCCAAATCCTATCGCACTAATGTGTCTCGCTTTGTAATTTTTTCTTGCATCGCCCGCTCCTGCCAGATACATGCGCATTTCTTCAGGTGTGTAATAATCGCCAAGCATGGTGTCTTGGAAGTAAAGAACTTGTTCTTTACTTCCATTTGAGAGGCTAAAGATTTCACTCTTATTCAATTCGATTGCACGAGTTTTTTCCTTTCCAAATAAATTGTTTTTTTTATCGTATATGTAGATCATTCCATCTTTTTCTCCCCAAAGTGCATTCTCTACAACGGTACCGTTCATGAGTAATACTCTTCCTTGCTGCAGCTGAGCCTGGATAGCAAATGGCAAAAGTGAAAGAAAGAAAATCAATATACGTCCCAAAACAAGGTTCATAGCGAAATAGGTTTAAAGCACTCAAAGATAGGATTAAAAGGTGTGAGCAATGGAGACGACCGAAATTTTGCCCTTAAACTCCTGTCTGATAATTTGAAAGGCACTTTCTATTGTTGCGCCGGTTGTAATGACATCATCTACAATAAGAAGGTGTTGGGCGTTACAAGGAACGGATGTGCCAATTTGAAATTCGATTTTTCTACTCCTCATGCGCTCCATTCGATTGCCCTTCGTGGCGCCTTTTCCAAAAGATTGTTTTTTCAGAATTTTAAGTGTTGGAATATTTGTTTCATTAGATATTCCTTCACACAACAATTCAGATTGATTATAACCTCGTTCACGTTCTTTGTTTATGTGAATAGGAATTGGTACCAAAACGTCAACGTCTTGAAGCCATTTTGTTTTGACAATTTGCTTGCCCATCTCTCTTCCAAAAAAATGCCCTACTTCCATGTTCTTTTTGTATTTCAGTTCGTGTATTGCCTTTTGTTCAATGCTTTTCGGTTGAAAAAAGTAGAGCGATTGGACACTTTGCAGGCTCATGCGGTAACCCAATTGCAGGAAGAGTAAATTGTTTTTCCGCTCGAAATGATTGGTTAGATGCAGGTATTGCTTACAATAAAAGCACAAGCCAGCTTCTTTCACGGAGAGGCTTCGCTCACATGCACTGCAGACGCGAGGAAACCAACAGTTCAGCAGAATATTCAAAATCTTTCTCATAATTATGGCGCTAAGATGAAAAATGAAGTTTAAATTTGCCGCCTATGATTATTCAGGTTTTAAAGTCAAAAATTCACCGAGTAACTGTAACTGAGGCAGATGTGAATTATATAGGTAGCATAACAATAGATCCAATTCTATTGGAAGCGGCCAATATGATAGAAGGTGAACGTGTACAAGTTTTAAATTGTGCGAACGGAGAGCGTCTTGAAACCTATATTATTCTAGGTGAAAGAGGAAGTGGTGTAATTTGCTTGAATGGACCTGCTGCCTTGAAATGTACGGTAGGTGATATTGTTATTGTTTGTTCTTATGCCCAAATGGAATTCGAAGAGGCAAAGACATTTAAACCATGGGTCATTTTCCCAAATACTGAAACGAATACATTGGTTTAATTCAACGATTTCTTATTGAAAGGAGGGAAGTAAGTAGGCTTCCCTTTTTTATTTTTTAAAAGAAAATCGTACAGCTCTTCGGTTCGAAACATACGCTCGAGATCCCCGTGGTCGTGCGTTTCAAAAACAGTGAATTTTACATTTTGTCCATCGCACGATTTTATGCGTTCAACAATTTCATAGGATTCGCCGAATGGCACTGCGCGGTCTCGTTTACCGTGCGCTACCCAAACAGGTATGGTAGAAAGACGGCATGCGTCCTTTGCACTTCCCCCTCCGCAAAATGCTGCGGCTGCACAAAAAATTTCAGGATACTTTCCCGCTGTATGCAAAGTACCATATCCGCCCAGACTCATTCCTGTGATGGCAATTCTGGTAGTATCAACGCGATGTGTTTTTTCTAGCTCTTGAATGCATGCAATAACTTTTGATGGTTCCCAAGATTCGCCTTTCTTGACTTGCGGCGCTATGATAATTGCGGGAAAACTTCTTCCTTTATCAAGTTCATGCACAAGTCCATATGAACGCACAATTTCTAAATCAGTTCCACTTAAACTTCTTCCATGCAAGAATACAATTACCGGCCAAGCACTGTCTTTTTGTGCATTGTAATTTTCGGGCTCATAACACCAGTAATGATAAGGAGCTCGAGAGTTTTCAACTTTATATAATTTCGATTTCTGTCCGAAGGAAATTGCAATTATAGTTAAGCAAAAGAATAGCGATGTTAACTTTTTCATTCGAGAATAAAACTAAAAATTTTGTTGCCCCTAGCGGGTTGAATAATTCTGTTTCCCCATGCAATTGGAGAAGACTCAAATGTGCATCCGAAGTTTTCAGAATAAGTGATACTTCCATTCATTCCATCAATTAAATAAATAACACCTCCAACTGTTGGGACGAATAAAGTGGGATAACCATTTTTGTCGTACAGGGCTATCGGAGAGACCCAACTGTATTGAGGAAAGGGTACTTTGAAAATCAAAGCTCCATTTTCTTTATTCAATGCTACTAGCTCACCGGCACCGTTTACAGTGGTTCTCGAGAAAATGGCGTAGACAATGTTTGAAGCCTGTTTCTTACCAACAAGTGCCGTTGCTAGCATACCGCCGTTATTGATTTTTTCTCCAACTGAAGAATAGCATTCTTTTTTGTAAAACCACACTTCTTTCCCTGTTAATCCATCTAATTTTCTTAAGTATCCAAATCCTTTTGAGCCTTGCTTGTCCACTTCATTTCCAATGAAAATAAATGGATTCTCTTTTTCAACTGAAAGCACAGGCGAGGCGTCTGAATCATCTGTGTTGAAGAAATGCCAGCGCGGTTGCATGGTGCGTAAATCGGCACAAAAAACATTGCCTCCGTTGTCGGTGAAATATCCCAGTTGTTTGTATGCACATGGACTAGACTCAATTCCCTGATGGGCGGAGGACTTCAGTCGATAACGGAATTGATCAATGGCACTGAACGAAGTGTCGCTGTAGTTGGTCCTGTATATAACGCCAGATTCCGTAGGCCAGATTAGAGTCATGCTCGAAGTGTCTAACAGCGGAGAAGCATCGCAAGCTCCCCATCTTCGAAGAGAAAATGCAGAAGGCAAAATCTCTTCATGCAGGAGCGTTTGTTTTTTCAAATGAAAGACTCTCCAAGCCATATTACCTCGGTGTGGAATTCCTTGTCCTACAAAAAGCAGGTCTTTGTTTTTCGGATCAATACTCGGAGTTCCTTTAATGGGGTTTCGAATGAAAAGAGGTGGACGAGTTTCTGCTCCTGTTTCGAAATCGAGAAAGTAAATCTTCCCAGATAAAGAAATTTGAATAACTTCTTTCAATTCATTTTTTGAAAGAAATTTTGGATTCAAATTACTCAATTGAGCGATTTCAGATTTACTCCAATTCACAACAAGCGGCTGTCCAGTCCAACCTGCACCACCGCCCCAAAATCCGAAGGGGCCGTTTAGTGTATCGATTGAAGTTTGGAATGACCAATTCAATGTAATTTTTTTTGGAAGAGAAGAAAGCATCCCGCGAACGGGTGAGTTCCGTTGATTCCCGCCACGAAAGGTGAATATGCCCTGAGGGTTTTCTTCATCTATTTCGAAATATAAACCTCGAATATTTTCAAAGGAATCGTTTTTCGATTCAATGGAAAAGCTTGTGTCGATCAGCGAAGAGAAGTATTTGATTTCCTTTTTAATTGGATTTGTTTTTTCATTATCCAAATTGGAACTTTCACCAGATACATTTTTGCAAGAATGGAAAAGCAAGGCTATCAGGCAAGAAAGAAATATGTAGGAACTTGCTTTTATCATGAAGTCATACAAAGATAGTCACGAACGTTCCACTAAATTTGCGTTCAAATAATTCAATACTATGGGAGCTTGGGAGAATACAGAGCAGTTCGCGAAAATGAAAGACGAATCGAATCCGTTGAAATCTTTGCGCGAAGAATACTTCATTCCAGAACACAATGGGGCTCCAATGCTATACTTCACAGGTAATTCGCTTGGGCTTCAGCCAAAAGGTGTGAAAGATTATTTGTTGCAAGAATTAAGTGATTGGGAGAAGTTTGGTGTAGAAGGACATTTCGACGCAAAGCGCCCGTGGTTCAGCTACCATGAAGTGCTGACAGATTCTCTAGCTCGAATTGTAGGAGCGAAAAAATCAGAGGTAGTAGCCATGAATCAGCTTACCGTGAATTTGCACTTGATGATGATTAGCTTCTATCGTCCTTCCGGAAAACGCAACAAGATCTTATTCGAACATAAACCTTTTCCTTCCGATAGATACGCCTTTGAATCGCAAGCAAAGTTGCACGGATTAAATCCAGATGAAGTATTGATTGAAATGCAACCGCGTGAAGGAGAAGTCTTGCTTCGTGAAGAAGACATTCTTGCGAAGATTAATGAGTTGGGTGAGGAGCTTGCTGTTGTTTGTTTCGGTGCCGTGAACTATTTCAGCGGACAATATTTTAATTGCGAAGCACTCGCTAAAGCAGGCCACGCGGTAGGAGCGATGGTGGGATTAGACTTAGCGCATGCAGCAGGGAACATCGATTTGAAATTGCACGATTGGGACATAGACTTTGCATGTTGGTGCAGTTACAAGTATTTGAATAGCGGTCCTGGTGGAGTGTCTGGTGTTTATGTGCACGAACGTCATCACGGAGAAGAAGTTTTACGTCTTGCCGGATGGTGGGGAAACAAAGCGGAGACAAGATTTTTAATGCAGAAAAATTTCGACCCAACCCATTCAGCAGAAGCATGGCAAATGAGCAACGCTCCTGTATTAAGCATGGCAGCTCATCGTGCAGCGTTAGATATTTATGATCGCACGTCAATGGATGAATTGCGTGCTCAATCAAAAGAACTTACGGCCTATCTTGAATTTATTTTCGATGAATTGAAAAGGAAGGGAGTGCCCGTTGAGCAATTGACTTCGCGTAATGCAAATGAAAGAGGTTGTCAACTTTCCATTCGTTTGGAGGGAAGAACAAAAGATTTTGTTGGAGTATTGGCCAAGGAAGGGGTAGTTGTTGATTGGCGCGAACCAGATATCATTCGTATGGCGCCTGTGCCAATGTACAATTCATTCCAAGATATTTATTCTTTTGGAAAAGTAATGGAGAGAATTTACGGGTTGAATTAATTCGAGCTAAACAGTACTTTGCTTGATTCGTAAAGGAGTTTCAAAGCTCCGATAAGCATCACGAGTGCGAATCCGAATTTCACTTTTGCAATTGGAATGTTGTGTGCGAACTTGCTTCCAAACAGCGCACCTGAAATAAATCCAGCACCAATAAGCAAAGCTGCTGTGGTGTTTACGTTTCCTTGTTTGTAGTAGTGCATCACGGCAAGGAATCCTACCGGTAGCAGCAGCACCGCTAGACTCGTCCCTTGCGCTTGGAGTTGGGTATAACCTAAAAAATAAACCAAAGCGGGGACAATAATGAGTCCGCCTCCAACACCAACAAATCCGCTAAGCATTCCCGAGGCCATACCAATGGCGAGAAGCAAGAAAACAACATATGCCGTAATTTCCATTTTCATAAACTGTGGGTGAAAGTTAGGCTTATTTTTAATTGTTCCACTTCAAACTTCCCTTATTTTTGTTTCACATAAATTGAAAACAATGAATTTTCCAGCTGATTTAAAGTACACGAAAGACCACGAGTGGGTTCGCATTGAAGGCGATATTGCTACTGTTGGCATTACAGATTTTGCTCAAAGCGAATTGGGTGATATTGTATTTGTTGAAATTGAAACACAAGGTGAATCTCTTGAAGAGCATGCAATCTTCGGAACAGTGGAAGCTGTTAAAACCGTGAGCGATTTGTTCATGCCTGTTTCAGGAACTGTGGTTGAGGTAAACGCTGGATTGGAAGCTGATCCGGCAGATGTAAACAACGATCCATATGGAAACGGTTGGATGATCAAAGTAAAATTAGCGGAAGGTGCAGACTTAAGTTCATTAATGGACGCTGCTGCTTATGAAGCAATGGTTGGTTAAGCTTCCAAAAAAATATTGGACGACTGCTCACTTTTTGTGGGCAGTTGTTGTTTTTGGCCTACACGCTATGTCGAGCAAATCATTTCCGAAAATTACACTTTGGGAGAATTTAGGTCCTGATAAAATTGTTCATGCGCTCATGTTTTTTGTTGGTTCATTCCTTGCTTTATTTTCAGGATGGGGCAGAATGGAATCGGCTATCGTTTGGATTTGCGCTGGAGTGTTTTTTGAGTCTTATCAATTTTATTTTACAACGGATCGTTTTTTCGATTGGTATGATGTGGTTGCAGATGTTACTGGTGTCCTTATCGCTCTGCTTCTCTCAAGAAGAATAGTTTCCAATCGAGGATAAAATGATTGATTTTTTTTCTTCTTGGCTTCCCGATAAAATCACATAGCGTACTTCTGAATTTTGAAGTTCCATCTTGTATTTTTCGAAAAGCCTCAATCGCTCAGATGGATTAGGCGCAGTTCTTAGCGGATCCTCTTCCCACTCAACATCTGGTGCACACAAAAAATGAATGTCCATCTTATAGGATGGAAGAATTTCGAGCTCACTTAATTCCAATTGATAAACTTCTTCATTCCAAACGCGAAGCACAAAAATGTCTGTGTCGAATATTTGATGTTCCGATTCTGATCTTTCACTGAAAAACTTACATTGTTCTCGGGCAATCTCTCTAAAATCATTCGCGTTGGCTGTTACAATTCCTCTTTCTTCGAGGTACACACGCGCAAATTCTAAAATGCATTCCGAGTGCGAAAGCTCTGTCGAAAGCCATTTGGAAAAGGTTGTTTTTCCGCTCGATTCTGGGCCAGTAAATGCAATGCGCATTGAATTCTATTTTTACTCTGCAAAGATGACAAATACCGAGCGACTCATTTCTAAAATTAATCAACTTCTGATAAATTAAGCATTGCTATAATTTACGAAGGTTATTAATGTAAATTGCTCGAAAGAAGATTTAATCCTTCAATGTTAAATTAGTATTCAAACCCATCATGTAATTGAGAATTTAGTACTTCTCCTTGAGCTCATAGCTGGAAATAGCACTTTCTTTTTTCTTCAGGTGGAAGAGGTCCATTGCGACAAGTATTCCGATGAACCCCCAAAACGGAACAGAGGCTTTGTCTGTGTCTAGGTAATTGTTTAATGTTCCGTGCACGAAGTAGGTGAGGAGCCCTAAGAAAACACTAATTATTATTACACGGTGTTCTTTTTCAGTTGCGGTATAGAAAAGTTTAAATCCAAGTACAAACGTGTACACGAATATTGAAACGAATAACAACATCCCAAGAACGCCTTCTTCAGCCAAAGGCCCTAAATATTCGCTGTGTGCGTTTCCTCCGTCACCGTTATTTGTGCTAATAATTGTCCTGTCCTTTGCTTGTTGGAATGGAGCATAAACAAACTGATAGGTTCCTGGTCCCCAACCGAAAATGGGCCTTCTCTTGAACATCTCCATGGCGCAATGCCAACGATTCAATCGTTCTAAATTTGAAGCGTCAGAGGAAACGTTTGAAATAGATGAAACGTGCTCGTCGAGTTTATCGCTACTCTCCTGCTTGTTCTGTCCCAGCTCTTGTTGAATATTGTCCCAAGAGATGAGAAGTATACTTCCGAATATTACTGTTCCGTACAATACGTATTTCAACGGAACGCGAAGCAGCATAACTACAAAAACACCAATTGCAACAACAACAGAAACCCAGGCTGCACGCGTATAAGACAAGACTAAACCAATGGTTAAAATAAAGAGAGCGGAATAGATTAAGAAGGTTATTAGGGGGCTTTTCTTTTTTAGGAAAAGAAGTCCAATAGTTACAGGGAAGAACATGGCGAGCACTGCGCCGTAGCTCGTGTGATCTTTGAACAGAGGCTCCATAACCCAATGTGCACTTTCTTTATCGAAATTAAATTGAGCGTGTCTTGTAACTGTATACAAGATCACAATACACAAAGGAGCTAAATAAGAGGCGAAGAATTTTTTTACGTTTGAAAAATCTTGAAAAAGATGGGCTCCTAGTAAATAAAAACCAGAGATAAACCAAAGTCGGGTAGCAATGAATTTGAAAGATACCAGCGGATATTCACTCGTAACAGCAGTGAATACCATCCATAGTAAATACAGTCCTATGATATAGGTGAACGGATGTTTAAATATTCTTCTGTCAACACTTTTTCCGGAAAGTATTTTGAAAATCATGAGAAGAAGAAGTGCTGCAATGATGGGTTCAGTGGGAAGGTACATTCCAATGTGAGCCACTTCCATTTCTTCCAAATTAATGCTCAACGGGGTTGCCATGATACTGAAAAACCAAACCCATTCTATTTTGTGAATGGCAAGCCAAAGCGCAAACAAGGCCGCGGGTAAAATAAAAAGAAGATATACTTCAAAGGCAACAGCAATACCCTGGACAAGGGCAAAAAGACTTCCCCAAAAGAGAATGGGTTTGTTTTGAATAAATGCTGTGAAAGATTTCACTGCTTATGCCTTTTTCAACTTTTCAATGTTGTCGCGCACTAAAATCACAACCACACCCAAGACAAAAGTGGCCATAGCGCTCACAACAACGATGAGCCATCTAATTGGATAAGACTTCTTGTCTGCTGCGGCTGCTTTGTCTACTACAAGGTGAGAAGAGATATTCGATTCGACGTCGATTTTCATCAAATCGTAACGCTTTCTCAAAATCTGCATTTTCTCGTAACCACCATCAATCTCACTTTCAATCTTCTTGTAACGCGTTCCGTATTTCGAAAGGAAATCCATTTGAACTTTAATTTCCTGCGCGCGATCAGGGTGCCCTTCAACGATTGCCGTTCCGTATTGTTCTGTTAA
Organism: uncultured Chryseobacterium sp.; assembly: GCA_964385405.1. Taxonomy (GTDB): domain Bacteria; phylum Bacteroidota; class Bacteroidia; order Flavobacteriales_D; family Sanyastnellaceae; genus CAIZGX01. Next base: position 1,384 of record CAYLOT010000020.1, on the reverse strand, counting down.
ATAAGCAATTTGGTCCTTGTAGCTGTACACTCCTTTTTCCTGAAGGTACTGCATCGAATCTTCCAAGACTTTAATTTCGTTCTGAAGAGTTTCTAAAGAAGATTTTGCGTACAAGAATGCAGACATTGCACGATCGCTGCGCATTTGATTGCTAACAGAGTCGGTAAGTTGTGCAATGTCATTGGCAATGTCACGCGCTCGCTCTGGCGATGCGTCAAGTACAGTGATTTCGATAGATCCAAAGCGCGTTAAATCTGCAGAAACGTTTTCGTTGTATTCTTTTCCGATTAACGTATTTGCACCTCGATCTGTCTTGGCAATATCATACACTTCCCACAAATTGTACTTTTCAATGATTCTACCCCGAACTTGATCTGAATTAATAATCTGCATGAGCCTTTCAGCATCTTCTTCCTCTCCGTAGGCCAAAACATCTGACTTTTTAATGTCCTCAAGCAGTTGCTCCCCGAAGCTATGTTGTTGTGATGCAAACAAAACTACTGTGCTCTTATATTTCTCTGTAATCAGAAAAGATGCTGCTGCAGAAATAATGGCCGCCGCCGCAGTGACAATAAAGAGGTGTTTTCTCCATTTGAAGACAACAACTAAAAGATTTGAAGAATTAAGAGATTCTTCAGGATTATTTACAGGGTTATTCATGCTTTGGTCAATGATGGTGCAAAAGTAAGACCTTTTGCAAGCGGTTCGAACTGCTTAAAGGAGTTTGACATGAAATATTGTCTAGCCCTCTATTTTCAAGGTGTAAAATAAAAAATGGCAATTGCAGACATTTTTCAGTACAAAATTGGACTTCCTGTATTACTTTTGCGCCCGAAATTCAACCTGAATACATCTTTCTATGTCAACTCAAAATGGTAAAGTAGTTCAAATTATTGGCCCTGTGGTAGATATCTCATTCCCAGCAGGTCAAAAACTTCCTAACATCCTAGATGCACTTGCTATCAAGCGTGCGGGCGCAGACGATCTAATCCTAGAGTGTCAAAAACACGTAGGTGAAGACACTGTTCGTGCCATCGCAATGGATGCAACAGAAGGTCTTCAAAGAGGTGCTGAAGTTGTGGCTTTGGGTCGCAGCATCACAATGCCTACGGGAGATCAAATTAAAGGTCGTTTGTTCAACGTAGTTGGAAAAGCGATTGATGGTATCGGAGAAGTGAGCAATGAAAACGGTAACTCAATTCACCGTGCTGCTCCTCGTTACGAAGATTTGTCTACTGCAACTGAAATCCTTTTAACAGGTATTAAAGTAATTGACTTGATTGAGCCTTATTCAAAGGGTGGTAAAATTGGGTTGTTCGGTGGTGCCGGTGTAGGTAAAACGGTATTGATCATGCAGTTGTTCAACAAAATCGCGAGAGCTTAC